>JAZLKF010000061.1:0-247132 GCA_045597525.1 Fibrobacter sp. | reverse complement strand
CTCCAGCAACTGCCTGCGTATGGCAAACATCCATACCGTTGGCGAACTTGTGCGCAACAAGGAAAACGATATGCTCAAATACAAGAACTTCGGTCGTAAGTCCTTGGTTGAACTTAACGAAGTATTGACCTCCATGGGCCTTAGCTTTGGTATGGACGTCGATGACTACTTGAAGGATTAAAAATGAGACACGGTGTAAAAAACAAGAAACTCGGCGTTAACGCCCAGCACAAGCGTGCCATCCTCCGCGCCCTCACTACCTCTATTCTGGGTAAGGGCATGGAAGCCGAACAGGGCAACCGCTACGTGCGCACCACTCTCCACAAGGCCAAGCTCGTTCGCGGCTATGTGGATCGCATGATTACCTACGCAAAGAAGGGTGACCTTTCTGCACGTCGTGAAGCTGCTCGCTTCGTGATGGACCCGAAGGTTCTCCAGGATTTGTTCAACACTATCGGTCCTCGCTACGCTTCTCGTAACGGCGGTTATACCCGCATCCTGAAGCTCGGCCCGAACCGTGCTGGTGACGCTGCTGAAATGGCTCTCATCGGTCTCGTCGAAGACGAAATCGTTGTGAAGACCAAGAAGGCTGCTGACGCTGCCAAGCCCGAAGCTGTTGACATGGTTGAAGGCGAAAGCAAGAACTAATCTTTGCTGATTGGCTTTAAAAGACCCGGTCCTCGCGGCCGGGTTTTTTGTATATTTCTAACCATGTACCGATTTTTATTTTTGCTATTGTCGTTTATTGCGTCTTTGGCATTTGCTGCCGATGGATCTATTTCTGTAAGCGTTCCTCAGTTCCAGAGTCAGGAATCCAAGTACCAGCGTAACTCTACCGTTCAGGAACCGATTAATATTGAAGGCACCATTGATTCTACCTACAGGGTTGGCCCTGGCGATTATTTCGAGGTTCTTTTGCCCAAGGGAATGGATGTGGTCCAGGTGTCTCCCGAAGGGAACGTGTCCATTCCCGGCTGCGGCATGGTGAAGGTCGATTCCATGCCTCTTTACGAAGCCAAGGGCGCAATCTTGAAGTTGCTCTTGACCAAGTACGACGAAAGATATGTACAGGTTCAGATCGTGAAGATGAGAAAGATTCACGTGTCCACCCTGGGCGCTGTTGTGGCTCCTGGTTTCCGTACCATCGATCCCCAGACTCGTCTTAGCACCATGATCGGTTACGTGGGCGGCTTTATGCCCCTTGCCGACAAGAAGAGCTTGAAGCTGATTCGTGGCGGTGACACCTTGATGGTGGACTTTACCAAGTACGAGATGGATGGCATCGACAGTATCAACGTGTCGTTGCAGAACAATGACATCATCTACGTGCCCTATAGCACCTCCGAGCAAACCATTACCATAACCTCTATGCATGCCTCTGAAACTATGGCTCATGTGCAGGGTAGAACTTTTGGCGAATACCTGGACAATATGCGTACCATGGGTGTTGGCGACAATAAGTGGGCCAAGGTCATGTATCCCGATGGCAAGATCGGAATGTATCAGATTACCCAGGTCCGCGACATGGTGTTTGCTCCCAAGACCAAGGTGGAACTTTGGCAGAACGAGCCTAAGACCAAGAAGGAACTTTGGCAGAAGGATCCCCTGGTTTACGTAGGCGGTGCCGTGGCCGTTGTGGGTCGCGCCCTCTATAATCCCGAGTATCACGCTATCGACTATATCGCCGCATCTGGTGTTACCATTATTACGGGTTCCTGGAAGCGCGTGAGTGTTATCCGCGACGGAAAGAGTTTCTCTATCGACCCGTACCACGATGAAATTATGCCGGGCGATTACATTGAAATTCCCCGTTCCATCTATGAATCGGTAAAGGATGTCACCCTCTTCCTGGCATCGTTGTTGAGTGTTATTGCGACTGCGATTATTATTACCGGTAAGTAGGAATTAAGTTTTTTCGAGAGTAAGTTATACATGTCGTACTTTGACGTATTTTGCTACTGCTTAAAGAAGAAGAAATTCTTTGTGATTCCGTTTATCGTAGCCTTCATCTGCTTCTGCCTGGCTTGGGTGATGGCCCCGATCTACAAGACGGAGATTCGTTTGAAGATTGATGCCTCCAGCGATAGTTCGCCTATGAGTGCCCTTTCTTCTATGTATAAGTCCATGTCTACAGGTGTGTCTGGTCTTTCTTCCTTCTTGACGAGCCAGAAGTCCATGAAGCCTTCGGACTTGTATCTTGAGATTTTGTCCGGCCGTGAAATCGCCTTGAGTACGATCCATCATTTCCATCTGGATACTATGTACGACAAGGATGCCGACGAGCTTTTGCTGAAGAAGTTCTACAAGGATATTTTTATCGAGGAAGACCAGTCTGGAGTAATCTCTTGTTCCATGGAGTCTAGACACAAGGAACTGGCCCAGTCCGTGATCCGCTACATGGTTTCCACTTCCAACGAGAAGTACCTTAAGCTGCAGAAGGAGAACCTGCAGTATTCCCTGGACTACCTGAAGAAATCCCAGCTGGAACTGACAGACTCCGTGAAGAACATTGGCCAGGAACTGGTGGAGTTCCATCGTGACAACAACCTGGTGGATCTTAAGAGCCAGATGGAACTGACCTTGTCTGCCCTGGGTGGCTACGAAACCCAGATCAACAACTTCAAGCTTTCCGAGAGGATGCAGGGTGGCGACAACGCCGACGCCCATGAAATCCGCAAGAAGCGTCAGCTGCTGGAACAGAAGTTCAAGGAACTCCGCGGCAGCTACAGCGAAGACTACAAGCCTTCCAACAAGTCCATGTACATCAACTCCGGTTGGGCCGTCTCCAAGATGCTTTACGAGCAGCAGCGCGAAGCTGACCTTAAGCTGTACACCACGATGCTTGAAGCCGCCGCCATCCAGATTATGGAAACCGAGGCCATGATGCTCAAGACCCAGCCGGTGATCCAGATTATCCAGGACGCTTACCTGCCCGACTGGAAGGAACGTCCCAAGAGAGCCAAGTGGGCCATTGCTGGTTTCGCCGTGTCCCTTACCCTTACTCTTCTCTTCATCATTTTCCGTGGTCTGAGTTCTGGTGAAATTGCCAACTCCGAAAAGGTCAAGGAAAAACTGGATCAGGTGAAAGCCGCCTTATTCAAATGAAGCTCGTAAAGCCCCTGCTTGTTATCGCGTCTATCCTGGTGACAGGATTCTTTATGCTGTCCTCCGATAACAACTTTACGGGGGCCATCATGTTCTGCCTGCTTCTGTGGTCGCTGTTCTCGGCTTTCATCATGGACGCCAAGCTGCCTGCAGTCCTGTTCATGCTGATTTCGTTGCACTGGTTCCAGTTGGACGGTGTGACCATCGCCCTCTATTTTGTTCCCGTAGCAGTCATACTTTTTTTGCTGTATTCCCTGGACCATCGGGAGAAGCGGCTGGACGTACCTATCGGTATTGCCACGGCCCTTGTATTCGGGCACATGGGGCTTGTGTTGCTGACCAGGCCTTTCAATATCGAGTACATCTTCTTCTACATGAACTCCATATGCTTCCTGTTCTTCTTGGCGTCGACCATGATCCAGTGGAACGCTAGGAAGGTGCAGACCATGCTGAACGCCCATTTGACGTTCATGATCGGGTGGGGCTTTATCGAACGCCTGGTTTCAAGCGAGACGCGTATCGAGGGGCCGGCCCTGAGTTCCACCAACTTTGCGGTGATGCTTGTGGTGGCCTGGACCATTTGGCTTATTAACGGCTACCTGACTCAAAAGTACAAGTGGGCCACCTTGGGCGTCGGGTCTTTGCTGGTGCTGCTGGTGGTGCTGTTCAGCGGCACCCGAATGGGTATCCTGGGCATGGGCCTTTGCGGTGTGCTCCTGATTGTGAGCAAGCTCTTTTTGCAGTACCAGCGACAGGTGCTGCGCTTCCTGGTCTACTTCGTGATTTCCTGCGTGGCCTTTGCTGGCCTTGCCTTTGTGGTGTGGAAGCTTCTGCCCGACGACTTGTTCTTGAAGCAGGGCATGTCCACTTTCCTGAGTGGCAAGCTGGACATCAGTTCCCTGGGCCGCTTGGGCGCCTGGGCTACGGCCCTTGATATTTTGCGTACGGATCCCATGTGGGGTGTGGGTCCCGGAAACTTCCTGGCCCGTAACAAGATGTTCCTGGATTCCTATTCCATGATTCCCATTGTGGAGTTCGTGCCCCGCCTTGGTCACGCCCATAACGTTTTCCTGCTGGTACTTTCGGAGCAGGGCCTTGTGGGATTTGGCGTGCTCGGATCCTTCTGCCTGATTGGCGGATTCTTCCTGCTGCGCTTTATCAAACGTACCATGAGCGGCTTTGGCCTTGCCCTTTTGAGTGGCGGCATTGTTACTTTGTTCCTGGGCATGTTTGACGTGTTCCCGCTGTTCCCCTCGTCGCTTGTATGGGGCGCCTGGTACATGTCTGTGCTTTATTCCCTGCGGGGCGTTGTTGAGGAACCTGCCGGAGTAAAAACGCGACCCCAGAATGCAGTGGCAGAGCCTGCTGAAAAAAATATTGCACCGGAGACTGCCTTGAAAGAGGTTGCACCGGAACCCGCTGCGGAGGACTCCGTATGAGAATAGCTTTCCTCAGTACATTCTTTATCGGTGAGTATGGTGTTACCCGCGTTCTTGCGGCCCAGATGCCCTTGCTCGTGGCTGCCGGCCACCAGGTGGATCTGTATGCCTGCTTCCTGGATAAGAGCCTGGTGGCAAGAGGTGTCCGTGCCGTACGGGTGCCTACCCACTTCAAGGGCCTGCGCAACATTTTGGAGCGTGGCCAGTACGATGTGATCATCGCTTGTACAGAGCAGTTCTTTACGCTGCTGGCGGACTGGAAGCTGGACGCGGTGACGATTGCCTACGAGCACGGCTACATTCCCGTGGAGCTCACTATTCCCGAAGAACGGGAACAGCATCGTCAGATGATCGAGGACCGTGTCAACCGCATTTATCCCGCGTTTAACCATGTGGTGACCATTAGCCAGTATGCCGTAGGTTACATCCGCTGGCCCGATGCCTTTGTGCTTTACAACGGCGCAGACCATTTCAAGGCTACGGAAGTCCGTAAGAGATTGTTTGGCAAGTCCCAGAACAAGAATGCGCAGAATGCGTTTTCGAGTAATGCCGAGGGTGCCATCCGCGTGCTTGCAGTCTGCAGGTACCGCAGCGTCGAGTGGGAAGGCAAGGGCATGGATGACTTTTGCAGGCTCAAGAAGGAATTGGGCGACAAGGTGGATATCACCATTGTAGGCGGTGGTGACGAGGTCACTAGCGCCCGCCTTGCCGAGGCCGGAATCAAGGGCCTGGGCGTGATTAAGAATCCTGCGGAAATGGCACAGGTATATAGCCAGTGCGATGTGGTGATTAGTTTCTCCAGGTGTGAGATGTTCAACTTGCCTTTGGCCGAGGCAGGGTTCGCCCATAAGCCTGCGCTGGCCTTGAACGTCTGCGCCCATCCCGAGGTGACGCCCTTCGTGTTCAATTCCTACGAACTGATCCGCGGGTATCTGGCTTTCTCCACGGCAGAGTCTTTGCACCGCGACGGCGAAAAGATGTTCCAGTTTGTAGATGGGAAGTTCCGCTGGGAAATGAACGCCATGCGCATGCAGAAATTCCTGGAGAAGGTCTGCCCCAACGCAAAGGGCGAATCTCCAAAGCCGCTGTTCTATGTGCGATGGTACTTCTGGACTGTGCGTGAATTTGTTCGTAGTACCGTCATTCCTGTTCTGAAAAAGGCCTATGCCATTACAAAGAAGTTCATTGTCTGGCTTAAGACAAAGATCCAGGAAAGGCTTAAGAAAAAGTAGAGGTGAACAATGCGAATGAATTCCCTCCTACTTAATGCCGGTATGAACGGAATGGCCCAGGGCGTAAGCAAGTTGGTACGCTTTGGTATTACAAGCATTGCCCTGGTGCGCTATGGCGCCTCCTCCTGGGGAGAGATCGCCTTTGCCCTTACGCTACTTACCTACTTGAACTTTGTACTGGATTTCGGCATTTCGTCCCTGGCTTTGATTGACCGGCCCGACGACAAGGAACTGGATCGCAAGTTCTTTATTTCCCTTTCCTACATTCGCGGCTTATTGATCCTATTGATGTTTGGGCTTGCGGCTTGCGCCACTTGCGCCTTCGACATATCCAGCAGCCTGATTCTCAAGGCGTATCTGCTGCAGCTGTTTCTTAAGCCATTCAACTTTGACTGGTTCCTATCCCGCAAGGGTTACACCGCCTACTCGCCCTTGGTGCAGACTGTCCGGCAGATAGGTATTCTGGTTGTGTTGCTTGTGGCCGCCATGCCTTCCATCGAGCACTTTGTGGTTTTGGATGTGGGCACCGAAATTTTGGCCACCCTGGTTCTTTGGTTTATTGGGCCCAAGCGCGAATTCAGCTTTGGCCTCCCGAGTCGTCACGAGCTCCGCGGTGCCATGGATTGCTATAGGGGATCGTTGATCCTTTTCATATCCTCCTCCCTGCTGTTGCTCCACCAGAACTTCGATATTTTTGTCCTGAAGTACTTTGCCGGCAATGCCGCCGTGGGCATTTACGATTACTGTTTCCGTTATGCCATGTTCATCTTTGTGTTGGGAAGCAGCCTGAGCATTCCGTTGCGAAGGCAGCTTGCCCGCCTTAAGGAGACTGGTGAAAACGAGGCTCGCAGTGAACTGGTGTTTTGTTCCCACAAGGTGCTGGGGTTGCTCAGTGCGGCGTTTCTCCTGGGTACCATGTGCTTTTCCGAGAAGTTCTTCTCGGTGGTGGTCCCTATCGACATGGCGTTTAAACCAGACCATGTGATTATTCTTTTTGCCTGCTGGCTTGTGCTTTCTTTCTATTCCGTTCCCTGGAGCGAATGGCTGATTTCCCAGTCCCGCAAAAAGTACCTGATGCTTGCCATCGTGGCGGGCATCGTGAATGTGGGTTCCAACCTGCTTTTGGTTCCGGGCTTTCATGTTTCCGGTGCGGCCGTTGCAAAGATTTTTTCCGAAGTTGGAATATTTGTGTTCCTTTATTTCAACGTTCCCGCGGAAATGCGCCGTCATATCTTCAAGGTGGCGGGTATTCACGTGCTGTTGCTGCCTGCAGTGGCCTGGTTCTTTATCAAGGGAGCCTTGCCCTTGTGGCTGGTTGCGGCAACGGTCGCTGTAGTGGCAGGCTATATGCTTGTTTCCAGGTACATCACCCGTGAGGATTTGAAAGTTTTGTCCCGAAACTAGGGTTTACGACCGATTTTCTTTTTTGTTGTGAAAAGTGATTTACAAAAGGTCATTAAGTAACGATAAAATCAATGAAAAGATTGGTATGCGGGAGAGATATTTTCTAATTTTGGGTGCAAAATCGCGAGAGTGGCGGAATTGGCAGACGCGCCAGACTTAGGATCTGGTACCTCGGTGTGTGGGTTCGACTCCCACCCCTCGCATGTTTTTATTAAATCATCTATTCTAGTAACCGATCTCGGAGTTTATAATGACCGCTGAAATCAAAGAAACTAGCGCTACCGTGCGCACCCTCGAAATCACCATTCCGCAGGCTGACCTGAAGGCTCCCTTCGAAAAGAAGCTGAACCAGTATAAGAAGCAGGTAACCTTTAAGGGTTTCCGTCAGGGCCAGGTTCCCAAGGCTATGGTCTTGAAGCAGTTTGGCGAATCCATCCGTCACGAAGTTGTTGATGAAACCGTCAACAAGATCGTTCAGGACGAACTGAAGAAGGCAAACATCCTGCCCGTTGGCCCCATGAAGGTTGTTGAATTCAACGACGACAAGACTGCAGACATCGCTCTTAAGGTGGAAGTCGAAATCGATCCGGAAATCGACATCAAGGGTTACGCAGACACTGGCATCACCGTTCCGGCAACTGCAATCAGCGAAGAAGAAGTTGAAGCTGAATACCAGCGCCTGGTCCAGATGTGGAGCCGCGACGAACACGTTGACCGCGCCGCTGCAAAGGGCGACGTAGTTGTTGGTAACTACATCGAAGTTATCATCGATGGCGAAAAGCAGGACCTCCCCGAAAACAAGGAATTCCGTTCTCTCCTGGGTGAATCTGCTTCTCCGGGATTCGACGCAGGCCTCAACGGCGCATCTGCTGGCGAAACCAAGGAAATCAACTTCCAGTATCCGGAAGACCACAAGGACGAACGCTATCGTGGCAAGACCGCTCAGTTCAAGGTTGAAGTTACCGACGTTCGCGCCATCGTTCCTCCCACCATGGACGAAGCTTTCTTCGAACAGGTTGGCGTTAAGGACCTGGAAGACCTGAAGAAGAATCTTGCTGAAGGCCTCTCCAACCAGAAGAAGGACGCTGCCAAGAACAAGGCTATCAACGAAGCTATCGACAAGCTCATCGAAGCTAACCCCTTCGAAGTTCCCAACGCTCGCGTCGTTGACCTGATCCGCTGGTCCATGAACCGTAACGCCCAGAGCGAAAAGGACATGGTGGAACCCACTGAAGAACAGGTTAAGGCTCTCGCTCCTGAAGCAGTCCGCGAAATCAAGAAGCACCGCATTCTCGACTTCGTTGCTACCGCAGAAAAGATCAAGCCCACTCAGGCAGTGGTTGACGAACGTCTCAAGACCATGGCTACCGCATACAACGTGGACTTCGAATCCCTGAAGAACCACTTCCGTCAGTCCGGCCGTATCAATGGCCTGCGCGATGAACTCCGCGTTCAGATGGCTGCTGACTTTATCGTCGGTATCCGCCCGGCCGCTGAAGAATCCAAGTAAAAGAGGTTAATGAATGATCATCCCTACCGTCATTGAGACCACCGGTCGCGGTGAACGCGCCTACGATATCTATTCCCGTCTCCTGAAGGAACGCATCATCTTCTTGGGCACTCCCATTAACGATGAAGTGGCCAACAATGTTATGGCCCAGTTGATTTTCCTTGAATACGAGAATCCGGAAAAGGATATTACGCTGTACATCAACAGCCCCGGTGGTTACGTGTCGGCAGGTTTGGCCATTTACGATACCATGCAGCATGTTCGCCCGAACATCGCTACAATCTGTATTGGTAGTTGCGCCTCCATGGCCGCCGTGCTCCTTGCTGCAGGAACCAAGGGCAAACGCTATGCTCTGCCTCATTCCCGCATCATGCTGCACCAGCCGTCTGGCGCTGCCACCGGTCAGTCCACCGATATCCAGATTACCGCAAAGGAAATTGTCCGCACCAAGGACACCCTTGCAGAAATCGTTGCCAAGCACACTGGCAAGGCTATCGACGAAGTCCGCGAAAAGACGGACCGCGATTTCTATATGAGTCCCGAAGAAGCCAAGGCTTTTGGCGTCATCGACGAAATTTTTGTGCCGCGTAAAGAGGGAATTTAATGTATCGTAGCGGGAAGAACCATCCCACCGTGACTTGCAGTTTCTGTGGCAAGCCGGCGGAACAAGTCGAGAAGATGATTACTGGTGCAGGCGTGCAGATTTGCAGCGACTGTGTTTCCATGTGCCATCGCATTATCGAAGAAGACCGCTCCCGCGCAAAACAGGCTGCAGACGCCGCTGAGATCGCCTCGAAGCCGCTGCCCCGCCCCTCCGAAATCAAGGCCCACCTGGACGAATTCGTTATCGGCCAGGACCAGGCAAAGATGGCTCTTTCTGTGGCTGTGTACAACCACTACAAGCGCCTGCGTTACAAACAAACTCACAATTCCAAGGACGACGTGGAAGTGGACAAGTCCAACTTGCTGTTGGTAGGCCCTACAGGCTCTGGTAAGACTTTGCTTGCCCAGACCATGGCCCGCTTCCTTGACGTTCCCTTTACCATTGCCGACGCTACTGTGCTTACCGAAGCAGGCTACGTTGGCGAAGACGTTGAAAACATCATCGTCCGTTTGCTCCAGGCTGCCGACTACGACGTGGCCAAGGCAGAACGTGGTATTATCTTTATTGACGAAATCGACAAGATTGCCCGTAAGACAGCTAACCCTTCCATTACCCGTGACGTAAGCGGCGAAGGCGTTCAGCAGGGCCTCTTGAAGATTCTCGAAGGTACCGTGGCTGCAGTGCCTCCCAAGGGTGGCCGTAAGCACCCTGAACAGGCCCTTGTGCAGGTCAATACCCGCAACATCCTGTTTATCTGCGGTGGCGCCTTCGAAACATTGGACAAGATCATTGCCCGCCGTGTAAACCAGGGCGGCATGGGCTTCGGCGCCGACATTCGCAGCTCCGAAGAAAATACCTTGAGTGAACTTTTCAAGGTTATGGAACCCGATGACTTGATCCAGTTTGGTTTGATCCCCGAAATCGTGGGCCGCTTGCCTATTGCCGTTGCCCTCGAGGAACTGGATGAAGCCGCATTGCTTAATATTCTGACCCAGCCCAAGAACGCCTTGGTAAAGCAGTACAAGAGCCTGTTTGCCATGGACGGTATCGAGCTGGAATTCGAAGACGGTGCCCTCAAGGAAATTGTCCGCGAGACCATCGTCCGCAAAACAGGTGCCCGCGGCCTTCGTTCCGTTCTGGAGAAGTCCTTGCAGCGCGCCATGTTTGAACTGCCTGGCTCCGAAACCAAGAATCTTGTGGTAACCGCAGCCATGGTAAAGAAGAGCTTGAACTCAGCTGCAGAATCCGGCAAGAAGTCTCGCAAGAAATCTTCTTAGTCGGGCCCGCTCCATAGAACGTGGGGCTTTTGGAGAAAAATTTTGGTTATTGACTTTTCGAAAACTTTCCCCCTGCTCCCGTTGAGGGACGCTGTTGTTTTCCCTTTGACAACCCGCCGTATTCTGGTGGGCCGCGATATTTCTCTCAAGGCCCTGGAATATGCTGAAATTCACGACAACGAAATCATTCTTGCCGCTCAAAAGAACATTGAGCAGGAACTGATTGAAAACCCCATGCTGGACTTGTACTCCGTGGGTGTGCTGGCTCGCGTCAGCAACGTGACTCCGTTCCCCAACGGATGCGTGAAGGTTGTGCTGGAAGGCGAAGCAGTGGTGGACCTGCGTTCCATTGCCAAGGACGACGGTTTTCTGCAGGTCACAGTTTCCCCCAGGAAGCCTTCCATTGCTCTTGGGGACAAGAGTGAAAAGTTTGAAACGGTGCTGAACCAGTTCCGCGAATATTCCATGCACAGGAATATTTCCGACGGCATGGTGGACGCCTTGTTCACTATGGACAGTCACCTCAATGCCTTCTACGGCATGATCCCTTTCCTTCAGGTTTCTCTGGATGAACGCCAGCGCCTGCTTGAAATTGGCAATATCGAGGCCTTGGCAGACCGACTGCTCGAAGTGATGCAGGTGGCTGCAAGCAACGACAACGTCATGGTGAAGGTTCAGCAGAGCGTTCGCCAGAAGATGGCCCAGCAGCAGAAGGAATGGTTCATTTCCGAACAGATCCGCCAGCTGCAAGATGAACTTGACGGCGACAACGGTTCCTCCGAACCGGATCAGCTGCTGAAGAAGATTAAAGAAAAGAAGTTTGCTCCCGCCATCCAGGAAAAGCTGGAAGAAGAAATTTCCCGCATGCGCATGATGCAGCCCACGTCCCCGGAATATGCCGTGAGCCGCAATTACCTGGATTGGTTCCTTACGCTTCCGTACAATGTGTTTACCGAAACCAGCCTGAACATGAAGAAGGTGAAGTCCGAGCTGGACGCAAAGCACTTCGGTCTGGACAAAGTAAAGGACCGCATCATGGAATACGTGGCCGTGCTGAAGCTTACCGGCACCGAACGCCGCGCACCGATCCTTTGCCTTGTTGGTCCTCCGGGCGTTGGTAAGACTACCTTGGTGGAATCCATCGCAAAGGCCATGCAGCGTAGCTTTGTCCGCATCACCTTGGGTGGCGTTCGTGACGAAGCCGAAATCCGCGGTCACCGTCGCACTTACATCGGCGCCATGCCGGGCCGTTTCATTCACGCCTTGAAGCGCGCCAAGTGCATGAACCCCATTATCCTTCTGGACGAAATCGACAAGATGGCCAGCGACTTCCGCGGTGATCCCGCCAGCGCCATGCTCGAAGTTCTGGATCCGGAACAGAATCACGACTTTACCGACCACTTCATGGAAGTGGGCCTGGACCTTTCTCGCGTGCTGTTCATTGCAACCGCCAATAACGAGAACCAGATTCCCGAAGCCCTCCATGACCGCTTGGAAATTATGCGCCTGCCGGGTTACTATCCCCACGAAAAGGAAAAGATTGCGTCTAACTACCTGGTGCCCCGTATTTGCGAACGCACCGGCGTGAAGCTTGGCGAAGACATTGCCTTCTCCGACGAAATCGTCCGTAAGGTAATTCGCGACTGGACCCGTGAAGCAGGCGTCCGCGAACTGGAACGCACCCTGGAAGACGTGGTTCGCCATCGCGCGAAAGACATGGTGATGGGCAAGAAGTTTGCCAAGGAACTGAACGAAAAGACTTTGCAGGAATACCTGGGCGCTCCTCGCTTTATGGAAAGTCAGTTGCCGGAACCGGGTCGCCCGGGCGTAGTGACAGGCCTTGCCTGGACAAGTGTGGGTGGCGAAATCCTGCCTATCGAATGTTCACTCATGGCGGGCAAGGGCAACCTGCTCATGACCGGTAAGCTGGGCGACGTGATGAAGGAATCTGCACAGATTGCCTTGAGCCTTGTCCGCGAACGTTTCGAACAGTTCGGCATCGATGCTGAGAAGTTTGCCAAGACCGACATTCACATTCACGTCCCCGAAGGCGCTGTACCTAAGGACGGCCCCTCCGCTGGTATCGCTCTCACGCTGTGCCTGCTTTCTGCATTCACCCGCCATCCCATTCCCACAGACATTGCCTTCACCGGCGAAGTGAGCCTGACTGGAAACTGCCTGGCCATCGGCGGCTTGAACGAAAAGGCCTTGGCCGCTCTCCAGGCTGGCGTAAAGACCTTGCGCTTGCCGGTGGCCAACCAGAAGGATGTAAACGAACTTCCCGCTCCCGCCAAGAAGGGCCTGAAGATCTACACCCACAAGCACATCGACGAAATCATCAAGATCCTTTTTAGGGGAGTGAAGGTTTCGCCTGCTGCCGCAGGCTCTGTCGCTGAAAAGGACGAGGACAGTGAGGATGAAGAATCCGAAAAGTCTGCAAAGAACGTCGCAGTGAAAAAGCCCGCTAAGCCTGTGAAGGTGGCGCCTAAGAAGCCTGGCAAGAAGAAATAAAAATTAAAGGACCGCAGTTTTTGCTGCGGTCTTTTTTGTAAGTTGGGGTTATGGAAGAGAATGCTGAAATGACAAATGAAAATGTCGTACCTTTTAAAGTAAATAAGGTAGGCGTTATCATCTGCATGATTGAAAATATGGCTTTAGGAATCTTTCCGTATTTTTGGTATAAAAGGGAAGTGGCTGTAAATGAAGCTTATGGGTATGAAAATATGGATAGCTTCAATTACATCGGTGAAAGAATGGCTGAATGTTTTTTGCCGTTATCGCTTGCGGTGCCATTGTCCTTGGTTTACTTGTTTTGCTTAAGAGGTGTTAAAACCTACGAAGGTTTATTTGTAATTTCTATGATTCCATTTTTACCTTGGTTTTTGGGTATGGCTTTTGCAACACTGATTTCTTTTGGTTTTATGTTTCTCGCGACTTTGATTGTAACGCTCCCTCTGATATTTTTTATTGGTTCTAGGTTGGTGTTTCTAAATGGCTACAGTTGTATTGCAGGGAAGAAGATTGTCCCTTCTCAATGTTTATTGGCAATACATATAATTTTGCTCGTTCTGGTTCTTTATATCATCAATTCAAGAGTTTGCAATCTTTATTATTTGATCACTGATTATTTTTCGTCGGTTGGGTAATACGGAATAAAAAATTGGCTAATGTGTCATTTGGATACCCGAAATAGCCTCTAGCCCTTGCAAATACTGGGCTAGAGCGATATTTTTATAAAATGGGTAAAATTTGCTTTTTTTTGTGGTTCAAACCACGGTTTGCAGAATAATTAAATCTTTCCCGGCTCCTGTCATAAAAACATCTCCCGACAAAATCATAGCCCTAATGGATGCAACATACTGGGGGTGGAATTTTGGCGTCATTGCGATCAAGGATTCAATCAAGGGACATGTTGTCTGGTCAAAATTCATAAACAGAAAGGAGCGCGTTGAAGACTATGTTGAAGGCGTTGAATGGCTGGAAAAGAACGGCTTTGAAATTGTGTGCATCGTCAGCGATGGCTTACGGGGCCTGAGAGAGCGGCTATCCAGGTATCCGTTTCAGTACTGCCAATTTCATCAGATAAAGACCGTCAAGCATTGGTTGACTAGCAGGCCAAAACTGCCTGCATCAAGAGAACTTCTTGAGCTGACCTACTTCATGGTCCTCACAGACCGGGCTTCCTTTGAAGGACTGTTTGGCGAATGGGAAAGTAAGTGGACGGCTTTCCTAAAGGAACGGGCTTTGTACACCGACGGAAAAATGCACTACACGCATAAGAACCTTCGAAGCGCCTATCACAGCATAAAAAGAAACATGCGTTTTCTATGGACCTTCGAGGAAATGTATGGGTCAGGTGTCCCAAACACGAACAATGGAATCGAATCTATGTTTACAGATTTGAAGTCCATCTTACGCCTTCACAAGGGCATATCCAAGAATAGTCGCAAGACCATGATTTTGGAACATTTTTCTCGTCTGAACGCAGACGGATAAAGGGATTGAAGCGGATTTAGGTATCCAAATGACACTTAAAGCAAAGGATACCCTTTTTCAGGTATCCTTTTGACACTTAAGCCAAAAAATTAAAGGACCCGCGGAAAAAATCTGCGGGTCTTTTTGGGATGTGGGGTAAGAAGGATGATTGATTTTGTATTGACGTTGAAATTTACTTTTTTTATATTGGACGATGCTTTGTTCGAAATAGTTTGTACAAGGAAACATTGTGGTTCGTTAGGAGGATCCGTTGAAAAATATATTCTGCCTTGGTGTGGCATCTTTGATGCTCTGCGCCTGTTCTGAGATGTCCAATCCTCAAATTCCCGTTTCTGAGGAGGTCGCACCTTTCGTTAATGTCATTCTTCTGCTGTAGTTAGCAATCCTGCCCAAGACCCCTATACCGTAGAAAATATGAGTGAGGCTCTACGTAAGACGGCCCTGGCAAAGTGTCATAGTGCGGAAGATTCGGCTGATGTAAGCGGTTTGTCTTTTGAGCCGAATTACCTGTATATAAGGTTTCTTGCGGATGGAAAGAAGGGGGCGTATGAATTAAAACAATATGATTCATCCCTTGTATTGTTTAAGCATCCCCTAGACTATAAGCCTATTAAGAAGCCTGTTGTTTACAAGGACCTTTCGCTGCCTGATTCTATTGTACCCTTATTTGCCACGGTTCCAGTTGATTATAAGTTTGGACCAACGAGGTATGAGATTATCAAGGAACTTTTTCTTGTAGAACCAGATGATGTGTTGGATGATGGTAATGCTATGAAGGGTCTTGCAAAGAAGGCTTCCTCCAAACTAGATGAACTTGGAGTATCCTTACATGAGGTTGAATGGAATTCATTGGAGATGACAGGAAATCTTGCAGAACGTCTTAAATCATCTGCAACTGAACTAAATGTCGGTGAAAAACCTAAGCTTGCGTGGTCTCTATTTAGCAGTGCGAAGAAATTAGGTGGAACACTAAAATTTGTGGATGATTACCTTGGGGAGCAACCATTGGTGGGTGTTCGTGTAACGGGTGGTTATTCATACTATTGGCGCGAAGCTCATACTGATGTGAATGGTCATTTTTCAATTCCAGAAAAGTGGAGTTTTGACATTGATTATGAAGCTAATTTTGACTCTGATGAATTTTTGCTTGAAGATGGACACTCAATTTATGGTGAAGATCTTGAGATTGAAAAGAATAATAAGCACTCCGACTGGAATGAAACATTTACAGGAAAAGAGGCCAGGTGGTGTGCGGTCTGGACCGCTGCATATCAATATTGGTATGGCAATCGATTTGGATTGAAAAAACCGCGAAGTAATACTGCTGGTAATCAAAGTTTGGATATAGAAGTGTATTATAAGAATAAGTCCGATTTTAAAAAAGCGATGAGTGATGCCGGATATCAGTATAAGGATGGGGTATGGGGGTTTTACATATTAAGTTCTTCTACAATGTTTGATGATAGAATTATGATGTTGGCAACCGATGATAGACAATCTGATGGCATATATCGGTCTACTATTCACGAAGTTGCTCATTTTTCGTTGTATTCAAATCAAAAGAGTTCGTTATTTAATGATGAAAAAGAAAATTATAGGGATGCGTTTACCAGAGGAATTGAATGGTATTTTACGAATAACAGATATTGTTCTGGGGATTTAAAATCCACTTGTGGAGTAAGTTATTCCTCCGCATATGTTGGGATTGGTCAGGATTTAATAGATGTAAATACAAAATCTGCTGACGGTTATAAGTCTAATATAGATAAGGTGTCTGGATTCAAAATTACAGATGTAGAAAAGGCGTTTTTAGTCTCTAAGACTTTGCCTGAAGTGAAAAACTATATTTTGAAAAATTTAAAATCGGGAGTAGACGGGCGATCTTATACCGAAGATAATTTAAATATGTTGTTTGATTATTGGAAATTGAAATAAAAAAGGATTGACTAATGATTAAGCGTCTTTTTATTTACCTTGTAATCTTTTGTGTATTTGTATCTTGTTCAAAAGATTCTGTTGCTCAAGCTGATGTTTGGGAAAACGTATGTAAACTCGGTGAGATTGTTAATTCATTAGACGTTGATGTTGAGGTAAAATTTAGATGGGGTTATCCTCAAGTTGAAGATTCCCTACAGGTATATGTTGGTTCGGGAAAGTCTTTTCAATTTAGTGATTCTTTGATAGAGTCTACGCCTCTTTTTATTGAACGGCTTTTGGAGCGTTTTTCTGAAGCAAATGTTGAAGCTGAACTTGAATTCAAAACTACACCGTTAAAATGTTTGACATTTACGGGACCTGTGGAGAATGGCGAGTTTGATCCTCGATCAGAAAAGGCTGGTGATGAAATGGACTATACAATTGCTGATGGTGTAAGTTTGAAAAGATTGACGCTTGATTCTGCCTGGTTGAAATTAGCGGTGACTTGCGAATAATTCGTGACGTTTAAATCTCTCGATTAATCTTTCGGTAATTGGCTTTGACTTTTTTTACGTAGTCAAAGGTTTCGTACTTCATTGCGATCAAGCGCAAGAGTTCAAAATAACGGAAGGTCTTGTACAGCTCCGCCTGTCTGTAACCGCCGTTATAGTGGGCTAGCATCAGGTTGATGTCGCCGTTATATTCGTGATAAAGCATGGATATAAACTTTACGCCAATCTGGATATTGTCATTGGCGTCCAACAAGCTGTAGTTGTGAAGTTTCAGTTTTTGAGCCACGTTCTTTCCTGTGGTGGGCATAATCTGCATTAGCCCCAGCGCACCCACACGACTCTTGGCGTTGACCTTGAATCTGCTTTCCTGGGCGATGACAGATGCTACCAGCTTGTAATCAACATCGTACTGTTTTGAATAAGTCAGGATATAGGTAGCAAAACGGCTCACGTCTGCATCGCTTAATTTCTGGTTCACCGAGGTAATGAACTTTTTCAGTTTTTCGGGGGAATCTTTCTTGCCAAAAAACGTGAGGACTTCCTTACTGTTTGCGACTTCATCCAGATAGTCTTCCACTGCGGGGAGAACGCCCCCACATAGGAATACAATCGCAAATATGACCAGTAATAATTTCTTCAAAATTTTATGCCTTTCTTGGAACAATATATAAAAAGTTATATTTCGGGCATGGAATTTACTCTTGAAGAAATGGGTGGCCAGCTGGCCAAATTGGAAACGAGAATTGCGGCTGCCTGCGAAAAGGCTGGCCGTTCCCGTGAATCTGTGCTTTTGGTTTGGGTCAGCAAGTTCCACCCGGCGGAAGCAGTGGAAAACGCAATTGCCCTGGGTGCAAAAGTCTTTGGCGAAAACCGCGTGCAGGAAGCGGAAACCAAGTTCAGCGATCGCCGCACGGCTCTTGACGGAAGCCCGGTGCAGTGCCATGTCATTGGCCCTGTGCAGAGCAACAAGCTGAAGAAGGCCGCCATCGTCGCCGACTGCATTCATTCCATCGCCAGCATGGAAGCCGTTGAAAAACTGGAAAAGGTTTGCGCGGCACTTCCCGGCGACAATGGTAAGACTTTGGAAATTCTCTTCCAGGTGAATGCCGGTGAAGAAGAAACCAAGAGCGGGTTAGATATCGCCCGCGCGGATGAATTTTTGGCGGCATTGGAAGGCCGCAATTTCCCGCACTTGAAATTCCGTGGGCTCATGACCATCGGCAAGAACACTGGCGTTGCAGAAGATTCCCGCGAATGCTTTGCCTTCCTCCGCAATCTCCAGCAGAAATACTTGGCCAAGGGCGGCGTGTTCGCAAATTTCGACCAGCTGTCCATGGGCATGACCGGCGACCTGGAAGTTGCCATCGAAGAAGGCTCCACCATGATTCGCGTAGGTACCGCCCTCTTCGGCGAACGTGACTACAGCAAGCCTGTGAACGATCCTGTCTAATCCCGCATGTCATCCCGGCCTTGAGCCCGGATTTCCTTTTTACAAACAAATTACATTTCTAACCTTGCCAGCATTTAGGTATTAACTATAATTCTGCCCGAGGTTCGAAAAAGTATCTCCAAGGCATCTGAAAACAGATGTCTTTTTTTTGTGGAAAAAATTTTGTTTTCTTTCTAAGGAGATACTATGTCCAGTCAAATTCAGGATTTCAAGTTGCCCAACGATTGGCAAAATTCCAACCCCCAGACTTTCGAAGGTCTGGCCAGTTCTCTGGAGCAGATTCATAAGAATGCCTACTCGGCTTCTGTGAAGGCAGTAAACAAGCTTGCCACCATCAGGAATTATCTGATAGGGTATTATATCGTTGAATACGAGCAGAAAGGCCTTGATCGTGCGAAGTATGGTGAAAAATTGCTGAAAAATATTGAAGCTCGGTTGAATACAAGAGGGATGAACGAGACTCTGTTTAAAAATTGTCGTCGTTTTTATCAAATTTACCCTAAAATCAAGGGTTATTTGGCTAGCGGAATTAGTCCAACGCTGTCGGACGAATTCGAAACGCCGGCAGAAAAGCTTGTTACAAGTATGTCATTTTCGCATATCATTGAAATTATGACGGTCGAGGATTCCTTTGCACGCTTTTTCTACGAAACGGAATGTATCAAGTGCTGCTGGAGTGTCAAGGAACTTCGTAGGCAGATCACGACAAACCTGTTCTTTAGGGCGGGTATCAGCCAGGACCCTAAAAAACTGCTTCAGCAGACCGTGAGCGAAACTCCTCTAGGTTATGGTATCAAGGAGCCTTTCACTTTTGAATTCTTGAACTTGCCCGCAAGGCCTTTCAACGAAAGTGACTTGGAAGGAGCTATCATGGATCACCTGCAGGAATTCCTTTTAGAGATGGGCAAGGGTTTCTGCTTCGAGTCTCGTCAAAAGCGAATCGTTATTGACGATGAATATTACTTTGTGGACCTTGTTTTCTATAACAGGGTTTTGCACTGCAATGTGATTGTCGAACTGAAGGATGATTCCTTTAACCATGGCGACTTGGGGCAGCTGAATGCATACGTCTCCTACTACAAGGAAAATGAGATGAACGAAGGGGACAACCCTCCCGTGGGGATTCTCCTTTGCACAAAGAAGGGCAAGAAAATGGTGGAGTATGCTTTGGCCGGAATGGACAACAAACTGTTCGTTTCTACCTACATGCTGGCCTTACCCCAAAAGGATACATTGGAAAAATTCCTGAAGGACGAATTAGGGTAAATTGGTCGGGCGTATCTGGATACACATCATCCCAGATCACTTTTTTATAGTACATTTACAAAGTAAAAACAATTTCAAGGAGAATATTATGGTAGCCGGAATTATTATTGCCGTTATCGTCGTCCTGGTCCTCTTGCTGATCACCACTTACAACAAGCTGGTGAAGCTCCGCAACAACCGCGAAAACGCTTTCGCCAACATCGACGTTCAGCTGAAGCAGCGTTTTGACTTGGTTCCCCAGCTGGTTTCTACCGTGAAGGGCTATGCCTCTCACGAAAAGGAAACCCTGGAAAAGATTACCGCCGCCCGCGCCGCCGGTATGGGTGCCCAGACTGTTGATGAAAAGGTTGCTGCAGACAAGGCCATGTCCAGTGCTCTCGCCGGCCTCCGCGTTTCCTTGGAAGCTTATCCGGAACTGAAGGCCAACACCAACTTCCTCCAGCTCCAGACTGAACTTTCCGACATCGAAAACAAGCTGGCTGCAGCTCGCCGCTTCTTCAACTCCGCAACCAAGGAATTCAACAACGCTTGCGAAGTTTTCCCCAACAACATCATTGCTGGCATGTTCAATTTCAAGCGTGCCGCTATGTACGAAGCTACTGAAAGCCGCGAATCCCTGAACAAGGCTCCCGAAGTTAAGTTCTAATGAAATACGTGGGGATGCAAACCCAGATTTGGCGGAATAACAGGAACACCGCGATCCTGTTGTGTATGTATCCCGTCATTATTCTGGCTATGGTCTGGGCGTTCATCTTTGTGATGGACTATTTTGGCCTGACTTGCGATTTCTTTGGCGACTTGGTGATTGATTCTGCCACGGGCAACACCGTTGCCAGTGCCTGCCGTGAATCGGCGATGCATCGTGTGGAATCTTACGGCGCCAACTGGCCTGTCATCTGGTTCTGCTTCTTGAAGGCCCTGCCGTTTACCATAGGCGTCGTTGCCATCTGGTTCTTGTTCGCCTACATGTTCAATGTCTCCCTGATCCGTCACGTGACTCACGCCAAGCCGGTGGAACGCAAGGACAATCTCAGGGTCTATAACATCGTGGAGAACCTCTGCATTGCAGGCGGCATCGAGATGCCACAGATTAACATTGTGGAGGATCCGGGCCTGAACGCCTTTGCCAGCGGCATCGACATCAAGTCCTTTACCGTTACGTTGACTACGGGCCTTATCGAAAAGCTGGATGACGAGGAATTGGCCGCCGTGGTGGGCCATGAACTGACCCACATCAAGAATCGCGACACCCGCCTCATGGTGGTGTGCATCGTGTTCGTGGGCTTGATTTCTTTGGTGCAGAGCATCTTTATGGAAGTGATCAAGGCAATGCTTCGTTCCCGTCCCCGCAGCAGCCGTCGCAACAACAAGAACGAAGGGGGTCTCATTCTCATTGTGATGATTGTGGCCTTGGTGGGCTTGGTGATTTCTTCTATAGCTTACTTCTTCAGCTACATCAACCGCCTTGCAATTTCACGCTCCCGCGAATTTGTGGCGGACGCCGGTGCCGCAGAACTTTGCGGCGACCCCCTGCCATTGGCTAGGGCCTTGCAGAAGGTTTCCGACGAACCGGGCCTGGCCTTCGTGAACCGTAACGACGTGGCTCAGCTCTACATCATTCACCCGGATGAAGAAGACGACAACGGCATGCTCCACGGCTTGGTGAAGAAGGTGAACACCATTTTCTGTACGCATCCGGACACTCCTGACCGCATCAAGATCCTGGAACAGTTCTAGTCGGTGTGTTGTTCTGAATCCGTAGGGATGAATGACCTAGAAATTTTATTCCCGTTACTTTTTATACAATGAGAGTTCCTCTACCTCATTTTGTGTTAGATTTATTATTTTTCAGTATAAGGGAGGATACGATGAAGAAATTACCTTGTCTTATTGCGATTTTACTGTGGGCTTGTGACAATTCAAATCTTGGAGGTGATGAAGCTCGAGATGGCTCACTAAACAATTCCTTTTCTGAACATTTCTATAAGGAAAACTTGGGGGATTCAATACTTCCATATTTTGAATTTGACGAAAAAGGGAATAGAATTCGATTTTTTCAAGAAGCAACCTTAAAAAAAGATGTTGATAAAAAAGGGTTGGTACTAGATTCTCTTGATGAATTCTTAAAGTTAGAAACTTCGTACGCAAAACGTATTGCAGAGGATGCCGATTATAGTCATTCTATTGAACGTCCTCTTGATTATGTGTGTCCCACATCTTGGCTTGCCATGAATGAGGACTATGGATTTATTGCGCTTGTAAATGGCGATACGCTTTTGTCAGATAGAATATTGTTTGAAAAATGTGACTATATAGGTTTGTCCTGTGATGGTTGTGATGATTCCGCAGAAGAAGATCCCTATCTTAAGCAGCTCAAAGCTTTAAAAAAGGAAGTTGTTGAAACCGCTACATATGATTCAAAGATAACGGTGGAGATTTATCCGTATCGAATGATTGCGGAATCTTTCATATCAGATTACAAAGTCATTTCAACCGCAGGCTCCGAGACGTATTTCAAAAAGCGTCAGCTTGTTTGGAGAGGCCCAATTGAAGGAAAGGTGTGGCGCTGGGCTGCGTTTGATCCTGATCGAAATGGAATAAGATCCTACTGTTTTAGTGGTTGTGGTTTTGATGGATACGGAAATTTCTCATGTGCAAAAACCACTCATGATACGGATTTAGATACATGCTGTGATACGGAAGATATTACGGTTAGATGTAAGATAACTCCTTTTATGGAGTTCTCAATTTCAACAGGAAGTGTTCCTAATCCGAACGAAGATTTGACGGGTTTTAATCCTCAGGCGAATACGCAGCTTACGGGAAACGAGAAGGACCCCAATTTTAGAAGGGCTACTGATTATGGTGTTGTCGGAATGCATTATGTAAGGCATAAGGATTTAGAATTCAGAGCGAAAACAAGCAAAAATTTGCCCCAAAATATTCGTGATGCAATTCTTTCAAAGTACCCACTTTCTTATCGCTAATTTTTGATGGAAGCCGTTTATCTATGATAAGTTTTCGAATGATACTGTTTTTTTCTTTGTTGCTTCTGTTGCAGGGATATTGCCAAGCACAATTAGTAATAGATTCGTTAAAAAAATATGTTGATAAACAGGATTCTATTGTTGTGGATTTTAGTTTCAATGTCGCTATAAAGGATTTTGTTCTCGATAGTTCCATTTCTTTAACGAACACGCAACAACAATCAAATTATTTAGTTCGTCTTGGAATTTGCGTAGCATCAGCTATTTTTTTTAAACCTGGGGGTTCACCTGCCTTATGTGACATTGTCCCTCCAGTGAAGCGTTGGTAAAAAAGGAGGAAAACATGAAAAAGTTTCAAGCACTACTGTGCATGCTTGCTGGGATGTGTTATGCACAATTCGGTGTAAGCTTGGGTTTTGGTCCATACCATGGAATGACAAGCGTTGAGTATACAATGAAGGATGAACATCTTTCTAGCAACGTTCATTTAATGGGGTATGACTCTGATTATGACTTTATGGGAGGGATCGGTATTGCCTATCGTTTTATGGGACTTACTGGTCCGTACGCTTTTCATTCATCCGAGTGGATTCATGGCGAGTTTGAAGGTTTTATCATCCACAATGTGAATAGCAAGGATTCGTATTTGGAAGAATCATCCAAAGAGATCAATTATTGGCGTCTTGTTTTTGGATTTGGATATCAGCACATGTTTGCCAAGCACTTTGGTGCGTACTTTGAACTGGGATTTCAATTTTTTGCCGGGAACGGCAGTTACTATACGAATTTCGACATAAACAAGGGGTCTCTTGATCGCGACAGGATCGTATTTCCAGGAGGGCTTGGCGTAGTTGCTGAATTTTAAAGCGATGAGTCTTTCTTTTCTTCTGCAGTTTCTGTCTTGCGGCCTAGCTTTTCGTTGCGGATTGCTTTGAGCTGTTCCAGGCGTTCAGCGAAAAGTTTTTCCTTGCCGATTTGCTTGGGCTGGTAAAAGCGCATGCCTTCCAGCTGCTTGGGCAGATGTTCCTGGGCGGAATAGCCACCGGGGGAGTCGTGATCGTACTGATAGCCGTTGCCGTAGCCAAGCTGCTTACCTACGCGGGTGACGGAGTTGCGGAAGGCGCGGGGCACGGGAAGTGTTCCGGTCTGGCGGATGACATCGTCGGCCATCATGCCGGCAACTTCAAGGCTGTTGCTCTTGGGAGCCAGCGCGAGATATACGGCCAGTTCGTCCAATGCAATAAGGCCCTCGGGATTCCCCAAAAAATCAAAGGCCTCGCGGGCGCTTGTGGCCAGCAACAATGCGTTAGGATCTGCAAGGCCAACGTCTTCCATGCTCATACGAATCATTCGACGCAATAGGTAACGCGGGTCCTCGCCGCCTTGAAGCATACGGTGCAGCCAGTACACGGCGGCGTCGGGGTCGCTTCCGCGGACAGACTTGTGCAGCGCAGAAATCAGGTTGTAATGTTCTTCGCCGCTCTTGTCGTAACGCAGGGGCTTCTTGTACTGGAATTCTTCCAGCAGTTTTTCGTCGATAACTTTTTTGCCACCCAGGTTTCCGCCGATCCATTCCAGCTGATTCAGCAGGAATCGTGCGTCCCCTTCGGACTGGGCAATCAGTTTGTCCACCACGGCTTCCTCCACTTCCACGTCGGAGAGCTTCAGACCGCGGGGGTGTTCCTTCAGGGCGCTGAAAATCAGAGTGCGCAAGTCTTCCTTGCTCAAGGGCGCAAACAGAATCAGTTGGCAGCGGCTAAGCAATGCGCCGTTCACCTCGAAGCCCGGATTTTCCGTAGTGGCGCCGATAAGCGTTACGGTGCCGTCTTCCACGGCGCCCAGCAATGCGTCTTGCTGGCCCTTGTTAAAGCGGTGAATTTCGTCGATGAAGAGAATCGTGTCCTGGAACATGGCCTTCATCTTGCGGGCGTCTGCCAGAATTTCTTTAACTTCCTTGACGCCGCTGGAAACCGCGGACAACGCCACAAATGCCTTGCGGGTATTCTGCTTGATCACGTGGGCGAGACTAGTCTTTCCGCAGCCCGGAGGGCCCCAGAAAATCATGCTGGGGACGGTGTCGTTCTCGAGGCTTTTGCGCAACAGGCTCTGGGCACCGAGAATCTTGTTCTGTCCAAGAAACTCATCCAGGTTCTGGGGGCGTAAACGTTCTGCTAAGGGCTGGTCCATATTAATTAACAATTAACAGTGAACAATTAACAAAGATTAATGAATAATTATTCCGCTGTTGCGACTACTTTGCGTCGGCGGGGAAGAACACGGCGATCTTTGCAGGCAGTTCCCTGGTGGGGCGCCCGCCCTTGGTAAAGCAGTGCAAGGTAGTGCCCACGGTGCAAAGTTTGCCATCTACAGAAAGCTCGTACTTGAAGCGGTAACGGAGCTTGTCTTCCTTGACCAAGGTGGTCTTGATATCCACGAATTCGCCGTAGTGGGTGGGGGCCTTGTACTGCACGCCCAGTTCCAAGACGGGGCAGGCGAAACCTTCGGCTTCCATGTCGGCGTAGCTTGCGCCGGCAGTGCGGAAAAACTCGGTGCGGGCCTGCTCAAACCATACGGCATAAACAGAATGATGGACAATGCCCATCTGGTCGGTTTCGGCGTAACGCACTTCGATTCGTGCAGTGTATTCGTAGCTACAAGTTTCCATGGATTATCCTTTGGCCAGCTAGGCCGCCGCGATGCTTTTTACTGCACAAAATGTAACTACAAAGGCAATCCGTGTCAAGTCGGCGTACACGGCCATGCGTTCCGTTTTGCCGATGAAGATGTCTGGATGACCCAAGTCCAGCTTGCGGAGCTCTATGATACCACTCGTCAGAATATCGGGCAGCACATCGACAATATCTACAAAGATGACGATTTGCCGAAAGAGGCAACTATAAAGAAATTCTTTATAGTTCAAAAAGAAGGGTCAAGAGAGGTCCGCCGAGAACTGGACCATTACAATCTCGATGTCATCATTGCCATCGGTTACCGCGTGCAATCTCCAGTGGCGACTCGCTTCAGGACATGGGCCACAACGCGTCTGCACGAATTTATTCAAAAGGGTTTTGCGCTGGATGACGAACGATTGAAAAATGGACACAACCGCTATTTCAAGGAATTGCTCCAGCGTATTCGCGACATCCGTTCCTCCGAACGAAATTTTTATCAACAGGTGACAGACATTTACGCCACCGCCGTAGATTATGATCCCCGTAAAAAGATAACGCTGGAATAAAGCTTAGGATTTTCTCTTCTGTAGAAAAAGACTTTCCAGACAACTTTGAAAAAATGCAGAAGAAAATCAGATAGAAACGGATTAGCTTGGCAGAGCCAAGATTTTATCATGGTTTTATAATAGCGGACATGAGTTTGCTTAGGACACAAAAAAAGACCCGTCACTATGACGGATCCATTCTATAGGTAACGTCTGAAATTGCCTACTTGGGAATATGTTTCTTGATGTTTTCAACAGACTGATACAAGTGCTTGGCATGAGCGTAATGTTCACCACCTTCGCCGTTTTTAGTCTTAGCCCACTCACAATCAGCCTGTTTCTGTCTCAATGCTAGCAAATGAGCTTTTCCTGCTTCCGTCATCTGAACCATAAGGTACTCTCCTTAGTCATCATCACGATAAAGGCGAGAACGAATGTCGTTAGCCTTTTTACGGGCCATTTCGCGCTGGGATTCGCTCAAATGGCGATCACCAACATAACCAAAACGAGCAGCATTATCTAGGCGATTAGCCTGATATTCGCCAACCTTAGAAGCAAAGCTAGAAAGTTTGTCAAAGAAACCCATATTATTTTCTCCTATATAAGTTGATTCTACTTGTAACTTATACCGAAAATACGAAAAAAAAATTTTTTCAAAAAAACATGGTATAAATTGGAATACTCTTTTACCGTAGAACTCCTTGGCGGATTATCTTGTCTGAGCTGGGGTCAGAAGGAATTAGTTTTCCTGAGAAACGAAAAATGGGCCCCTAAACAGGACCCCCATTTTACAAAGAGTTATACGTTAGTGTCTATCGCGATACATGAGATATTCGTATGCATAGTAGTCTGACCGTTCAGTTTCTGTTCTAAATTCAGGGACCATATAATCACAGATCTCCGCAATAAAGTTCTAACGCAACGTTAAATGCGTGAGGGTTTTCCACATATGCGTCCCAAAATTGTTTATCAGAATATTTGCACAGGATTGAATGTTCCGCAAAGAGTTCCGTCATACCGGTGCCGAAGTCTCCATTCAACATTTCTAACAATAAGTCAAAACTTTTTTGTACCTGTACCTTAGTTTCCTTATTTGCGAAAAACCATTCAATTTTATTTTTTTTGAGAATCGGCTGTACGGAAACCATTTGTTGCTGAAGACTTGTGTTAAAAGTGTTCAAGAGTTCAATGCAACGCTGAGCGATGGATAAACCTTTCATGTAAGTTATGACAAGACGCACAAGTGATGTTGCTTCTCGTGAAAAACGATCATCAACGCTAATTCTTACAGGAGTATTACGCGCAATCATATTTAATCGGTTTTCTACAGCCTTGTATATTTCGACAGATTTTTTATTGCTAACCCCCTTCAATAAGGAAATATGAGCTCCATGACGTTCGTAAACATCTGCATAAGAACAGACCCCATTCTCACGTAAAATTTTAATTCGCGTACCCGGAAGATCCTCAGACAATTCATCAATACTAATTTCTTTCAAACATTTTTCTGCTTGTTTTTTACGTAAAGCCCTGTACGCGTCACGAATCAGCCACTTATACATCTTATAGTTTTGAGGGATCTTCTTAGCATGTTCAATCATTACTTCGGCTTCTTTGTACAGTGCGGAAACATTTTTTTTCGTAGCTTTAGTCATCTATATACACCCACTTTTTTGCTTCGTTCTACTATGTAGTAGGACAGTCGAAATATATTGAATTTACTTAAAATTACTAAAAAATCAACTCCTCCCCCCCTAAAAAAGTAGAATCATATTCGCAGTTTTTAGCAATCCAAAGAAAAATATCTGAGCAATTCTTTTAGCTTCTTGTGAAACACGTCTTTTTCTTTAGCGTAGTAAATGGTTTATCCTAATGCCGAAGTGGATGTACTATCTACGATAGTGGATACTTTCCGGTAAATTAACAGGTTGTATTTTTTATATTGGTTTTTATGATTATCCGTTTTACAAAAAACTTCTTTTTTTTCTTGTCAGTACTTCTAATTACCTCTTGTAACATAGATTACAATACCGATGACTATATAGGAACAAGTTTTGTATATATTGGCGAGTGTCCAAATTTTTACTCGTACATTGATACTAGGCTCGCGTGCGAAAACAAAAAAGACAGTAAAGTTTACGTATGTAAAAGACAGAATGCAATGGACAAGTTTGTAAATGAAAACCGCGACTGCTATAATCAGTTGGTGGCAGAAGCCTTTGTTCATGGTTTTGCGATAATGGGACTTTTTCGCAAATAAAAACACCAGAGATTATTCTGTTGTCCAAAGTCGTTTTTTTTCCAACTCCAATTCCAAGTTGATTGTTAATATGCTAAGGTTGTTATTGGACAATCCGGTAAGGAATTTTACGGAGCCATCCAAGCAAAAGGAATCCTTGTGAGTTGACTTGTAAAACAATCCGTGTCAAGTCGGCTAGTCTCTTCAAAAAAGAAATAAGAATAAACGGCGGTATATTTCCGTAGCTTAAATAAGCTAGATTTTGGGTATAACGAGGTAATCCAACGTGTTAGTCAACGAAGTAAAGAAATCCATTAAGGCTGCGGGCTTCAAGGATGGCGACAAGATGCCCTCCGTTCGAAAGATGGCCCAGCAGCTGAGCCTTTCTGTGACTACGGTTCACAAAGTTTATAAGGAGCTTGCTTCGGAAGGCGTCATTAGGCTGATCCAGGGCAAGGGCTGTTTTTGGGGCAATGCGCCCAAGGCTTTGGTGGTTCCGGTAGAAGATGTTTACACCGGAATCGAAAAGCAATTCCAGAAGGATCTTGAAAGCGGTTTCCTCAACGCCTTTGAGCAACTGCCTTCTTCTGGTGACTTGGCTATTCGTTACCGCGTGTCTCCCTACCTGGTCAAGAAATTTCTGAACCAGAAAGTGGAGCAGGGAATTTTAGTACGCAAGGGCCGTAAGGTTTTCTTTAGCGAAGAACGTTCCATCAATTCCTCCAACTACATTTTGTTCTTGCATCGTTCCGATGAACGGGGCAGAATGCGTATTGAGTCGGAACGTGAATCTGATGTCTTTAGGACGGTGGCCCGCATTGCCGCGGAGCAGAACCTTGTGGTGCATTTCCTGGGTTACCACGAAAAGTCAAACCAGATTTTCAGCCCCGATGGAAGCACCCTGACGATCAAGAACGATAGCCATTGCCTGGGCGCATTTCTTTCTACATGGCTAGTGGATGATCCTCAGCGATTGTTTGCACACTTCGCTCATTTCCAGAGTCCTATTTCTGTGTGGTGGGAATACGCTCCCGACGTGGTTCCTCTTAGCGTGCGCAACAAGAAAAAGTGGGCGTTCTACAATGTGGCCTTCGGCAAGGAAGCTGGGTTTATTGTTGGCCAGTATCTAAAAAAGAAGGGCGTGGATTCGGTCCATTACATTTCTCCCTACCATTGGAGTTTTTGGTCCAAGGCCCGTTTGCAGGGCCTGCTGGAGGCCGGCGTAAAGGTAGAACCTCTTGTAGATGATCGTTTTGCATCACCTTTTGACTTGAAGAATCACACGGAAAAGGTGGGGCAGGACAGTCAGGAATTCTTGACCCAGATGGTTGCGGATTTATTGAAGTCTGCTACCCTGAAGAATTTTGTGTGCGCCAACGACTGGGTGGCTACTACGGTTATTGATTGCTACAAGTCCAATGGCGATGACATTCCCTACGTAGTTGGTTTCGACGATACCATCGATAGCTACCGCTACGTATTCGATTCTTTTGCCTTTAACGTCGGGACCATGGTGAAGGAAGCGCTTTACCATATTTTGGCTCCCACCATTTATGCAGAACAGAGGCGCCTTATGCAGGCACCTCTTGGTCGCGTTGTAGAAAAGAAGTTCTAGGGCTGCGCGCCCGAAATTGTAGAGCGCAGAATCGAGCTATACGTTGAACTTGCCGGAGCAGGCAAGCAATCCCAGCATATAGAGGGTGCCGTCGTAATAGCGCCAGGTGCCGCTTGGAATTTCCATGTTCCACAGGTCTTCGGCGAAGGGCTTGATCAGCGGGTCCCCTGCGGGCAGGCCTACGGTAGCGGCGCCGTTCATGGCGATGAGGCCGCCTGTGGCAAGTCGCGGTTCCCTGGGGAAGGCGCTTCCGTCGATGCGCATGTCGGCAAGGTAGGGGCGGCGCTCGTTCAAGAAATTCAAAAGCTTTCTGATGGAGGCAATTTCCCAGTCGCGAACGTGGGCGAGGGCCGCGAGATTCTTATCGGCATTCTTGTCGCCGTTTTCGTCGGCCTTGTCGCTATTATTGCCGCTGTTCTTGCTGGCGCGTTCCAGTGCGTCGCCGATGTTTGCTGCGTCAAGTCCCAGATTCCAGGCCACGCGCCAGGCGTCACCGCAGAAGCAGTCGCTGGTGGGGTACCAGGGGGTTGCCTTGGGTGTTCCATCGTATTCGCTGTAGTCGGCGGCAATGCCTGTCACAGGGTGCACCGCCTTTTGCAAATAGTTAAAGCTGTTCTCCGCAATGCGATTCCAGATTTCGTCGCCGGTGGCTTCGCCGTACATGCGGTAGAACGCGATGGTGTTGTAGCTGGGGTCGGTAAAGTCGTTGCCGTCCATGGGGGAGAATCGCACCAGGCCAACGTCCACATCCATCATGGTGTGCACATCGCCTTCGCAAGGCTTGTGGGCCATGTCGTTAATCAGCTGGATGGCATCTTGCTTGTACTTGTCGCAATTGAAAACCTTGGCGGCAAAAAGCAGGGCGGCTGCAAAATATTCCTCGCCATCGGGAGCCGGGCCCGGATCCATCATGGTAAAGTCTGCGGTGGAAACCTGCCAGGAGTAGTAACCTGCCAAGGGGCCCACCTTGTTTTTCATATAGCGCTGTGCAAAATTCCAGAGCTTGTCAAAAAGATCCTGCTTTCTTAGCAGGGCGGCAATAGTCATGCCGTAGCTCATGCCCTCGGAACGTACGTCGTTGTGGCCAATGTCTACGATGTAGGCTTCGTCTGGGGCCTTGTCAAAGCAGATGCGTTCGTTTTCTACGTCCCCTTCAAAGAAGTGGGTGTAGGCCTTGTTCAACTTTGCCTCGATTTCGGCCGGGGTCTTACCGATTTCCTGGAATATGTTTCTCATGCCACTAAAAATAGGTTCAAAACCAAGGGCAGCGTTGGAAAAAAGTTTAAAACAGAGCAAACTGTTGCAGCTGTTTGAGGTTTTCAACGTCCGGGGAGATCTTTTTGAAAAAAGTGGCCAAATTACGGGAAAAGAGCTGCAACTTGTGTCGTTTTTCCCGTAATTTTACAAACAAACTATCGTGAAAGTCGCGTTGGAAATGGAAAACAGCCCTGATCGGTCGTTTTTTACTGGCATTTTCGTTGTTTTGGCTCCCTTTTGGGGCGTGTTGCCATGAAAAAATAAGCCCTAACCACAAACCTATTACAAACAACCTAATAAATTACGGGAATCGGGTATCTAAAAAAGCTGCTTTTCCCGTAAAATAGCCCCAAAACCAGAAATTATCTCCCGGCGTGTTATTTAAACTTCTCAAAAATTTCTTGCTGCTAAAAATGGCTAAGTAGTCCTCTGTCGCTATAAAATTTAGGCTACCCTGAATGACCGGGGTAGCTTCTGCACCGCTTCCTCACCATAGAAGCGGTATGGCGCTTGGGGTGTGGCGTAAGCGCCGCGCGAGTCCGCCCCGCTTCGCGGCTTCACGCCCTAACGCATCGCAGGTTGGGAACGTTTAAGATCCGAAAAAAAATCGCATATTTTTCAAGATATGACACTAAAGTGTCAAAATTCAAAACTATTTTAATAGGTATGAAGTACTGTATTCTTGCATTATTTGGCTTGGTGACCCTGTCGATGGCGGCAGAGCCGGTTTACTATGAACTGAATGACTTTCTGCAGGGCGCAAAGCGAAACCCGAACAAGTGCGTAAATAAGGGCAAAACCTTCAAGTGCGTTGGTTACGAAGAAATTGAGGGTGCGATTTTTAACACGAATACAAACCACTACTATGCATATGTTAGAAACTCTTATTCTGAAAGCTATGCAGAGTTTGCTTGTGATAGTTTTTACGTTAAAGACGCAAATGGCGTAGAAAAAATTGTTTGTGGCGAAGTTACTACCGTTAAAGATGTAGAATGCAATTCTTTGAGCGCCGATATTAAAATTTCTGATTATGACGAGCTTGGGATTTTAGTAGACGAAAAATCTGTTAGGAATGGGGATGTGTCTTTTTGTCGAAACGCGTTCCATTTTCAGTATGGTAATGACGAAGGCAAAAATTACGCTGGACTGAATGACAAGAATACGGCTTTATATGATTTTAAGCAGAATGGTAAGTTTTCAAAAGATATAAACAGGGTTTTGATGGAAGTGGCTGGGCTCCAGACCACAGGAAAGACTGTCCTCGGAGGCCGTCGTGGCAAGGCCGACGGCGGATTTAGTGAAGGCTATAACGAAAACCACGCTGAAGGTGGTTTCGATGGTATCGGCGATGGCCTTGCTGGCCTCCTGGGCGGTGGCGGTGGAGGAATCGCCACGAAAGGAAAGGGTTCCATCAAGACTCCATCTGAACGTGATGTCGACATGGGTGCTGGTGGTGGTTCTCGTTCCGCTGCAGACATCATGAAGGTGGTTCGCCAGCGTACTCCTGGGCTTCGCAATATCTATAACAAATTTTTAAAACACAGGCCAGGATTCGCGGGAAAGGTAACCCTAAGGTTCACTATTGCCCCGAGTGGCGAAGTTACCAAAATCTCCGTGGCCTCTTCTACAACAGGCTACAAGGAATTTGATGACGAAATCAAAACCGCCGCTAGCCGCTGGAAGTTCAGCAAGGTTAAAAGCGGAAACACCACGTTATCCATTCCGTTCAGCTTTAGTGAATAGGCTTTGTAAAGTCCGCATCTCACAAAAAAGTAAAAATTTCATTGTTTACATTTTGTATAATATATTGTATATTTGTAAACAACAATGGAGTTTGCGAATATGTCCGAAGTTTCCACTTTTGCTTTGCGATTGAAGAGCGCCCGCCTTATGAAAGGGTTCTCCATGGACGACCTTTGTGAAAGAATGGAACCGAAGGTCTCCAAAATGGCAATTTCCAAGTACGAATCTGGGAAAATGGACCCTGACAGCGAAGTTCTGATTTCCTTGGCAGACGCGTTGGATCAAACTCCCGATTATTTTTTCCGCCCGTTCACTTTCAAACTGGAATCCATGCGCTTTAGAAAAAAGCAGAACCTAGGGGCCAAGCAAATTGAAAGCGTGAAAATGAACATTGCGGATTTCGTGGAGCGCTATGTCAATATCGAAGAAATCTGCAATGACGTAAACATCGACGTTGATTTTTCCTCCGTTCCTGTCGCCTCTGCAGAACAGGTCAAGGATGCCGCAGTCAAGCTTCGTGAACGTTGGTGCCTGGGCAAAGACGGCATTGTCAATGTGATAGAAATGCTTGAAGAGCACGGCGTAAAAGTTGTGGAGATTGATGCTCCCGACGGATTCGATGGCGTAAGTACCAAGGTCAACGATGTAATCCCGGTGATTGTCCTTGGTAAAAACTTTTTGTACGAACGAAAGCGTTTTACCGCGTTGCACGAACTTGGCCATTTGCTGCTGAATTTTGAAGACCGTTTTTCTGACAAGGAACAGGAATCCCTTTGCAACCTGTTTGCAAACGAAATGCTGCTTCCTGAAACTGAACTTAGGCGTATCCTTGGCAATTGCAGAAAGAAGGTCTCCGTTAAGGAACTTCGACCGATTCAGATACGATTCGGTATTTCCTGCGATGCCATTATGTACAAGGCCAAGGAATGTGGAATTGTATCTGCGGCGCTTCATAGGGGCTATTGCATAAGGAAAAACCAAAGTCCAGAATACAAGTCATTCGTTGAAAGATCCGATTCTCCTGCAGAAACCTCACATCGTTTTGAGTCCCTGGTATATAAGGCTCTTGAAAACGAACTGATTACCATGTCCAAAGCGGCGAGCCTGCTTCGCACTGATGTCATGACTATCCGGAAGGAGCTTTCTACGGCATGGTAAAGAACCGAATTATAGTCAGCGATGCGAATATATTTATTGACTTGCTTCAAGTTGAATTGCTCGAAGCATTCTTTGCGTTGACATTTTCGGATTGTGAAATTTGGACCACGGACTTTGTATATCGCGAAGTGAAAAAGGTCGGTAAGGTACATGTTCTTGAAAAATTCAAGAAGAATGGAAAATTGAAAGTTGCCAGTTTCAATAGCACTGAATTAGGAGAAATTATTGGTCTTAAAAATAGCAGTGCTAATAACACCTCTGTAGCGGATGCTTCCGTTTGGTATTATGCAAAGAAAACGGGTGGAGTTTTATTGACGGGAGACAAAAAACTTCGTAAAGAATCGACTAAAGACGGCATCCGTGTTTCGGGTATTATTTACGTATGGGAGCTGATGCTTGCAAATAATATTTTTTCCCAAACAGAGGCTGCTGATAATCTAGAAGCCTTGATGGACGAAAATCTGAGATTGCCAAGGCAGATCTGTGAACAGAAGATTAGTGCGTGGAGATCTGCTTAAATCTTTGAATTTCTCTGAAATGCAGAAATAGAACATAAGGACCCTTGCGGGTCCATTTTTTGGAAATGGTGGCACATTCCATGGGCAATATCGTCCAGTGTCATCCCTTCGGCAAGCTCAGGGCAGGCTCTGGAGCAACGTCATTCACTTTCGTCATCTTGGAGCAGCGAAGCTGCGATAGGATCCAGGAACTCCCCACGAGAGAGGAAAAGTATTTTTTACAAAGATTTCTTGTGCAAATGAGACGTTTACTGCGTGTATATAAGTAGGTAGGGACTGTTCTACCTGCGAACCGGCCGCGTCGCCGGAATAAAAGAACAATACATGAACAAACGGAAACATGACGGATTCCTGAAATACGTTTATTCGAAACCCGTGAACACGAAGGCACTTTTTGAGATTGCGTCAAAGACGAACCGGAACCTGGCCGACATCCTCGCGGAGGTGGACCTAGACACATTGGAGGAAATCCCCGAGGCCTTCGACGAAGTTGGCGAGCGGGGCGAGGCGGATCTTGCCTTCAAGGTGAAGGCTCTTGACGGTAGCGAAATGCGCTTTGGTCTGCTGCTGGAGCACAAGTCTTCGCCCAGTAACGGGATTATGTCGCAGATCGGCAAGTACGCCATCAACGTGATGGTTGACAAGAGCAATTCTGAATATGGATGGCTTCCTACCAAGGCCATCGTTATCTATAACGGAACCGACCCTTGGGACCCTCTCGCACAGTACAAGAACATCCATGCCATGTACAATGGACGCATTCCGCATTTCGAGTTCGCCTTTGTGAACTTGGCGGAAATTGACGACGACCTTTGCCTGGCTCACAGCAACGCCGAGGCGGCCATTGGAGCCATCACCATGAAGTACGCCTTCGACATGATAAAGTACGAGTCGCTGCTGCCTGAGATGGAGAAAAAGTTGCGGACGTTGCCTAGTAGCGAAAGCGCTTGCCTTGTCGGCAAGATTGAGTTATATTTGAGGGAGTACATTGGCCCAGAGGCATTGGAGGTTCTGAAAATGGCATTCCAGAGTATTGGACAAAGGCTTGGCTTTGTGAGCGCCGGAGACGAATACCGCGCCCTTGAACGCAAGGTTCGCAGGATGGAGTCGGCAAGTAAGGCGAAAGATGCAAAAATTGCCGAAAAGGATCGCGAGATTGCCGAACTCAAGGCGAAGCTCGCTGAAATGCAAAAGTAAAAACGTAAGGACCCCACGCGGGTCCTTTTTTTGCAAATGTCGGCGCTTCCTCACCATAGAAGCGGTATGGCGCCTGGGGCGTTTCGCCCATTAGGCCGCTCGTGTTTTTCGTCCCCTTGGAGCGTTTACAAATTGAGGAACCATTTTCTGATTTTTAACCTGTTGCAGGAACATGTTGATTAGCCCTTGATACGGAACCCCGACTTTTTCGGCAAGTTCCTTGAAATAATCAATGACATCCTCGTCAAGCTTGATGCAGATAGTCTTCTTCAATTTTTTCGCATAAGGATTTTGAACTGCATTGGAAAAATCATAATTTGGCTTCATCATTTTCTCCTTGCCCAATACTGAGCTGATTCCCGTTTATTGGCCTTTCGAGAAGATACAATCCTGATGACGTTATCTTCTTCGTCGAAGGAGACCTGGTGTTTTTTGAGATTTATTTCAGCTTTTGTGCTATCCCATTCGAATATATATATAATGTATATATTGATTCTTCTTTAGTCAAGGGATTTTTTTTCATTCATTTTTCCTCCAGTCGCTACATGCCTAAAAAGCGACGGCTACTTCACACTTTCTAGAAGTTGTTCCTTTGAAATTGCGCTCAGCACTGAAAATGCGGTTAGCTTGTTTCCCAAATCGCGGATGCTTGCGCCCACGTGGTAAATCGTACTATCTACAATGATGAACCTGCCGTGAACATCTCGCATATTGCGAAGTTCAACCGTCGGAAACTGCCGATTTAACCTAGCCGCTTCTTCGTTCATTGTTTTGTTGATGCGAGCGGAATACATAATGGCCCTAATGCCTTCGGCCTTCTTCGCGATTAACGAAAGAGTAACATCGTCGGCATACGGGTCGATAACAATAATCTCTTCTTTTGCAGAACGCACCAGCTGGCAGGCAAACTCGTATCCGCTCCACCAGGATTTTGCGCTTAAGATGCCCTCGCTTGGTGGCAAGTTCGCCTTGACAAAGAAATCCACATTCTTTTCAAGAGTCTGCATTCGCACGTCAAGGTTTTCAAGTTTATTCTCGTGGGAAATCAGCCGTTGATTTACAGAACCGCCTTTAAGCAAATATTCCTTGAGAACCTGGTTTGCCCAGCGACGGAATTCTATTCCCTTTAAGGTGTTTACTCTAAAACCTACGGAAATAATCATGTCAAGATTGTATAAGGATACTTTTCTGAGGACATTTCTATTGCCCTCCTTCTGAACTAGTTCCAAAATGGAACTAGTTGACTTTTCCTCCAGCTCATGACTTTCAAAAATATTCCTGATATGTTTCGTAATCGCTTGACGCTGAACATCAAATAATTCGGCCATCTGGGCCTGCGTAAGCCAGACAGTTTCATTTTCAACACGAACTTCAATATGGAACTCGCCGCCCTCAGGCTGGTACACGATGATCTCATTCTTTACGCCATTATTGGCGGCAACTGCATTATCCATTCTTCCTCCAGTCGCTACAGGCATGAAAAAGCGACGGCTTAGTTAGTGTTCTTTTGTTCACTATAAAATCTATGCAAAAAATTGAGCCCCGTCAAGGCCCCGCGAAAATTTTTTTCACTTTGCAAACTATAGGCGACAGCGCATCCTCACCATAGAAGCGGTATGGCGCCTGGGATTTTTCCCGTAGGCGTAGAGCATCACCATTCCCAGGACATCGAAAGAATCTTCCTTCAGCAAAATCATCCCGCTGTCGATACATTCCATGGGCAGGTCCCCGTCGATATCCAAGCACTTCGGCGCAAGCCTGTTCCAGATGACATAATCCGTGTAGCCGTCGGCAATATCGTCCCGCGTCAAGTTGTTGCCACCCTATTATGCATCCTGAGCGGAGCGTAGCGAAGTCGATATAGAATTGTCGGCAACTTGTTGCCTTACAATTCTTAGGTTCGAAGGAGCAGGATCTAGGAATTCCCCGCCACATGTCATTCCGGGCTTTGACCCGGAATCCCTCTTTCTCGGGATAAAGTCGGGAGGTCGTTCTTTAGATTATCAAGAGAGAAATGTGGACGTGTTACTCTCGACTTTTGGGCGTTCCCCGACTTAGCCGGGGCGGGCCTTTGCGTTATCGGCTCGCAGAGCTCGCCGTCCGTTCAGCCTCGCGCTCCTACAACCCTACACGTCATCCTGGAGCAGCGAAGCTGCGATAGGATCCAGAAACTCCCCGCGAGAGGGGGAAAGTATTTTTTACAAAGAATTCCTGTGCAAATGAGACGTTTGCTGCGTGTATATAAGTAGGTAGGAACCGTTCTATCTGCGAGCCGGCCGCGTCGCCGGATTATTCAGGATTCAAATGGAAAAAACAAGACGAAACTCGCGGAATGCGTTGACAATGCAACTGGCGTCGACAAAAAGGAGAAGATTATAGACTTCTCGAAAATCTATATCACCGACAGGTTCATGTTCCCGCTGGTCATGAGCCACAAGGAAATTGCCAAGCCTTTCATCGAGGCGGCGCTCGGCATCAAGATCTATGACCTCAAGGACCCCGAGCAGGAAAAGACGGAGCAGGTGGGCATCTTCAGTAAGAGCGTACGCTACGACGTGTTCACTCAGCAAATCGATGAGAAGGGCAAAACAATCAGTTCCTTTGTTTTGGAGTAGCGTGCTAAACGAGTGTCGCAAAAATAAACTTGTTTATTTTTATGACCGAGTGACGCCGCAGACGCCGAAGGCGTCAAATGCAGATTGAGGATACTGGTGAACTTCCCAAGCGCGCTCGCTACTACCAGTCCATCCACGACACCCGCGAGTTGCATAAAGGAACAATGTACGACAGCCTTAAGGATCAGTACGTGCTTTTCATCTGTCCGAAAGATATTTTTGGCGCGGGTTTGCCTATTTACAGTTTCCAAAACTATGCCGCTGAAAATAAAAACATCGTTCTTGATGATCGCACGTTCAAGAATTTTTGATCTTCGATCCAAATTCGCTGCGGCTCGGAAATGACTGAATAAATTCAGTCGCTTCTCTCGCCTTGCTGAATTTATTATCTTTAATGACTACGGGAAGCTTCCGGATACGCATCCCCTTAAACCGTATCTGAAGTATTTTGCAACCAACACTGCCGACTCCACGGAGACCAAGGATATCCACACCAAGGTTCAGTGGTACCAGGCAGACGAAGACACTCAGAGGCATTATATGACATGGGAACAAGAAATTCAGCTTGCCGTTAAAAAAGAACACGAGCGAAACCAGAAGATCATCGAGGAAAAGGACGAAACCATCGAAAAGCAAGAACGCAGAATTGCGGAACTTGAAGCCAAGCTCGCTGAAATGCAGAAATAGAACATAAGGACCCCTTGCGGGTCCTTTTTTGCAAATGTCGGCGCTTCCTCACCATAGAAGCGGTATGGCGCCTGGGGCGTGGCACAAGCGCACTCCCATGCGTCTCGGCAGTACGAATACGAGTGTTCGTGTTGCTTGGACGCCTACGGCGTCTGTACTGCGGTTCAGTTATAGTAACAAATTTATTTGTTGCTGCAACATTCACCTTCGGTACTACTCGACTTTTGGTCGTTCCCCGGCTCCTCCCTCATATGTCATCTCGGCCTCCGAGCCGGGATCTCGCCGGGGGCGGGCCCTTGCGTTATCGGCTCGCTTCGCTCCCCGTCCGTTCAGCCTCGCACTTTCGATAACAGCTCAATGCAAGTGCCGCGCGAGTCCGAACCGCTTCGCGGCTTCACGCCCTAACGCAATGCGAGTAGGTTCCGCTTTTACAGCGCCTTGATTTCTTCGGGAGAAAGGCCTGTCCGCTTGGCGATGGCTTCTACCGGAAAACCATCGTCACGGAACCCCTTGGCGAGTTCACGCTTTTCTTCATTGCGACCCTCTTCATGAGCTTCATCGCGTTCTTCTTCAAGCATTGCTTCAAAAGTCATGTAGTCGCTCCTTGTCTTGGGGTCCTTGTGATAGAAGTCCACCATGTCTTCGATGGCCTTCGTTGCATCCGATGTAGCTTCATCGGTGGCGAAATACTTCAGGTAGTCGCGAACGGCTTCGTCGGTTACCGATTCGTACTTGCTAAAATTACAAAAAATCTTGTAAGTGAGGTCGCCCAAGGTCAGAGAATGGTCGTTCTTTTCGCGGTTCTCGAACTCGTAAATGGGGTGGTCCTTGCCGAAAATGTCCTTGGGGCAGAGGAAGACGATATACTGTTCCTTCAATTCCTTGTATCGATGGGAACTGCCGAGTGTTTCCGTGTCGCAGACACCCTGGTAGTAGCGGGCGCGGAGCGGAAGCTCCTTGGTGTTGACCATCTGCATCTCCAGATCAAAGACGCGACCGATGCCGTTGCCGTCTTCCTTGACCATGATGTCGAAGCGGATGCACTTTTTGTTGGGGTTGCTTTGTTGGAAGGCCTCGCCGACGACGCTGACTTTCTCGATATCGATCTTCAAAAGCGCCTTGAGAAACGGCTTGGCAATTTCTTCATCGCTGAAGACCTTCACGAACATGAAGTTGTCCCTGATGGTCAACTCCTCAATGGGCTTGATCTTTCTATTCATTTTTCCTCCTGTCGCTACATGCTTGAAAAAGCGACGGCTTGATTCATCTAATAAACGCGCGGCACCCACCGCAAAAACAAAGGCACTTGCTCGCAGTTTTGCGGACCTGCTCTTTTGTTCACTACAAAATTTATGCAAAAATTTGTGCGGCGTCAAGGCTCCGTCAGAAATTTTTTTCGCATTGCAAATGGCGACTCATCCCGCACTCATCTACCCGCCCCTATGTTTCCCCGAGGGGGCGGCGAAATGATTCCTGCCGATGTTTGTATCACCACAGGAGAGGGATTGCGCCCGGCGCGTCCTTTTCGTAGGCATAGTTCAGCACCTTCCCAAGGACATCGTGAATCGGGAACGTCGGATTCATCCCGGTCTCCACTTTTGTTGTTATCCCGGGTTCTACTTTTGTTGTCATCCCGGGCACCGACCCGGGATCTCCCTTCAGCAGCACAATCCCGCTGTCCACGCATTCCATGGGCATCTCCCCGTCAATATCGAGGCTCTCCGGCCGGAACCGGTTCCAGATTACATAATCGGTATAGCCCTCGACAATGTCGTCCCGACCCTGAGACGGGATAAAATAAAGCAACGCATGTTCTAACATGCGCTGCAACTTAAAGACTACAACTTTTCAACAGTCTTTGTTTTAGGATTGATTCTGAATGTTTTGGGAGCATCTATTCCGATAATCAATAGCGGAGCCGTTAATTGATTGTACAATGGCTTGAGGTGTTGAATGTACTTTTCGAATGTCCCGACAGCACTATCGAAGTTACCAGCTTTCTTCATTTCCTCGGTTGCACAAATGATGATTCCAGCCGAGGTTTGAATTGCCTTTTCCACATGGTTCAGCTCAGACGCCAAGACGGGCTTTAGCAAATTCCAGGATATGACGGAAGCATGGTTGAATGCAACTTCGATGGAAATCTCACATTTTGCGAAATCAAGTCGCCAGGCATCGCCTGTGTAGGCTTCGTCTTTGAAGATGGGGCAGTCTGTATTCCATTGCAAGGATGTCAAACGTTCTTTTAAAAGCTCAAAAAAGGACTCGGAAAGGCTATTTTTGAAATTTTGGATTAAATCTTCATCCTGTATTGAATCAATGGCTGTTAATACTTCTCTGTAGAGAGACGAGTATTTTTCAGTTTTCTTGAAGATCGTTTCTGCGTTTCTGTGGCTATATGTTTTAAATAACATAAGGTGGAAGTCCTCCTAAGAATATTATGGAAATGAAAGTCGCTAGTCCCCTAGAAGAAAAACAGTATCCAGGCTCCTGTCGCCATACGCCTGCTCTAGAACAGCCTCTAGAATGTCACCCTGGAGCGCAGCGATAGGGTCCATAAGTAACACCATCCCACTATCCATACACTCCATCTCCAGCACCCCGTCAATATCGAGGCTCTCCGGCCGGAACCGGTTCCAGATTACATAATCGGTATAGCCGTTGGTGACATCTTCCGATGTCAAGTTGTCGCCTCCCTCATATGTCATCCCCGACTTGATCGGGGATCAAGGAATTCCCCGTGGGAGGGGATAAAGTAAAGCATTGCATGATCTAACATGCGCTGCAATCTAGAGATCGATCTTTAGATCGTCAAGGGGAAAATATAGGCGTTCCCCGGCTTCTATGCATCAATGTATACGAACGATTGCGGTGCTGCTGTGATTCCGTATTCAGAAAGATCCTTGGCTTTCTCGAATTTTTTCACCTCGCCCAGCTGATACGCGTAAGCAAATTCCTTCTGCGAAAAATATGCTGAATACTTTTCGTGGGATATTCCAGAGAATTCCTTGGTCTTTTGCCAAAGCTTGGATGGAGTCTCCTTCAGTACCCCAAGTACCGTGACGGAGGCCACAACCTTCATTTCAGGAAATGTGGAATAAATCAGAATTTGATCCACCTGGCGCTTTGCCACGTTTCGACGAAATTCAAACTTCTTGGTTCCAGCAAGGATTTTGTTGGAATACTCAGGCTTGATTGATAAAAGAATCGTACACATATATCACTCTCGATAAAATTTAACAACTGTTTTGGAATCCTGCAGAATCTTGTCGAAATGGATTTTACAACTCCGCGGTAATGATATGCTTCTTGAAATAGACGTCAAAATTTTCGAAGGAAAGGTCCTCTTTTTTGAAGGCCTCAATCTCCTTTTCCCATCGTGCGGATTGCTCCGTGGTATTTAGTTCATTGAAATAGTCAGCAACCTCTTTGTTGTTTAGAATATTGGTGAGCGGCAAGAACTGAAAATCAGGGAACTTTTCGTAGACTTTTTGAAGATTCTTTACATATTTAGATTGATTTGCTGCAATTATGTCGATGTATTCATTTACCAGGCGGCTGTATTTGTGAGCAATGTTTTCTAGAACCTGGAGTAACTTTTCATCGTCAAACAATAGGCGAGCTTCATCTAGCGATCTGTAAAGTTTGTCCGCGTGGTCCAGCATGATGACAGGGAAATTTTCTGGCTGCCCCATTTTCATTTTTTGCAGCACGGCATTGATGTTCAACTTGTTTAGACACGACGCAAAGACATTGTATATCTCCAGCAATTTTTCTTGACGCACCAGCATGCAGTCTCTGTTGTGCATCCGCTTTTGTAGTTTATTTTGCGATATACCGAGAAAGAGCGTGACGGCCAAAGTCGCGATAGATGCGAGAACAGTTGCGATTGGCGCGAGTATAGTCGCGATGGGTGCGAGATCATTTGGATCAAATGACATATTTCCTCCTTTTTGAATTTTATACAACTTAATATTGTAAAATCCTTGAGGAATGGCAAGATTCTTTTTGGTGTCAAATAGGGCCAAGTGGTGGCAGAAGGGCGTTCCCCGGTTCCCCGGAACTGCGCTATAGAACCGCCGCCGGGGCGGGCCCTTGCGTTATCGGCTCGCAGAGCTCGCCGTCCGTTCAGCCTCGCGCTCCCGACAACAGCATAATACAAGCGCCGCGCGAGTCCGAACCGCTTCGCGGCTTCACGCCCTAACGCGAAAGCCCCCAAAAAAGTCCGTAACATTGTTAGTTTTTCTATGGAGGAACAACGTTGTTACTGGCTGATTTTCATGTAAAACGATAAAAAGAAAGAACGTAATATTTTCTGAAATGAAAATAGTGTATTTCTGTGCGAACGTCGTATATTGTCAATAGATTTTGATTATTTTTAGTGTAGAATCTTTTTCGTAAAAGATGAATTTGGTAGGATTACCAAAACTGGTTTTGATATATTTGCGAGGTTCGAATGCTTGAGGAAGGTCTTTACGAGAAACTCATTAGCGACTCTTTGGCTAAAGAGCTTGCTTTGGCGGACCCTTCTAGATTTGACGTTCGAAAGGCTGAAATAGACGCGTCCAAATCTCCTGAAATTTTAGCAAAATACGTTGCGAAAATTCTTGAAAAACGCTTTAAGGAAATCAGCGAAATGGAACGCGATGATGCCCTTGAAAAGCAGGTAGAGGATGTAAATAAAATTCTCGGCGCAGTAGGAATCAGTCAAAATGAATCGGTTCCTAAAAGTGCAGAACAGTTGCTTTCTTTTTTCAACAAGCAGAATTCTGTTTTGGCAGTTGATCCAAAAGCATCTTTGGTTCGCCCTGAAACCAGTATCGCTGAAAGCAGCCTTTTTACGGGAGCCACAAATGAACAGCAGATGTTTTCGGAGCTGAAAAAAGAAATTTTAAGTTGCGATGAAATTGACATGCTGGTTTCGTTCATCAAGTGGAGTGGGCTTCGCTTAATGCTTGATGAATTGCGCTCTTTTACACAGAATGGCGGAAAGCTTCGCGTTATAACAACTTCGTATATGGGTGCGACAGATGTGCGTGCTGTAATGGAGCTTGCAAAGCTGCCAAATACAGAAGTCAAGGTGAGTTACGATACGACAAGGACGCGTTTGCATGCTAAGGCATATCTTTTCCACCGTAAAACAGATTACACTGTTGCCTATGTGGGGTCGTCGAATATTTCAAACGCGGCACTTTCCAGTGGTTTGGAATGGAATCTGAAAATAACGAAGCAAGATTTGCCGAAAACTATAGATAAAGTTGTCGCCAGTTTTAATGCGTATTGGGCGCAGCCTGAATTTGAAACTTTTACCGAAACGGACGAAGAACGCTTAATAACAGCGCTCAAAGCGGAAAAGAATTTCAATGCGCCGAAAAACTTCTCATTTGAAATAAGGCCATTTTCGTACCAGCAAGAAATTCTCGATTGCCTAAAAACCGAGCGTGAAGTGCGCGGTCATAATCGAAATCTCGTAATTGCTGCGACGGGAACCGGAAAAACGGTAATTTCGGCTTTGGACTACAGACGTTTCCGCAAGGAAAATTCTCAGAGCGCAGCGAAGCTCTTGTTCGTTGCGCATCGTGAAGAAATTTTGGAGCAAAGTATTTGCACGTTCCGAGCAGTCTTGAGAGACCAAAATTTTGGTGATTTGTTTGTTGGTTCGCATACTGCTAAAAATTCCGAGCATCTGTTTGTATCAATCCAGACTTTCAATTCCAAGAATTTTACGGAACGAACTTCTCCCGACTATTTTGATTTCATCATTGTTGATGAGTTCCATCATGCTGCAGCGCCATCGTATCAAAAGTTGCTGAATTACTATAAGCCAAAAATTTTGCTTGGCTTGACGGCTACCCCGGAGCGCATGGATGGCAAAAATGTTTTAGATTATTTCGACGGTCGAATCGCTGCCGAAATTCGTTTGCCCGAAGCAATCGATAGAAAACTGCTTTGCCCGTTTCAGTATTTCGGTGTGACTGACTCCATCGATTTGACGGACATGAAGTGGAGCCGCGGCGGCTACGATAAAACGGAACTATCGAATGTCTATTCTTTGGATACTATTGCTGCGAAAAAAAGAGTGTCACTCGTTGCCGATGCCGTATATCGTTACGTAAGTGACATCAATGCTGTCAAGGGACTTGGTTTTTGTGTTTCCATCGAACATGCGAAATTTATGAGCGAGCAGTTCAATGCAATGGGGATTCCCTCAATGTATTTGACCGGAGAAAGTACCGATGAGGAACGTTCAGGCGCTCAAGTAAGATTGTGCAGTGGAAATGTTAAGTTTATTTTCGTTGTGGATATTTACAATGAAGGCGTTGACATTCCAGAAGTGAATACGGTTCTATTTTTGCGCCCCACGGAATCACTGACTGTATTCTTGCAGCAGCTCGGCCGTGGATTGCGTTTGTCTGAAAATAAGGACTGTTTGACCGTCCTCGACTTTATCGGACAAGCGAACAAGAAATATAACTTTGAAGAAAAATTCAAGGCGCTTCTTTCTAACACGCGACATGGCGTTATACACGAACTCAAACATAATTTTGTATCCGTTCCGAAAGGATGCTACATCCAGCTGGAAAAGAAGGCTGCCGAATACATTCTTGATAACGTCAAGAGCGCCATTGGTAATCGTAACGCCCTGGTTGAACGTATCAGAACTTTTGAAGAAGATTCCGGCTTACCGCTCACGCTCGCAAACTTTCTGGATTACATGCACCTTGATGCAATTCAATTGTACAAAAAGGCGACGTTCTCAAGATTGTGCGTTTACGCTGATGTGAGGAAAAATTTCGAAAATCCAGATGAAGTACAACTTGAAAAGGCGTTCGGAAGATTTGCGCAGATTGATTCACGAAACTTTATAAACTTCATTCTTGATCTTTTACAGAATGGCTTGTGTGCGGATTACTCCGAAAAGGAAATTCGAATGCTCCAGATGCTACATTATACCATTTGGAGCAAACCTGTAAACGAAAGTGGATTTGCTGATATTTACGAAAGCATCGCACAGCTTTTGAAGAATAAGGAACTGTGTGAAGAATTGGTGGAATTGTTAAGGTACAATTACGAACATATTGATTTTGTTGATGCTCCGTTAGATTTGGGGTTTGATTGTCCGCTGGATTTGTACTGCACGTATTCCCGTGACCAGGTTCTTGTCGCCTGTGATTTCATGAAGACAAATTCCATGCGTGAAGGTGTAAAATATCTGCCGGAGAAGAAACTAGATTTGCTTTTTGTAACGCTTAACAAATCGGAAACAGATTATTCCGATACGACTCGTTACAATGACTACTCCATAAATGAAACCACTTTTCATTGGCAATCGCAAAGTACCACTACAACGACCTCTGCGACTGGCGAACGCTACATAAATGGTCACCTGCGTGGAAACCAGGTTCTTCTATTTGTCCGTGAAAACAAGAAAGACCCGCAAACTGGAATGACTCCGCCATACACTTGCCTAGGGAAGGCAAGGTGTATTAGCCACGAAGGATCGGAACCCATGAACATTGTCTGGGAACTTGAAAATCCGATTCCAGCCAAGTATTTGAAAAAGACGAATAGACTCATGGTAGGGTAAGGGATTAATATAAACAGCCGTTATTTCTGCTATGTCTTTGACGAAGAAGTTTCCTTTGGAAAGTTGGATGTGGCAGAATTCCTAAGCCAAGAATCCCTTAAGGATAGCTACGTCAAGGGCGCCCCAATATACGTAAAAGGTGAAGAACTCATAAAGTTCAGGAAATAAATTTTTACGAAATTCTGAAAAATGCCAAAACGTGTTAAAAAATCGTCGAAAATTTAACATGCTAGAAATCGTATGTTAAAAAAATCCAAATTTTTTAACATATGTAACGATAGTACCCACCACGCGATCTTAGCGATAAGAGCGGACCACGGCGAGTCTTTTTTTTGAATGAATTACAGATTCTCTGGGAAGGCGAAGAATGTGCTAGGGGCGCATCCGAATATTTCTCCCAATTTTACGGCCATTTTCCTGGATACCGGACGTTTTCCGCGTTCCATTTCAGAAACGTTTTGCACGGCGACATTCAGTTTTTCGGCAAGTTGGGCTTGCGTCCAATTGCATAGGCCTCTTGCTGCAACAATCATTTCTCCGGGAGTGGATTTTTGGCATGTATTTTTATGGAGGGCAGTTTCCTCAAATGGGACAAACTCTTCGTCATCGCCAAATTCTTCAATTTCCATGATGTTTTCAGGTTTATACTGCTTGTGAAGAAAGTTTAGCAGAACGGAAGGGATGCGTTTAGAACGAATTTCAATATGGGGCTTTTTCACGACTACCAGCATAATAAACCTCTATGGTTAAAGATCCGTTTTCATTTTTCCAGCAAGCGACCCATTTGTAGGACAAATGGCAATGATATGTATTTTCAGATAACTTAGAGTAATTTGAAAAAGTAGGTTGTTCAGGTCCGCTATTTTTTAAAGACTGTAACAAAATTTCAAATTTTCTACGTTCCTGTATGGGCATTTTGGCGGCAAGTCTTGCGACTTTCCGTTTCATTACCACGCTATACATATTTACCTCCTTTCAATATAACCAAATTTTGGTTATGCGTCAATCCATCTTGTCAACTTTTTCCTTAAAACAGATTTTGAACCATTGTTTTGCTTTTTCCAGTTCCTCTTTTGTTCTTTTAAGAAAAGTTTCTTCGCCGTCGTCTCCAGATTCTAGCCAGTCAATTCTGCGGGCGTAGATGTTTGCCTTGTAGATTGCTTTGTATGCCTGTTCGTAAACCTTCAGCACCTCTTTAGGTAAAGGCTCGAACTTGGTCCAAGTTTCGTGTTCTTTCTGCTGTTTAATCCAATCTGGATCGCGATGGTTTACAATGGTGTTTCTGATTGTTTCTGCGATGTCTTCTAGAACATAGTTTCTATAATCAAAATATCCGCCGGACATATTGCCTCCTTTAAATAAGTCTGAACATCTGGTTTAGTACCAGGCCTTCGGTGTTTGGGTTGTCTGTGATTCTTGAGGAAAATTGTCGAAAAAGATTTTGCTCGTAAAAATTCATCAGTTTCGGGTGATTTTCACATTCCAGAAATACGATGGTTCCGCCCACAAGGTTCTGTGCTTGCTGAATCGAGTTTATCGCAATGTTCAACAAGTGAGAACCGGAAATCTGCAGTTCCTTCGCAATACGAAAGTTCTTTCCCAGCTGCGCAATGAGATACCCGCTGGCGCTATACTCCTTTGTATTCGCATTGTACTTGCTGACACGTTCAACCACCTTTTGAGCGGTTTTGCTAAGAACCTCGCTACGGAACGTGACTGGTTTTACTGCAAGAGCGAAATAGCCGACAAGATGCTTGTCACCATCATAAACGCAATAGCTCACAGACTGTTTCTTTCGTGAAAAAGAAATGGAATTATTGAGCAAAAAGCGCTCTACATCTGCATTGGGACCACACGAAAATGAACCAAAATCCTTGTAGATTTGGTCATCCGGTAAAAGATTTTTGCCTTTTGCGTCTAGATATTGTTTGAGATTGATGACGGTATAATTACTGCCCATTGTCTCCTTGCTTTGACATAAAAGCAAGGATTTCCTTGGGGTCCGTCACAAATCTTGCGATTTGGGGAATGGGTTTCTGGGCATCGCGTTCGGCGGCTTCGAGCTGGTCAGCAAACCGCTGAGTACTTTCGGCGTCAAACACGAAATTGTGCGTAATGCTAGAGGTTGCCATATTTCTCCCTGACTTTGTGCCTTTGGTGCCCTACGTTGATCATCAGGGGCCGGCCTCCCCATAGGGTTCCTGTCGCCAGGTCATGAACTAAGGCGACGACGTCAAGCAGAGAGTTTTACTTGCCCCACGCATGGGGATTACTCTTTCGTCCATAAAAGATACACAAAACTTTTTACCTGTGCAAGGGGTGGGGTTGTCAACAGTTGTTTGCAAAAAGTGATTATTTTATAACCACTGATTATCGGTTGCTAAAGTACAAGTCGGATGACATTAGGATTATAGATCCTATACGATTTGTCTTGGAATATGAGTTGAGGGATTCACTATGACTTCTGCGGAACTTTTGGACAAGGGCATGCGCTGCTTGCGCGAACACTTGGGCGTTGTCGATGCTGAACAATTCATTGCGACTGTGTTGCGTGAACGTTTTGACTACACGAAATGGCAACGCGAACATTTTGACGGAATGTCCCTAAACGAGCTGAACTCCGCCGCAGTAGACTACGCCAAGAAAACCGGAAAAATCTGAAGTTTCCCGGCAATCGTACCCACCACGCGATCTTAGCGATATGAGCGGACCACGGCGGGGATTTTTTTCAACACTGTCGACATACTATCCGGCCATGGTTTTTAGGAGTTCTTTCTTGCTGGAACCCATTGAAAACAGTACACGTATCATCAGCTCTAGGGAGACGCTGGCGTTCGCTTTTTCCATTTTTGCCAAGCGCGATTGGCTTGTTCCTGATATCCTTGCCACTTCTTCTTGAGATAGACCGTTCTTCTTCCGTTTTTCTACCAGGGCCTTAGCAAGTGCAACTTTCATTTCGATAATGGCCATTTCAGCTTCGTTTAGGTCTAGAAATTCATCTATATCACCGACCTTCCAGCCTTTTTTTCAAGTCTTTCTTTTTTCGCCTTTTCCATATAGCCTCACTTTGCGTCGTATGCAGCAAGCCTCTTCTTGCAGAGATCTATCACGTCCTGTGGAGTTTTATTCGTTTTCTTGTCAACCCAGTGAATCACTATTATTGCGTCATTATCAATTCGGTAAAAGATTCGCCACGTTTTATTTTCGTCATTGATACGCAGTTCATGACAACGCACACCAATTGACGGTATCGGTCTGCTTTGCGGCATTGATAATGAAAAACCCGATTGCAACAATCGTAGTAAGTATCCTGTTTCAATTCTCGCCTTTTGTGACAATGGTGGAGATTTTGGCTGAACAATCAGCCATGCCAAAGGTTTATGTTTGGGACTCATTAAACATATGTCATTTTTGACATAATGTCAAGTGCCCTACGTTGATCGCCAGGGGCCCACCTCCCCATAGGGTTCCTGTTGCCAGATTGTATGTTAAGGCAACGACGTCAAGCAGAGAGTTTTACTTGCCCCACGCATGGGGATTACTCATTCGATTGAAAATATACCAAAAGGTTTTTTGCCTGTGCAAGAGGGTGCTGCAAGTTTGTCAACAGTTGTTTGCAAAATGAGTGGTCCCTGATTGCGGACCTTGACAGTAAGTTTTCGTACACATATATTTGTAACGAAATGAATTAATCCTCCCGTCAGTGTTGCTGGCTGCAAACTGGGAATCTGCTGATCGGTTGCTAAAGTACAAGTCGGATGACGTCAGGATCATAGATCCTATACGATTTGTCCTGGAATATGAGTTGAGGGATTCACTAAAACTTCCCGGCAATCGTACCCACCACGCGATCTTTACCACAACAGCGGACCGCGGTGGGAATTTTCCCATATATGATTTTTTGACACTTTACTGTCAAAATTTTTAATTATATTTATCCCATAATTCATCACTCCTTGCGACAGTCGACATAGACTTGCAAAAGTCCGTACGTGCATTCACGGCAAGGTTCATTAACCATCTGGTTGATGTTGTTGGATAGCTGGCAGGAGACGCAGCCTGCTCAAGAGCGTGAGATCGCCGAAATGTGCATCGCGCCAGGTAACGCCGAGGAAGACCCTCGCCAACAATGTGGCTAGAACCTCCAATCTCTACGCAATGTAGGGAACATCTTTATAATCAAAAGAATGCTATCGACCATTTTCCCGGCGTGGGGAAATGGTGGTTTAAACGTACGGAGAATATTATGACAAAAAAGATTGTTTTGCAGGTAGAATCTGAATATGGTGAAATTCTGCAACAGGCTGTTGCAGTAATTAAACAGGCTCGTGTAAACGTTGCTCGTCAACTAAATATTGGCGAAAACGCCGCTTATTGGGAAATCGGGAAAGTGCTGCATGAACGCAAACTCGATAGTAAGCATGGAAATTCTGTTGTTCGTCGCCTTTCTGTCGATTTAAAGGAACATTTCCCGGATATGGGGGTGTCGCCAAGACAACTCTGGAACATGAAAAAGTATTATGTACGATATTGCAACTCCGATGAAAAAGTGCTACGGAGCGTAGCACTTTTGACATGGGGGCAAAATCTTTTTCTTTTAAGCCAAAATTTTGACGACAACCAAATCCTTTTTTACGCCTCGGAGTGCGTTGCCAAGGGATGGACGCGTGATTTGCTGATGAACGCCGTGAAAATGCAAATGTATGAACATGCTGCTCTTAACCGTCCTCAAAACAACTTCAAGGACACGTTGCCTGAAGTTCAGGCGGAATTTGCGAACGAAGCATTCCGCAGCACTTATAACCTGGGTTTCCTTGGAATTACAGAGCCGGTAATGGAGTTGGAACTGGAACGAAAACTTGTTGAAAAGGTTAGACAGTTCCTTTTGGAACTTGGAAAAGGCTTTGCCTTTATTGGAAACCAGCATGAGTTGGAATTCAACGGGAAAGCAAGCAGGGTAGATATGCTTTTCTTCCATAGGCAACTGAAATGTTTGGTGGCAATTGATTTGAAAGTGGGTGAATTTAAGCCGGAATATGTAGGTAAGATGAACTATTATCTTTCGTTGCTTGACCGCCTGGAGCGCGGGGAAGGTGAAAATCGTTCGGTCGGTATTATTCTTTGTGCAACAAAAGATAATGTTGAAGTTGAACTTTCGCTTGACGGTGTTGGCAAGCCAATTGGAGTTGCTGATTATCAATTGCTGTTGCCAAAGGAAGAACTGCAGAAAGTTCTGGCTGACGAAATCAAGTCTTTCAAAGAAGTTAAACATTTAACGCATTAAGACCTTAGTTTTTTGATGGAGGGTAGATTACCGGCAATCGTAACCACCACGCGATCTTAGCGATAAGAGTGGACCACGGTGAGTCTTTTTTTATTATTACCAGGTGGTGGACTTTGCGTCCGCAAAAAAATAGGGCGAGACCACTTAAGGTGCCGCCCTTACAAAAACACGAATGTTTTTTAACGATATACTTAATATATTAATTTTTTGTTTATTTATGTCAAGTGCCATTCTTATTTTGGGGAAGCTTACATCATAGCCTAGCCTCCATTAAAAAGGTTGCCATACAAGACAACCTCTCGTACCCGCTGTAAATGTAAAAAAACGCCGCCGGCCTTTTCTTCTACTTACACCATTTCGCTTCCTTAACCCTCTTAACGGCATTCATGCCGTTTTTGTCGTAGCAGTAGTAGCCGCCTTCGCTGAGCTTTTCCCAGAGCAGGGTTCCGTCGCTTTGGCGCCAGCCCTGTTCTGTTTTCATTTCGTTCATTAGACCGACCAGGGTTTTTACGAAGCCGCTTGCGTCGTCGCTTTCGTCATCTTTCGGCATTGCCTTTTTCTTGTGTGCGTTTCCCTTTTTTTCCATTTGTGCAGCGTCCCTTTCGCAGACTTTCTTGTCGTCGTACTCGGTGAAGCTTGCCTTTTCGCGGGTCCCGATGGGTACGATGAAGTAGGATACACGTCCGGGGATTCCGTACAGGTCCTTGCATTCATAGGTGTCCAGGGCGAAGCTGCTTGCGGCCATCACAAGGGCCAAGATCCATGTGAATTTCATGTGAAGTCTCCTTTTTTTGTATTCCCCATAATCTACCTAATTTCGCATGCCATATTCTGACATTTTGAAGGGCTTGTCAACAGTTGTTTGCAAAATGATTGTTGGCGGTGGGAGACTCTTGCAAATGGAGGTTTGATAATGTATCTTGTGCGAGAGAGGAACGGGTGTTCCCCATTTTGTAAATCAACCAAACACATCTGCGAAAGGAGTAACCATGGCTACAAAGTCTATTAGACCCTTGTCTCAAGCTACCGTTATCACCGCTGAAGATTTTGAACATGTGTGGAAGGTGATTAACAAGGTGCCTTCTGCAGCCGCCAAAAAGCGGATGGAAGAGGGCTTGCAATGTTTACAGAAGGCGATGAAACTGTAAAAATTGAATTGAATGCGGAATCTTTCGCGCAACATTTTTTGCTAAAAAAATACTCTGGGGAAAACCCTGCAAGTTTCTGTTGTAAATACCAGCAGTATTCAAATTTTTTGACTGATTCTGCGGGGGCGTTTCAAGAAAAACATTTATCAACGACTTATATAGCCGTAAATCGATTAAATGGTGATATTGTGGCTTATATGTCGCTTGCTACCTCTTCCGCGCTTGTGTCCTCTAAAGACAAGAAATCCCTTGGCATTGAGATTAAGCCAATGGATAATATCCCTGCGATAAAGGTGACTCAATTAGCAGTTGACCAGTTGTATGCGCAACGATATAAGAATGTTGGAAAGAATATGATTTTTTTTGCTAGAATGCTTGCATGTCGATGTAGTGAAATTGCTGCATGTAGCATCTTAACTGTTGATGCAGATGTTGAAACGAACCTTGGTGTGGATCAGTTTTATGAAAAGTGCGGTTTTCAAAGACTAAAACGTGAAATATCGCAAAAAAGAAAACGCATTGGAAATGATGTTGCCTTAAAGACGATTCCAATGTGGTCTCCGCTATTTATATAGCGTTATGAAGAACTCTCACCACTGAATTTTTACTTACACCACTTCGCTTCCTTCACTCGCTTAACGGCATTCATGCCGTATTCTGACATTTTGAAGGGCTTGTCAACAGTTGTTTGCAAAATGAATAGTCCCTGATTGCGGACCTTGACTGTAAGCGTGTGCGATTTTTGCAAAAAGTGATTATTTTATAACCACTGATTATCGGTTGCTAAAGTACAAGTCGGATGACATTAGGATTATTGATCCTATACGATTTGTCCTGGAATATGAGTTGAGGGATTCACTATGACTTCTGCGGAACTTTTGGACAAGGGTATGCGTTGCTTGCGCGAACACTTGGGCGTCGTCGATGCGGAACAATTCATCGCGACTGTGTTGCGTGAACGTTTTGACTACACGAAATGGCAACGCGAACATTTTGACGGAATGTCCTTAAATGAATTGAACTCCGCTGCAATAGATTACGCCAAGAAAACCGGAAAAATCTGAAGTTTCCCGGCAATCGTACCCACCCCGCGATCTTAGCGATAAGAGTGGACCACGGTGGGTCATTTTTTTCTTTACATCTCTTTTACAAAACTACCCTTTACAAATTTCACAAACAAACTAATTTCTTCCCGAGCGTTATGAATAGTCTCCGGACACTTGAGTAAATCAAGTGTCTTTTTCTTATTCAAAAGGAGAACTATACATGAATAGAAAACAATACGCCGAAATGATGCACCAGATTAACGCGGCCCGCGAAAATGGTGGAGATGTGGAGGCTTGTGTCGCTAGCTTCAGGGAAAAGTACAAGTATGTTTACGTGTACAACGATTCCTGTTTCAAGAAGATTTTCGGAAGCATTGAAAATAGAAGTGTGGCTTCGGACTTTTTGAATGCGGTGCTCAAGTTCGATGGCGACGATTGCATCAGTATTCAGGACTTTGTAGATCCGTCGATTCCCGGCGGTCCTTTCGTAAAGAGCATTTCTTCGGACATTGTGGCGACGATTACGAACTGCGCAAGATGTACTTTATTGCGTTGCAGCTGTTTGATTCCTTCCCGAATTCGGGGAATTACCGTCACTGTGTTCAGTTCAAGGACGATGATAACCATGTGTTCTTCGAGAAGGATTCGCTGACTATCGTGGAAATCAAGAAGTTTCACAAGAACAAGTATGTCCACGATTTCAGCCCCCTTGCGGAATGGCTTCGCGCTGTTGAGCATGTGAATAATGAGGATGATTCGCCTCTGCCCGGTAACCGTTACCTGGAGGACTTGCAAAGTTGCGCCAAGTTGTGTAATTTTGATGTGAACTATCTTGTGAACGAGGCGAAGGCTATGACTGACCGCGAATACGAACTTTCCATTGAGCGCAAAGAGGCTCAGGCCAAGGGTCGTGAGGAAGGTCGTGCAGAAGGTCGTGAGGAAGGTCGCGCAGAAGGTCGCGCCGATGCTCTCAGGCAGGCTGACGCGGAAAAACTCGTGTCTGCCCGGAACCTTATCCGGCAGGGTGTATCAAAAGACTTGGTGATTCAATCCATGAACCTCACCGAAGAACAAATCAAGGCTCTATAAAAAGCAAAAAACGCCCACTCACTGGCGCCAGCCCTGTTCCTTTTTCATGTCGTTCATTAGACCGACCATAGACTACGCCAAGAAAACAGGGAAAATCTGAAACTTTTCGGCAATCGTACCCACCACGCGATCTTAGTGATAAGAGCGGACCACGGCGGGTCTTTTCTGGATAATTTCGTGAATTCACAATCTATTCACATTGTTTAACATAGTGTGTATACAGAAATCTTCATTTTTTTTTATTTTTTTTGAAAAAAACCGCGAAATTCGTTGACAAGACCTTCCAAATCTTATTAAATTTGGTCCACTCATGCCAAAGTAGCTCAGCTGGTAGAGCAGCTGATTTGTAATCAGCCGGTCGTAGGTTCGATTCCTATCTTTGGCTTGAACATAATGGGTAGGTGCCCGAGCGGTTAAAGGGGACGGACTGTAAATCCGTTGGCTATGCCTACAGTGGTTCGAAACCACTCCTACCCACTAAAACTAAATGCCTCATGAAGTATGCCTACTTCATGGGGCGATTATATGCCCAGGTAGCTCAGTGGTAGAGCACTTCCTTGGTAAGGAAGAGGTCTCGGGTCCGACTCCCGATCTGGGCTCTCACTAAATGGAGATAGAATCATGGCAAAAGAACATTTTGACAGAAGCAAGCCGCACTGCAACATCGGCACCATCGGTCACGTTGACCACGGTAAAACCACTCTGACCGCTGCAATCTGCACCACCCTCGCCGCTAAGGGCCTGGCTGCTGCAAAGCGCTTCGACGAAATTGACAACGCTCCGGAAGAAAAGGCTCGTGGTATCACGATTAACACTTCCCACGTTGAATACACCACTGCCAACCGTCACTATGCCCACGTTGACTGCCCGGGCCATGCTGACTATGTTAAGAACATGGTTACTGGTGCTGCTCAGATGGACGGCGCTATCCTCGTAGTTGCTGCTACCGACGGTCCCATGCCTCAGACTCGTGAACACATCTTGCTCGCTCACCAGGTTGGCGTGCCCAAGATCGTTGTTTTCATGAACAAGGTTGACATGGTTGATGACGTTGAACTCCTCGACCTCGTCGAAATGGAAGTTCGCGACCTCCTCTCCAAGTACGAATTTGACGGTGACAACACCCCGATCATCCGCGGTTCCGCTCTCAAGGCTCTCGAAGGCGACGACGCTTTCCAGGACAAGGTTATGGAACTCATGAACGCTTGCGACGAATACATTCCGCTGCCGGCTCGTGAAACCGAAAAGCCCTTCCTCATGCCGATCGAAGACGTGTTCACCATTACCGGTCGTGGTACCGTTGCTACCGGTCGTATCGAACGCGGCGTAGTTCACCTGAACGACAAGGTTGAACGCGTTGGTCTCGGTGAAACCGTAGAATACGTTGTTACCGGTGTTGAAATGTTCCGCAAGCTCCTCGATGACGCCCAGGCTGGCGACAACGTTGGTTTGCTCCTCCGCGGTGCTGAAAAGAAGGACATCTCCCGTGGTCAGGTTCTGGCTGCTCCGAAGTCCGTTACTCCGCACACCGAATTCAAGGCTGAAATCTACGTTCTGACCAAGGACGAAGGTGGCCGCCATACTCCGTTCATGAACGGCTATCGTCCCCAGTTCTACTTCCGCACCACCGACGTTACTGGTACCATCCAGCTGCCGGAAGGTGTTGAAATGGTTACCCCGGGTGACACCGTTACCATCCACACCACTCTGATCGCCCCGATCGCTATGGAAAAGCAGCTCCGCTTTGCAATCCGTGAAGGTGGCCGTACCGTTGGTGCTGGTTCCGTAACCGAAATCATCAAGTAATCGGATAATACAATGCCTAGAGAACTCATCACGCTCGAATGCACTGAATGCAATCAGCGCAATTATGACTGCGACAAGAACAAGCGTCTTCACCCTTCTCGCGTAGAATACAAGAAGTACTGCCCGTTCTGCCGCAAGCATACTACTCACAAGGAAACCAAGTAAGGAAGTCCGAATAGGTCGGTAGCTCAATTGGTAGAGTCACGGTCTCCAAAACCGTTGGTTGGGGGTTCGAGTCCCTCCCGACCTGCTCACTTCCCGGAGTCATTATGCGTAAGATCCAGCAATATCTTAAGGAATGTATCCAAGAATTGAAACAAGTTACTTGGCCTACTTGGGAAGAACTCAAGGGTTCTACACTTGTAGTGATTCTTTTCAGTATCATTATGGGTTGCTATATTGCTGGTCTTGACGTAGGTCTCTCTTGGGTCGTTGACAAGATTATGGGAAGAGGTTAATTATGATGAAATGGTATGCCATTCACACCTTTTCCGGTCAAGAAAATAACATTAAGAAACGTATCGAGCAGATGATTGAACGCGAAGGCGTTCAAGAAAAGTTCGGTCAGATTATCGTACCGACTCGCGAAGTGGCTTCTACAGTTCGCGGTCGTCGTCGCGTATCTACCCAGAACATGATGCCCACTTACGTTTTCATTGAAATGGTGCTGGACGAGCTCACCCAGCATTTGGTGATGAACATTAATGGCGTCACCCATTTCTTGGGTATGACCCCGACTAAGCGCGTGGCCATTCCTTTAACTAAGAGCGAGGTCGATCGTCTCCTGGGAGTTGATCCTAGTGATTCCGGAGACGTGATTCCGCCGTACACCATTGGCGAAAATGTCCGCATCAAGGAAGGTCCTTTCAAGGACTTTGTGGGCGTCGTAGACGAAATCATGGAAGCCAAGATCAAGGTCATGGTTACCGTATTCGGTCGTTCTACGCCTGTCGAATTGGCCTTCAATCAGGTTGAATCCGACATCGCTCAGTAGGTAGTTACGGTTTTTGACACGGAGATAACACAGTGGCAAAGAAAATCACAGGTTATATTAAGCTCCAGATTCCTGCAGGCGCTGCAAACCCGGCACCTCCGGTAGGTCCCGCCCTCGGTCAGAAGGGTGTGAACATCATGGAATTCTGTAAGCAGTTTAACGCAAAGACTCAGAATGACAAGGGCATGATCGTTCCTGTCGTTATCACAGTCTATGCAGATAAGAGCTTTACCTTCATCACGAAGGTTTCGCCGGTTCCGGCCCTCATCAAGAAGGCCGTCGGCATTGAAAGTGGCTCTGGTGAACCCAACCGTAAGAAAGTTGGTAAGATCACTAAGGCCCAGATCCAGGAAATCGCCCAAAAGAAGATGCCGGATCTAAACACAATCGACCTCGAAGCCGCTATGCGCATGGTTGCTGGCACTGCCCGCTCCATGGGTGTTGAAGTGGTTGACTGAGGCAGGTAATTCACCGCTACGTATCTGACAGGAAAATTTCATGTTCAGAGGAAAAAAATACAAGAAGATTGCTGAAGCTATTGATCGTAGCAAGGCTTATGGTCTCGGCGAAGCAATCGAAATCCTTAAAAAGTCCGAATTGAAGTTCGACCAGACTGTCGAAATCCACTTCAATCTCGGTGTGGACCCAAAACATTCCGACCAAGTGGTTCGTGGCACTGTTGTGCTGCCGCATGGTACCGGTCGTCAGGTTCGCGTTTTGGTATTCTGCAAGGACAACAACCTTGAAGTTGCCAAGGCTGCAGGCGCTGACTACGCAGGTGGTGCTGACTTGGTTCAGAAGATTCAGGAAGGCTGGCTGGACTTTGACGCAGTCGTTGCTACTCCCGACATGATGCCGGTGATCAGCAAGGTTGCTAAGGTTCTCGGTCCTCGTGGTATGATGCCGTCCCCCAAGGCAGGCACTGTGACTATCAACGTAGCACAGACTGTTAAGGAACTCAAGGCCGGTAAGATCCAGTACCGCGTTGACAAGGGCGCAAACGTCCACGCTCCCGTTGGTAAGCTCTCCTTCAGCCTCGATCAGCTGGTTGAAAACGCCAAGTCTGTTATCGATTCTGTCGTGAAGGCTAAGCCTCAATCTTCTAAGGGCACATACATCAAGAGCCTTACGTTGTCTGCAACTATGGCTCCGGGCATCAAACTTGACTTGGCACTGACACGCTAGGAGAAACCATGAAAGCTGTAGTTAAAAAACAACAGACTGTGGACGCTCTCGTAGAATCCTTCAAGGGTGCTACCGCTGTCTATCTGCTCAATTATCAAGGCATGACCGTTGAAAAGGATAATGCCCTTCGCAAGAACCTGGCTAAGGCTGGCGTTAAGTACAACGCTGTGAAGAACACTCTTCTCAAGCGCGTTCTCGCTGCCCTTAACGTAGAAGGTCTCGACGACCTCCTGACTGGTGCAACATCCGTCATGGTTGGCTTCGAAGAAGATCCTCTTCTGCCGGCTCGCGAAATTGAAGCTTTCCACAAAGCTAACCCCGATTTCTTGATTGCCAAGAGTGTTTACCTTGATGGTAAGCCTATGCCTGGCTCCGAAGTCGTGAACCTTGCAAAGATTCCGGATCGCAAGGGCATGATCGCACAGATCGTTGCCATCGCTCTCGGACCTGGTTCCACTATCGCAGGTCAGATCAAGACTCTCCAGGAAAAGCTGGAAGAAAATTCGGGCTCCGAAGCTGCCCCTGCTGAAGCAGAAGCTGCACCGGAAGCTTAACAACAAACCACAAACCAAAAATTTTAAACGGAATAATCGGAGAAACACATCATGGCAACTGATATCAAGGCATTGGGCGATCAAATCGTTGGTCTTACCCTTCTCGAAGCCAAGGCTTTGGCTGACTACCTCAAGGAAACCCACGGCATTGAAGCCGCTGCTGGTGGCGCCGTAGTTATGGCAGCTGCAGCTGCAGCTCCTGCTGAAGAAAAGACTGAATTCGACGTTATCCTCGTCGAATGCGGTGCTAAGAAGATGGACGTCCTCAAGACTGTCCGCGCTATCACCGGTCTCGGCCTTAAGGAAGCTAAGGACCTCGTCGAAAAGGCCAACAGCGTCGTTAAGGAAGCTATGCCGAAGGCTGACGCTGAAAAGCTCAAGAAGGACTTGGAAGATCTCGGAGCAAAGGTCGCTCTGAAGTAATGCTTTCACTTCTTTAAATCTTTTATACGCCAACTGCCTGCACTAAATGTGCGGGCTTTTGGTGTATTAAGATTTTTCTGCTTTTTTATACCGAAAAAGCCCATGGCAGCAAGGTCAAGAAGATAGTCATTCTTAATATTTTTCTACCTTTGGTGCCAACATTTTAGCTCTTTACCGGATGAGGTTATCAAATGACGGAGCGAAAAAGCTATTCGTCCAATAAGTTCCAGTTGGAACTTCCGTACCTGATCGAAGTCCAAAAGGCTTCGTATGAGCAATTCCTCCAGAAGGAAATTCCGCAAGAAAAGCGTCTTAAGGTTGGCTTGGAACGCGTGTTCCAGGACATTTTCCCGATTACGGACGTCAAGGGTCTCTACTCCCTGAACTACGAAGGTTACTATTTCGGTATCCCCAAGTACAGCATTCCCGAATGCCGTGAACGTGGTCTTACCTACTCCATGGAACTTTTCGCAACCCTGTCTCTGCAGGTGTTCGAAGAAGACGGCGAAGATCGCAAGCTTAAGGAAGAAGTCAAGAATGACGTTCTCGTTTGCGAACTGCCGATCATGACTGAAAACGGAACGTTCATCGTCAATGGCGCTGAACGCGTTGTCGTTTCTCAGTTGCATCGCTCCTACGGTGTAAGCTTTGACGAAGAACTCCAGCCCAGCGGCCGCTCTGACTACAAGAGCCGTATTATTCCGCACCGCGGCGCATGGGTTGAATTCAACACCGAAGGCGACGTCCTTTACCTCATCATCGACCGCAAGAAGAAGTTGGCCGCATCCGCCATGCTTCGTTGCATCGGTTTCGAAACCACTCAGGACATCCTCAAGCTCTTCTACAAGAAGACCGAAGAAGTCTCCGTTTCCGAACTCTCTGAACAGTTCGACGAAAACGGCGTATGCGTCCTGATCGACCGCATCATTTTTGAAGACATCATCGATACCAGCACTGGCGAAGTTATCCTCGAAGCCAACACCGTTATCGACGACAAGAAGTTGGACCGCCTCCGCGAGTCCAGCGTCGAAAAGATTGTCCTCCTCTCCAAGGAAGAAGACAACCTTCTCATTCACTACACCCTCGCTGCCGACAAGACCAAGAACCGCGAAGATGCCCTCAAGGCCATCTACTCCGTTACTCACCAGCAGCAGGACGAAGCTCCGGATATGCGCACTGCCGAAATCTACTTCGACAGCCAGTTCATCTCCGATCCTCACAAGTATGACCTTGGCGAAGTCGGTCGTTACCGCCTGAACACCAAGATTTACAACAAGGCCGAAATCCGCGAAATCCTCGCAGAACAGGGTCCGGAATTCAAGATTCCTTCCCTCAACACCATGACCATGAGCAAGGCAGACTTCCTTGCCATCATCGAATACATGGTCGGCCTCTACAACGGCACCGAAGGTTACGCTCTCGATGATATCGACCACTTGGGCAACCGTCGTACCCGTTCCGTTGGCGAACTCCTCGCTAACCAGATTTCCGTTGGCCTCAGCCGTATGTCTCGCGTCATCCGCGAAAACCTGAACCTCCATGGCGAAGACGAACAGCCCACTCCTCGTGAGCTGGTCAACACCCGTATGGTGTCCACCGTGGTACAGGCATTCTTCGGCTCCAGCCAGCTGTCCCAGTTCATGGACCAGATGAACCCGCTTTCTGAACTTACTCACAAGCGTCGTCTCTCCGCTCTTGGTCCTGGTGGTCTTTCCCGCGAACGCGCAGGCTTCGAAGTCCGTGACGTGCACTACACTCACTACGGCCGTCTCTGCCCGATCGAAACTCCGGAAGGCCCGAACATCGGTCTTATCAACTCCCTCGCTTCTTTCGCTGTCGTTAACCACTTCGGCTTCATTGAAACCCCGTACCGTATCGTGGGTCTCATTGACTTCAAGGATGCCAACGGCAACGCAATCAAGGTTCCGGAATCCAAGTGGCATTTCGGTATCTTCAAGGCTTTCGTGCATGACCCGCACCTGTTCCTGGAACTGGAACTGACCAAGAAGCAGATGGATCAGGTTCGCTTGACTTTGGACAACACCCAGCGTGACTTGTTCGATATCTTTGTGAACAAAGTATTTGCATTCAAGAACGCCGATGGCGAAGTCTCCTACTACCGCAATGGTTTCACCGTTGACAACTTCAACGGCAAGGCTGACTACGAACAGGTTGGTACCACTGTCGAACAGATCGTGTCCGACTACATCACCTTCCTCACCGCCGACGAAGAAGACTCCTTCAAGGTGGCTCCGGCTTCTACCGAACTGGATGAAGACAACCGCTTCAAGGGCGACATGGACGGCTACGTCATCGTCCGCGACAAGAGCGAATACGTACACGTAATGCGTCAGGATGCCTTCGACATGGACGACATCGACGCCGAACGTATCGACCTCATGGACGTTGCCCCGATGCAGATCGTGTCTGTGGCTGCTGGTCTTATCCCGTTCCTCGAACATGACGATGCTAACCGTGCATTGATGGGTTCCAACATGCAGCGTCAGGCTGTTCCTCTGCTCCGTGCAGAAGCTCCGGTGGTTGGCACCGGTCTGGAACGTCGCGCCGCTCTCGACTCCGGTACCGTTGTCCGTGCAAAGCACGATGGTCGCGTGAAGTTTGTTGACGCCCGTAACGTTGTCATCGAACGCGGCAACATGGTCAACGGTGTATTCGAACCGCTGACTGGCCTTGGCGAAGACTACGAATTCCTTGGCAAGGATCCTATCGACGAATACGTTCTGCGCAAGTTCGAACGTTCTAACCAGGATTCCTGCATCAACCAGAAGCCCATCGTTAACGTTGGCGACTTCGTCAAGACCGGCGACGTGCTGGCTGACGGTGTTTCCACCGACCACGGTGAACTGGCTCTGGGTAAGAACATTCTCATCGGCTTCCTGCCGTGGAATGGTTACAACTACGAAGACGCCGTTATCATTTCTGAAGAACTGGCTATCAAGGACACCTTCACTTCCATCCATATCGAAGAATACGAACTGGAAGTCCGCGACACCAAGCGTGGTCCGGAAGAACTGACCCGCGAAATCCCCAACGTTGGCGAAGACGCTCTTCGCAACTTGGACGAAAACGGTGTGATCCGCGTAGGTGCCGAAGTTTCCGCTGACGATATCCTCGTCGGTAAGGTAACTCCGAAGGGCGAAACCGAACTTTCTCCTGAAGAACGTTTGCTCCGCGCCATCTTCGGTGAAAAGGCCGGCGACGTCCGCGACTCCTCTCTGAAGGCTCCTCCGGGAATGAAGGGCGTTGTGCTCGAAACCCGCATCTTCAGCAAGAAGGAAAAGGCTGACAAGAACAGCAAGGAAAAGGATCAGGAAACCATTAGCCAGATTCGCGCTAACTTCCAGATCCAGATCGACAAGATCAAGGAATCCTGCTCTGAACACTTGTTCGAACTTCTCGGCGGCAAGGCTGCCGGCAAGGTGATGGACAACGAAACTCATGAACTCCTGATTCGCGAAGGTACCACCTACACCGAACAGAACCTGGCTATGATCGACGTGACCAAGGTTTCTCCGGCTTCTACCTTCGTTGTCGGCGACGACGAACTTCAGGAACAGGTTCTCACTCTCGTGCTGGTTGCACGCGACAACCTGGATACCCTTACCCGCACCATGGAAAAGGAAATTGACAAGGTGACTAAGGGCGACGAACTCAAGCCGGGCGTTCTCAAGTCCGTCAAGGTTTACATCGCCAAGAAGCGTTGCCTCTCCATCGGTGACAAGATGGCAGGTCGCCATGGTAACAAGGGTGTCGTGTCCAAGATCGTTCCGGTCGAAGACATGCCGTTCACCGAAGACGGTCGTCCGCTTCAGATCCTTCTGAACCCGCTGGGCGTGCCTTCTCGTATGAACATCGGTCAGGTGCTGGAAGTGCACTTGGGCTGGGCTGCAAAGACCCTCGGCTTCAAGGTTACCACTCCGGTGTTCGACGGTGCTAAGTTCGAAGACATCTGTGAAGAACTCAAGAAGGCTTACGAAAAGAACCCCATCGTTAACTACGAAATGGATCCGGACAACAACAAGATCATCGGTAAGGCCAAGCTTTACGACGGCAAGACTGGTGAAGCATTCTTGAACCCGGTTACCATCGGTTACATGTACTACCTCAAGCTGGGCCACTTGGTAGACGACAAGATCCACGCTCGTTCTATCGGTTCCTACGCACTGGTTACTCAGCAGCCTCTGGGCGGTAAGAGCCAGTTCGGTGGTCAGCGCTTCGGTGAAATGGAAGTGTGGGCTATGGAAGCTTACGGTGCCGCTTACACCTTGCAGGAACTCCTCACCGTCAAGTCTGACGATGTCCAGGGTCGTTCCAAGGTCTATGACGCCATCGTCCATGGTCAGAACACTCCGAAGCCGGGTGTACCTGAATCCTTTAACGTTATGATCCGCGAAGTCCGTTCTTTGGGTCTGAACATCCAGACCAATGGAGATAAGTAATATGGTCGACGAAATTGAACGTGAAAACTCTGGTGATATTAGCATTCACCTTGCTGCTCCGGAAATGATCCGTAGCTGGTCTCACGGTGAAGTCACCAAGCCGGAAACCATCAACTATCGTTCCTTCAAGCCCGAAAAGGATGGTCTTTTCTGCGAAAAGATCTTCGGACCTGTTAAGAACTGGGAATGTAACTGCGGTAAGTTCAAGCGCATCCGTTACAAGGGTGTTGTCTGTGACCGTTGCGGTGTGGAAGTTACCCACTCCAACGTTCGCCGTAAGTACATGGGCCATATCGAATTGGCTATTCCTCTGACTCACACCTGGTTCGTACGTAACCAGCCCTGTGTCATTGGCGCCCTTTTGAACCTTTCCACCAAGGATCTTGACAACATCATCTACTACGAAAAGTATGTTGTTATCGATCCGGGTACCACTGACCTCGATCCCAACACCCTCATTGATGAAGCCCAGTATCAGGACCTCACCAACGAAGGTCGTAAGTTCGACGCCAAGATGGGTGCTTCTGCTATCAAGCAGCTCCTGGACCGCGTTGACCTGGCAGCTCTCTCCGCAGACCTGCGTATCCAGGCTCAGTCCAAGTCCCGCACCAAGCAGGAAGAAGCCCTCAAGCGCCTCAAGGTCGTTGACGCCTTCTTGAAGTCTCAGCGTGACAGCTTCCGCGCCTACTACGAAAATCCGGAAAAGGCAATGAAGCAGGACGCTCAGCAGCCCTGGCTCCGCGGTCTCGCCGAAGCCGTTGCTGAATTCAAGGCTGCCTACGAACCGGCTCACGAAAAGTTTGTCGTGGCTGACGCTTACGAAGAATTCCGCGCAAAGTATCCTAGCGAATCCCGCCTGCTGGCTAACCAGCCGTCTTGGATGATCCTCGACGTTCTTCCGGTGATTCCGCCTGATCTGCGCCCCCTCGTTCCGCTGGAAGGCGGCCGCTTCGCTACTTCCGACTTGAACGAACTGTACCGCCGTGTCATCAACCGCAACAACCGCTTGAAGAAGTTGATCGACATCCGTGCCCCGAACGTCATTCTCTGCAACGAAAAGCGTATGCTGCAGGAAGCCGTCGACCAGCTGTTCGACAGCGGTCGTCGTTCTGCCCGTGCAGGCAGCGCTCGCCCCATGAAGAGCCTCGCTGAACTTCTGAAGGGTAAGCAGGGTCGCTTCCGTATGAACTTGCTCGGTAAGCGTGTTGACTACTCCGGCCGTTCCGTTATCGTGGTTGGCCCGGAACTTCGCATGCACCAGTGCGGTCTGCCCAAGCGTATGGCTCTCGAACTTTACAAGCCGTTCATCATCCAGCGCCTTGAAGAAGAAGGTATCGTATATACCCTCAAGTCCGCTAAGAAGTACGTTGATGCCGAACGTCCTGAAGTTTGGGACATCCTTGAAGAAATTATCGAAGACCATCCGGTTATGCTGAACCGTGCTCCTACTCTGCACCGTTTGGGTATCCAGGCCTTCTATCCGAAGCTGATCGAAGGTAATGCAATTCGCCTGCACCCCCTCGTATGTACTGCATTTAACGCAGACTTCGACGGTGACCAGATGGCTTGCCACCTTCCGCTTTCCTTCGAAACTCAGTTGGAATGCCGCGTTCTCATGCTGTCTTCCAACAACATCCTGCACCCCGCTTCCGGTCAGCCGATCGCTGTGCCGGGCCAGGACATCGTGCTGGGTCTGTACTACCTGACCAAGCCCCGTCCGGGTCGTAAGGGTGAAGGCATGCACTTCTTCGACTCCGCCGAAGCCATCCGCGCTTACGAAAACGGTGTCGTCGATCTGAACGCCTATGTCTACCTCAAGCTCCCCGCAGGTCGCAAGATCTACATGGGCGCCGTAGAAAAGGAATGCGTCATGACCCGCGAAGCTGCCGACGATAACGGCAACTGGGATGTGAACGTCAAGTCCGGCGAAAAGATCAAGTTCCTTACCCTTAAGGAAGAAAACGTTATCAAGACCACTGTCGGTCGAATCATCTTCAACGAATTCGTTCCGCCCCAGCTGGGTTACGCCAACGAAACCTTCGGCAAGAAGGTTATCGCAAAGTCCATTGACGACCTGTACCGTCGTACCGGCAACCGCATCACGGTTGACTACCTGGATGACCTGAAGGCCAATGGTTACAAGTGGGCAACCCGCGCAGGTTCCTCCGTGGCTATCGCCGAAATGGTGATTCCCAAGGAAAAGCAGGAAATGCTGGACAAGGCAGCTGAAGCTGTGTCTCGCATCCGCGGCCTGTACGAAGACGGTGTTATCACTGACGGTGAACGTTACAACCAGACCATCGACGTCTGGTCCAAGACTACCTCTGAAGTTGCTGCCAAGCAGTGGGAACTGCTCTCCAGCGACCGTGACGGCTTCAACCCGGTTTACATGATGGCCGACTCCGGCGCTCGTGGTAGCCGCGAACAGATTAAGCAGCTGTCCGGTATGCGTGGTTTGATGCAGAAGCCTATCAAGCAGCTGGGTGGTCAGGAAGTTATTGAAAACCCGATTAAGTCCTGCTTCCGTGAAGGTTTGAACGTAATGGAATACTTCATTTCTTCTCACGGTGCTCGTAAGGGTTTGGCTGATACCGCTCTGAAGACCGCTGACGCTGGTTACCTTACCCGTCGTCTGGTGGACGTAGGTCAGGACCTGGTGATTACCGAAGAAGACTGCGGTACCACCAACGGTATTGAAGTTTCCGCATTCAAGGACGGTGATGACACCATCATCGCTCTCGAAGAACGTCTCCTCGGTCGCGCACCGGTTGAAGACATCAAGCATCCGGTGACTGGCGAAGTCATCGTGAAGGCTGGCGAACTGGTTACCGAACGTGTCCTCCCCAAGATTACCGCAACCGGTCTGGAACACATCAAGATGCGTTCCGTACTGACTTGCGATTCTCGTACCGGTGTCTGCTCCAAGTGCTATGGCCGTATGTTGGCCTCCGGTCGCCCCGTTGACTTGGGCGAAGCTGTTGGCGTGCTCGCTGCACAGTCCATCGGTGAACCGGGTACTCAGCTGACTCTCCGTACCTTCCATATCGGTGGTGCTTCCTCCCGTCTTACTGTCGAAAGCGACAAGAAGGCCCTGGTCGACGGTCGCGTCGAACTGGAACAGCTGGAAACCGTCGAACACGAAGGTCAGAAGATCGTCACCAGCCGTATGGCTGAACTCGTTATCTTTGACAAGACCGGCATCAACAAGGGTCGTTACCAGATTCCTTATGGTGCAATCCTCCATGTCGAAAACGGCGCCTCCGTCAACAAGGGCGACGTGATGTTCGAATGGGATCCGTATAACAGCCCCATCATCAGTAACGTTGCTGGTAAGGTTGTTCTTGCGGACATGGTCGAAAACCGTACTTACCGTTCCGAAACCGACGAAGTTACCGGTGTGGAAACCTGGACCGTGATCAGCGACAAGCAGCACGGCAAGAAGGACCTGCATCCGGCAGTCGTCATCATGGACGCTACCAACACCAAGATTGGTAACTACATGCTTCCGGACGGCGCTATCCTTACCGTGAAGTCTGGTTCCGAAGTTACCGTCGGTCAGACTGTTGCTAAGCTGCCTCGCGCTGCTGGTAAGACCCGAGACATTACCGGTGGTCTTCCCCGCGTTGCTGAACTCTTCGAAGCTCGCGTTCCGAAGGGCAAGGCAATCATCGCTCCGATCGATGGCTTGGTAACCTACGGTGAAGAAGTTCGCAACAATCAAGTTATCATTATCAAGATGGATGACCAGGAAGAGAAAGTGCTGGTTCCCCGTGGTGTCCATCTTGCGGTCAACGAAGGTGACCGTGTCCGTGCTGGTCAGAAGATCAGCGAAGGTAGTGTGGATCCCCACGATATCCTCGACGTCCTTGGACCTGAAGAAGTCCAGCGTCACTTGGTGAACGAAATCCAGGCAGTGTATCGCCTGCAGGGTGTGGCTATCGCAGATAAGCACATCGAATGTATCGTTCGTCAGATGATGCGTAAGGTCAAGATCAAGGATTCTGGAGATTCCGAGTTGCTCCCGGGCGAAGAAATTTCCAAGGCTCGTCTCCGCGCCATCAACGACCAGTTGGAAGCTGTTGGTAAGACTCCGGCGACCTTCACGCCGATGCTCCTTGGTATCACGAAGGCTTCCTTGGCAACAGACAGCTTCATCTCTGCCTGTTCCTTCCAGGAAACCACTAAGATCCTTACCCGCGCTTCCATCGAAGGTAGCGTAGACCCGCTCCTGGGTCTTAAGGAAAACGTGATTATGGGTCGTCTTATTCCTTGCGGTACTGGTGCCCGCCACTTGAGAAACGTTCAGGTGGTAGATGCCGATGCAGCATTGGAAGCTGAGACTCGTCCTTATAGCACCCAGATTGATTTCGAGGATGAAGCCGACAACGGAATCCAGATGCTGGATAACGAAATCGGTGCCTCTGACGAGGAAGATTCCGAGTAATTTTATCTAGGTACTTGAAAAAATTGGAAAAAGAACTATATTTGCACTCCAAAATCTAGGAGATTAAACAGTGCCAACTATTCAACAGCTCGTCCGTAACGGACGTGAACAGATCAGCAACAAGACCGCTTCCGTGGCCTTGAAGTCCTGCCCCCAGAAGCGCGGCGTTTGCACCCGTGTTTATACCAGCACCCCGAAGAAGCCGAACTCTGCTCTTCGTAAGATCGCTCGTGTTCGCCTTTCCAACAAGATGGAAGTTACCGCTTACATCCCCGGTGAAGGCCACAACCTCCAGGAACACTCCATCGTGCTCATCCGCGGTGGTCGTGTGAAGGACGTTCCGGGTGTTCGTTACCACATCATCCGTGGTACCTTGGATACTCAGGCTGTCAACGGTCGTCAGAACGGCCGTTCCAAGTACGGTGTTAAGAAGAAGGGTGCCGCTCCGGCAAAGAAGTAAGGAAAGGAAGGTAAAGTATGTCTAGAAGAAGAAAGGCTCTCCATCGCTCCATCCTCCCGGATCCGCGTTACAAGTCCACTCTCGTTACCGAACTGGTCGGTGTCGTGCTGAAGCAGGGTAAGAAGACCATCGCTGAACAGATCGTCTACACCACTCTCGAAACTCTCGACAAGAAGATCGAAGGTTCTGAATCCGCTCTCGAAAAGTTCGAAATGTGCCTCGACAACATCAAGCCGAAGCTGGAAGTGAAGTCCCGCCGTATCGGTGGTGCAAACTACCAGGTTCCGATGGAAGTCGCACCGGACCGCGCCAAGGCTCTGGCTCTCCGCTGGTTGCTCGACGCAGCTCGCAAGCGCACCGAACCCAACATGGCTCAGCGTCTCTCTGCAGAACTCTGCGCTGCTAAGAACGGTGAAGGTAACGCTGTTCGTAAGAAGAACGATACCCACAAGATGGCCGAAGCTAACAAGGCTTTCGCTCACTTCCGTTTCTAATTCTTGCGATAGTAAAGAATATCCTAGAGAGAAAGTCCCGTCAACGAAAGTCGCGGGGCTTTTTCTTTTTCTCCCTTTTTAACCTATATTGTGCGAAGGGGATGATTTGGGTGTAAGGTAAAAGGAGGAATCATGCGTTCATTGAAAACTATCGTTCTGCTGTGCGCCCTGATTACAGGAGTCGCCTTTTCCCAGGAACCTGTCAAGCGTCAGTCGCGACTGTTCATGGATGTGGAACTGGGGCTATCCCATTCTCATTACGGCTATCCGTCTAAGGAATTCGATGGTCTAGGCCCTGTGGTTGACCTCAAGTTTGGCGGGGCCCACAGCAGCCAGTCTTTCGTCTTCTTCGCGGCGGTCAAGTATTCCCAGGTGTTCGGTTCCATCGGTAGTATGGATGCTTCCGGCTATCGCTTCTTCTTGGGTGGCGGCACCGCGTGGTATCCCTTTGACGGAGGCGATTCTCCCATGCATGGCGCCTTTGTCGGTGTATCGGCAGGTATCATGATGATTGCCGCTGACTGGAGAGGGCAGAGCATGATGGACACTTTCGCAATGGGTTCTACTTGCGAAATAGAGGAGCAGGGCTTTAGCCTTGCATTTGAGCTTGGCAAGACCTGGCCTATTACTGAAAAGTGGAGATTGGGCTTCGTTGTAACCTCGGCTGTGGATTTACCTATCCGATACGGGGAGGGGAAATACGAAAATGACCTATATTCCATTGGAGCAAGTGTTAGATTTGCAAGGAAATAAGGCTAAGAAGGAGATTTTGTATGAAGTTTGTCAAGGCTGCCTTGCTGATGGTTTCTGCCCTTGTGGCAAGTGCATCCGCGGGCTTCTATGCGGATATCGCCACAGGCTTGAGCTACTCTACTTTTGAGGTGGTGGACAAGCCCTACTACGTTTCAAATACAGATGCCGAAAAGGTTTATAGCGACAGCGCCGACGGAACCTTCAAGGTGAAGGGCGACAAGCAGCGCTTTACCGGTGTGGGACCGGTCCTTGGGGCCAAGGTGGGCTACGGCTGGGAGAACGCCGCACTTTTTGCCGACCTCGGTTTTAGCTGGGGCTACGGCTCTCACGAAGGTGACGATTACTTTGTTGCAAAGGACTGCGAGGAGAAGGATGTCTCGGAGTGCCTGCGCCATGAGAAGTATAGCCTGGATCCTTCCAATTCCTATCGTTTGTTTGTAGGTGCCGGCTTTTCCGTCTCTCCCTGGGGCGGCACCGGTACCATGGCCAGCATGGGTGGGTTTCACTTTGGCGCCTCCTTTGGTTTCTCCATGGTAAACACTACTACGGAGAACTCGGAATACAAGGAGCACCGCGCTCCTCTGAGCGACGTAGGCCTTGGTCTCCAGGTTGAAATCGGCCAGAAGTGGCTTATTGCAGGCCGCTGGGATACAGGCTTCTCCGTTGTTGGTTCCTGGGATTTCCCGGGCAGAAAGTCGGAGGGCATCGTTCCCGAGGACTACTACACCATCGGCGTACAGATTCATGTGTCTAGACATTAGTTTATTTGAAAAACTTAGAGGGATTCATTATGAAAGTTTAAAATTTTAACCCTGCATTATCGTTCCTGCTGGTTGTTATGTTATCTGCAAGCAGCTTTGCTGCAAACCTTTTCTCGGAAATGTCCCTAGGCATGGGCCGTTCTTCTTACAAGGAGGAGTTCCAGGGACACCGTAACTCAAATGGTTCCTATGTGAAAGGAGAGTATGCCCACTTCAGTGGTGTCGGCCCCTCCGCCGAACTCAAGCTCGGTGGCAGCACAGAGTATTTCGCCATTTTCGCATCAGCCGGGTTCGTATTGGGTTTCGGCAGTCACGATTTGGTACATACTGAATTGAATTTTAACCGATGCCCCGGTTCCTGGGATCGTTGTTATGATTACATGGAAACGAACGACGTGGAAAATTCCAGTGCGACCCGTTTCTACGCCGGCTTTGGAGGAATCTACTATCCATTCGCTACGTCGTCTGATATGCCTAAGGGATTGTACATCGGCACGACGGTGACTATCATGGGGATGATATCAGAAACAGAGTCTTACATTGCTTCTAATGGCGAGGTGTATGGGGGCGAAGAAATCAACCGTGACGGTTTCGGCCTGGAATTTGAGGTGGGTCACCTCTGGTCTGTAAATAGCGTATGGAACGTTGGTGTGGCAATGGTCTTGACTAGGGATTTTCCTTTTGATCGCGGTGATGATGCCAAGTATTCCTTCAATACTCTTTGGTTTGGCGTGACTCTTGTCAAGAAATAATTTTGCACGGCTTTTTCACCCGCATTTTCCTCACCACGAATCCCCAAGCTTTGAACAATTATTCTATATTTTCGTCAGTTGAAAATTTTTTCACTCTAACCAAAGGTCAAATAAAATGGCTTCTAAAATTAAGTCCGTTGTTGCCCGCCAGATCCTCGACTCTCGCGGCAATCCCTCCCTCGAAGTTGATGTTACCCTCGAAAACGGTGTGACCGGTCACGCTGCAGTTCCGAGTGGTGCTTCCACCGGTGAACGCGAAGCTTGCGAACTCCGCGACGGTGACAAGAAGACCTACCTCGGCAAGGGCACCCTTACCGCTGTTAAGAACGTCAACACCAAGATCGCTAAGAAGATCATCGGTATGGATCCTTCCAAGCAGACCGAAGTTGACGACGCTATGATCGCTCTCGACGGCGACCGCATGCTCAAGAACAAGCTCGGTGCAAACGCTATCCTCGGCGTTTCCATGGCTGTTTGCGTTGCTGCTGCTAAGGACGCTAAGATGCCTCTCTACAAGTACATCGCCAAGATCTCTGGCACCAAGGAAGCTGACATGACCCTTCCTTGCCCCATGTGCAACGTGATCAACGGTGGTGCTCACTCTTCCGCTCCGATCGACTTCCAGGAATTCATGATCGCTCCGGTTGGCGCTAAGACTTTCTCCAAGGGTCTCCAGATGGTGACTGAAATCTTCCACGCTCTTAAGGCTGTCCTTAAGAAGGGTGGCTTCGACACCACCGTTGGTGACGAAGGTGGCTTCGCTCCTGGCGTAAGTATCAAGCCGGCTAAGAACAAGTTCGGTTACGAAATCACTGGCGTTATGACCCTCGAAAAGGCTCTCGACGCTCTGAAGACTGCAACCACCAATGCTGGTTACAAGTTCGGCACCGACATCAAGATCGCTCTTGACGTTGCTTCTTCCGAATTCTGCGACAAGAACACCAAGGCTGGCAAGCCCGAAACCTACACCTTCAAGAAGAGCACCAAGAAGACTCTCAAGTCTGCTGACATGGTCAAGCTCTACGAAAAGCTCATCGACAAGTATTCCATCTTCTCCATCGAAGACGGTCTTGATGAAGCTGACTGGGCAGGTTGGAAGGTTATGACCGACAAGCTCGGTTCCAAGCTCAACCTCGTTGGCGACGACCTGTTCGTTACCAACCCGACCATCTTCAACCAGGGTATCGAAGCTGGCATTGCCAACGCTATCCTTATCAAGGTGAACCAGGTTGGTTCCGTTTCCGAAACCATCGCTGCTATCAAGCGCGCTCAGGAAGTCGGCTACGCTCCCATCGTTTCTCACCGTTCTGGCGAAACCGAAGACACCTTCATTGCTGACCTCGCTGTTGGTACCGCTGCTGGCCAGATCAAGACCGGTTCTCTCTCTCGTACCGACCGCGTCTGCAAGTACAACCGCCTCCTCCGCATCGAAGAAGAACTGGGCAAGGCTGCAAAGTATGCTGGCGATCCTCGCAAGGCTGTTAAGGCTGCAAAGCCGGCTGCCAAGAAGGCCGCTTGCAAGAAGTGCGCTAAGTAATTTTTAACTCTGTTAGAAATTGAAGAGAGCTCCGACTTAGGTCGGGGCTTTCTTTTTTTTGTGCGAGGTTTTAAAAAATTGTCCGGGGGTTTGCGTACAAAGTAATATTAAGGGCCGGTTCCTAGTTTTGATTAGAAAAAATGATTGGAAGTATATAAATATCAACGATTTACACGCTTTATTGGTTGGCTTGTAAACTTTTGGAAACTGTTGTGAAGGGGTGTTGCGAATTTATTACCGTCTGTATACGTTATTTTCGCAAATAAAAAAACTTTTTGTTTTTTAAAAACTATATTACGGAGTGAATTTTTTCACATAAAAGCTTGAATTAGCTATAAACGAGGACACAAATGATTGGATTGAAATCTTTTGCCAGAACGGCCTTTGCGCTTTCTGCTGCAGGTGCTCTCCTTTCCGGTTGCGGCGACGCTTCTTCGGATGGTAGCCTTGCTGGTGGCGCTCTGCCCCGTCAGGAAACGCTTTACTTGTCTGGCCAGCAGACTTCTGCTCCGGGTTCTTTCAACCCCCTGGCTGAAAGCTGGGCAGCATCTTGGCCGGTAGGTGGTCGCTTCAACTTGATGTATGAACCGCTCATCACCTACAACTCTCTCAACGGTCAGATCGAAGACCTTCTTGGCCACTTGGTCGAAGAACTTTCCAACAACGATAGCGTTGTGGTTGACTTGAACCCCGCTGCAAAGTGGAGCGATGGCAAGCCGGTGACTTCCACCGACGTGACCTTCATGTTCCTGCGTGGTTCCTTGAACACTGCCGAACAGATTTCTGCAATCCATGTGGATACTTTGAAGAACGGACCGGAAGGTCAGGTTACCGAACGTCTTTCCTTCATGGTGAACAAGGCTCAGCGTAACAACCCGCTTACCGTGCGCGACTTGCTCCAGGCAACCCGTATCGCTCCTTCTCACGTATTCGAACCCATGATCAAGGAAAAGGGTCTGGACGAAGTGAAGAAGATGCCTATGGACCAGAACCCGGTTGTTTCCGGCCCCTATGGTCTGCGCTCCACCAACGAAACCAAGATCGTTCTCGAACGTCGTGACGACTACTGGGGCAACGCTGCTCTCCACAATGGTCAGCTCCCTGCTCCCAAGTACATCGTTCACCCGATCTACAAGAACAACGAACATAACACCATCGCAATGCGCGAAGGTAACTTGGACGCTTCCCAGAGCTTCATTCCCCGTATCAACCGTAAGGCTTCCGCAGGCGTCCACACCTGGTGGAACGAACCGCCTTACTTCCGTCCGGGTGCAATGCCCATGCTGGTCATCAACACCACTAAGGAACCTTTGAACGACAAGCGTTTCCGTCGCGCTCTTGCTACTGCAATCGACTACAACGCACTTCGTCAGTTCGCAGTTTCCAACTACACTTCCACTCTGAAGGCTGGCCTCATCATGCCTACCGACTTGGAAGGCAAGTACATTGTTGACGAAGACCTGCCCAAGTACGGTGCAAACCTTTCTATCAACGACGACGCAGAACGCCTTGCTACCGTTAAGCAGATGCTTTCCGAAGCTGGCTACAAGTCTGTGTTCAATTCCGATGGTTCTCTGGACCACATGGAAAACGCCAAGGGCGAAAAGCTCCCCACTCTCTCCATCACTTCTCCTGCCGGTTGGACCGACTGGGAAGCTATGGTCACCATCGCTGTCGACGGTATGCGTAAGGCCGGTATCGACATTCGCGAAGGCTTCGTAGATGGCGGTGCTTACTGGCCGGCTATGGGTCTTGGCAACTTCGACCTGGTTATGCACAAGCCGGTTGCCGACGTTACCCCGTCTCTGCCCTGGAGCCGTTTCAACGAAATTATGTCTTCTCGTGACTGGCAGCCGCTTGGTGGCTGGGCTGGCGTGAACATCGGCCGTTACAACAAGCCGGGTTCCGAAGATTACCGTCCCGAAGTTGACAAGCTGTTGTCTGCAATTCCTCTGATGACAGACTCTACTGAAATCGCTAAGGCTTACCGCGAACTGAACAAGATCTTCATGGAAGATCAGCCTTCCATTCCGCTGGTATACCTGCCGGAACAGTTCTACGAATTCAGCGACCGTGTATGGACCAACTGGCCCACCGCTGAAAATCCGTATGCTCCTGCCCAGCTCCCCTGGGTTGCATCCGGTACCAAGATTCTCTGGAACTTGAAGCTTGCTAAATAAAGGTAAAAGGAATACAAATGCTTAAACAATATCCTATGCTACGCTATGTCCTGCAGAAGGGGTTCTGGTATCTCCTGACCTTCATCTTTGCAGTGGCATTGAACTTCGCTCTGCCCCGTATCGGCGGTAGCGATCCGGTCGACATCATCATGGGTCAGGCCGGTAAGGGCCTTTCTCCTACTGAAGCTCAGTTGAAGAAGGCCGAACTTCTGGTTTCCTTCGGTATGGCCGAAGTGGATGCCGAAGGTAAGCCTGTTTACGAACCGATGGTCGGTGAAAACGGCCAGATGGTTACCAAGAAGGTTGCTAAGCTCGACGAAAACGGCGCCCCGGTTCTCGTAACCGTCAAGGACGTTGATGCCGAAGGCAAGCCGGTTATGGCTGAACGCCAGAAGCTCGACGAAGCTGGCAAGCCGGTCTTCGAAGAAAAGCCCGTGCTCGATGCAAAGGGCAAGCCCGTCATGGAAAAGAAGGGCAAGAAGAAGGTCGCCAAGGTTGAATCTGTTGCTGTCATGGAACAGTACCAGACCGAACATCAGGACACCGTCATGGTTGACGAAGTCGTGATGAATCCGGAACCCAAGCGCGCTTCCGCGATCTCTCAGTTCTTCGCCTACATTGGCAACGTGTTCAAGGGTGACCTTGGTAAGTCCTATACCAACAACACCGAAGTTACCACCATCATCAAGAATGCTCTTCCCTGGACTCTCCTCATCCAGGCTCCCACCATTCTCCTTGGCTGGATCATCGGTAACCTCCTGGGTGCCTTCGCTGCTTACAAGCGCGGCATCTTCGACAAGGTGTTCTTCCCCTGCGCCATGTTCTTGAACGGTGTGCCCTACTTCGTGTTCGGTATGCTTCTCGTGGCTCTCTTCTCTATTACTCTCGGCTGGTTCCCGGCTGTTGGTAACATGAGCCCGGATATCCAGGAATTCACTTTCTCCTGGACCTGCCTCAAGAGTGTTGGTTACTACTACGTTCTTCCGTTCTTCTCTTGCTTCCCCATCCTTCTCTCTGGTCAGGCAACCGGTATGCGTTCCATGTCCATCTATGAACTTGGTACCGACTACATGAAGTATGCCAAGTGGCTGGGTCTTAAGGAAGGCAAGATTATTTCCTACGTGTTCCGTAATGCTATGCTCCCGCAGCTCACCGGTCTGGCTCAGTCCCTCGGTGCAATGGTGGGTGGCGCACTCATTACCGAAATGATCTTCTCTTACCCGGGCCTCGGCATGGCTATGCTCGACGCCATTAACAAGCAGGACTACGCTACCATCCAGGGTTGCACCTTGATGATTTCTACCTGCGTGCTTATTGCTAACTTCGCCGTTGACGTTCTGATCGCCGTATTCGATCCGCGCGTTAAGGCTGGTCTCCAGATGGGAGGTAAGTAATCATGGGAAAGCTTTTTAGAAACCTTCTCAAGTCCCCGATGTTCGTCGTCGGTTTGTCCATCTTCGTGCTCACTTTGTTGATCGCCGTCTTTGGACCTGTTTTCTACAACGTAGACACTCACGCTCGTGACATTCTGGCTGGCCCCTATGCTGGCTCCAGTGGCTCTCACTTGCTGGGTACCGACCACCTCGGCCGTGACTACGTCTCCCTGTTGATCGAAGGCCTTGGCAACTCCCTCTATGTGGGTTTCCTTGCCGGTATCATCGCTACTACTCTCGGTGTTCTTATCGGCCTGTTTGGCGGTTTCCGCGGCGGCTGGATCGACGAAGTCCTGAACATGTTCACCAACCTGTTCATCGTTATCCCGCAGTTCGTGATTCTCGTGCTCATCAGCTCTGCCTTTAAGGATGGCCGTTCCCTGACTCTCATCGGCGTGGTGATTGGTCTTACCGCTTGGAGCTGGTCTGCTCGTGCAGTTCGTGCACAGGCTTCCTCTCTGCGTAGCCGCGACCATATCTCTCTTGCCCGTATCAACGGTGCAAGCACCCTGACCATCGTTATCAAGCATGTGCTCCCGTACTTGCTCTCCTACGTGTTCATGGTGTTCATCATGCAGGTCGGTTCCGGTATTCTTTCCGAAGCTTCCATCTCTATGATCGGCCTTGGCCCTGTGGATACCACTTCTCTGGGTATCATCTTGAACCAGGCTAAGGATAACGGCGCTCTTGCAGACTCCATCTGGATCGCATTCCTGCCGGCAACTCTGGTCGTTACCTTGACCGTGTTCGCACTTTACCTGATCAATACTTCTATGGAAGGCGTCTTCAACCCGCGTCTCCGCAAGTAAGAGGTAACAAATGTCTGAAAATGTATTTGAAGTAGAAAACCTCGGCCTCTATTACTTGGGTCGTTTTGGCGACAAGACTCACGCTGTTACCGACGTGTCCTTTGCTATGAAGCAGGGCGAAATCCTCGGTATCGCAGGTGAATCTGGTTGCGGTAAGTCCACTCTCGTGTCTGGCCTTATGGGCATGTGCATTCCTCCTCTGTACCCCGAAAAGGGTGACGTCCGCGTTAAGGTGGGCGACAAGATGGAATCCCTCATGAACCGCTCCATCGAAGACGTTCGTGCCAACGTTTTGGCTCAGAAGGTCTCCATGATTCCTCAGGGCGCATTCAACGCTCTGAACCCGGTTCGTAAGATCAAGGACATCGCTGCCGACGTGATCGCTGCTCATCAGCAGGCTGGCAAGAAGCTGGACTCCGATGAAATCTACAAGCGCCTCCGTGAACGTTTCGACTTGTTCGGCATGGACACTGACCGCGTTCTGAATTCTTATCCGATCCAGCTGACCGCAGGCGAACGCCAGCGTTCCGTGATCGGTATCTCCACCTTGCTGAACCCGCAGATGGTGATTGCTGATGAACCTACTTCCGCTCTGGACGTTTCTACCCAGAAGGAAGTGATTTCCATGATCTTCGACCTTCTCGACAAGAAGATCTTCAGCACCATGATCTTCATTACTCACGAACTTCCCTTGCTGTACCACGTGGCCGACAATATCGCCATCATGTACGCTGGTGAAATCGTTGAAATGGGTACTGCAGAACAGGTGGTTAAGGATCCTCGCCACCCGTACACTCAGGCTTTGATGGGCGCTATGCTTTCTACCGAAGCTTCTCAGCGTACCCGTCATCCGGAAGCTATCGAAGGTGCTCCTCCTAGCCTCAAGAACAAGATCGTGGGTTGCCGCTTTGCAGACCGCTGCAAGAAGGCATGCCCGGATTGCAAGAAGAACACTCAGGAAATCCGCATTGTTGGCGGTCGTCAAGTGAGGTGCGATTATGCTGTCTAATAAGCCCGTTGTTTTCTCTGCCAAGCGCATCAGCAAGGACTTTGGTGCCGGTAAGTCTCTGAAGACCGCTGTGAAGGATGTTTCCTTCGACATCTATGACGAAGAATTCATCTCCATCGTGGGTGGTTCCGGTTGCGGTAAGTCTGTTCTCGCAAAGATCATGCTTGGTCTTTACGAACCGACCCGCGGTCAGTTCCTCTATCGCGACAAGCCCATCAAGAACCTGAAGGACCACTGGAACGAAGTCCAGTCCGTGTTCCAGGATCCGTTCGGCTGCTTCAACCAGTTCTTTACCATCCGTAGCCAGCTGGAAGACGCTCTGAACATCTTGAAGGACAAGCCCAGCAAGGAAGAAGTCCGCCGCCGCGTTGACGAAGGCCTCATGGCTGTTAACGTTAAGCCCTCTGACATCGAAGGCAAGTATCCGTTTGAACTTTCCGGTGGTCAGATGCAGCGTATGCTTCTCGCCCGTATCTTCGCTCTTCGCCCGAAGGTGTTGATCGCTGACGAAGCTACCTCCATGGTGGACGCTTGCGTTCGTGCAAACATCCTTGACTATCTTCGTAAGTTGAAAGACGAACTGAAGATGACCGTTATCTTCGTGACCCATGACATCGGTCTTGCAAACTACGTTTCCGACCGTATCTTCATCATGCACGACGGTAAGATCGTGAACCAGGGTACTCCGGCTGAAGTGTTGGACGACACTACCGAACCCCACACCCTGAAGCTGCTCGACGATATTCCTGAAGTCCACAAGACTGAATGGATCAAGAACAGCCGCCGTTCTAAAAAGTAATCGCTGCGCTAAACAGTGAAAAGTCCCCGGTTCCACAATGTGGCGCCGGGGATTTTTTTATACCGAATTTGCTTTTCAAGCCAAATCCTGGCGGCTCAGCCATACTAGAGCACAAGTGCTCTGTTGCGACATTCGCCTTGGGCGGGGGGATTGTAAAGAAATAATTCCTTGATGAGGGAAGGATTTTTTTTTATGATATGAAAGTATTCTTGTTAGGGGGATAATGTGAAAAAATGTTTCGTTATCGTGGCGTGTGCCATGAGTTTCTTTGGGTGTAGCGAAGAAGCTTCAATTAATTCGAAAAATGTCGTCTCCAATGATTCTTCCTTGGCAGAAGAGGAATATATCCTGCCGTATTTTGATTTTGGTGAAAATGGGCAACGAATTCGTTATGAGCAAGGTGTTAGGGCCTTGTTCAAACAGCCTGAAACTCGTAATGTACTAATTGTGGGTTCTTTTGATGAATTTGCAAAGCTAGAAAGAGATTATGCCATACATTTGCAAGAAGATGTAGATTATAAACGAAGCATAGAACGTCCTTTAGACTACGTTTGCCGTTTATCTTTGCTTGCAATGGGACAGAATTATGAGTATATCATGACTCAATCTGGAGATACATTGCTTTCAGATAAAATTATATATGAGGGTTGTGAGTATATTGGTTTAGAGTGTGATGATTGCGATGAATCTTCTGAGGAGGATCCGTATTTAAAGCATAAAACTTTGAAAAAAATTGCAAAAGAAGAATCGTTTGAAAGTGAGGTCACCGTAGAAGTCTATCCTTATAGAATGGTGGCTAGTTCATTCATAACGAATATTTTTTCGCTCTATTCATCGGCTGGAGCTGAAACATATTTTAAGAAAAGGCAACAGGTTTGGCGAGGACCTTTTGTTGGAACTGTTTGGCGTTGAGCCGCTTTTGACCCGGATAGAAACGGCGTTCGTGCTTATTGTTTTGAAAGGTGTACTGTAGATGCGGGGGCTCTTTCTTGTACTAAACCTACGTCGAGTTCAGATTTAGATACATCAGGTGATACTGAAGATATTACTGAACGATGTGCATTGAGGTTCGGTATTTCAGTGAGTGGTAGTATAGGTGATGATGGACCGTCAGATGTTTCTGTTTCTCCTGTGAACGATAATGTTAAGGAGTTCAATGGAGGTGTCGTAGGATTGCATTATGTTAAACATAAAGATATTGAGTTTAAGGCTATGACAAGTAAGGGTTTTTCAAGTGAGGTTCGTAAATTGTTGCACACTTATTCGGGATTCAATTATAGATAAAGGATGGTTGAGGATGAAAAAATTAATTGTAATGATGTTGATGTTTGTTTGTGTTGCATTTTCAGAGACTGCTTTGAATTTTGGCTTTGGCCCATATCATGGTATGTTGGGCCTAGAACAGACTTTTTCGGAAAATAAATATTCTGTGAATATTCACTTGGCTAATTATGATTCCGATTATGATTTTTTAGCGGGAGTAGGTGTGGCGTATCACTTCGAGGGTTTGAATGGTCCATATGTATTTCATAGCTCAGAATGGATTCGTGGTGAAAAAAATCTTTCAACTTACACATATAAGGACGGGATAGAAAAATTAGTCTCGGAAAATATTATTGATATAAATTATTGGCGTCTTGTTTTTGGATTTGGATATCAACATCGTTTTTATAGGCATTTGAACGCTTATTTTGAAATGGGTTTTGAATTTTATGCTGGAAATGGAAGCTATTTCCTGGAATTCAATCAGGGTCGAGGGACCTTAGATAATGATGCGCTTGGTTTCCCGTGTGGCTTTGGTCTTTCCCTTATATTTTAATCGTCGAATTTTGAGTTTGGCAATCGTTGCCCCTCCCAAAAAATTTTTTTCTTGTTTCCTGCTGAAAACGCAAAAAAGGGGAGCTATAGTTCCCTTTTTTTATTTTGTGTGTATATTCAGGTTATGAAGAAAAGAAATTTTGGTTTTGCTAAGGTAGCTCTGGCTACTGCCCCCCTGATGCTCGCCGCAAACTCTGTGGCTGGCCCTCTTCTGATCAACCAGCTGGGCTTTACCCCCAATTCCGAAAAGCTTGCCGTGATTCCCGGCAGCGACGCCAACCCGGCCGAAATTCGCGACCTGAACGGCAATACTGTTCTGAAGATTGAACCGCCTATGGTCTACGACTGGGACTTTAGCGGCGAAGAAGTCCAGACCTACGATTTTTCTGCTGTAAAGACTCCGGGTACCTACCGTCTGTATCGCGACGGCTATCTGGGTAACCCCATTGTCATTGGCGAAAAGGTTTACGAAGACGTCACCAAGGGCGCCTTGAAGTGGTTCTACTTCCAGCGTGCCAGCATGCCCATTGAGGCCCAGTACGGCGACAAGTGGGTTCGTGCCGCAGGCCACCCCGACGACAAGGTCATCGTTTACGGTACCGACGAACGTACCGCCGCCGGTTACGAGAAGTCCGTGGGCAAGAAGCACCCCAAGGCCGGCCAGAATGTGGTCATCAGCTCCCCCAAGGGCTGGTACGATGCCGGTGACTACGGCAAGTATGTGGTGAACTCCGGCATTACCGTTTTCACCTTGCTGCAGCTCTACGAAAATTTCCCCACCTACATGGATACCCTCTCCTGGAACATTCCTCGCGAATACAAGAACATGCCCTTGATTCTTGAAGAGGTGAAGTACAATCTGGACTGGATGCTCACCATGCAGGATGCCGACGGCGGTGTCTACCACAAGGTGACCACCTTGAAGTTCGGCGGTTCCGTGATGCCGGAATTTGATGGCGCACCCCGCTATGCTATTATCAAGAACGTGACTGCAACTCTCGACTTTGCCGCTGTCATGGCTCAGGCAAGCGTTGTGTACAAGAAGTTCGATGCCGCCTACGCCGACCAGATGCTGAAGGCTGCAGAAAAGGCCTACGCCTGGGCAAAGAAGTACCCCAAGGCATTCTACAAGCAGCCTGAAGACGTGCAGACCGGTAGTTACGCTCCTGGTGACGAAAACGGCAAGGATGAATTCCGCTGGGCCGCAACCGAACTTTACCGTGCCAAGGTTGCTGCTGGCCAGAAGGACAAGGCTGCAAACGGCTATCTCGCCGACCTGAAGGCAAACATGTTCACTCCCGATGGCGCCTGGTGGGGCAACGTGAATATGCTTGCTGCATTCCGCGTGGCTATGGACAAGGCTACCTACGGCGACGACCTGAACAAGGCCGCAAAGAAGGTGGTGATGGACGAAGCTAATAACTTGCGCGCTGTTGGCGATACCAGCGGCTACCATCTGCCGGCTTTCCCCTGGAGCTGGAACTGGGGCTCCAACAGTGCAATGGCAAACAACGCCATGGTGCTGCTCCATGCCTACTACCTCACCGGCGACAAGAGCTATGTGGATGGCGCCCAGCAGGTGCTCGACTATCTTTTGGGCAAGAACCCCATGGAAATCTCCTACGTCACTGGCTTTGGCTACCGCGCCGCACGTAACCCGCACCATCGCCCCAGCGAAGGCGACTGGGTTGACGATCCGGTGCCCGGCATGCTGGTGGGCGGCCCTCACCTGGGCAAGCAGGACATTAACCTGGATGGCAAGGAAGCTTGGAAGTGCCCGAACTACGCTGCTGCCGACAAGCCGGCCCTGGCCTACATCGACAACCGCTGCAGCTACGCAACCAACGAAGTGGCCATCAACTGGAACTCTCCCTTGGCTTATGTGGCTGGCGCCCTGCAGGCAATTTACTTGGGCGTTGCCAACACCCCGGCTAAGTAATTTGACTTATAAGCTTGCTTTTAAGCCAAATAAAAAAAGATTGATTGAAAAGGACCTCGCGAAAGCGAGGCCTTTTTTTTAAGTTTAGTGCCACGGAAAACTTTCTATTAAAAAGTGGCAGGCCTTGGTTATGGAATATTTGTATTTGACATGCCTTCTGGTTTCGATGGGTATGTTGGTATGGCTAAAGTTGTTTGACGTTAGAAAAAGCGTCTCCCAATATTTGAACTTGGTCATTGTAATTATTTCAAGCTTCGGGTATTATTTCTTGTCGATTTCAAGGACCCTCGAGGAGGCCCTTTACTCTCAAATCATTGGATACGTCGGTGGTGTTTTTCTACCGGTATTCTTCTTCTTTTTAGTCCTGGAAATTTGCCACCTGGATTTATCCAGGTTCGTGAAAGTCGTTCTTGTATTAGGCCAATGCTGTATCTATGGCTTTGTATGTACAATCGGAAGAAACGAGCTGTTTTATAAAAGCGTAGGAATGCACCTGGACAATGGGATGGTGGTACTGGATAAAGTTTATGGGCCGTTCCATATGCTGGCAATCGGCTCCATGTACTTGTATCTGTTTTTGGCCTTCGCTGTCGTGATCTACGCCCTTGTCAAGAAGAAGTCCGTAGATGTCAAAAACACCATAACCATGTTGGTGCTGATGGCCATTGCCACGGATGTGTATGTCATGGAAAAAGTACTTGGCTTGGAACATACCATTATTCCGCTTGCCTTCGACGTGCTTATGTTCGGTGCCTTGTTCCCGATCTATGACTCCAATATTTTTACGGTCTACGAAAACAAGAACATTGTAGACGAGCAGCTTGGCAATGTTGGATTTCTGACATTCGATAAGAACAAGGCCTATAAAGGCTGTAACGGCTACATGGAAAAAATATTCCCGGAACTGTCGAAGTATAGGCTTGGCCAGATTATCGAAAGTAGCAGCCAGGAATTGCAGTGCATTATCGACAAGATTGAAAGTATAGAAGAACTGTATAAAGGTAGTTCGACCAGGGAACACATACATGTTTCAATAGAATCGTTTTTGTTGAACGACCGGTACTACGACGGCAAGATTCATGTACTGACAAATTCATTCGGAAAGCTTAAGGGATATACAGTAGAACTTCGCGACAATACGGAGCACTACAAGACCCTGGCGCTTCAGGAACGATACAACGACGAGCTGTCCGAAGAAGTTGATAAAAAGACAAGGCGCATAAAGAGCATCCAGGAAAAGACAATCCTTGGAATGGCCCAGATGGTGGAATCGAGAGACCTAAGTACTGGCGGGCACATTAAAAGGACAAGCGATGTCGTAAGAATCTTTGCGCGAAAACTGATTGATGCTGGCCTTGGTCTGGATTCTGAATTCTTGCAGCTGGTTATACGAAGCGCACCTATGCATGACCTGGGAAAGATTGGCGTTGACGATGCTGTGCTGCGAAAGCAGGGCAGGTTTACGGATGAAGAGTACAACAAGATGAAGGGACACTCGGAAATCGGGTACCGCATGGTAAGCGAAATCCTGTCTGGTGTCGAGGAACCGGACTTTGTCCGTGTGGCAGAAAACGTTGCCCACTACCATCACGAGAAAGTCAACGGAACCGGATACCCCAAAGGATTGAAGGGTGAGGAAATTCCCATCGAGGCAAGAATCATGGCCCTTGCAGATGTGTTTGACGCCCTGGTTTCAAAGAGATGCTACAAGGATGCGTTCTCTTACGAAAGAGCCTACGAAATAATCGAAAAGGACTCAGGAACGCATTTCGACAAGCAGCTGGCCACAGTCTTCTTGTCTTGCAAGGAAGAACTCGAAAAGTATTACAACGCCGGCTAAGTGTGAAAAAGACCTCGCGAAAGCGAGGTCTTTTTGATGAATAAAGCTTATGCTGATGTACTATTTTTTTCGCTTCGTATTCTTCTTTGGATATTTCCTTCCACATATTCATTGTTAAAGTCTGCGGCCAAGATTGCCAAGGGTATCGGCGTCACAGCAAAAACCGTGTGCAGGTGGGTCCAGGATTACAGAAGGCAGAACAACTTGCCGTCCTACGAGGAAGAACTCCGGCTCAAGAGAAACTCCATTGAAGAGCTTATCTATCGTCGAACCTATGCCGACATGGACGATGTCTGGGAGGATATCTTCAAATACATCGAGCTATTCTACAATCAATACGAAAAAAGAGTATATTTAAAACTTCAGATTAATGAATATGGTTTATGAAAAAAACTCTATAAAAAATCAACAAGTCCAAGTTTAATTGATTATATGGGTTATTACGGAAATTCAGATAATAAAAAGTTGAGGTGGGCATGGTTGTTAAATTCTCTAAAATTTTAATTCTGTTATGCGTTACGATAATATTGCAAGCGTTTGCTGAAGAATCTTTTGCAAGTCGTTCTGTAGCAGAGTCTCCGGTTACTGTGCAAAATATTTCTATCGAAAGAATTAAAGAACGTTTTGATGGGTTTAGATGTGTTTTTCGCGATGATCGAGGGGTAATCGTGACCCTTGAAGAGTTGTTTTCTCCTATGAAAACAATGGAGGCTGGCGTTTATTTGGTGTATAACTATGACTCTAAGGCCTCGAAGAATGAATACTATGTTGGCAACAATGTGTATGCCTACATACCTCCAAACGGAGAGAATGCCTCAATTCTAAAAATTCCGGGAAGCCCCACGGAAAAATTGGAGGATGCAACTTCTGAACAATTCGAATTATGGGATAGGTTTGCCACTCGGAAAATGCTTAGTTCCAAGAATTTTAAAGAATACTGTTCCTCAAAAACAAATATTCGTTTCGTCGATGATTTGAACAACTTGTTAAAAGAATCTATTGATATTGAGTTGTCCGTCTTATTGACTAATCCCGATAACAGAGAAGGTTTTTCAATTTACATGGTTAAAGATGGAATGCCTGTAAAAATGTTGCATATGGATAATGTAAATCTTATTAATCCTGACATGAAGAAACGTTTTTTTTTGAAATATATTTCCCTGTACAACCAATTGAAGAAAGCAATGTTACGTGTGGATGAACGTTGCTCCTATAAGAATTTATGAAAAACGTTGTGATAATTCTGCTATTGTTCTTTTGCTCCACTTTTGTTTACTCTCAACCAAAATTGGAATTGCATTTGACCAAATACGAAGCATCTTTTTTAAGAGAAGAATTTAGGATGTATGATTCATCTGACTCATTGATAAATGCTGGTAAGGCGACATACATTTTCTATGAACGACGTAATGAAATTTTTCTGTTTATAGTTCCTCATGAAGAAGATTTTCTTTTCTTTGTTCGGTTTCCTGAAATAAAAGCCAATCGTTTTACTGAACCTCATCAATTCTTTTTAGAACGAAAGGAAATACTTCAACAGGGTACCGTGCAAAAGTCCACTCTACGAGGGGATGCTGTTACTAAAATACGTGAATTTGATTTAAAGACGATCCCTTATGTTCGCGTTATTGCAGAAAATGATTCCAATGAACGTTCACACATTTTCAAGAATACAATATGGGGCGTAGATGTAGGCAAAGACGTTAGTTATTTTCACATAAAGGACAATCGATCTTTGATCGAAACCCCTCCTCAATTTTTGAAAATATATATCGAGTTGTTTGACTATCTAGAAAAACTTGAAAAGGAACTAGTTGAAAATGACAAATAGATTGTTTTTAGTTCTAGTTGCTTTGGGAAGCGTTCTTCTGGTTTCATGCGCACCAAGCTCCCCGAACCTCTTTGAAATTGGTATGCAGTCCCTATTTCCCAAGAACAGCGGTATCGAGTTTGGTACGATGCGTTTGGATTATTACAGAGAATGGAACGAGATCGTACTTGTCGGAACCGATGTAAGAGTCAAAGACACTTCTCGTGAAGACGAAATTCTAGATTTAGCTATTGAAAAAGCGAAAGTTGATTCATTCTGCAAGGAAAACGTTTTCAATGAGTTTAGTTTTTCAAATGCTTCGTTGTATGGCGATCCTTTATTCATTGGTGAAAAAATTGAACAGGATTCGAATTTTACTGTAACTTGTTTATACAGTCATTACGACATGCCTATTCATGGGTATTCAAATCAATTTGAGCTCCAAGATTGGATTAAATTTTTAACAAGGCGGCAATCACAACTGTTTGACCAAGACTCCGTTTATCGCATTGTTTATTGGGGAGACTCTGTCTATGTGGAAAGTCCGCAAATTAAGGAACATCGATCGAACAGCACCTTCGCAGAAGGAACTGTGGTCCATGAATTCTATATCAGTAAATCGGAACCAGTGATCTCCATTGTTGCAAAACATGAATCATCTTTCCCAGTTGTAAAAAGACGGGCAGACAATTTGTTGGTTGAAAGTCCTAGATACAAAGAATTAAAGAAACGGGAAGGACATTGATTTGTCCTTTAGAAATTGAATAGAATCATCTCCGCAAGACGAACCCATAAAAAGGAAATTTGGTAATATGAAGAAAAAATCGGATTATGATCTTGAATACTACCAAAACACTGATTTTGGAGATTTGTATGAAAAAGGAAGAAAAGAAGGAACCCTTATTGTCGGTGAAGGGGACACTAGTCGCTAAAAACGGTTCTTGCCATTGCATTTTTAACAATACTATCTGTTTTAGAGGGGTGCAAAACCCCTTTTTTTGTGGGTAATTTTATTCTCGTAACCTACGGGCGGGTTGGGTGTTTCGCCTGTGCAACAAAAGGAATGAGAATGTTTGGAGTTGATTTCCGTGGACTTTTGTCAGGCAAGTTCCGCGCGGTAGCCCTGTCCTTGGGTATTGCGGCGAGTGCAGGTTTTGCTCAGGATCAGTTGTATCCTGAAATGTTTCCGCTGTCAGCGGTGAAGCTTTTGGCTGGCCCCCTGCAGGAACGCCAGGACTTGAATGGCGAAACTTTGCTGGCTTATGATACTGACAGGTTGATTGCGCCTTTCTACGAAGAGGCGGGCATGCGCCCCAAGGCAACCAAGTTCAGCAACTGGGCAGGCCTCGACGGCCATGTGCTGGGTCATTACCTGAGTGCCTTGGCCATGCATTATGCTGCAACGGGCGACGCTCAGATCAAGGCCCGTATGGAATATGTGGTGGACGAACTGGAAATCATCCAGAAGCAGAATTCCAAGGATGCAAATTTTGTGGGCTATATCAGCGGCGTGCCTAATGGCAAGGCTATGTGGCTCAAGTTCAAGAACGGTGATGCCGGCGCACAGAACGGCTATTGGGTCCCTTGGTACAATATTCACAAGACTTACGCTGGCTTGCGTGACGCCTGGATGTACGGCGGAATTTCCAAGGCCAAGACCATGTTCCTTGCCCTTTGCGACTGGGGCATTACCATTACCAACGGCCTTAACGATTCCAAGATGGAATCCATGATGGGTACGGAATACGGCGGCATGAACGAAGTGTACGCCGACGCTTACGAAATCACCAAGAACTCCAAGTACCTGGATGCGGCCAAGAAGTGGTCCCACAAGTGGCTGCTGAATTCCATGGCTTCGGGTAATGACAACTTGAGCAATCGCCATGCCAATACCCAAGTGCCGAAAGTTGTGGGCTTTGCCCGCGTGGCGGAACTGAGCGGCGACAAGACTTACAAGGCCGGCGCAGAAACCTTCTGGGACATTGTGGTGAACAAGCGTAGTATCGCCATCGGTGGCAACAGCATTTCGGAACACTTCCCGGATTACGACAAGTACAATAAGTACATCGAGGAACGTGAAGGACCTGAATCCTGCAATACATACAATATGCTGAAGCTGACGGAACGCTTGTTCCATATGACGCCCAATGCCAAGTATGCGGATTTCTATGAACGTGCCTTGTTCAACCATATTTTGTCTACAATCCACCCGAAGCACGGCGGCTACTGCTACTTTACTCCGGCTCGTCCCCGTCATTACCGCGTGTATTCCAAGGTGAATGCTGGCATGTGGTGCTGCGTTGGTTCCGGCATGGAAAATCCGGGTAAGTACGCCCAGTTCATTTACACCAAGGAAAACGACGCTCTGTACGTGAACCTTTACGCCGCCACCGAATTGGACTGGAAGGAAAAGGGCGTTAAGATCAAGCAGGAAACTGCGTTCCCCAAGGGGGAGGTGTCGAAATTTACTGTTAGCGGTGCGGGCAGTTTCAAAATGATGCTTCGTCACCCCTACTGGGTGAAGGCTGACGAATTCAAGGTGATTGTAAACGGCGATACGGTCGTAAGCAAGTCCGATGTGTCCAGCTATGTTTCTGCAGGCACGGTCAAGGGCGGCGACGTGGTGGAAGTGATTTACCCCATGTACACTCATACCGAGGACATGCGCGGCGTGGATAACTATGTGGCATTGCTTCACGGCCCCATTGTGCTGAGTGCAAAGACAGGTACCGAAAGCCTCAGCGGCCTTGTGGCTGATGACGGCCGCTGGAGCCATATTGCAGGTGGCCCCCTCCAGTCTCTGGATGCCGCCCCCATGCTGGCCAGCGAAAAGAAGGACATTCCTTCCAAGATCACTCCGGTGAAGGGCGAACCTCTCCACTTCAAGGCTCCTTACTTGTTCGCCGCCCAGAAGGATGCTGGTTTGTTGCTTGAGCCGTTCTACGAAGTACACGACGCTCGATACATGATGTATTGGATGGTGCTGACGGATCCTGCAATTCTTGAAAAGCTGAAGAAGGAACAGGAAGAGGCCTTGGCTCTTGATGCTCAGACGGTGGACAAGGTGGCGCCGGGTGAACAGCAGCCCGAAGCAGATCACCGCATGCAGAAGGAAAATTCTTCTACCGGAAATCACCAGGGTGAATTCTACCGCGATGCGGGCCAGTGCTCCGGCGGCAGCGGCGGATTCATTAGCTACGAGCTGGAAACCAACAGCGAAGATTCTTTGGACCTGATGGTGCGTTACTGGGGTAACGAAGGTTGCAACCGCGCCTTTGACATCATGATCGATGACAAGAAACTTGCCAGCGAAAATATTTCCAACAAGTGGAAGAAGGATGAATTCGTGAACGTGAAGTATCCCATTCCCGATGAAATGGTGAAGGGCAAGAAGGTGATTACCGTAAAGTTCCAGGCAAGTACAGGCATGGTAGGCGGTATCTTCGGGGTGCGTCTCCTGCGCAACAAGCCGAAGCCGGAACCTGTTGTAGAAGATACGACCGACGCAATTGTTGCTAGCCGAAAAGTTGCAAGTTCTGTGCCTAACCTCCGTGCCCGCGCTACTTCTGAAGAATTGCAGATTGAATCCGCAGTGCCGTTGCAGAACAATGTAGCCGTGAAGATTTATTCAATGGATGGCCGCCTGGTGAAGGCTCAAACATTGAATGCCGGCAGCGCAACTTTCAGCATTGGCATTGGTGACATGAAGAATGGCATGTACATTATGCGTGTGCTGCAGAACGGAAATCTGTTCGGCAATACCATCTTCACGAAAAAGGGAATTTGACGATAGCTTGAATGCTTGAATGGACTTAAAAAAAACGACAAATGGGGTACTAAATTGAGCGAAAACTTGGTTTGGTATCCCATTTTTTATACAAACTAAACTTTTATGGCGCTTAATTAAGCTTGATGTGCGTTGGGAAGGGTATTAAATCCGTTTTATTATTTGTTTAGTACCCTAAAAGCAAAATGTTTGAATGACTTTGTTTATTACAAATTAATTTTTTGGGTACTATTTTATGTGTTTTACTTGTTTAGTACCTTATTTTTTGAAAAATGTGAAATTTGTGGGCTCATTTCCTTGCAAAATGGCATTTTTCGGGTGTACCCGGTTTGCGTAAAACTGCCTCAGGGTGTATCTTTAGAATATCCCTGGGGTTTATTATGAGTTTGAAAAAGTTTTTCAAGATGGTTTGTGGGGTGGTCGTTGCGCAGTGTGCTTTGGCAGGTTCCGCTATCGCAGCACAGCCTGTCGCGGGAGATAAGGTCGGCGGTTTAGTGCTGCAGGATTTGGATTACACGGACCACTTGCAGACTTTGCCCAATTACGATCGAGGCTTCTATTATTCCCAGGCCCTCCACGTTAAGGTGGAAGGTTCCAAGCCTATTGAAAAGCCATACGGTAAACTGGTTCACCTTCGTGTAGATCTTGCGGAATTCAGCAGCCGCGCCTGGCTGAAGATTGATACTACCGGGGGCCGGCGCGATACCACTTGGGGCAAGTCCCAGGACTTGACGGAAGACGCCCTGAACGTTTTACAGACCACCTTCGATAACATCCGCAAGAACGGCAGCAAGGTCATTGTGCGATTCTGTTATGACCCGTGGTTTGATGGGCACTCCAACACTACCGCGGAACACGAGTGGGTGCTGCGCCACATTGAACAGCTGGCTCCGCTTCTGACAAAGAACGTAGACATCATCGTGGCTCTTGAAATGGGCATGCATGGCGCCTTCGGTGAAATGCATTCCGATACGGCGATTACCTACCCGCGAGTTGCGGAGGCCGTGAACAAGATGCTGCGCCTGACTCCGCCGGAACTAAAGATTCTCACCCGCACGGGAAATTACTCTGCCGCGGTTCTTGGCTTTGAAAACTGGGGCGTTGATTTCAACATCGACAGCGATGTATTCAAGAAAATCGCCGAGGCCAAGGGCGACACCATGTACCGCGTGGGAATGTTCAACGATGGCTACCTGGGAACGCAATACGATTACGGCACCTGGGGTGCGGATTGCAAGACTTCCATCTGCCGCGAGGAAGGCGTTGCCTGGCTGGAAAAGTACAGTATCAATACGCCCTACGGTGGCGAGGCTGTTGAAACGGCCAGCGGTTACCAGGTCATCAACACTCCGGAGTTCTTGGCCCACGAAGGTTTCCGCACTCACACCAGCTACCTGAATCTTCACTGGAACGATAAAGTCATTGCTCGCTGGAAGGCCGCCCACTTTGCAGGCAAGGACTACGAATATGACGGCTCCAAGATTGATACGCTGACTGGCTTCAAGTTTATTGACGACCATCTGGGTTATCGCTTTGTGCTGCGAGAATCCTGGTTGCTCGATACAATTGGTTCTAGCCGACATTTCCAGGCGAAGCTGAAAATTCAAAACGTGGGCTTTGGAAATCTGACTAAAGATCAGCCAGTGTATCTTCTTATTGAACAGGACCGTGACATGGGCGGCCTTGCTGTTGAACCGAGTGGTGATTCTCTTCTGCTAGAAAATCTTGACTTTAGAAATGTGTTGAGTAGGAAAATCGTCGTTGCCGATGGTGATACCAACATGACTTTTGATGGAGTCAATGACATTGATATTGATGTAAAGGATTGCCCCATGGCTTATGGAAAGAATGATGTTTACCTCCTTGTGGGTAACGTGTCCTTTGCCAATAAATCATCAAGAGATCCTTTTGTTTTTCATGAAAATAAAAATGCAATGTACTTAGGTTCTTTTGTGTATGATCGCGAGAAATCAGATGCTATTGGAGTGTTGCGCAATGTTCGAAACAAGGGGACTGAAACCCGCGTGGAACGTGCCGACCAGAAAATCCAGGTCCGCGATGGCCGCGCAGCAAGTGAAAAACTTTTCCGCGTGAATGGCAAGGTCGTGAAGTAAAATTTTTGCCAGCGGCTAAAAAATTAAAAAGCCCCGGCACGGAGTGTCGGGGGTTTTAAACTTTTGAGGTGACGTTACTCTTGACAGATCCCCGATCAGGTCGGGGATGACATGTGGAAAGTTAGCCGTTCACCAGTTCAACGAATTGACGGCAGACTTCTTCGGGATTGGGCTTGCCGAAGATTGCGGAACCCACCACGAATACGTTGGCGCCGGCTTCCTTGCAGGCGAGGATGTTGTCCAGCTTGACGCCGCCATCGATCTGGATGTCAAGTTCCGGCTTCATCTCACGAAGTTCGCGGATCTTGTCCAAGCAATAGGGAATCAGGCTCTGACCGCCGAAACCCGGATTCACGCTCATGACGAGGACCATGTCCACAATGTCCAGCACATGCTTGATATTGCTGAGGGGAGTTGCAGGATTGATGGCCACGGCGGGCTTTACGCCCAGTTCTGCAATCTGGTGCAGCAGACGATCCAGGTGGTTGGTGGTTTCGGCGTGGACGCTAATGAGGTGTGCGCCTGCCTTTGCAAATTCACCCACGTAATTTTCGGGATTGGCGATCATCAGGTGGCAATCCAGCGGAAGGCTTGTGCCCTTCTTGACGCAGGCGGAAATGCCCGGGCCAAAGCTGATGTTTGGTACAAAGTGACCGTCCATGATGTCCAAGTGAACAAGACCTGCGCCACCGTTTTCGATAGCCTTGAGGCCGTTGCCTAATTCCAGAAAGTTTGCGTTCAAGACGCTAGGTGCGATAATTTGCTTCATGGCGTGCAAGTTAGAAATTTTGCATTCATTTGCCAATCTAGACAGATAAACTTTATTTTACTATTATTGGGCGCAAATAAAATTAAGGAGAAAATTATGTCTAAAGGTACAAAGACTGTAGTTGCAAAGCCGGCTGCTAAGAAGGCTGCTGCAAAGCCTGCCGAAAAGAAGGTTGCTGCTAAGGCTGCACCGAAGGCCGCCGCAGCTAAGGCTGCAAAGGCTCCTGCCAAGAAGGCTGAAGAAAAGAAGGCTGCTCCCAAGGCTGCCGCAGTTAAGGCTGCCCCCAAGGCCGCAGCAAAGAAGGTTGCCGCTCCCAAGGCTGCACCGAAGGCCGCTGCTCCTAAGGCTGCTAAGCCCGCAGCAGAAAAGAAGCCCGCTGCTAAGAAGGCTGCCGCTCCTAAGGCTGCAAAGAAGATCGCCGTGGTTCTCACCACCCCGACCGCTTACGAACTTGCTTCCAAGGTAACCGTTGCTGGCTCCTTCAACGAATGGAACCAGGCTACCGCCGTCGTTTGCAAGAAGGACAAGAAGACTGGTCTTTGGTCTGCAAAGCTTTCCCTCGTTGCTGGCACTTATCAGTACAAGTTCATTTGCGATGACCAGTACTGGGACGAAGGCGACAACAAGGTTGTCGAAGTCAAGTAATTATTCTTCACGTTTTGTAGAATAGCTTTTTCAAAAGCGTATAAAAACGAAAAACCCAAGGCTTATTGCCTTGGGCTTTTTCTTTGTTCCTAGGGACCCTTCCCCTAAAAGTTTTTCGCGCTTTATTGGCTCGCAATTACTTGACGCTTACGCGGGCAGTGGCGGAACCGCTCTTTACCATGTAAACGCCTGCGCTCTGGAACTTGTTCTTCAAAGCCTTGTTCAGGGATTCGCCGGCTTCAGCCTTGACAGTGCCAAGGGTGTTGCCGTTGAGGTCGAATACCTGGTAGGTCTTGCCTGCGGTCCACTGGAACTTGGTTGCTGCGATAGAGGCGGGCTGATCCGGATTTTCGCTGGCACCCGGCTTGGAGAACTTCACGTAGTCCACGTTGGTGCTTGCGGTGTTGATGGTGATACGTACTGTCTGCTTGCCGGCAGCGAGAGTAAGTTTGCCAGTTGCATCTTCATAGGTGTCCCAGTCAGCAGTCTTATTGAAGCTAAGGTCAGCCTTAGCGGAACCTACCTTAACGGTGACTGTACCCTTGTTGTTGCCGTTAGAAACAGATGCGACTACATCGTATTCGCCAGCTTCCTTAACATCAACAGTGTATTCCAGCCATTCGTCTGCTTCGGTGTAACCGATGGCACGGCCAGTTCCGTTCTTGACGATATCAACGGAGGCGTAGTCTTCACCACGATAGCTGTGGTCGCCATCATCACCGGAAGCTCCTGCGACACCAGAATAGGTCACGCCGTAGTTACCGTTATCGAAGTCTTCTGCTTCGATGGTGCCCGGAATGGTCATGGACTTGAAGGCGGAACGTTCAATTTGCTTGGGAGGTTCAGAAGGCTTGCCGTTGTCGCTCATGTCAAAGTAGGTGTAGTTCACAGAACCGGTTGCGCCACCACCAGCTTCGTTCATCAACATAACCTCAGTAACCTTACCGAACTTAAGAGTTGTAGATCCACCGCCCTTTGAGCCGTCAAGCTGTGCAACCTGACCGGTAAACATTTCATCCCACTTGTTGAAGTGAGCGGAAATATCGATATGGCCGCATTGACGAGGAGTCTGGCGAACGCTGAAAATCTGCAAGAAGGTGGAAGTACCGGTCTTGGAAGGTTCCTGCTGACGAAGGTAAGCATGGATAGTATAGGTTGCGCCATCAACAGTGATGGTACCGCGAGACTTACCGATGTACTGTTCGCTGGGTTTGCTGTACCAGTCATCAACAATGTAGTATTCCACCTGGGGGTTAACAGTCCAACCGTAAACACCGATGTAGCCATACTGAGCGGTACCCTGCTTGGTGTACTTATAGTCTACAGTGTAATGCTTGGTCTTATGATCTACGCCCGGGCCATTGTCGCCGTAGCGGTAACCCACGCGAGCCAGGTAGTCGTTGTTATTGGACCAGGTTGCTTCGAAAGTACCGTTGTCATAGTACTTCATGCTGTTGGAACCACCGCCAGACCACTGTTCAAAACCCCACGGGGTACCGGAAATAGAACCAGTCTGGTTGCCATTCACATTGTGTGCATTGCCACGAGGCTTAGTCATTTCGTCATGGCAGGCGTCTACTGCAAAAGCGGAGGTTGCCGCAAGACCGAGGACCAAAGCTACGCTAGCTTTGAACATGTTAGAACTCATTTGTCATCTCCTTTTTTTTATTTTACCCAGCTTAAATTTATTCTTGGTCGGAGTATTTTGGATTGCATGGAAATACAAAAGAGTTGTAAAATGTTGTAATTTTTCGTCAAAAATGGTGTTTTTGAGCGAATATCGTCATTTTAGGAATATGCATGCTTAAATGCATTAGAATCTGAAAATTAATGTGATATCACCTCTTTTGTGGTCAAAACGAGTTAAATTTCCCAAAGGGAAAATATCTTTGAGTGAAAATGTTTGGGCAGAGGATTTGAGAATGGTAAAGAAGTTCTTTTGGGCGGGACTTTTTGGAGTGCTGTTTTTGTGCCTTTCGGCATGCGGCAGCGAGAAGAACCCGGCGGCAGTGAATGACGATGTTCTCGGAATCCGCAGTGTTCCATTTCGGTGCGAACCGGGCCGGTGCTCAGTTTAATCCTGTGAAGGGTTCCTTGGGTTGGTATCTTTTGGCGCTGACCGTAGGCTCCAAGGACGAGGACAAGGTTCCCGTGGATCTTACGAAGTCAAAAGCTGGACCAAGATTCTTGTAGGCACAGGTGACTCCAACACGGTTTATACCGTTAAGCCGCCTCTTTATACCGACTATCCAAAACTGGATGATTTAAATCCAAGAAGGATGGCGGTTCCCTTTACCTGTTTAATGGTGAAAAGCAGCTGGTGGATTCTGTAACGTATCCGGCGGCGGTTATTGGAAAGACCTGGTCCCGAGAAGTGACCGGCGCGGTTACAAATGGCGCGGCCCCCAGTTCACAATTGCGTTCGGAAATGATAGCGATATTCGTTGCGAAAAGGGCGGTGCCATTCCTACATCAAAGAGCCCGTTGATGGTTGCTAATTTGACCATTGACGCGACTACGGTTTTGCGCTGCGCTACTTTTGCAAACGGCTCCGTTCCCGGGAATGTCATCAACCGCACTTACATTTTTGAAGAACAGCCCACGGTGGCTTCTGTGTTTATTACTGGAGATCCGCTGCAAATGTTCCACGCTGATTCCGGTTTGTTCAAGAACGAAAATTTTTGGACCGACAAGGAAATCCCTGTGAACATTGAATTCCCGAAATTGAAAAAGTTCAAGAGTTTCAAGCTGCGTAACAACGGAAACAATTTCCATTTCGACTACATCCGCGATATGCTGGCCTCCTCCATTACGGAAGGCCTTGGTGTTGATTACCAGCATGGTCGTGCCTCCGTCGTTTTCTACAACGGGGAATACTACGGCATTCATAACATCCGCGAATCTTCCAACAAGAATTATTACTTGGCCAAATACAATTTGGACAGGGACCAGATATGGCTTTTGACAATATCCAGAGCAAGTTGACAGGAAACATGTTTGAGTTTGTGACTGCCGAGAATTCTGGATGGCCCAACAATCCGGAGTTCACTCAGCACTTGCGCCGACTGCTCACTAATGAAAAATTCAAGGCTGCTTTCATCAATCAGATTGCAACTATCCTTTGCATGAACTTTAGCGCAGAACGCGTCGTTGCCCGCATGGAAAAACTGAAGGCTGACATTGCTGCTGAAGTGGAACGCGATCAAAAGCGTTGGGCCAAGAATGTGGCCACCATGACAGAACACGATGGTCGAATCAAGACCTTCGCCACGACTCGCCAGGATGTGGTCCGCAAGGAAATGCAGGAACATTTTGCCTTGGGCGAAATGGTCGACGTAACTATTGCGAGTTCCGGAAATGGCGCCGTGCAGGTCCACTATTTGCCTCTGGACAAGTCATCCCTGAAAATCAAGTTCTTCAAAGGAACTCCTGTGAATGGGCTGAAAGTGACTGCAAATTTTAAGTAGGTCGCTTGACACTTTTGTTGCCATCTTTGAAAAAAAATTGTAGAATAGTGACTGCAAAAAAGGAGTTTTTATGAAGAATATTTTTGCAAGAATGGGTGTCGCTGTTTTGGTTTCTGCCATGGTTTTTGCATTGAATGCCTGCGGCAGCGATTCGGGATCCTCGGCAGGAGACGATCCTGGCACTTCCAATGGTAACGTAGAAACCAGTTCCATGATTGATTCCAGAGATGGTCAGAAGTATAAGACCGTAAAGATTGGAAAGATGGTCTGGATGGCGGAAAATATGAATTACAAGACTGCGGCCAGCAAGTGCTATGACGACAAGTCTGAAAACTGCGAAAAGTATGGCCGCCTGTATAACTGGGACGATGCCATGGCTGCCTGCCCCAATGGCTGGCACCTGCCCAGTCAGCAGGAATTCGAAGATCTCTTTGCAGCCGCCGAGAAAGCAGGCGACGATGCTGGCATTGTGCTGAAGTCAGCCTCCGGTTGGATTGACGAAGGCGAAGGAACCGATGCTCTCAAGTTTGGCGCTGAACCTTCCGGCTGGTACGACCCCGAAGAAGATGCCTTCCTGGAAGAAGGCGTTGTGGCTCGACTCTGGTCTTCCGAAGAGGAAAATGTAACCGAATCCTACTACGCACATTTTGACTACGCCTATGAGAACGTCGAAATGTACATGCATAGCAAGAGAGAATTGTACTCCGTTCGTTGCGTCAAGAATTAGGCTTGCTTTCCTGTTAGGGACCGAAGTGGCGTAGCCATTCGAACGGGTTTACGTTTTTTGTAAGGTCCCCGCCTTCGCGGGGCTGGTGTTCCGTAAACCCGGTTGAACGAAAAACGCCGAAGGCGTTTATAGCGCAAGGGCCCGGCTGGCGTAAGCCAGCAACAGCCAAAAAATTCGAAGGCTTTAGCTAGATCCCCGGTCAAGCCGGGGATGACATGGGGTGATGTTTTACTAAATTTTTCCCGTAATTTAACGGGGCGGCTTTTTGAAGTTCCGCCCAGAAAGGGAATACAAAATGAAGAACACCAATATCCCCGAAGAACAGTTTGTGAAGGCTGCCGCTCAGTTTGGCACCCCGCTCTGGATTTACGACCGCGCAACCATCGAACAGCGTTGCAAGGAAGTGAAGGTTTTTGATAACGTGCGTTTTGCCCAGAAGGCATGCCCGAACCTCAGCGTGATTTCTCTTGTGCGCAAGCAGGGTTGCGTGGTGGATGCCGTGAGCGCCGGCGAAATTGTCCGCGCTCTCAAGGCCGGCTACAAGGGCGGCTGCGAAAAGGGTAAGGTTCCCGAAATCGTTTACACTGCCGACATCTTCGACAAGGACGCCCTGGAACTGGTGAAGGAACACAACATCGCTGTGAACGTTGGTTCTCCCGACATGATCCAGCAGCTGGCCGATGCGGGCGTGAAGTCCGAGCTCACCATCCGCGTGAACCCGGGTTTCGGTCACGGTCATTCCCGCAAGACCAACACTGGTGGCGATCTTTCCAAGCACGGCATTTGGCATGAACAGATCAAGGACTGCGTAAAGCTTGCCCAGGCAAACGGCATGTGGATCACTGGTCTACATATGCATATCGGTTCTGGTTCTGACTTTGAACATCTGGCTTCTGTGGCTGAAGCTATGTGCGACGCAAGCCGCCGTCTCGGTTCTCACCTCCGCACTATCAGCGCAGGCGGTGGTCTTCCCATCGAATACCACGAAGAGAACAAGGGCCCCCACATTGACATGGCTGCCTACTTCGGCATCTGGGACAAGGCTCGCAAGAACATCCAGCAGAGCATCGGTCACGACGTTCACCTGGAAGTGGAACCGGGTCGCTACTTGGTAGCAGAAAGCGGTTACCTCATGGCAGAAATCCGCGCCGTGAAGAAGCAGGGCGACAATCTGTTCTATATCGTTGACGCTGGCTTTACCGACCTGGTTCGCCCCAGCTTCTACGGTTCCTACCATCAAATTTCCGTGATTGCTCGCGATGGCCGCGAGCTGAACGAAACTGTGGATGCTGTTGTTGGTGGCCCGCTTTGCGAATCCGGTGACGTGTTCACCCAGGAAGAAGGCGGCTTCGTTGTGACTCGTAAGCTCCCCAAGGCTAAGGTGGGCGACCTCCTGGTTCTCCACGATGCTGGCGCCTACGGTGCTGCAATGTCTAGCAACTACAACAGCCGTCGCTACGCTGCCGAAGTGATGTACACCAACGGCGAAATGAAGGTTGTTCGCGAACGTCAGACTTTTGAACAGATGCTGCAGAACGACAAGATTATTGAATTCTAAGCTGCGCATAGCTGCGTTGCTCTACTTGCTTATAATTCAATAATAATTCTTTGTAGAGTTGTAATTTCGCGACTTGCGGAATGTGCAATTAAAAAGGCCGGCGGTTGAACCGTCGGTCTTTTTTTGGTTTGTTGGAGAGATTTATTTCAAGCTCACCTTGCGGACCATCATCACAGAGCCGTGCTTGGACACGACCTTTGCGAAGTAGGTGCCGGCCTTCATGCCTTCCAGTGAGACGGTTGCGTTGCCGTTCACTGCGGCCATCTTTACGTTACGGCCCTTGGAGTCCATGAGTATTACGCGGGAGCCTGCGGGGGCGCCTACGAAGAGGTTGCGGCCTTCAAGCTGCATGTTTGCGACACTTCCCAAGTTGCCCACCTTCACGGGCTTGACGCTCTGTACCACGGTGCCCTCGGGCGCACCCACGATGGTGCCGCGGCCAACGGTACTCATGTACACCACGCCGTAGGTATTCATATCGCCAATAACGAACTTGCCGTTACCCGGACCGCCGAACTGGTGCATGTCATCGTTGATGCGTTCAAAAGTCTTGCACTTGTCGGTGCTGCGGTAGATGCCGATGGCAGAATATTCATAGAGCTTTCCGCCCCATTCCTTTTCGCCAATTTCCTTCTGGGTGTTACCCCAGATGTAAATGGTTTCATAGTCGGCGCCTTCCTTGGCCTTGCCGATACCGACGGCCACTGCGGTACCAACGATGTCGCAATTGTTCCAGGTCTTGCCACCGTCTTCGGTGTAGGCTAGGCCGTGATGGGTGTATCCATCGCTTTCCCAGATTTGATTTTGGTCCTTGGCGACCCATACGTGGCCTTCCTTGCCGGGAACAATACGGATGGGATTTGCACCTCCATTGTAGTCTTCACCTTCACTCTTGATGGAGGATACCTTTTTGAAGGTCTTGCCACCGTCGGTAGATACGTTGAAATCACCCATTTCGCTCATGATGTAGAATACATCGGGATTCACGGGGTCTGCAGCAAGACGGGAGTTATTGGTGGAACCGCCTGTTTCAACTTCATCCCAGGTGGCGCCACTGTCGGTGCTGCGGTAGACGGCAGCGCTCTGTTCCGGGCGATGCAAAATTACCTTGCCATCGGCAGAAAGGGTCAGGTGACCCTTGACTTTATTAGCCATGGGGCCTACGGTATCCTGGGGCATTTCGTCCCAGGTATTACCCATGTCATCGGAGCGGTACATCTTCTTGTAGTTCTTGGATTCGTACTGTCCGTAGACTGTCACCACGCCGGTGCGCATCAAGGTGCCCGTGAGAGGGGCGTAACCCATGCTTTCGGTGGAGCCCACCGTAGGAGTGTGGCGCTTTACAGGTGCGTTAATGTCTTCGTACACGCCGCCGTCGTAGTCACCGATGGCGGTAACCAGCGGGCCATTCGGAATGCTTACGATATCCAGAGGAACAGTTTCTTCGATGCCCTTGGATTCGAACTTCCAGACAGGAACCTTGGCGGTAATGTCGTCGGTGGTGAAAATGCCGTTACCGCTGGTGACCCAAACCTTCTTGTTGTTGAAGGGGTCGAATTCCAGGGAGCCTGCCCAGTGGATGGCGTTGCCCGGAATCCAGTCGGTGCCGTTGGCGTCGATGTTCGGGATGTCGCCGTAATGCTGGCCATGAGTCCAGGTTTCGCCGCCGTCGGTAGTCACGTAAATGCGGTCGCCGTAGTTGTCCTTTTCATCGATGGTCACGTGACGGCCGGTATAAATACCCAGGGTGGAGACTACGATATGCTTCTTGTCCTTGGGGTCGATGGCGATACCGCCGTAGGAGCTGTAGTCCTTGACCATGACGGTCTTCTTGTTTTCACCTTCACCTTCTTCCTTGTCGGTGATGGGGGTAATGTCGGTCCAGGTGCCACCCTTGATATTGTACTTGTAGACTGCACCCTTGCTGATCTGGTGGGGTCCCGGGCCATCGGCGTAGGTAATGTACATGTCGCCGTCTACAATCTTTGCGCGGTGAGGCATAAGCCCGTCGGGGCCGCCCTTGATGGTTGCCCAGGTCTTGCCGCCGTCCTTACTGACCTGCAGGTTGTCCTTGGTTTCGGAAATGCCGATATAAACTACAGCGGTGCTGCCATCGGCAAGCTTGCCCTGGGATTCGTCGAACATCACGAAGCTTACGCCGTTTACGCCGTTCAGGGAGCCTTCCTTTGCGCTGGAAATGGCCACCTTGTAGAGGCTGCTCCAAGTTTTACCGTAGTCTGTGCTCTTGTAGACGCCGGCGGTGCGGCTGCCGCAAAGAATAATGTTAGGCATGTTGGGGTCCACAGCCAGCTTTTCGCCAGTCTGGCGGCCCATGCCGTTACCGTGGGCGAGAATGCCGGTGCCGTCCTTGAAACCCACGTAGGTGGTGTCCCAGGTGTTGCCGTAGTCTTCGGAGCGGAGCACTGCGGTGCGGCCCCAGCTAAAGTAGCCGGTACCTGCCAGCACATAGACGCGTTTGGGGTCCGTGGGGTCGATAGCGAAGGATTCGGTACCATAGAGGCCCTTGTCGTTTTCGTTGAACTGGTCCATGAGGGGGAGCCAAATCTTTGCGGTTGCGTCCCAACGGTAGATGCCGCCCACGTCGGTACGTGCGTACATCAGGTCCTTTTCGGTGGGGTGGGGGAGCACGGCGCTAACAAATCCGCCGCCGTCAAAACGGACGTTGCCCCAGTCGTATTCTTCGGCCATGCTGGCGGTTGCCAACAGAGAAAGACCCAAAATGATCAGTTTTTTCATATTCCAAACATTCCTATAGAATAAAATGGTCCTAATCCAACTTAATCCGGCATATAATTTATATCGTTGCCCCATAAAAAGATAAGGCTCTTTGGTCCAGGGTGGAATAAATGTTGAGAGGGGTTCTACATGCTCAACAGGGGTTTGTGACAATCAAAAATCATTGAAAAAGGCGGCTTATCTAACTATATTTTGGCCCACAAACAACAAAAAACCTTAAAACAAGGCAATCTTATGTCAGATCGTTTTATCGTGACCGGTAACTTCACCGATGATCCGTTCGCCATCGACATGGCCCAGTACATCGGTCTCCGCGAAGACATTTCCGACGTTGTGTCCCTCAAGACCTTCGCAAACTCCGAATTCTGCCCCCGCTACATGCTGGACGCTGATGACCTGGAAAACATCGGCCATCGTCTGGAAGGCAAGATTGTTTTGATTTGCTCTGTTTCTAACCACGAACGCAGCCGTAACGACTACGCTATGCGTAACATGATCCTGGCTCGCGCCGCTAAGGATAACGGTGCTGAACAGGTGGTTCTCGTTGAACCGGATCTGTTCTACTCCGCCCAGGACCGCGGCCCGCACCGTATGGGCGAGCTGGAAAAGGATCGCCCGGATATCGACCTCAAGAAGTTCGACGGTCAGGCATTCACTAGCCTCCTTTATGCCGAACTCCTGAAGAAGTCCGGCGTTGACGCTGTGGTTACCTGCCACAACCACTCCATTAAGGTTCAGAACCTCTTTAACGACATTTTCGAAGGTCACTTCCACAACCTGATTCCTACCGACGTTTACGCACACTACATCAAGAACAGCAACTTCGTGCAGTGCGGTAAGGACGGCAACAACCTGGTGATCGTTTCCCCGGACAAGGGTGCTCGCCCCTTCATGAACGCTGTTTACGAAGCACTCCAGCTCCCCGAATGCAAGCGCGTGGTGATGGACAAGGTTCGTACCGGCGAACGCGAAATCTCCATGACCTTCAACCCGGAACTTTCCGACATCAGCATTGACGAAATCGAAGGCAAGGACGTGATCGTATTCGACGACATGGTCCGTACTGGTACTACCATCGTGCAGTGCTGCGAACACATCAAGAAGGGTAACCCCAACCGCGTGTGCTTCGGCGTCACCCACTTCCACACCAGTGCAGAAGCCCGCGAAAAGCTGAACAGCCCCGCCATTGACGAAATTCTTACCACCTCCACTCTGCCGGATATCATGAACCGTGACTGCCAGGGTCGTCTGCGTAAGAAGCTCACCATCCTGAAGCTTGGCAAGTATATCGCTCGCCACGTGATGCAGATGTATGGCATGGACGACGGCCGCTTCGAACGCGACTTCTACAAGATCGACATGTCTTCCAAGAATCCTCGTTGGCCGCCTCAGCAGTTCTAATTAGGCTCCAGGCACGAGGTGCGAGGTTTGAGCTCGCGCAACGTAGACCCTCGCGGAACCCGCTTTAAAAAGTCCCCCGGATGTTTATCCGAGGGATTTTTTTTGTACTTGATAAATATAATTTGTGCGTAAAGTCACACTGTTGTTTTGCTCAAAACGGCTTCTGTATAGGAGGCCGTATTTTTATTTGAAAAGTTTCGTTATTTACTTAAATTTACATTGTGAAGTATTCTCAAGGAGTATGGTGATGAAGAAACTTTTACTTGCTGCCTCTGCTGCGGCCATGGCAGCTTTTGGCCTCATGGCCTGCGGTGACGAAGTGACAAACATTAATAATCAGGTGGGCATCCAGCAGGTGGCTGCCGGCGATACCCTTGGCAAGTGCTCCGACAAGAATGCGGGCGAGATGGTGTTCGTTACCGATTCCGCCGCAGTTTATTACTGTGCCGGCGACGAATGGCTCCCCTTGAACGGTAAAGATGGTGTCGACGGTAAAGATGGTGCCGATGGCAAGGACGGCGTGCCGGGTAAGGACGGTGAAAACGGAATTTCTTCTGTAGATACGTTGGTTGTTCGAGATACCGTCTTTTTGGATAACCGCGATACGATCGTCTCCTATGACACCTTGGTGACCAAAGACACCGTATATGTCTACGATACAACTTATGTGAAGTTTGAACCGGAGTACGATACCGTGACTACGGCTTACTTGAATCAGGAAATGCTGGCTGCAGGCAAATACGGCGTTTTTGTAGATAAGCGCGACAACAAGGTTTATCGCACCATTGAAATTGGTCAGCAGATTTGGATGGCTCAGAATCTGGATTACTATACAATTGGATTGCAAAATTATTGCTATGACAATGATGTGGAAAATTGCCGGAAATATGGACGATTATATAGTTGGGCTTCGGCCTTGAATCTTGCCTATGAATATAATACAACCAAGGCAACAACCTCCACAGGCGCAGATTCCGTACTTAGAATTCCTGCGCAAGGTATTTGCCCCGAAGGTTGGCATGTACCGTCTCAAGCGGAAGTGAAGAAATTGGAAGCGTATGTCGAAGCTGTAAATACAGTTGCGCTGATTGAAGAAGGTGCGGGGACATCTCTAAAATCTAGCTCCCTTGAGATTGGTTGGTGGGATGACGCTTATGGAACTGATAGATTTGGATTCTCATTCTTGCCTTCTGGAGAAATACTTTATACGCGTTCATATAATAAGTATCAGGGGTTGGGCGCTGATGGCGAAATGTGGACATCAACAGAAAATGCTGCTAGTGAGGCTATTAGAATAGGAATGTTTTATTCCTTAGAGGATATAGGTTATTACCAACATTCTAAAATCGTTGGAAGGCCGGTTCGCTGTCTCAAAGATGCAGAATAAGACCTAAGGAAGTATGAAAATGAAGAAACTTTTACTCATAGGTTTTGCAGCTCTTGCTACTTTCTGTCTCGTGGCATGTGGCGATGAAGTCACAAATACTATCGGTATCCAGCAACTTGCAGCAGGGAAATCTCTTGGCGCCTGCTCTGATGTAAACGTCGGTGAAATGGTGTTCGTCACGGATTCTTCTGCCGTATTCTTTTGCGCAGGTGGTAAATGGCAGCCCCTGAACGGCAAGGACGGCATCGATGGCAAGGACGGTGCCGATGGTGCGGAAGGCGTGCCGGGTAAGGATGGTGAAAAGGGTGAAAAAGGTGACAAGGGCGATATTGGCGCTGCTGGCACCGATGGTAAAAATGGCGAAAATGGTGTCGATGGCAAGGGTTGTTCTTTTGTAGATGATGGCGAAGGCTCTATCACCATTACCTGTGGTGAGGGCGACTCAGCAAAGACCACCAAAACCTACAAGGCACTTTGTGGGAATACCCCTTATGATCCCGCTGAAAAATCCTGTCTTGACTCTAGAATTCTTTGCGATACTTCCTCGGAAGGTGTTGTCGCTGCAGCTGCAAATGGTGGAAAATTCACCTGTCGATCCAGTAAGTGGGATGTTGCTACAGAACTGGAAGGAATGTTTAATAAGGGTTGCGTAGAGGATTCGCAGGGCGCAAGTGTTACCTTCGGTTATTCCAATTGGGTTTGCCGCGCAGACAGTATCGGCTGGGTTTATGACTTTGAAAACATCAACTACGGTTCTGTCACCTATGCTGGTCGAACATACAAGACTGTGGGTATCGGTGAGCAAATGTGGATGGCGGAAAATCTGAATTATGCAGATAGTGTGACGTCGCCAAATTTGAAGGGGAACAGTTGGTGCTTAAAGAACGACAAGAGGAAGTGTGAAGAGTTAGGACGCTTATATTCGTGGACTGCCGCGGTTGATATGTCAAGTGCATATCTAAAAAAGAGCGCTCTTGCCGATGGTGTGTCTCCTGCAAGAAGAAGGGGTGTCTGCCCAGAAGGATGGCATATTCCCGATACGACGGAATTCCGTCAATTGCTGAATTTTGCAAACAAGTATAAGGGAGAAGAGACTCTTGCTGCAAGTTTGAAATCCGTAGATTGGCCGGATTCTTCAAAGAATGGGGTTTCTCTTGGTGTAAATAGGTTCGGTTTTAATTGGCGTCTTTCTGGCTTTTACACAAATACGGTTTCTAACAAATGGTCAGAAGTGCACGCATATTTTCAATTGAGAACTGAATCTAGCGAAAATGAAAATTTTGCATACCATGCTGGAGTGGCCTCTATATGGGATGATGCTAGGATTGGTGCGATTTATCCTGGAGCGGCTAGTCTAACAGATGCCAAACTTTATGGTTACTCTGTCCGTTGCCTGAAGGACTAACTTCTATAAAAATCCTTTCATTTGAAAAAAGGCATTATGAAAATGAAACGCTTTGTAAAAAAAGCGTTTTTTCACTTGAAAAGATATCCCTTTAAGCTCCCGTAGTTCTCGTCTTCGTCGCCTTCCACAAACTTGAAGTAGGCGTAGTGAAGTACCAGTGTCTGGGTACCGTTGTCCAATACAAGGAACAACGGTTTTTCTTTTGTGGAGGAATCCTGCTTGTCGGTTTGGATGTCTTCGCTTTTATCTGTCAGCAGACTTGTGGCGACGGCAAAATCGATAAAGGTGCTGTCTTCGTCGAAACGGTTAGATTTGACTTTCATAAAGATGCTATCGCCTTTCATGGAAACTTGGTCGGGTTTCAAGTATCCATAGTCCAGAGTTTCTACGGTGTGACGATTGGCCGGTATGGCGATGGGACCCTTTTCCTTTGTCTCAAATTCAAAGCGTTTGGTCTGAGCCTCGATCTTGGCTTCATCTTCTAGGCGTTTCTCATCGAGCTCGCGGAGTTCGCGCTCCATTTGCTGATGCTTCTTGCTGTTGACGAAGTAGTGTGCGGAGATCTTGAAAACGTTGATAGGGGCGAAGGTGGAAATCACCGCGATGATGATAAGGCTTGCCATGGTCCACCAAATCTTCTTTTTAATGCGGGGCACAAGCAAGATGATGAGGGCGGCCAGGAGCCATAGGTGAAAGAGTATGAAGTAGAGTAGAATGAATAGCTCGTTGGGGGAGGTTTCTCCTAGGTTCTGGATGAAATTCCACATGGAATGAAGAACCAGGGGGATGGCGAACCAGGGAACGATTTTTAGCAGCTTCTTGTCGAAGTTGTCCTTGAAATGGCCGGGGTAGATGATTCCGCTAATGAGGATTGTGCCTAGGGTGGCGGTAATGCTCATGGTGGAAAGGGCTAGCAGTTCGACGGACGGGCTTATGCTGAACTTGATAATGTAGGCGTACACGAAGAAGATGTACAGCAACAGCACAGGGATAAATAGGAAATGGATGGTGTTGCTGAAGTACCTGCTGGTTTCGCTGTTTTCGTTGGGTTCGCTCAGGTTGGGGAGCCCGGCAAAGAACAGGGTGGGGAACACCACGCAGACGCAGATGGCTCCCAGGTCAAATAGGAGTGAATCGAAGAAGCTGATTTCGGTTATAACGTAGGCGCAGACGGCGAGGCCCGATACGGCTCCGTAGAATATGGAGGTGATGACCGTAGAAATCAAAAAGGAAATCACCGTCTTCCCAAAGAAGTTCCACAGGGGAATGTCGTTCTTGCCTTTGAAGAAGGGTGCCATCAGGGGGCTCAGTACCACCACCGCCACGAGGACAACCATCTTGGCGATGAAATGCTCGCTTTCGGGGGCTCCGGTGGCGATGTAGGCGGCAGTCAGGGTGGCCAGTGCGGCTTCGCATGCCCCGGTAATGATTCTGCCTTTCTTGGGGGAAATGTTCAGGGATTCCTGCAACAGCTTGGTTGCGGTGGCCAGGAAAATGGACAGCGCGGCGAATGTGGCAATCCAGATAAAGAACCTGGGGTGCTCCTGGATGAAATAGTTGTTCTCAGCCGTACGAAACAAGAACATGGCGTAGAGGGCGGTGAAGGTTCCAAAACCCATGGGCAGGGGGAAACGCTTGAAGACGTTGGAAATCAGTGCCGGGTATTGCTTTACTTTGTCAAAGGTCATACAGGGAAATAGATAGAAATTTTTTGAATTGTCGAAAAAGTGTTGTTTTTACGTATAAAAAAAATTTTTTCCCTTAAAATGATTATTTTATAGACTCGAAGGCTGAAGTGTTTAACTCCAAACTTATATAGGTGACTATGTCCGCAAAAGTGACTAGCAGTGATCGTGTCGAAGAATTGTTCCCGGAAACCCCGGCTCGTAAGATTCTTACCCCCATTGAACGCTTGATGCAGGTGGAAACCACCGGTGGTATCGTCCTCATCATCATGACGATTGCAGCTCTTCTTTGGGCTAATCTTTCCCCGGAATCCTACCACCATGTTTGGCACTTGCCTTTTGCTGTGACCATCGGTAGCTGGCTTGGCGTGGGTGATTTGCACTGGCTCATTAACGACGCCCTCATGACTATCTTCTTCTTCAACATCGGTCTTGAAGTGAAGGGCGAAATGACCTATGGTGAGCTTCGCGATCCCAAGGCCGCAAGTTTGCCGATTATCGCTGCCGCCGGCGGTATGTTGTTCCCCGCATTGATCTATTTGGCCATTAGCGGTATTACCGGTACCGATGCTACCCGCGGTTGGGGTATTCCTACTGCTACTGATATTGCGTTTGTGGTGGGCTGTATGGCTATCCTTGGCAAGAAGGTTCCCCACGCCCTGCGCGTTATGATTCTGACTTTGGCTATTGCCGATGATATCGGCGCCATCCTGGTAATCGCTATCGGCTACCCCAGTGGCGATGGTCTGAACTTTGCGGCCCTTGCTACCGGCATCGCCCTCCTGGTTTTGATCAACGTGTTCTTCCGCATTGGTATTCGTAACCTTTTCCTCCACTGCATTATTGGTGTGGCCGTTTGGGCATTTTTCGTAAAGTCTGGCGTGCACCCCACTATTGCTGGCGTGCTGCTGGGTCTTTCTGTTCCTGCAAGGCCTGTGGTGACCAGCGGTAAGGTCCGCGCCTTTGTTAGCGGTGCAGACCATGTCCTTTCTGGCGAAACCAAGGACGAGCACGAAAAGTACCGTGTATTCACCCTCCTTCAGAAGGCTTCCAGCGAAAGTATTTCCATGCAGGAACGCCTTTACAAGGCTTTGGCTCCTTGGGTCAACTTCTTCATTATGCCTTTGTTCGCTCTCTCCAACGCAGGTGTAGAAATCAAGCTTGGCGGTGTAGAAGTCCCGGTCATGGGCGCTGTAGCCCTGGCTCTGATCTTTGGTAAGCCTATTGGCATTTTCCTCTTCAGCTTGCTTTCTGTAAAGATCGGTATTTCCAAGCAGCCCAGCTACAGCTGGAAGGTACTGTGGGGAGGTGGCATGCTGGCTGGTATCGGCTTTACCATGGCCCTGTTCGTGGCAAGCCTTGCCTTCGATGTGGGCGACCGTCAGGATTCCGCAAAACTTGGCATTTTGCTGGGTTCCTTCAGTGCAGCAATCCTTGGCACCATCTACATGAGTCTGGTATCCAAGCCTTCCAAGGATGAACCCGAGGAAGCTCATCACTAAGCATTTCGTCTACATGCTTGAATGCGCGGGAAACCGCATCTACACGGGTTACGCCGTTGATGTAGAAGCCCGCTACAGGCAGCATGTGTCGGGCAAGGGCGCTCGTTTCACCAAGGCATTCCCTCCGGAGTGTATCTTACGCACCTTCGAACTGAATAGTAAGGAGGAGGCCTTGCGCCTGGAGGCCCGCATCAAGAAGCTGGCCCGCCCTCAGAAGGAGCTTTTGGCTAGTGGGGATGAACGTATCCAGTCTCAGCTTTTTGCGGGTCTTGGAGAAACCCTGGATCAAAGACGCCGTCGGGTGCGTAAGGCTAAAAAGAAGTAAGAAAACCTAGTCTTTGTTGGACTTTGCTTTTTTCTTTACTGCGTTTTTAAAATATTGGGATGCGGCCTTTTTTTCTGCTGCCATTGACTGTGGCTTTGAGCTGGTCTCGAAGTCCTCAATGACGCAAGACAACAATTCACATACGTTGGAACCTTGCTCGGAGAGCGCCCTGTATAGCAGATATACATTGGGAGTGTTGATCCCGTTCTCAAGTTTACTGTAGTGCTGCCTTTTCAATCCCATTTGCTTGCTCATGTCATCTTGAGAAAGTTTCAGCTTGTTACGTAATTTCTTGAGATTGTTCCCAAGTACTTTATCAAATTCAATTTGGCTGTCTGACTTCGTGCCCATGATTGAATTTGTAGGAAAATGGACGCGAATGTTGTGCAACCAATTGGTTGCTAAGTTTTGTAAAAAAAATTACGATAGCATCAAATCAACGATTAAATAGATTGCCATGGCTATACTACAGATGCTTACGAAGTTCTCTACAAATCTGTTGCCTTTTTTACGTTGCAGAGAACTGCCCAAATAGCCTCCCACCCAGGCACCTGCTGCCATGATGATGGCGATGGGCCAAATCACCTTTCCTGCGATACTTAAGGCGATGGCGCTGACAACTAGAAATATCGTGGTCAGGGAATTCTTAAGTGCGTTTACATGGACTGCATCAAGCCCTGTGTAGCGTGTTAGGCTAAAGATTTGCACAAAACCAACTCCCACTTGCACAATGCATCCATAGATGGAAACCAGTGCAAAACCGATGGCTCCACCTAGGGTAAGTTTCTCTGGGGGACTTGCTGGTGGTTTTCCGAAAATGTCCTTGCGGAGGCGGCCCATGACGACCACTAGGCAAATGACTACAGCCAAAAGTGCCTGGAAGGCTTTGTCTCCGATTTGCATCAGGAAACAAACGCCTATTAGGGCGCCAACCAAAGAGGGAATAAAGAGCTGCTTGAATATTTTCTTATTCAGGTAGCCGTGTTTTGCCAAGTTGTAAACGGAACTGAGGTTGCCTATAATGAGGCCGATTCGGTTTGTGCCGTTGGCCACAGTCGGGGGCATTCCCAAGAAGATCATGATGGGCAGGCTTAAGGAACTTCCGCCACCTGCAATGCTGTTAATGAGACTTACGATGGCGCCTAGCAGAAAGTATGCGGGATATTGTCCGTACTCCCACCATTCGCCGAATAAAGTCGGTTCCATCTTAGCGGTCCAGTTCCTTCTTCAAGAAGATGATGTTGTCCATGACGGTCTTGATTTTCTCGTATTCCGGGTATTCGTCGCTACATGCGTTTAGGTCGCCAATAGCCTTGAGCAAAAGTTCCTTTTTCTTCTCGGCTTTTTTCTGCTTGGTTGCCTGGGAATACAGCTGGGATGCAGCCTTGCGCTTGTCGGTGCAAACGGCGTCGGCCAGCTTCTGGTATTTTTCCGCGGCCTGTTGGCGAAGCTTACTTGCCTTCAGTTTTTCAACGAGAGTTTTTGCCTTTGCGTAAGACTTCTTTTCGATAAGGGTGTCGACTTCGGCAAGGGCTTTTTCAGGGTCGTTCTTTTCCCAATATTTCTTGTCTTCTTCGCTGATGGAATTCTGCAGTCCCTGAATATAGGCGATCATCTTTTCGATTTGCAGTTCGTTTTCAAAGTCGCGGTAACGCATCTTGAATTCGTTTGCCTGCTTCAGCGCTTCCTCAAAACGAGCCTTTGCTTCTGCCAAAGAGAGAATTTGAGTTTTTTCCTTCAGGGCTTTGGCCAAAGTATTCTTGTAGGCGATGCGCTTTTGGTCTTTGGCGAAATTCACCAGAGAATCGCCGGGAGCCATGGCGATGAGACTATCGGCGGTGGCGGCCACCAGACTGTAGGCTGCATTCACGCGGTTCATGTTCTTGATTTCAAGAACCATGGGCTCGTATTGCTTGGCGCGCTCTGCATTGGACATGCCGTAAACATTCAACATGGAATCGGCACGGGTTTGCCATTCGTTCCAAAGGGGCTTCATGATGCGGAATTTTTGCAGGTAGGAGACTGCTTCATCTACAGCGTTGGCCTGGAACAAGGTATTTGCAAAATCGAACACCTCGTCTACGATATTTGGAATGGCGGTGTAGGGGTCGACAGGATCGGCTACTAGATTGGGCTTAGGATCTGCTGTGGTGACGGAGGAACTTGATACGGGGCTCTCGAAAGAAGAACTTGATGTGGGGGGTGTTACAGGAATTGTTGCGGCCGCGGGGCTAGTGACTGTTACGGAGTCAACGACGGCTGCAGGGACTGTGGCTGGCGCAGAGTTGTTGACTGCCGCAGTACTTGCCGGTTCCGTGATTTTGACAACGCTATCCCTTGGTTCGCTGGGTACGGTTGTAACGACATTATCTTTGGGCTGTACCGGTTCCACAACCGGACAGGGCTGCTGCACGGCGCAAGCGCCCAGTAATGTGGTAGTAGAAAGCGCGGTTAAAACTTTAAAGAGTTTGCGTTTTTTATGCATAGCTTAAAAGTCCTTTTGTTGCCGGTCTTTACTCTGCGTCAGCTTCGATAGGAACGAATGCATTCTGGCTGTTGAACTCTGCCGGAAGATCCCAGTCGTCTTCCTTGGGCTGCACAGCGGGCTTTGCCGGAGCTTGGGGCGCTGCAGGTTCTGTTGCGGTAGGAGCTGCCTGTGCAACAGGTGCGGCTTGTGCTGCAGGAACTGTTGTAGATTCCCCTGCAGCCACCGGCTGTGCAGATGCTTCTGCGTTTTGTGCTGCGGCGTTTGCTTCGGAACTTGCTGCGTCTTGTGCGGGAGCTGTGGGCTCTGTTGCGTTAGGCATAGGCAAGCTGATCATGATACCGCTTTCTGCAGCGGACTCAGCTGCGATTTCTTGAACTTGAGGCGGCGTGAATCCCGGGACATCGAGCCAGGGCAGCGGGCGACCTTGACTTGCGTCGGCGCCTGCAATGGCAAGGCCGGTCATGGGGTCCACAATTAATTGACCGCGTTCGTTAGAAAGGGACAGCGGAACTTCGCCTGCTGCAATCATGGAAATGTCCAAGAAGTCCAGCTTATTGGGAATACCGAGAATTTCAATTTCTTCCTTGGCGAAAGCGGCCCACTGAGGCAAGCCACCGCTGGCACCTGCAATACGGGTGCGGCCAGATTTCAAGGGCTTGTTATCGTCGAAGCCTACGTAACTACCGATGGCAACTACAGAATCCAAAGCGACGCCACTCTTGCCTTCCACATAAGTGGGCAACGCTCCCAGGAAAGCCACGTTTCTATAGTCGTTGGTGGTTCCAGTCTTACCCAAGGTGGGGTAACGCAGCTTGGTTCCCTTGTCCGGAGAGGAAACGGTCATGCTGCTGAACTGGCTACGTGCTGTACCGTTGGTAAATACGGAGTGGAGCATCACGCCCATCTGGGTTGTAACGGTGTCATCGAGAACGACCTTGCTTTCCACTTTGTTCTTGAAGATTACCTTGCCGTCGCGGTTTCTAATTTCCTTGATGAAGCAGGGGTCGGTCCAGTCACCATCTTTGCACTTGAACACCTTACCGGTGAGAAGTGTCTGGTAGGCGGTGGAGATTTCTGCCAAGGTAATTTCATTTACACCCAAGGGCATACTGAACACTTTTTGCAACTTCTGATGAATGCCGATTTCCTTGGCGAAGCGTGCATATTCTGCCATGGCAAGAGAGCGCTTGTAGTCTGGCCAGAAGCGGATGTGGTCTGCATCCAGATAATCAGCGGAATCGTCGATGGGCTCAATCATGTTGCTGAGTTTCTTGATGTCAGCAAGAGTCAAACCTTCATAGACAATGAAGGTTTCCATCGGCGGTAACGATGCGGCGATGTCAGGGTTTAACTCCATGGCCTCGCGGGTGCGCAAAATGTTGGTGTAATTCTTGTAGTTGTGGTTAATGAACTTGATGATCTGGGCGTCCTTCTTGGCCTGCTTCATGGCAATGTCTGTATAGGTACCGAAACGCAGGTTCATCAGGGCGCGGGCTGTAGATTCACGGCCCTCGTTTCTGACCATTTCAATCAAGGCTTCCTTTGCCTTGGTGAACTCAATTTCCTTCTTGACTTCTTCCTTCATGGTCAAGCCGAACTTGTCGCGAAGTCTCACGAAGTAGGACTTGTATTCTTCTTCCGCTTCACGGGCGTAACCGTTCTGGGCGGCGACTTCTGCAAACTCGTCGGGGCTTAGCTTATCTAACAAATGTTCCAACAGCCAGATACTTGCGATGTTTTCGGAACGTGTGGTGGCCCAGGCAATACTTACCACGTCGCCCTTGTTCTTGTGGTCGGGGCGGGGAAAGTAGAATTGATTTACGTATTGGAAAACATTGTAGTCGTTTTCAAGAGGGTCGAGGTAGTTCCAGTGATGCTGCAATGCAAGTGCATAGAGCAAGGGCTTCCAGCTAGAACCCAGCTGACGTAGAGCCTTGAAACTGCGGTCAAATCCGGTGTTGTGGAAACCACCCTGAGTTGCAAGAACATTGCCGTTCTGCATGGCGAACAGGCCACCCTGTAAAACAGGTTCTGTTTCAATTTGGCAAGGAGCGAATCCGTTAATGGGCTCGGTACCTAAAATGCTAACGAGAAGTATTGCGCCCTTCTTCAGCTGGCTGCCCAAAAGCTTTGTCACGTCGATAGGCTTCTTGGGATCGGAACTTGCCTTCTTTGCGAATTCCTTCACGGACTCTTCGGTGACGATACCTTTAAGCTGTCCGAAGCTCAGAGTCAATGCCTTCAGTTTTCCCAAGGAGTCTACATACACGCTGTCGACTGCGCCGTAGAGGTAGTCGCCCTTACGTGCGCTTTGGGCCTTGCTTGCAAACTGAGACTTGGGCAAAACAAAACCGCCCAACTGCATCTGGAGATTACTGATGTTTGTCTGCAGGGCACGCTTGGCGGCGTCCTGGGATTTTGCGTCCAAAGTGGAGGTAATAGTGAGCTGAGCCTTTCGCCAGTCCTCGATACCTTCCTTTTCGAATTCAGCCTTGAAGTAGTCGTTGTCCAGTTTTTCTTCGATGCGCTCCAGGATGGTACTCATGGTGAAGCGGAAGTTGCCGTGATTGAAAGCCAGAGGCTCGGCCAGGGCTTCGTCCATCTCTTCCTTGGAGATATATTCTTCTTCCACCATTCGGCCTAGCACGTAGCGCAGGCGCTCCTGGCCGCGAGCAATGGCGCGTTCGCGACGTTCGGTGCTACGCTGGATAAAGGGGTCGTAGTTGAAGGGCCCTTTCACGGAGCCTGCGATGAATGCGCATTCGGCAAGAGTCAGGTCCTTCAGTTCCTTGTTGAAGAAATACTGGGCTGCGATGGCAACGCCCTTGCCGGTACCGGAAACGTGGAACTGGTTCAGATAGAATTCAAGAATGTCTTCCTTGCTGAAGTGTTTTTCCATGCGAAGGGAGTTGATCAGTTCCTTGCCCTTTTCCTTGATGGAGCGCTCTTCACGGCCGAAGATGTTCTTTACGGTTTGCTGGGTCAGGGTGGATCCGCCCTGACGCATGTGGCCGGCCTTGATGTTTGAAACCATGGCGCGGGTAAAGCCGTAAACGCTAAAGCCATTGTGGTGCCAGTAGCCGGCGTCTTCGGCTGCAATCAAGGCGTTCACGATGTTCTTGGGAATGTCACCGTAGGGAACATACACTCGGTGGTTCGCGTCAAAGAAGGCTCCCAGCAGGGTTTCGCCATCGTTATAGTAAACTCGGGTTTCTCCGGAGAGAACCTGCAAAATAGTCTGTCGATTGAACTGGTTGTCGGGATCCTTTTCGGGGAGCACCTTGAATACCAGGATGTAGACCGGAATGCAGCAGATGATGCCCACCAGGGCAAAAGCAGCCACAATTTTAAACAGTTTAGAAAGTAGACGCTTCATACTATATAATGTAGAATTTTTGAATTTTAGGGATTCTCAGTGTAAAAAAAATGGTGGTTTTGGGGCATTTTTCACTTATTATCGCAGGTTCCCCTTGAAAAATCACTGTTTTTTTCTACAATTTGTGTCCCCAAGATGGGAAGATGGCCGAGCTGGCCGAAGGCGCGTCCCTGCTAAGGACGTATAGGACTTAATCCTATCGCGAGTTCGAATCTCGCTCTTCCCGCTGAAAAGCACCCGAGTCGCAAGATTCGGGTGTTTTTTCTTTTGAGATGCAGGGGGACTTCCGCCCCTCTGGACTCCCCGATGGCAATTTAGGGGATAATTTTGTGAAAACACCCTGATTTACGGGAAAAATGCCCTGATTTTGCAGGTTACTCCCGTAATTTTGCACACAACGTAATGAAAAATCGGGAAAATTTTAGTTTTATTCCTGGCTTTGGGCTGTTTTGCGCCCATTTTAGGGCATTTTTTACCCAAAACACACCGGCGAATCTGTTTTTTAGTCACTTTTTTACACAAATTACGGCATGATGCTACGGACAACATAACGTTTTACGGGAAAAATGCCTTGATTTTGACATTGACTCCCGTAAAAAACGGCTTTTCTTGAAAATTATCTCCCTGGGACCATTTCCTAATAAAGTTTCTCTTGACTTTACCAATTATTTTTGCGATATTATTGAAGGTATAACAAGGAGTGCTTATGAAGGCATTGAACTTTATCGCTGGTGTGGCCCTCGGTGCCGCCGCTGCCATTGTCGCTATCAAGAAATTCAAGGTTTGCTCCTGCGGTGATGCTGCCGATGGTGAAACCAATCCCGCAGTCAAGGAAGCTGAAGAAGCTGTAGAAACCCTTCGTGGTTCTGTGGAATCTCTTCGCAAAGAACTGAACACCCGCATTGAATCTGAACAGACCTACGCTGCACAGTGCGAGGATCTGAAGAACGAAATCGCCAAGAAGGATGCGGAAATCAGCAACTTGCAGAATGTCTGCGACAAGCAAGCCGGCCAGATTCGTAAGCTGGAACCATAGCTAGTAGCCTCTTTTAGACCGTTTTTACGTGAAAAAGCCCTCATTTGGGGGCTTTTTTATTTGTAAATTGTAGTTGTGGCACGAATTTTGCAAGTCCAAATAAAAACGCTTTTGATGATACTAGTGGCAGCACTGCTACTGGTGTTTGCGGGCTGTGAAGAAATTGAAGAAGAAAAGCCCTGGATTCAGGTGGAACGCCCGGACATGCTTTTCACAGATACCACCCTCATGGACAGTTACGACAAGGGGCTGTTGGCTTGGAAATTAAAGACTGCCTACCTGGAACGCTGGGGTGACAAGAATACTGTTTTCGTGCGTCCGGTTCTTGTGGATATCTATGATTCTACAGGCGAACGAACGGCTTTCCTTCGTGCGGACTCCGGCCGTCTTGATATGAGTTTCTCCTTTGTGAATGCCTATGGTCATGTGTATGCCTTGACCCCAAAAGGCGCTTCAGTTCGTTCCGATTCCTTGATGTGGAACAAGAAAGAGAATCTTGTGCGCACAGAAAGCTACGTTCGCGTTGTCAGTGAGGATGGCGATGTGCTGCAGGGCAAGGGCTTTGTTAGCGATGCCCATATGGATGACTGGAGGATTCTTTCCAATGTGACAGGCATATTCCAGGATGCAGCCAAGCGCTTGAAGGATGAAGATAAAAAAGAAGCTGACGCCATTGAGGAACGAGATAGACAAAAGAATCAGCCCCAGGTTATAAAGCCTTCTCCCAAGGTAACGCCCGACTCCGTAGACACAAAACGCCATCGCGCCTCTAGGAGGAGCAATGAAGATTAAAAGTCTCCTGGTGTTTGTTATGGTTGCCTTGTTTCCGCTGACGGCCTTTGCACAGACTTCTCCTTTGATCATGAAACATGCGGACAGCCTTTCTGTTGCCCGTAAGCGTGGAACCTTGGTTCTTTACGGCCGAGTGCACTTTGTTCACGACAGTGTGCAGTTCCGTACCCAGAAAGCCATCTGGAACAAGGATGGTGAAGTTGTCCAATGCGAAGGCAACTTCCAGTTTACCCATCCTTCGGGATACATGAATGCCAATCAGGGTATTTACCAGAAGAAAGCGAATCTTGCTACTGCCCGCGGAAAAGTTAATGCAGGGGACTCCGCTCATACATACTTGATTACCGGAGATTACTTGCAGTACAATCGTGCAGAAGAAATTTTGAACATTACTGAACATCCGAAACTTTACCAGTTTGAGAAACGAAAGGATGGTTCAGAAGATACATTGACTATCGAAGCCCGAATGCTGACATACAACAAGAAGACTTCTCTTGCCGAGGCGAAGAGCTATGTGGTCATTACCCAGAAGGACGTGACCATATACGCAGACCAGATGAACTACCACAGGGAAAACGATTTTGCAGAAGCCTTCAACCACGTGAAGCTGGTTCAGAAAGACATGGAGGTTACCTGCGATACCGGCTATTTTGACCGAAAGAACAATTGGATTGCCATGAAGGGGCATCCCACTTGCGATTTGAAGAATTACCACCTTACGGGGGATTCCATTTTCCTGGTTCTAGATTCTACAGGAAACTCTCTGAAGTCCGCTTTGGTGATTCGCAATGCCCACGGCGTGCAGCAAGAGGAGGCGAACCCTAGGAAACGTCAACCGGGTCGCGTTACAGAAGCCTTTGGAGACACTCTGTATGCCGAGTTCAAAAGCAATAAGATTGAACGACTTTACGTGAATCTGAACGCCAAGGGATTTTTCTATGAAGATGACTTGAAGGATTACCGCAACCTTATGGATGGCAACCGCCTGGATATGTACTTTAAACAGGGAAAGATGGATAAGGCTGTGGTTTCGGGCAAAGCCCAGAGCACCTATTTTTACGTGAAAAACGACCGCTCAGTTTCAGGGCGTAACGAGGCTACCGGAGATACCATTCACATTTTATTTGATGCGCAAAAGAATGCGGTAAAGTCCTTGCGATTGCTGGGAAACTCTGCCATGGCTAGCGGCCGCTACGTAGACTTTGAGAAAGAGAACCGAAATAAGGAAGCCGCAAGGTTAGATTCCTTGGCTCGTGAAAAAAATTCAAGAGATTCCCTGGCGAATATCGGTAAAAAAGTTGATATTAAGAATGGCGATGAGCGAAGGCTGAATAACTTGAGTAGGCAAAGAAGAAAATCCGCGGAGGAAAGAAAGTGAAAAACCTAGTCAGTACAATTCGTACGGAAAAGCTCCGTAAGGTATACGGCGGCCGTCAGGTGGTAAGCGATGTTTCCATCCGTGTGTCCCAAGGTGAAATTGTGGGATTGCTAGGCCCCAACGGTGCCGGCAAGACGACTTCCTTCTACATGATTGTTGGAATGGTGCGCCCGGAGTCCGGTCACATCTTCTTGGACGACATTGAGATGACGGACAAACCCATGTACAAGCGCGCCCGTCTAGGTGTTGGTTATCTTCCTCAGGAAGCGTCCATCTTCAGAAAGCTCAGCGTTGAAGACAACATCATGGCAATTCTTGAAACCCAGGATATGAAACGCGCCCAACGTAAGCGCCGTCTCGAAGAGCTTCTCGAAGAATTCAAGATTACCCATATCCGTAAGACCAAGTCCATGAGCTGTTCCGGTGGTGAACGCCGCCGTCTTGAAATTGCCCGCGCCCTGGCTAGCGATCCTTCGTTCCTTCTTTTGGACGAACCCTTTGCCGGTATTGACCCCATTGCCGTAGCTGATATCCAGTCCATTATTTCGGGACTTAAGGATAAGGGCATGGGTGTTCTGATTACAGACCACAACGTTCGCGAAACTCTTTCTATTACGGACCGCGCCTACATCATGTACAAGAGTCAGGTTCTGACCGAGGGCTCCTCGGAACACTTGGCTAACGATCCCGAGGCACGTCGAATTTACTTGGGTGATAGTTTTAGACTGGATTAATTTTAGGTGATGCTATGGATTTAGGAATGAACTTAGGCACAAGCCAGAGGCTGGAACAGACGCTGTCCCCGCAGCTTCTGCAGTCTATCAATATACTCCAAAAGACATCTCTGGAAATTGAAACCGCCATTAAGGAAGAGGTGGAAAGCAACCCTCTTCTGGAATTGGACGATAACGTTCCCGAGGAAGAACGTGAAGTCCGTGATGACGAACTTCCCGAATCCGGTGCTGAACTGATAAATGATGCAGGTTCCGACTACGATCCCGACAATAGCTTCGACAACGGTTCCTTGGACGACAGCGCCATGGTGGACCGCGGTATGTTGGATGATCCCAATGCAGGGGATCTGGATTATGAACGTTACCTGAGCGACGGAACATCTGATGTGGATGCTCCTTTCAAGGATCTGAATGTTCCATCTAAGGATGCCGATGATGAATGGGACCGCCCCATTAAAGATGCTGGCAAGAGTCTCCAGGAGCAACTGCGTGATCAACTGATGCTTTGGTCTGGCACTCGAGAACTTCTGGAACAGCTGCGTGAATGTGGCTGTACAGAAAAGCGTTTCCGCTCTCTGGTGGAATATCTCATTGACTCCATCAGCGAAGAAGGTTTCCTGCAGGGCGATGCGATTCACGGCATGGCCAACGTTTCTCCCGATGAATACATCAACGAAATCGAAGCCATGCTTCGCGGTGACGTGGCTCTTGAAAATGCAAGCGTTCCCGTAAGCGAAGCCGTCCACGTGTTGCAAGGTTTTAATCCCAAGGGAATTGGCGCTCGAAACCAGCGTGAATGTTTCTTGATCCAGGCTTATGCAATCCCCAAGTTTCCGGAACTGTCCATCAAGATTCTTGAAAATTGTTACGAGGATTTGCTCTCCTTGCGTTATGCAAAGATTGGCAAAGCTTTGGGTGCCTCTACCGAAGATGTCCAGAAGGCTGTGGCAAGTTTCGCAAAGTTGAACCCCCATCCTGGTTTTCAGCTTTCCAATGCCAGAGTGCAGACCATTTCTGCTGACATGAAGATTGTGGAAAAACGAGGCAAGTTTGAAGTGGAAGTGACTCGATCCTCTACCCAGAAACGCTTGCGCATCAATCAGACTTACAAATCCATTCTCGATGACAAGAGCTCTTCCAAGGAAGCCCGTGATTTTGTGAAGACTCACTTGAATAAGGCTGCGGAATTCATGAAAGCTCTGGATAATCGCTACTCCACCATGGAGCTGGTGATGCGCGCCATATTGAAACGTCAGAAGGAATTTTTCTCCCAGGGGCCTGCATTCTTGAAACCTATGGTTCTGCAGGATATCGCTGACGATGTGAATCGCGACGTAAGTACTGTGAACCGCGTAACCAACGGCAAGTTTGTGGATACTCCCTACGGCATTTATGAACTGAAGCGTTTCTTCACCTCGGGCATTAAGCAGAAACCTGCTGGTAGCTCCGCCAATGCCGAAGGTTCAGCCACCGGCGGCTCCGAGGAAATCTTAGGTTCCGCCCAGGTTCTTGACGCCATGAAGAAAATGATTGACGAAGAGGACAAGAAAAAACCGCTCTCCGATCAGGCGATTTCAGATAAGTTAGCGGAAATGGGTATGAAGGTTGCTCGCCGTACCGTAGCAAAGTATCGCGAAAACTCCCTGCGTATCCTTACCGCCAGTCAGCGCAAACTGATAAAGTGACCATAGACAGTGCCCGTTTGGCCGATCAAAAGCCGAGTTTGGTCCTCGCTTCACTCCGAGCTGGGGCCCCGCCCGCATACATTTTTTTAAGAATTTTTCTCAAAAAAGCAATGTTCCAACTTGGAATATGGTTTTTACCAAAAAAAACGTCAGGGCTGTTTTTTCCAAAAAAAAAGATGTATATACTCTAGACGTGAGACAACAAAATGTCTCGCTGGTATTCACTTTTTTCTACGGAGGTTTTTTATTATGGATATTCAGTTTTCTGCTCGTCATTTTAACGCATCTGCTGGTCTTCAGGATCGTATCCAGGAAGAAATGGACAAACTCGCCAAGTTCTATCCCAATATCACCAGCGCCTCCGTCGTCTTGGACCATGAAGTAGAACATCAGCGTCACTGCGAAATTACTGTGAACATTACCGGATCTCAGGTTGTCGCTTCCGCTGACGAAGAAAACATGGGCAAGGCTGTTGATGTGACCCTCGAACGCATCAAGATCCAGTTGAAGAAGGCCAACGATAAGCAGAATGATCATCGAGCACAGCCTGTATCCGATGTCGTATAATCTAGTCTGTCCAAAAATTGTTTAATTTTGGAATATGGCTGAATCAAGATTGAAAGATATAAAGATCCTGCACCGAGAACGTTTCTTGGTGCGGGACTTTTTTTCGCGTTATGGAAAAGACCTGCAGATGGCAAACCACTCTGCAGAAGAATGCTTGGATGCCCCCATTGCCGAAAGCGGTATTCACCGTCCGGGTCTTGCAATGGCTGGCTACACTACAGTTTATAGTTCCCAGCAAATTCAGGTCATCGGTCATACCGAATGGAACTACCTGGAGTCGATAGGTTCGCAGGGCCGCGCCAAGGTCTTCGAGAACCTGTCCGTATTTAAGGCTCCCATGTGGGTAGTGACCCATGCCCAGCAACCCCACAGGGAACTTCGTGATATGTGCGAGAAACTGGGAATTCCCCTGTTCTCTACCACGCTACACACCTACGAGTTTATTAAGCTTGCACAGCGCATTCTCGAAGAATTCTTTGCGCCCCATGCCATAATCCACGGAAGCCTTGTGGACGTGTACGGCATCGGCATGCTGTTCATTGGCGACAGTAACGTGGGTAAGTCGGAATGTGTGCTGGACCTTGTGGAAAGTGGTCATCGCATGGTTGCCGACGATGTGGTCCATATCAGCAATGTGGGTCGTTCCATTATCGGACGCCCGGATCCTTTGATCAAGCATCATATGGAAATCCGGGGTGTGGGTATTCTGGATATCCGATCCATGTTCGGTATTCATGCAATCCGCAAGCAGAAGAAGATTGAAACCATTGTGGAACTACAGCAGTGGCGCCAGGATGGTGGCTATGACCGTACCGGTCTCAATGAGCAGGAAGAAGTCATTATGGGCATCAAGATTCCCAAGGTGGTGATTCCTGTGGCGCCTGGTAAGAATCTGACGGTGATTTCTGAAGTCATAGCCATGAATACCCTGATGAAAATGAACGGTCAAAATGTTGCAGAAGAGTTCAATGAGGCTCTAATGCAAAAGATTAAGGCCAAGGCTAAGGGCGAGTTTGAGGATGATTTGCTAAATTTCGATCCGCAGAATTGGTCCTACTATGAATAGATTCGTCAGGCTCATCAAGGAAAACGTGATTCCGTCCATTATCTTTGCGATTTTGGCAGTTTCTTGCATTGGCGCCTGGTATGTCTTTCATCCGGCTAGTCCCTACCATAAGCGATATTCCTTTGTGGTCGCCTACGATGCCATCGGAACCCTTTCTCCGGGCAATCCTGTAGAAGTTCGCGGTATTAAGAAGGGCGAAATCACCAAGGTGGAGTTGACAGACGATGCTGTCTATGTCTCTGCCCGAGTCCTTGCGGACACCAAGATTCCTGTGAATTCTGAATTTCGCCTGATTAACTCCGGCCTTATGGGCGAACGTGAAATGTGCGTGCTTACCGGAGACAGCCCGGAGTTGATTCATGATGGGGACACCTTGGTAGGCCATTACGACGAGGGAACCTCCGGCGTTGTAAAGAGCCTGCTCTCTGCCTTGGATGACCTTGAGGAAGTCCTGGACACCTTGTACGGTTTTATTGATTCTGTGACTGTTGGCTCCACGGGGCAGCAAATTACCCGCATTATCAAGAAGGGCAAGAGGCTCATGAATGTGGCCCAGTCCGATGTGAAGTCCTGGATCGGGGACGTGAACCAGCTGCTGGATCAATTGGGCGGCGTGCTGGATGGAGCCAAGGCTTCCTTGACTCAGGTTGCGGACAAAGGTGAAGCTAAGGTTGAAGAAGTCCAGTCCATGATGACTCGGATTGAGGATCTTTTCAAGAAATTGGATGTGCTGAAGGGCCAAGGTGCCAATCTTTTTGTGAAATTTTCCAAGCAGGATAACACAGCTGGCCTTGTTTTAGCTGAAAACAGCAAGTTTATCAAAGATTTAGACAAACTTATCCTTGACATAAACGCTTTAATTATGGATATAAAGAAGCGGGGTGTCAAATTAAATATTGATATTTTCTAAAAAAAATTTCTCTTTTGTTAAAAAAAAGATAGTTTCACTCTATCGATAGTTGATAGAGCCACTCACAACCAAGGAGTTTACCATGGCTGAAAAGAAACCTGTAAAAATGAGCGACGCTGATCTCAAGTTTTTTGAAGATATGCTGATTGAAAAACGCCGCGAGCTGGTGACTGCTCAGAGCGAATCCGACAAGGCTGAAACCTTCAAGAGCCAGGTCCAGGCTGGTGAAGGCGGTGAATCCAATAGTGCAGACTTGGCTACCGACTATAACGCACTTGAAACCAACTTCTCCCTGGCTGCCCGCGAAGGCAAGTACCTGGTCTATCTTGAAGAAGCCCTGAAGCGTATCAAGAAGGGAACCTTCGGTGTTTGCAAGGTTTGCGGTGAGTTGATTCCCAAGGCCCGTCTCATGGCTGTTCCCACTGCAACCAAGTGCGTGAACTGCAAGGAAGAAACCAAGCGCAAGGAACGCGAAGACAGCCGTCTTGAAATGGCTCGTCTTTTGGCCGAAGAACAGCGCAAGGAACTTATGGCCCGCAACGCCAAGAAGTAATCGCTTTCAACTGTCAATTTTGATATCGCTGGCAGGAGAGCTCAGCGAAAGAAAAGACCGCGGTAAATACCACGGTCTTTTTTTACGGGTAAAGCTGATGTCTATTTTACTATGGAGAAGAAAGTGTCGGCAAGGGATGCCCTGAAGGCGTGGATGCGGTCTGCGTTAGGTTCTCGATGGGGGTAAGTGAAGTTACTGAGAAGAACTACTGCAGCGCCCTTGTCTGGATCAGCTACGATGCTTGCCCCGGTAAAGCCAGTTTTACCGAAGGTGCGTGGGGAGACTTTGGTTCCCATGAACTTTGCTGCATTCAGTTCCCAGCCAAGGCCGGTGCAGTCCCCGGCCTGGGCGGCGCCGCAGTTGCTGTAGGTGGGGTTGCAGAATGCGTTTTCGCTAATCATCTTTAGGAGGCCTGCTGGTGCGACGCGCTGAATCGTTCCTTCTTGTTTGCTGATGCCGTCGTTTAATACCATCTGGACAAATTTCAACAGGTCCGGCACGCAGCTGAACATGCCTGCGCTGCCAACTGGGAACAACTGGCGCAGAACCCAGGCGCTTTCGTCGTGAATTTCGCCCTGGATTTCCCTGCCTCTAAAACTGCAGATTTCCGTGGGGGAGATTTGTTCCTTTGGAATGGGGTTTTCGGGACGAGTCAGGGGGTCCCATCCAGAGCGATTCATCTGGAGTGGTCTAAAGAAGCGTTCCGCACCCTGTTCCTGCAAACTCTTGCCGGAAAGCCTGCAAAGGATCATGCCTAAAAGTACACTTGCGGGATTGCCGTAGTTGAAGGCCGCTCCGGGTTCCGCGTCAAACTGATAGGTGTAAAGCGCATTAAGAATACCTTCGGGAGGTAATGTGCGCAATGTCTTCATGGGAACACGATAATCCAGGCTGTGAGTCAGTAGATGGAAAACTCGAATGTCGTCACGATAGTTTGTCTGTAACTTGGGAATGAAGTCTATGACCTTGTTATCTACAGAAAGCTTTCCCTCCAGAATATAGCTTAGGGCGAGAGTCGATGTGGGGCAAACCTTTGTTAGGGATGCGATGTCAAAGACTGTATCTTCGGCGGTGTTTAGGCAAATTATCTGTTGGGTTCCGTCGGGTAATATAAAGCCTGCGACAGCCTTGTTGAAAACACCTTGGGTTTCTGCAGCCTTCAAAAGCTTCTGGATTTCGTCAAAAGAGATCATCATATAATGAAGATAGAAATGTTTCTCCTGAAAATCTTATATTTAAAACAATAGGTTAAGGAATACAAAAGGTACGACTCTATGATTTTGGACGATTTAAAAAAAACGAATAATGCGTGGATTCCGTTTATCGTTGTCGTCCTGATGTTCTTTTTGAGCATGATGGTTGTTTCCATGTTCTCCTTGGGAACCTTTACGGATGTGGCCAAGGAAGAATCCGACTTGACAGGTATGCGATCTGTTGAAAAAGATGCCGCCATTCTAAATGGTTTTGCAAACGATAGAAAAGGCTATTTGCAGGAAGTCTGGCGAGTCGTTGATTATGTCTTGAAGGATAGCGGTTCTATTTCATCCATTGAAGAGTTCCTTGTTGAGGAAATGAATGCGGAACGTAATACGGGAGATTCCAACTTTGTCGGGATCTTCGGTTATATAGATGGTCGCTATGTGGATGGCCGCCTTTGGGCTCCTCCGGCAGATTACAATCCGAAGGATGAGCCTTGGTTTAGGGCTGCTGTAAAGGCGAAGGATTACGGAGTCCAATTGGTTTACCATATTGATCCCAAGGACAAGCAAAGGGTGGTTACCGCAAGTCGAGTCCTACCTGGAAACCATGGAGTATTGGCTCTAAGTTTCAAACTTGAGTTCTTGAGAGAGATGTTTAAGCCAGCTAAGGGTAGCCGTGCTCGTTGGATGTTGATGAATGTGAACGGAGAGATTATTGAACACTACGATTCTGCCGAAGTGTATCAGAATTATTTATCCGATGCGTATTGGGGAATGGATAAGGAACGATTTGCCCGTCAAGTTACTCGTACCAGAAATGGTGTGGTAGATGTGGTGTATAATGGACGTGAAACCATGACCTATGTTACTCCCGTGCAAAAGGACTGGCTCCTGGTTCATGTGGTCAACAAGGCTGATATTACAGAAAATGTTCGATTGGCTGTTGCACGAAATGTCTTGATTGTGCTTCTGTTCTTCATCGTAATGACAGGTATAATTTCCACAGGCTTCTATAATCATCTGAAAAAGTCAAAGGTTAATCGCAAAAAACAGTTTATCCTGGATAAGATGAACCATGAAATGCATGCTGCCGTTAACGGTATTCTTGGCTTGAATTCTGTGGTGATGAAATCCATTCGCGATAAAGAAATTAAACGCTATGCCCAGAGTGTTTCGGCCTCTGTTCAGGAAATGTCTGCTCTTATCAGTGATATTCAGGATGTTTCTTCTCTCGGTTACAATCGTGAAAATTCCAAGATGGAAGGTTATGAACTATATTCCCTGCTTTCGGATTGCTATAAGATGTTGCTGCCTAAGGCAGAAATGAAAAACCTGCAGGTGACATTGGAGTGTGATCAGGAGACTCCTTCTAATCTTTGGGGTGATGTGAATGCTATCCGTCGTACCATTAACAATATCTTGACGGATGCGGTAAAGCGTACGGAATCAGGTGGTATTTTAATCAACGTTGGTTATGACGCGCTGCATACGAACTCTCAATCAGCGGAAAGAAGTATTGTACTCAAGATATTTATCCGTGATACTGGTGAAGGTCTTTCTGTGGGTCGTGACGCTGTTGCCGATGATTGGAATAACGCCAGTGCGGAACTGAGTTTGGCTAAGTTGTTACTGGATTCCTGTGGTGGTGAACTTGTGGTAAAGAGTCGTTATGGTGAAAGTACCACATTCATGGTTTCAGTACCCCAGATTGTTCTGAATGTCGAACCTATTGGTAATTTCTTGACTAGATTCCGGGAACAGAACCGTACAGAAAATAATGTTCATGAAACTCTCTTCGCCCCTTCTGCAAGAATTCTTGTGGTTGATGACGTGGATATGAATTTGAAAGTGGTCTGTGGCTTGCTTCGCGATACCAAGGCCCAGATTGATACTGCGATTAATTCTTCACGTTGCTTAGAACTCGTGGCAAGAAAACATTATGACTTGATTCTTCTGGATTACTCACTACCTATTGTGAATGGTATCAAGACCTTTGAGAAAATGAAGCGAATTGAAAATTCTCCCAACAAGAATACCCCAGTTGTGATTGCCACTGCAAAGACCGTAGAATTCAGTGACTCCTACCTGAAACTTGGCCTTACGGACTTTATTTCAAAGCCCTACATGGAAAAAGACTTGATGAGAATTCTTGCCTGGTACTTGCCTAAGCATTTGATTCTGACTCATGAGGATTTGGAGAATTTGTCTCAAAGAAAATCTACGAAGAAGTCTCCGATGAAGGACGTGGGACCATTGGATGTTGAGGAACTGGAGTTCCATTCTGTCCTTACTCCGGAGGAAAGACTAAATGTTTTCGAAGATGTGTTGAATGTAAAGGTTGGCTTAGAATATTTCTCCCACGATGTAAAATGCTACTACGAAATTTTGCAGGAGTTTGTTCGAGAGGATAAGACTGCTGCGTTCAAGAAGGCTTTCTTAACTAAGGACTGGAATAACTATCTCACTTTAGTTCATTCTGTTTATGGTGTTGCTGCTGCCATTGGCGCGGAAGAATTGACCTGTAACACTCGTGAAGTTGAAAATGCTTGTAGGGAATACAAGTTTGACGAAGTTGTAACCTTGCACGAAAATTTCATGGCACTCTACGTTAATTGCATCGAATCTATTAAGAAGGGTTTGATTGAATACGAGGCATAAAGTGGCAAAGAAAGATAAGATACAAGAATCGGAAAGCCAGGTTGGACAGACCAAGTATAATCTGACTACCAGTATGAATAATGAGTTCCGTATGCTCATTAATGAAATGCTGGCTTTGAATGCTGTTCTTGTGAGAGAGTGTGAAACTTCAGAACTTAGGGAGTACGCGGTCAATATCCAAAATGTTGGTCGAAATCTTCTTTCACTAGTGAACGACGTAATGGATTTCTCCAAGGTTGAATCCGGTGAAATGACTATTGCGCCTGTGACATATGACTTGTTCCTGACATTAAATGAATGTTACGACCTGTTCTCTGCTCGTGCCCAGGATAAGAACTTGCAGTTCAATTTTAAGGTGGATATGAATCTGCCTATGGAATTGTGCGGTGATGAAAAACGAATTCGTCAAATTATCAGCAACTTGCTTTTTTATGCAGTGAAGTATACGAAACGCGGAGAGGTGACTTTCGAAGCTACCTTTGATCGCGTTGCTGATGGTCCTCGAGATTCCATTAACTTGATTCTAGTTGTTAAGGATTCTGGTGAAGGCATTCCCAAGGACGCCATGGATGAACTGTTCCTGATTTCACAACGAATTGAGCGCCAGCAGAATGTGGAAAGTGTTGACCTTGCCTTGAACTTGACGAAACTGCTTGTGGATTTACAGGGAGGAAATTTGCAAGTGGATAGTGATTTTGGTCGTGGAACCACTTTTAAAATTTCCATTCCTCAGATGATTAAGAAAGAGACGATTGTTGGAGACTTCTTTAGCCGTCGTCAAAAATATGCCAGCTCAGTGGAATATACAGTCAACAAGTTCTATGCTCCGGATGTGAACGTTCTTATTGCCGATGAAGTTCCTATGAATCAGCGCTTGATTAGAGGGCTTTTGAAGGGCACGGAAATCAATGTGGATGAAGCTTCCAATGGTATGGATGCCTTAGAAAAAATCAAACGGAAGCATTACCATCTGATTTTCTTGGATAAGGAGATGCCTGTGATGGGAGCTGAGGAAACTTTGGACATCATCAAGACCTTGTCGGGTAACCCGAATGCGGATACTCCGGTGATTATGACATTGACAGAGGATGACCAATTTGGACTCGATAGGTGTAAGAAGCTTGGTTTTGCGGAGTGCTTGCACAAGCCTATCCGTAACGAAGACTTGTTTCCCATTCTTACTAAGTTGATTCCCGTGTCCCTTCTTAAAATGGATAAGACTGAATCTGAAAAATCGCGGCCGGATCCAATTGCAGTAGTTGATGAGAAAAAAAATTCTGAAGAGGAACCTGCAGTTGATACTGCAACCTTGATTGCCATGGCTCAAGAAGCGGGTGTTTCTTCGGATTTATTGAGACTGTCGGCAACGGGTTTTATTGATGTTATCGTGGGTATGAATTTTTGTCAGAATGACGAAGGCTTGTACCGTGAGCAACTGGCTGACTTTGTAAAGTTGAATCGCGAAAGTTCTCTAGAAACAGCATTCCAGAACGAAGACTATGAATTGTATCGCTTGGAAATTCGATCTTTAAAGAGCGCCGCTTTGGAAATCGGGGCTGTGGATACCGCTAGCCATGCCAAGGCATTGGAATTTGCCTGTAAGGACGGTTTCTATGATTATGTTCAGATGAATCATGGAGTTTTTATGCATGAATACAGGAATCTGATGAACGTTCTGAGTGAAATGATGTAAGAGGTGAATTGTGGAAGAACAGATTGATGTTTTAAATCCCGATGGAACTTTTGCCGGCTATGCCCGCGGACGGACAGAAGTTCATTCCAAAGGTCTTTGGCATAGAACGGTGCATATCTGGGCTTTTGACAAGAATGATCGAATTCTGTTTCAACTTCGTGCCAAGGTGAAGGAAAATAACCCGGGCCTTTTGGATACCAGCTGTGCAGGCCATATTTCCGCTGGAGATACCAGCCGAAATGCAGCTGTGCGTGAACTGCGTGAGGAACTTGGTGTATGCAAGTCCGAAAAAGATTTGGAATACCTGTTTGAGTCTGGACATAACAGCGTGCTAAACGGGGGCTCTTACTTGGACAATGAGTATTACGACACGTATAAAATAACCTTGAATGATGACGAGATTGCTCATTTGGTGCCTCAACCCGGTGAAGTTGATGATTTTATCTGGATGACTCGCCAAGAATTTGTTAATATGCATTTGGCAAATCCAGAAAAGTTTGTGGATCACCCCAAAGATTTTGCCTGGCTCGCCGATGTATAGGGAAAATGATGAGTTCTTTTGATTTGACATCAATATACGTTGCCAATGGTATTGGTGCAGTATTGCTTTGCATACTTTTAATGAGCAACGTGTGGCGTCTGCGTGAACGTCGTGCTGAGAGTATTTACCTTATTGCGATGATGGTAGCGACGCTGTTGAATTGTATTGTGGATCCCCTGGTGTATACCTTGGATGGTATGGAAGGTGGTCTTTGTCGTATTCTGAATTACGCCGGAAACACTTGGCTGTATATAGGTACTTTGGCTGCGTCCTATACCTGGGTTAGTTTTGTAGAATGCCATATGAATGGGTCCATTTCCAAAAAACACTCCGTTGTTTTGAAGATTATTGTTGCAATTTGTACAATCGGTCTTGTGGTAAACCTGTTTTATCCCATGGTGTTTGATGTAAATGACAAGAATGTGTATGTTCGTAAGAGCATGTACATGGGCTATTTGGCTGTGAATTACGGCTTACTGGTTGATGCCATTGTGGTATATCTTAGAAGCAAGGGCCGTGGTGGTTTGATTAAGTATTTCCCGGTTTGGTCCTTTGTGATTCCCGTGGTAATTGGCAGTATTGTTCAGTCCTTGTATTATGGTGTTTCTGTTTCTGCTGTGAGTATGGCTATTTCTGTAGCTGGTGTACTTGCCAGCTTGCAGAACGAACAAATCTACAGGGATTCCTTGACCGGTTTATATAATCGTACTTATTTGGATCACCTGTTGAAGAGATTCTCTCACAAGAATAGGCCCCTGGTGACTGGCGTGATGCTGGATCTGAATGATTTTAAGCGAATAAATGATACTCATGGTCATGGTATCGGTGACCGGGCCTTGGTAGATACCGCCGAAATTTTGAAAAGCGTCATTGGTAAGTGGGGCCTAGCCATCCGCTACGCCGGTGATGAATTTATTCTTTTGGTGAACACTCAGGACGAACGTTTGGTCTTTACTATCATGAGTGAGATTCGCAGAAATATGCAGGTGTTCAACGAAACTTCTCGCAAGCCTTATAAGCTTTCTGTTTCCATGGGCTCGTGCAAGCTGGACTTTGGAAAGACTGGTGTAGATGATTTCATTAATGAAATTGACCACCGTATGTACGAAGACAAGCGTGACTACTATGCGAATAATCAGAATATTGATCGCCGCTCCAGAAAAGAAAACGATCGGTTATAGTTTTTAATTATCGCCAATTATAGGCTTATGCCTATAACACGCTTCTAAAAACGGATTAGATTTTCCGAGTAGTGTTTTTTTTTATTGTTCTAGTTATAGGAACTATCTATATTTAAGCCATAAAAATTGCGGCAGTCCCGTCGCGAAAAAAGGAAAAATTATGGCAAATCTCGAAACATTGTGCGTTCAGGCTGGCTGGACCCCGAAAAAGGGCGAACCCCGCGTTCTCCCCATTTACCAGAGCACCACTTTCAAGTACGACACTTCCGCCCAGATGGCTGACCTGTTCGACCTGAAGGAATCCGGCTACTTCTACACTCGTCTCCAGAATCCCACCAACGATGCCGTGGCTTCCAAGATTGCTCAGCTGGAAGGTGGCGTGGGTGCCATGCTGACCTCTTCTGGTCAGGCTGCAAACTTCTACGCCGTGTTCAACATCTGCGAAGCTGGCGACCACTTCATTTCTACTTCCGCAATCTACGGCGGTACCAGCAACCTCTTCAGCGTTACCATGAAGAAGCTGGGCATCGAATGCACCTTCATCGACCAGGACGCTTCCGACGAAGAAATTGAAAAGGCCTTCCGCCCCAACACCAAGTGCGTCTTCGGCGAAACTGTTGCAAACCCGGCAGGCAAGATTCTTGACCTGAAGCGCTTTGCAGATTTGGCTCACAAGCATGGCGTTCCCATGATCGTGGACAACACTTTCCCCACCCCGATCCTCTGCCGTCCCTTTGAATTCGGCGTGGACATCGTGACCCACTCTACCACCAAGTATATGGATGGTCATGCCATGGCTGTGGGTGGCGCTGTGGTCGATAGCGGTAACTTCGACTGGGAAGCCCATCACGACAAGTTCCCGGGCCTTACCGAACCGGATCCGTCTTACCACGGTCTTCGCTACACCGAAGCCTTCGGCAAGCTCTGCTACATCACCAAGGCTACCGTGCAGCTCATGCGCGACCTGGGTTCCATCCAGTCTCCCCAGAATGCATTCCTCCTGAATGTTGGTCTGGAAACTTTGTTCCTGCGCATGCCCCGCCATTGCGAAAACGCTCTGGCCGCTGCCAAGTGGCTGAAGAACCATCCCAAGGTGGCATGGGTTGACTATGCCGGCCTCGAAGACAACGCTTCCTACGCTCTGGCCCAGAAGCAGTTCAAGGGCGGCCTGCCTTGCGGCGTGCTGACCTTCGGCATCAAGGGCGGTCGTGATAAGTCCATCCAGTTCATGGATGCCCTGAAGCTCATCTGTATCGTGACCCACGTTGCGGACGCTCGCAGCTGCGTGCTGCATCCCGCCAGCCACACCCACCGTCAGCTCAGCGATGAACAGCTCATCGAAGCAGGCGTTGCTCCTGACCTGATCCGCTTCAGCGTCGGTATCGAAAACATCAACGATATCATCGCCGATCTGGAACAGGCTTTGGCACAGGTATAATAGGTTCCAGGCTCGAGGTTCGAGGTGTGAAACGTCATCCTGGAGGGTGCAGCGCACCCGATAGGATCCCCAAAAAATCCCGCGACGTACAATCGCGGGAGTTTTTGTTTATATTTCAAAAGAGGTCCTCATGAAATTTCGTATTTGCAATATAGCCTTGGCAATGTTGTTCATTGTTCTGCTGGTAGGGTGTGGTACTCCCGTTTATAGACAAGGTATCGTTAACAAGGGCTCTTTTGAAATCGGGGTGCCGGAGAATTTTGCCGGTGTAGGAAAGGCCATTCCTGAAAATTCCACCATCAACAGTTTTTCCGTAGGCTTTGATTACACCACATCTGCCGAGATGAAGGTGCGTGGAGTCAAGAATTCGGAACTTAAGCTCAGCGATTACGACCCTTTGTACGGCGGTTCCGATAATGATTTCACCGTTATAAAAGAAACGAAAGTCAAGAGTTTCAAGTATAAAAGAAATCGTTTTCCTCTATCTGCAAGCTATACGCGCCTTACCAAAAAGTCATCTGAGTTCTATGGTTTTTCTGCGGGGCTTGACCCTGAACCCTATGGTCGCTTTATTTTTGGTGCCAACAAGGAATCCTTTGAATTTGGCGGCTATGCGGACTTGGGCCTAGGCATATTTGGTATTGGTGATGTATCGATTGATTATTACGAATGCCTAGATGTCTATTCAAACGAAGAACCGTGTTCCGAAAGATCAGAAGAAAAACATTTTGAAGTGGATGATGCAGCTCTATGGCGGGTTGGCTTTGGTGCTTTTGCTTCGTACTTCGTAAAGAACTTTGCCTTATCTTATTCTCCGTACATATACAAGCCTTCTCTTCAGGAGACTTTTGACGTGAAAAACGAAGACGGAATTTCTTCGGAATTTAGAATACCTGTAATTTATCCATGGGTCTTTAGCCAGTATGCAGGCGCATCCTTATGGATTAACGAACACTGGAAAGTGTCCCTTGGCGTAACGGTTTTGAGCAATCTGGATTTTGATGATTTCTTCTTGACCGCCAACGGCTCCGTAGGATTCTGGTTCTAGATTTTCTCGTAATTAAAAAACTCCCGCGACGTTCAATCGCGGGATTTTTTGTTGCCAAGTGTATTTTTCTGCTATAGAGTTTTATGTATATTCCGCGAGTAGAATAATTTTAAAAGGTTTTCAGTTTGATTATTCCTTCGATTACATGTGGCGACCAAACCTATGGGGACTTTCAGTTCTTCGCGAAAGGCTTTATGGGGGAGGTGTATAAGGGTTGTGATGGTCATGGGAATCCTGTTATTTTGAAGTTGTCACGGCCCACCGTCGCTGTGTATAAGCAGCAGCTGGAAAATGAAATCCGGGTGTGCCGTGAAATGCGCCATCCCAATATTGTGAATACGCTTGCCACCGGGAAGCTAATCCTGGATGATGAGTGTTGCGCAGCTGGTGACCGTGTGGATGTTTGCGCAAATAGTAACCGCGCAGAATATTATTACATGCTCCAGGAATTTTATGAAGGCGGAAACTTGAAATCAAAAATCCGTCCGGGAATTCCTTTGGAAACTTGCAAGGAATGGTTCCGTCAGATTGCTGCGGGCATTAAAGCTCTCCATGAAAAGTTTGTTCATCGTGATATTAAACCCGAAAATATTTTGATTGATTCTAACGGCAACCTGCATATTGCCGATTTCGGATTGGCCAAAGTTTTGGCTGACTCTGCCTCTAAAGATCCTTTCAATGGTTGGGGCACGGTGGAGTACATGGCTCCGGAATGCTGGACTTTTGGGGAGACCACTCCTGCCACGGATCTTTACTCTCTGGGAATCATGTTCTATGAGATTCTTACCGGGGAGTTACCTTGCAAAAGCCATAAGGCCCGAGACTTGAAGGAGATCCATCTCAACCAGCCCTTGCCACGACTCGTTGATTCGACCTTGGTGCCGTTTCAAAAGTTTCTTGATGACTTGACGGCGAAAAATCCCGCAAACCGTCGTCTGGGTGATTTTATTTAAAAGTCTTACTTCTTCTTGTATTCCGCCATGATCATACCGGTGACAATGGCGAAGGCGCCTGCAATGGCCACCGCAGAGATGTGCTCGCCGATGGTGATGGCTGCAGTAATCATGGTGATGAGAGGAATGGCGAAAATGTAGTTGGAAGCAAGGACCGTTCCCAACTTGTCCATTACTTTATTCCAGATCAGGTAGCCGAACAGGTTACTGAAAATACAAAGACAAAGGAAGTTTAGAATGACCACCGGCTCCTTGAAGGCTTCCCAGGGGATATGGTGGGGAACGAAGTGCCCTTGGTTGCCAAGTCCGAAATAGTCCAGCGCCATGAGGGGCAGCGACGTAATGAAACCGTAGAAGAAAATCTTGCGGATGGCAAAAAGGGTAGAGTACTTGCTGCGGACTTTTTCTGTGCTATAGGCGTAAATGGTCCAAGCGATGGCGGAACAGAAGGCCAGCATGTCGCCTACGGGAGAAAGCTTTAGCACGAATTTTCCGTTAAGTACCACCAGCACCATACCGATGAAGGTAATGAAGGAGCCCGCAATCTGTCGAGGCAGCAGTTTTTCCCGCTTAAAGAAGAATACGCCTACCAGCAAAATCAGAAGTGGATTGGTGCAAACGATGAGGGATACGTTGCTGCTCTGGGAAATGGTGAGTGCTGTATTTTCTGCCCAGAAGTAAACGGTGCATCCGGTAACACCGCCAAGCAGAAAGAATAGCTCGTCTTTCAGGGTGTCGGCACGGAATCGAATGTGGCGAAGTCCCGCAAGCAAAAGCATAAGGTAGGTGGCCGCAAAGCGGATGGTGAAAATCTGCACCGCAGAAAAACCGTGATTAATCAGTACCTTGGTGCTTACAAAACTTGTACCCCAGAAGACGATGGTGCAAATGGCCAAAATGTGCCAGATGGCCATGGATCCAGAATTGTTTTTTAAGCCGATTTTCACAACAGCAAATATAAAAATCAAAAAAACTACATTTGGGGTGACATTTTTACTTCCCTGTGGTGTTTTATAGGTATGAACAGGCAAGATATTGCAGACAGAATGGCTTTTTCCAAGGTTTACGAGACCTTCGCACCGATGGTGATGCGTCGTTGTCTTGTTCTCCTGAAGGATGAGGCTGAAGCTGGCGATATGATGCAGAATGTTTTTTTGCGGGTTTATACCAATCGAAACACTTTGGATCTTTCGTCTCCGTCTAGCCTTTTGTGGAATACGGCCACCAGGCTTTGCCTGAATCGCATTCGCGACAAGAAACGCCGTGGTCTGGATGTGGACTGCAGTGAGTTGCTTTTGCAGATCGCCGTGGCCGACGACGAACAGGACGCCTACGGGATCTCCAACATCTTGGTGAAGATTTTCTCCAAGGAGCAGGAATCTACCCGTACCATTGCGGTTCTGCATTATGTCGATGGCATGACTTTAGAAGAAACGGCCGCTGCCGTGAACATGTCCGTTAGCGGTGTCCGTAAACGCCTTCGCACTTTGCAGACGAAGGTCAAGAATCTGGAGGTGAAGTAATGAATTCCAAGAATTATAGTCCGGTATCGGACTTTAAGATGGAGCGGTACCTGATTGGTGACCTGCCCGAAAACGAAATGAAGGAGCTTCGCGATCGCGAGGTTGCTGACGAAATATTTGCAGCCCGTGTGGCCGCTCTGAAGGAACAGAACGAAAAGATTCTGGCAGAGAACCCGTTTGAAAAGCTGTCTGTGGAACTGGATCGCGCTGATTTGGTGAATGGTTCCCTTACCGATGCTGGAAATCGCGCGGGTTCCATGACCTTTAAGTTTGGCGTGATGAAGATTGCCGCTGCGGTCATTGTGGCTCTGGGTATTTTCTCCGCTGTGATTATTGGGGGTAGGGGCGAAATTGTTCAGATGGATGCCGCTCAGCAGGCAGGCTCTGATGTGGCCATGGCCGCCGGCTCCGTTGAAAACGGCAGTTACGGTGAAACTCGAATCAAGGGCATGCAGGCTCGAATGGAAATCTGGAAGAAAACCGCCGAAGGCGTGGCCCAGATGGAAGAAAAGGGCTTGGCTAGCGAAGGCGATGAATTGCAGCTTCGCTATGCTGTTCCTGAAAAATGCTTTGGCATGTTGATCAGTATGGATGGTAACGGTGTAGTTACAGTTCATATGGGCCAAGGCGCTCAGGCAATCTTTTTGGAACCGGGCAAGATGAACTCCCTGCCTTTTGCCTACAAGCTGGACAATGCTCCTCATTTTGAAAAATTCTTTTTGCTGACTTCCAAGAATGAATTTAGCGTTAACGAAAAAGAATTTGATAAGTCCTTGAACCAGGAAGGGGTTCAGATAGTTTCTTTCACTGTTCGTAAGCAGGCAAAGAAGTAGGAGGTTGGAGAAAATGAAAAAGGTTTGCGATAAGATTTTGAAAAGCGCTTATGAAGCTAGTCCGTGGACTAGCATGGTGGGGCTTTCTGCAATCGCCTTGGTGATGCTTTTTGCCTTGGTAAGTAATGCTCATGCTGCTGTAAATAATGCACCGGTAAATTCTACCGAAAAGACCATTGACCGTTATGTGATTGCCATTAGTGCCAATAACGGCGGTAAGGGTCGCCCCATGCTCCGCTATGCGGAAAGCGACGCCAAGGCATTTGCCGCTGTGCTTAAGGAAATGGGTGGCGTTCCCCGCAGTAACGTCTTCCTGGTGCAGGAACCTAGCGTAAATAATCTTGAAAGTCATTTTGAAAATATTGATAACATTATCAGGCTGAAGAAGGGCCAGAGTGCCCGCGATGAAGTGCTGGTTTATTACAGCGGCCACGCCGATGAAAAAGGCCTGCGCTTGGGTAACGAGGTGTATGCGTGGGCGGAACTCCGCAAACGCGTAGACGCCCTGGGCGCAGATGTTAAGATTGCTGTGATCGATGCTTGTGGCTCCGGTGCTATTACCCGCGCCAAGGGCGGCGTTGCAGTCCCTGCCTTCATGGTGGACCAGAGCAGCGATATGCGTGGCTATGCTTTTATCACCAGCAGCACTCAAGACGAATCCAGCCAGGAAAGCGACAAGCTCCGCGGCAGTTTCTTCACCCATTCTCTGGTGAGCGGCCTCCGAGGCGCTGGCGACATCAGTGGTGACGGAAAGGTTACTTTGTCTGAAGCCTACCAGTTTGCCTTCAACGAGACTTTGCAAAAGACAGAAGCTACCATGGGCGGCGCCCAGCATCCTAGCCGCGATATGAATCTGGCTGGCACTGGCGACGTGGTGATGACCGATTTGCGCAGCACCAGCGCAGGCCTGGATCTTGACGAAAACGTTGACGGTCGCCTGTTCATCCGCGACGCTCACGGCGAACTGCTTGCGGAATTGAATAAGAAGTCTGGCCATGCCATGAGTTTGGGCCTTCCTGCCGGCAAGTACACTATTCGCCTGGAACGCCCGGCAGAATTCAAGGAAGCTTCTATAGTGCTGGCCGAAGGCAAACGCGAAAAGTTGGGTGGCAATCAGTTTAAGGTTGCCTCTGCTGAAAAGACTGTTTCTCGTGGCTCCGCTCCTGCTGATAGCAATGCTCTCTTCGAAGAAGGTTCCTCCATGGATTCCCTGGATCGCTATGGAAGAACTAAGGTGACTTTCAACGCCGTGGATCATGAAAAGAACCCGCGTAAGGGTGTACAGATTGGATTTTTCGTGACTGATGCTCGTGAAAATATGATTGGTACTCAGGTTAGTTTGATTGCCAACGTGGCACATAAGGATTTTGCCGGTACCCAGGTTTCTACAGGTTTCAATGTGGCACAAAATGTTTCGGGACTTCAGATTTCTGGCGGAGCAAACGTTGCCAGGGGAATGAGCGGTGGTCAGATTTCTTCAGGTCTTAACGTAGCCAAGAATGCGATGGTTCAGATTTCTGAAATGAATGTTTCCGGAGAATCTAAAGTCCAAATCGGTATATTGAATATTTCTAAGAAAGCGGACATCGTTGCGGGAGTATTGAATGTGGGGGGCAACACGGAAAAAATCCAGGCAGGTGTTATGAATATTGGCGGTAAGATGGATGGTCGCCAGATAGGCGTACTCAATATATGCGGTCATTGTGAAAAAACTCCCATTGGATTGTTCAACATTGTTGGCAATGGCGTTTGGTCTACCACGATGGGAGTCGACGAAATGGGCAATACCTCCATTGACTTGAAATTGGGTACGGCAGCATTCTATACTACTTTTGAAGTGGGTCGTATTTTGGATAAGGAAAAAGACTTTGAATACGAGAATCGTTTCTTGACAGGCGTAGGTGTGGGTACGCAGTTCAATCGATATGGAACGCACTTCGGTCTTGACTACACCTTCCTCAACAATTTTGAAATTGTAGATAAACGCTTCAAAAGAAATTCTTTGGACTACGTGAAGGGCGAATCTACTTTCCATCATCGTTTACGAATTCACGGTACCTATGAGTTTGTTAAGGGATTCGGAATGACTAGCGGTTTATCTATGAATGTGGTAACAGAAGGCTATGCTGGTGAAATCAAACTTGGCCCTCGTGGTGAATGGCACGGTAACTTCAAGGTGGATCATCGAGACGTTAGGGTTTGGCCTGGTGTCTATGCAGGTTTGACCTTTGGACGATTCTAATTTTACAAACAACGTTTTTACAACAAATTATGGAAATCTGATGGTATTCCGTCAGATTTTTTTTGTTTTGGTGACATTTTCTAGGGATGAAAGTGTTCCATTGTCGATTTTAAAATGTGTTAGTTTCTAAATTTATTTCACAAAGATTAGAGAGGATTTTGAAAAGACTACTGACAAGCCTTTTTATGTTGCTTTTGCTTTCCGTTTGCTCTGCAGCGCAAAACGCAACAAATGACTCGCTGGCTGCAGCGGGTACTAAAGGTATTCTCTTTAACGGCGTCGTGCAGGATACTTCCTTTGCTGCAGGCGAAAAACTTTATGTTGAAATTCTTGAATCTGGGGAAGCGGTAGAAACGACCGTAGGTGCGCCTTTCTCCGTAATTCTTCCTGAAGATACCCTTTGGAATGTTTGCGTTACTAATTCCGACACCAGCGGTGCTGAAAAAGAAAAATGCTATGAGCTTGCTTATAGCGGAAAGGATAGCGTTTTTAGTCATGTACTAGGTGATGTTGGCTTGACGGATTCTAGCGCAGCGGAACCTACAGATGGTGAATCGGCCCGCGAAAGCGACCAAGCTGCCCGCGAAGGCAATCAAGGTGAAATGGCGGAAAACGCCTCTGAATCTGTTGCGAAAGATTCCGGTGACGCCGAAGCAAAAAAGCAAGAAGACGTAGATGTGGATGCTCTCCTTGCCGAAGGTAACAATGGCAAGGTCACCGAAATGAAGAAGGTGGTGGTGCAGCTGCGTCGCCGTCCCAAGCGCCAAGCTGGTGAATCTGTGGTCAGCACAAAAAGCATCAAGCGTATGCCAGGTCTTGGCGAAGCCGACGTGATCCGTAGTATTCAGCAACTGCCGGGCGTTGTTGCCAGCTCCGATTTCAGTACCAAGATTTATGTTCGAGGCGGTGCTGCTGACCAAAATCTGTTTTTATATGATAATTCCGTTGTTTATTCTCCCACTCATTTCTTCGGCCTCTTCAGTACCTTCCTAGTGGAAACCATTGACGACGTACAGTTCTACAAGAGCGGATTCCCGGCCCAGTACGGCAACCGTCTCAGCTCTGTCTTGAAAATGGGTGGTCGCGCAGGTGGTAATGATTCCACGGAAGAATGGTTTAGCAAATCCAGCGTCAAGATAAGTACCTTTGCCGCTCAGCTCCACACCGAAGGCCACAAGGGAAACGCCCGCTGGGTTTTGGCTGGTCGTACCACATACATCGGCATTATGCTGGATTTGTTCAATTTCATTGGCCTTTTGGACATGGATTTGGATTATGCATTTACGGATCTACAAGGCACCTTCATGTACGATTTTTCTCCGGATACCAAGTTGAAGGCTAGCTTCTATATAGGTAAAGATGATTTGTCATTTGACCCGCTTTTTGTGGATTGGGGTAATGTCGCTGTTCCCATTAATTTCACTCACCGTATTAATGGCGATTGGGAATATAACGCCACCTTGGCCTTTAGCCGTTTCTTCCAGGATATGGAAGTTTCCGACCTGATCAAGTTGGGTATGGACTTATACACCTTCGCGGGAAAGCAGTGGCTGAACTTCCGTGGTATCACAGATCATGCCATTACTTTGGGCTATGAGCTGGAATATGATTATGATAAGTTCTGGGAATATATTTCAAGTACCAAGGTTACCGACACTCAAAAGCCTTTCCACCATGTGGCTTATTTACAGGACGCCTGGAATCTGGACCCCAGCGCTACATTGCAATTTGGCCTGCGCTTTAATTACCAGACTTTGTCGGAGCACTTTGGCGTAGAACCTCGCGTTTCCTTTACGTGGCATTTGGATGACAATAGGACTTTCGAATTGTATGGCGGTTACTACTTACAGTATATGAACTCCATTATGTTCAGCGATCAGGAATCCTTGAATGAGTTCTACTATCCTGCTGTGACGACCTCCAAGGGCAAGCATTTGAAACCAGCTACCTCCTGGCTCTTTGCGGCGGAATATTCCGAAAGAGATTTCTTTCCGGGTTATAATGTGACTGCGGGACTTTATTACAAGACTCAGAATAATTTGAACACCTTTGTGATGCGTCAAGACTCCTCTTCCGAAACCTCTGCTGCAGATTTTGTTATGGCCGATTATTTCGGCACTGCTCAGGGATACTCCATGGGTTACGAGCTGAGTGTTCGTAAGGACAAAGGTTGGTGGTTTGGAGGTGTGAACTGGAGCCAGAGTCTGAGTGTCCTTAAGACGGATGATGGAACTCCTGCATACTATCCAAGCTGGCATCAACCCTACGCTATTAAACTTGACGCGGGTATTAACTGGAAGGGCGACGAAGAATCCCTTTGGCCTCACAAGCAGAAGGGTCGCTATTTTAGAAGTTCCTTTGTGCTGAAGTATTCTGCAGGTATGCCGATTACCGAAAAGGCCGGTTATTTCTACGCTAATGAAATCGGCGAAAAGGATTTCAGTGATAGAATTATGGTGCTGGATGGCAGCCGCAACGCTTCTCGCCAGACAAACTACTTCCGTGTAGATGTAAAGGCTATTGATATCGGTCGCGAGAACAAGTGGAATTTTAGCTGGACCATTATCAACTTGTTTGATCATGAAAACATGTTCTATTCGTTCTACGATACGTCTAAGAACCCGCCGGAGTATAGAACCATTTCTCAGTTCCCCTTTTTGCCTGTGATGTTGAATTATGAATACTATTTCTAGTCAAAAGGAAGCTTTGAATGCGATGGCGAGGATCATTACGGTGAAGTGTTCTGTAGTGAAATATTTTTGCGCTATGGTGGTTTTGCTGTTGGTGGCTTGCGATATGCAAGGTCCTTGGAGTTACCTCCCTGAGGAACGTGAACTATATCGCGGTATTTACACTTACGCTTGGATTGAATCTGGGGATGTTCCGCACCTGTGTTTTAATAAGCTGTATAAATTGACTGAGGCTGCTGCTGAAGATTTCGCCTTCTATGATAGCGCCCACGTTACTGTTACAGGTAAGTTTGAAAATGCTGGTGAGACCGAACTGGTTTTGTCTCCCAAGGCAAAGGACGAGAACTGCTTTGAACCTTCCGAGAACGCCTATGGCATTAAGGGTGAAAGCTACGAGATGAAGGCGACGTTTAAGTGGGATAGCGCAGGTACCGTAGTTGTCTCGACCTACACAGCTGTTGCTCATATTCCCGAAAACTTTGGTGTAAAAGGAACTGCTGTACCCTTGCCTTTAAAGCAGTCTCTATGGGTTCCTTTCTCCGAAGACACTTTGAAAACCAAGTTCCTAGAATTTCCCTTTGACATGGATCCCTATAAGTTCGCTATGGACTACGATTCTGCTGTGGGTGGTGTGTTGACCTCCATGGAGTACGATAATGTCAATGGCGGTGAAAACATGAATACGACAATAGCCTATATGCTTAGGGGATTGGTAGAGCCGGATTCCATGGGCTTTCTTGGAGTGTCCATGCATAATGGCTTTGAACACCAAAGTAATTTGGGTTACACAACTAATCAGGTGATTGCAGGAATTCGAGGCTTAGATACCATCATGGCTACGAATATCACTTTCCCTGTCGGAACTTCTACCATTCGTTTCTATGCTACGGACAAGGCCTATGCCGATTATCGCAACTTTGTACTGGCTAGCTTTAACGATCCTCGTATTCTTCCCAAGAGTAACATTGAAAATGGCATGGGGGTATTCTCTGGAATGACTCGCGTGGATTTGAATTTGGTGGTGTCTTCTGAAGAGTCTGTTCCTTACGATCACATTCGACCTACAAGATGCGATAACGAAGGACGTTTAGATCCCAACGATGCTTGGAGTTCCAAGGCCTGCCGCCTTTACCAGGATCAATATTGCGTGGAGGATACCTTGAGGGTTTCTTCTCCCACCTGCTATCCGTCGCTTGTAAAGTTTGCTATGGCGCTGGATACGACCAAGTGGTCTATATTCTTACCGGATACCATAAGCGATAAGAAAAAGTCTGATGCCTATGCTGATGGTCTTAAACGCTATTGCGTTGCTAGTAACTTCAGTACTAATTCCATTGCGGATTGTAGAGAGCTTGAAAAACAGTGTCAGGTGGACTTGAAGAAAAATACATGCAAGGAATATTTGTGGATGTGGTGTGCAGACCGCAATTGGGATTTGGAGGCGCATCCCCAATGTGGCACTGCCTTGGTGGGCCGCTACTACATTGAAAAGCAAAATTCTCCGATTTTAGATCGAGTTGTTAAATCATGGTGCAAGAATCATCCTAAGGATAAACAGTGCAGGTGATGTGCAGAAGGTTTTAAGTTGAGAAAAATGAATATGATACACATGAAGCGAAAATTATTGTTGGGTATCACCTTGTTGGCCGGCTTTGCCTTTGCCGATGTAGAGTCCGATATCCGTGACTTGCAATTGGAAAAAGAAAAACTGAATGCAGATATTCAGAAACTTTCCAAGCAAATCTCTGCTACGGATTCCATGATTCGTGCCGACGATAAACGTTATAGCACGTTGCAAAACCGTTACAAGGCAGATAAGCAGCGCCGTTCCGCTGAAATCGATTCCTTGAACGAAAAGATTCATAAGGTTGCGGCTCAATTGCAAGATGAACGCAATAAGCAGGCCCGCGCCAAGAACCGCAGTGATAATGTGAAGTCCAAGCGAAAAGCCTTGAGTTCCATGCTAGTTTCTATCAGCAAGCAGCTTGAAAAGCAAATTGAACAAACCCTGCCCTGGGATCGTGAAACTCGTCTAGATCGTGTCAAGTCTCTTTCTCGTGATATTGAAAGTGGTAATGCCTCTGAAGAAGAAGCTTTCTCCCGTTTGAAATCTCTAATTGCTGAAGAGACACGCTTTGGCGACGAAGTGGCTATTATCAATTCTCCCTTGACTCGTAAGAATGGCGAATTAATCAACGCTCAGATCTTGCGCATTGGCAACCAGTGGATGGTTTATAGCGACGAAAACGGAACGGTTTACGGCGCATTGGTTCGCAAGAATTCTGCAACCATTGCATATGAATGGAACGAAGATTTGACCTTGGCTGAGCGAGAAGCAGTTCGCCTAGCTATTGATGTAAAATTGGCAAAGAAGCCTCCACAGATGGTCTCGTTGCCCATTAGCCTTTCTGTTGCAGGAGGGGAAGAATAATGAAAAAAATTGCAATTGCCCCTCTGTTCTTGACGGTTGCCCTCGTTGCTCCTAGCGCTTTTGCATGGCCCTGGTCCAGCAAAAAAGATGATGCTAATGCGCTGCAAATGGTTCAGGACTCCTTGAAGCGTGAAGAGTTCAAGAAACTTCAGAGAGAAGTGGACGCCCTGGTGCGCATGCGTATGCAGAAGGCAGATTCCCTGGAAAAGCTAGAAGCGGAGCATTGGCGTAAGCGTTATGCAGAATCCAAGCTTACCGAAGAGCATCAGGTAGAAACCCGCGAATTAGACGGTCGCTATTCCAAACTTTCTACTGACCTTGGCCGCGTAAACGAAGAAGTCATGGCCAGCAAGGATGTTACAACTGACGCCGAGGAAAAGGCTAAGTCCGACGAATCTGGATACGATGCATTCACTACACAGGTGAAACTTTCCTTGGAAAAATCCCTGGGTGAAATTACAGGTGATTATCCTGTCGGAATGAATAACCGCTTGATAAATCTTAAGAAGGCTCAGGAGGAATCTGATAAGAAATCTCCCAACACCTTGTTTGCCGCAAGGTTGTATCTTGAAGATTTATTGCTTCGTCAGGAAATGACCTATACCCAGTCTTCTGGAAAAGCATTCTCCCAGGTGGGTACTCGTCCCGACGTTAATGTGAACCGTTTGCGTCTGGGTACAGTGTTCCTTGGTGAAGTGGCTACAGATAATGGGGAAGTTCAGGCCTTGATCCGCTCTGGCGCTCTGCAGGGCAAGATCTTCGAATGGACCACGACTCTTCCGCAGGAAATGTCCAATAGCATCCGCAAAGCTGTTAGCGAAGCTGGCGCTTTTGCAAAAGATACCACCCAGCAAGTCGCTGTGGTGACAATTCCTCTGGACGTCCTTCAAAACAAGGCGGTAAAGAATTCTATTAGCGATACCGAGGAACTTACTTGGCAGCAGGAACTCCAGGCCTTCTTCAAGAAGGGTGGCATTGTGATGTACCCCTTGATTCTTGTTGCGTTGTTTGCTTTGCTTCTTTGCCTGGAACGATTCCTGGTTCTTACCATTCGTGGACGTGTCAGCAAGCGTCTTGTAAAGAAGGTGGATAAGTTTGTGGACGAAAAGAAATTCGACGAAGCAGCAAGTCTTTGCCTCAAGCGTGAAACCAGCCTCTCCATGGTTCTTTTCTCTGTTTTGAACAAAGCTAAGGAAAGCCGCGATTTGGCGGAAAAATCCTTACAAGAAGCCTTGCTTCGCGAACAACCCAAGTTGGAACGTCGCATGGGCCTTTTGGCTGCCATGGGCTCTATTGCTCCGCTTCTTGGTTTGCTGGGTACCGTGACGGGTATTATTACCCTGTTCAATGTGATTACTGAAGTGGGTACTAACGATGCTCGTGTCTTGGCTGGCGGTATTTCTGAAGCTCTGGTTACCACAGAATCAGGCTTGATTATTGCAATTCCCGTAATGATTCTCCACGGCTTGCTGAGTGAAAAAATTGAAAAGGTCACCAGCGAACTTTACGTTCAGAGTACTGCGCTGTTGAATAGAATTTTTCCAAAGGAATAATTCCTGCGACGGAATGTAGATGAATAATAACTGGTACATATTCATAGAATCTTTGCAAAACACCTATGAGGCCGGCGGCGTTGTAATGCTTCCGATTCTGCTTTGTGGTGTCATCGGATTCTATTATCTGTACACGGCCTGGTTCCGCATAGGTACGGATTACTTCCGGAAGGATTCCCATAAAGTAGTACAGCGCCTACGTACCGACCTGCAGGATAGCGATAGCGGCCTTGCTCGCAGAGCTCGCTCGCGCCTGAAAAAACGCCGTGGCATTGTGTCTCGCGAATTGCATTTGGCATTGAAGGTTGCCGTCGATACTCCTGCGGATTATGAAGATTACGTGCAAGTTCGCATGATCAAAACCTTGCGATACATGCAGCAGGGAAACCATATTGTTTCTGTGATGGCGGCTTCTGCTCCGTTGCTTGGCTTGCTTGGAACAGTGACTGGCATGGTGGCTACTTTCGATGTGATTACTTTGTATGGGAATCAAAATCCGGTCCTTATGGCAGATGGTATTTCCGAAGCATTGATTTCTACCCAGAGTGGTCTTTTGGTAGCATTTCCCTTGACGCTTTTGAAACAGCGTTTAGACGAACGTATAGAGATTTTGTCTCAGCAGTTGCAACTGGGTTTCACTGTTATTGAGAACTGGATTTCTACTTCGAAGAATAAAGAGGGGTGCTGATGAAAACTGGATTGATTGCTGCAATGGTTTTGAGCTGTGTTGTAATAGGCTGCTCCTCTAAGGAAACGTCTGAAGAAAAACAGGTTGAAACCAAGGTGGAACCTGTAGCCGAAATTTCGATGGATGTGGTTAACGGGGAGTCCTTTGTGGATGCTCGCGACAACCAGGTTTACCGTTACGTGAAAATAGGGAACGCCACTTGGATGAAGGACAACCTAAGGTTTGTCTCGGCCAACAGTTTTTGCAACCAGGAATTTGGTGGTGGTTGCGACAAGGTGGGCCGCTATTACACCATCGAAGAATTGCCTACACTTTGCCCAGATGGCTGGAGAATGCCCAAGTCCAAGGATTTTTCCACCATGCAGAAATCCTGCAAAAAGAATCCCGGTTTTTGCTTGTGGCATGAATTTGAAAAGCAGGGCTCTGACGAAATTGGCTTTTCCGCCTTGGCTATGGGTCGCTACGATTTGCATGTGTCGAAATATTCCGAGGTGGGAACACAAGCCTATTTTTGGAGCGAATCCAATGGAAAGTCAAAGGACGTGTTCACTCTTAAAAAAGGTGAGTATGCCAGCAGTATTGTTCGTGCCGAAAAATCGGATGCATTTACAGTTCGTTGCATAAAGATGGAGTAAAGAATGAATTTTAACTTGCCGCAGCGAAAGCAAAAAGACATGGGCATCGATATGGGCCCTTTGATGGATATCGTATTCATCTTGTTGATCTTCTTTGTGGTGACTTCTAGTTTCACCCGCGAAACCGGTGTGGATGTGACGAAACCTGATGCCCAGAGTGCCAGCCAATTGGAAAAGGAAAACATCCTTATTGCCATTACCCGAGAAGGCACCATTCATATCAATGAACGTCAGGTGGACCTGGCCAGCCTTCAGGATATTCTAAAGCAAACTTTGGCGAAGACGCCTGATCGTGAGGCCGTGGTGATTGCGGATAAGGGTGCGGAAACCGGCGTGTTGGTTCAGGTTATTGACGCATGCAACATGAGCGGCGTAAAGAAAGTTTCTATTGCGGCACAGGCGGATTAATCCCCATGTTCATACTTAAGGGAATATTAAAGCTTTTAAAACGGTTCTCCATTCTGACCATTGCCGTGGCCAGCAGTTTGCTGCTGGTATTTTCAGTGACTCTTGCAAATATGTTCCTGACAGGAAAGGTTTTCCATGAAAAGAAATTTGTAAAGACCGAAGTTGCCGTGAAGAAAGTGGAAGAAGTTGAAAAGAAGGTAGAACAGAAAAAGCCAACCCGTAAGCCAAACCGTCAAAAATCAAATTCACGTTCTCCTAAGGCAGGCCCCCGTATGGCCATGGATCTTGGGGCTGTAGGCGGTGGAGGCGGAGCCGCCATTAGCGAAGAATTGGTGGCAGATTTTCGTGGTGGCAATTTCAGTACGGAAAACGGTGAAGTAGACAAGAAACCTACGGGTCGCAGCATGCCCAACTTTCAGGTACCTGCACAAATCCGTGACCGCGAAATTGATGCTACCGTACGTTTAAGTTTTTGTGTAGATGCAAGCGGCCGCGCCTATGACATCCGCGTTATTGAGGAATCCCCCTCAGGCTCAGGTCTTGCCCAAGCCGGAAAGGACGCCTTGAATCGAATGAATTTTGAACCCGCCCAGAAAGATGGCAAGTCGGTGCCCTTCTGCGGAATGGAACAACCGTTTGAGGTAAAGTTCCATGACTAGATTAACCAAGGTCATAGCGATTGTTGCGTTACTCGCATTCTCACAGGCTTTTGCTGCTCAGCAGTCTGCCGATCTTGTGGATCGAGCAAATACTTTGTACCGCGATGGCAAATTCAAGCAGGCAGTAATACTTTACCGCAAAGCCTTGGACCGTGGCGCAGATCCTGTAGCGGTTAGTTTTAATATTGCCAATAGCTACTACCAGCAGGAACAATATGCAGAGGCTGCTGCAAGTTACCGTAAGGCCGTCGACTATTCCAATGGAAAGTTCGCTCCTGCCCTTTTCAATATGGCTAGCGTATTCTATCGCCTCAAACAATATCCTGAATGTGTGGCAGCATACCACCGTGCTTTGAAACTGGAGCCGGAAAATGTTTCCGCTTGGCTATTCCTGGGCGAAGCCTATAGCAGAACCGGAGACAAGGTGGGTGCACTTCGCGCCATTGAAAAAGCTTACCAGCTCGATAAAACCGACATTAGCATTGTGTACCAGCTTTCTGAAGCGAATATCGCCATGGATGATTTTGACCGCGCTGTGGCCGTGGTTCGCGAAGGCTACGCCAATCATCCCGAAGAAGTGGACTTTCTGGTTTACTTGGGAGATGTATTCCGCTTGAATAAGGATTTTGATCAGAGTGCGGGAGCCTACCGCGAAGCTCTCGGTATTCGTTCTGATGATGTTGCTACCATGTACAAATTGGCCGACGTTCTCGTTGAAGACAACAAGACCTTCATCGCCATGGATATCCTCACCAGTATTTTGCAAATTAAACCTGATTTTGCTGACGCCGCAATTTTCCTTGGAAACTTGGCCTATGACGCCCGATTCTGGGTACGGTCCGAATCCGCCTATGAAATGGCGGCAAAAGCCGGTAGCGAAGAAGCCGTTTACGGTTTCAAGAACCTAGCCTTCGAAGCCCGTGGGCAAAAACGAAATGCCGAAGCGCTACGCCTATTAGAAAAGGCCCAGGGGTTCTATCCCCAGGACCAAACTATAGAAGCTGAAATTCTAGAACTTCGCGATAGTGAGTAATTCTTATTCCTGAAAAACGACCACTTGGTTTCGGCCGTTGTGTTTTGCTGTATAAAGAGCGTGGTCTGCATCGTTGAACAAGGCGCGATAATCCTTTCCGTCGTATTTTGCGATGCCGGCAGAGACCGTGATGGGACAAACACCCTGATCGTAATTCTGGACTTTCTTTCGGATAGTCTCTACGAATTCCTTTGCCGTGCCTAAGTCAGTGTCGGGCATCAAAAGCACAAACTCTTCGCCACCCCAACGAATAAATCTGTCTTTGTTGGTTTTGGCCTTTAAGACAATGGATGCAAAATCCTTGAGGATTGTATCTCCGTTAGCGTGGCCATACTGGTCATTGACCCGCTTGAAAAAGTCAATGTCGAACATGGCGGCAGTCAAAGGTTGACTCAGCTCTTCCTTGAATTGAGTAGAATCATCTTGCAAAAGAGTCTTGGTAATGTACCTGTTATGAGCTCCAGTAAGCGGATCGTACAAAGAAATGTATTCCAGCCTTTTTGTGGTCTGGTAATGCTTGATATAGAGGTTTTGCATTACGAAGTGAGCAAGGCAAATGGCAGCCCAGCAGGGAATGTTCAAAGACAGAAGCAGGTCAATATTGGGGTAGTGGATAAACGGGTGGGTCAGCAGGATGGTGACAATATGCAAGGTTTGCATAGTCACTGCCATTGTCCAGGGAAAGGCAAAGTTCACAGCAAAAAATGCCAACTGCAGAACAATGCTTCCTTCTGAAAAGTGTGTCTTGTCAGGCAGGAAATATACAGCCCACATGGTGCACCAAATGCAACAATGGAGGACAAAGTATGTTGCATACCCCATGGTCTTGTAGTTCCTAGTCTTTCGACTAAGCATAATGAAGGCGGTCATGGGGATAAGAGGGGTTAGTCGTGCAGGTAGGGTTTCCCATGCAAAACGACCGCCAAACAATTGACAGTCCGAAACGAAGTAGGATAGGGTTCCAATGGCGGCAAAAATAACGGCCCAAAAAGAGAAACGACGGTAGAAGTCGTACTTTGACTGGTAAAAATCCTTAGGATCGATATCTTGCGGCAATATTCTCATTGTTTCAACAAAATAACATCTCAATTGCTGTATGAACAAAAAATCCCCCGATTTTTTTGGGGGGTATGCGATTTCTCACGTTTTTGGTCTAAAAAATGGCCTTTAAAGCTGTTTTTTGACCATTTCTACAATTTTCGCAATGGCTGTTTCGGGGGCTAAATCTGTATCGCCTCCGGCTGCACGGACGTGACCGCCGCCACCAAATTCCCTTGCAATGGCATTTACGTCCACGACATAGTTAGAACGAAGGCTGATTTTGTATTTCCCATTGACCGGGTAGAGGAACACGGTGACCTCGGTACCGCCTACCTCACGTATGGTGTCGATAACGTTGCTCAGCTCCGGAGCTGTAATATCAAATTGACTCATTTCATCGGCGGTGATGAAAGCGTGAACCACTTTCCCGTCCAAAGCCAATTTGCACTTTTGCATTACAAAACCAGTTGCCAGAGTTTGCTTGTAAGTGCGGGTGTAATAAGTTTCGTTGACAATGCGGGCGAAGTCAATGCCTTTGTCGATCATTTCACCTACGGCATTCATGGTTCGCTTACTGGTGCAGCTGAACTTAAAGGCGCCGGTGTCGTGGACGATACCCAGGTAAAGACTGTTAGCTGTGTTCTTGCTGACTTTTTCCTTGTCCAGTTGAAAGAAAAGAACTTCGCTGGCTGAGCTTGCGTCAGGTTCCACAATGTTCACGTCGCAAAGGTTCAGCGGATTACTGATGTGATGGTCAATGTTGCAGGTGAATTTTGCTTTCTTGAAACATTCAGCACCGTTGGCTCCTACGCGTTCAAAAGTAGGGGTGTCCATCAAAAATGCCAAATCCACTTCACGTCCATCGTACTCGTTCACAATCTTGTCCGCACCATTAATGATGCTGTAGCTTTGAGGAATCTTTTCAATGAAAACAGTTGCGTCGATTTCGGGAAAGTTATCTTTGATATAGTTGTAAATACCAAGGGTGGATCCGGCGCAGTCTCCGTCGGGGCGCACGTGCCCAAAGATGGCGACGGTTTTTGCCTTGCTCAAAATCTCATCAATAATCATTTTTAGTCTTTTTTTTGTTTTCAGCTGCCTATCCGCGGTGGAAGGTGAAGCTTCTTCCTGTGATTTTCTTGCTTTCGTAGGTACAAGTGTCTGCCTGCTTGTAGAGAACCTCGAAAGGAATGTCTTGGGTGGCGAAGGTGGCGCCTAGACTTATGGATATCTTGTAATCTTCGTGGCCTTCGATGGATGCTTTGTCCAAGATGTTGAAAAAGCGTTGTATAACTTTGGCCCCCAATTCTTCGGAGGTGATTCCCTCGGCAAACACGATGAATTCGTCGCCACCTAATCGCATAACGATGTCGCGGTCGCGGAATGCGCTGCGCATGGCGTTTCCGACGGCTATGATTACGTTGTCTCCCGTCTGGTGACCGAAGGTGTCATTCACGTACTTGAATTTGTCTACGTCGAATAGACAAAGCATTCCTTTGTGACCTTCTGTAAGCAATTGCTTGATTTTTGCGCTGCCGCCCTGGCGATTGTAAAGACCTGTCATGGAATCGGTTTCGGCCATGGTTGTCAAATGCTTTTCGCGGCTCTTCTGCTCGTTAATGTCTTCAACGGTAAAGATTACGTGACGAGGCGTTTCATCGCCCTGGGTGTTTACTGCGATGTAGCGGGCGCGGCACCAACCGAAATTTCGACCCATGAATTCATAGGTGATGGTGCGTTTGCCTTTAAGGCGCTGGCGAATTGTAGATGTATCCACAAAATTCAAAATGTCTTCGAGATATTCAGGTTGGGCAGTTGCCTCAATAACCAGCTTAATGTTTTTGGAGTAGTCGTCGTTTGACTTGTCCATAGCTTTGTTGATAAAGTTATTGCTACGGATTAACTTGTACTTGTCGGTATCCAAATCTACCTGGACCATGCTCACGTAGATATCACCCATGGATTTCCAATAGAGACTTTGGGTTTCCTGCACTTGATCGTTAAGACGGTTCATCTTGTATTCGAATACGAACCTTTCCAAGCCGATGCGGGCTCGGTGCATGCCAAGGGCGATTCCCAGCAGTCCAAGGATTGCCATGTTAACAAGTTCCTGGGGGCAAATTTCTTGGGGCTTGATGTCTGTTGCTAGGTGGAGAACTGCGAAAGTGATGGCCGTGAGTACGGTGACGATGGTAACGCGAAGAGGCTTTTCGCAGAACAATTGGGGCACAACCAAAAATAAGGCGAAAAGGGTGATGGTCAATTGATCCGGGGAGCTGACAAAGGTGATGAACATGCCGGCGGCGTACATCATAACTTGGAATGCTGCGGTAAAGTATGGGAGAATCCTAATATGCTTGGCGACCAGGGTCCGATTAAAAATGTAAATGACAAGAGCTGATAGAAAACCGACAGAATAACCGACTGCTTTTTGGGAAATGCCATCGACTCCCAAAGTCAGGGATGCGGCCATGGCAATGCCAAAAAATGCAGTGGCCAAAAAGGAAAAGGTGTTTAGAGATTTGAGGTTGCTCTTGGCTATTGCTACGGCAACGCACTTGAAATCCTCGGGAGAGGTCCGTGCGTGCAGAAGGTAATCAAGGATACGATGAAGCATATAAGTATAATAGTTAAAAAATGCGGACGAGGATAACAGAACCTTTTAAAAGTATGTTCTATGCAGTCTAAATCACATTTTTTATATGTGAGTTTATTATTTTATACACGGAAAAAATCAGGGAGATTTTATGTCTAAGTTAATGCGTTCTATTTCGGGTATTCGCGGTATTGTTGGCGATACCCTGACCCCTCAAGTTTTACAGTCTCACGTTCGCGCCTTTTTGGAAATCACCAAGGCGAAAAAAGTTGTGATTGGCCGCGATAGCCGCCCCACTGGAGACGCCATCGTTCAGTATGTAGCTGGCATTTGCCGCCTCTCTGGCGTAGACGTTGTAGATGTTGGTCTTAGCACCACGCCTTCTGTAGAAATTCTCACTACCGAAAACAAGGCTGACGCAGGTATCATCATTACTGCAAGCCACAATCCCCTGGAATGGAATGCCCTGAAGTTCTTGAACAACAAGGGCCTTTTCCTGGGTCCCGATGATGTGAAGAAGCTTTTTGAGTTGGCTGACGCCAACCAGTTCAGCTATCCCGATTACCGCACCATGGGCAAGTACGAAGTTGCTCCTGATGCAGACGGTGTTCACATCGATGGTACTCTGAAGATCCCCTTTGTGGACGTGGAAGCCATCAAGGCCAAGAAGTTCAAGGTTGCTGTAGACGCCGTGAACGGTGCCGGTTCCTACATTGTGCCCCGCTTGTTGGAACAGCTGGGTTGCGAAGTGGTTCGCGTTCATTGCGAACCGGACGGTACATTCCCCCGCGGTGCAGAACCTCTGCCGGAAAACCTGGGCGACCTTCGTGAAGCCGTAAAGGCAAACGGTTGCGCAGTTGGCTTTGCCGTGGATCCGGATGCTGACCGTTGCGCCCTGGTAGATGGCCTCGGCCGTAGCATTGGCGAAGAATATACTTTGGCCATTGCAACTGAAGAAGTACTTTCCCAGAAGAAGGGCTCTGTTTGCGTGAACCTCTCTACCAGCCGCATGAACGAAGATGTGGCTACCAAGTACGGTTGCGAATTCAGCCGCGCCAAGGTGGGCGAAATTAACGTAAGTCTCCAGATGATTGACAACGGTTGCATCATCGGTGGTGAAGGCAACGGCGGCGTGATTCTGCCTGCTCTCCACTATGGTCGCGATTCCCTGGTGGCTGCGGCTCTCGTCCTTAGCTGGATGGCCCATCACGATGGCGGCCCTGAAAAGTTCGTTGCCGAAAATCCGGCCTACGCCATGCCCAAGAAGAAGTTCGAACTGGGCGACAAGAAGGTGGCTGACATTTTCCCCAAGGTGAAGGAAATTTTCGCCGGCTGGAAGATGGATGAACGTGACGGTCTGTGGCTTGGTTCCGAAAAGTCCTGGGTCCATGTTCGTGCAAGTAACACCGAACCTGTAATCCGCGTGATTGCCGAAGCACCCACTGCTGAGGAGGCTGAAGCCCTCTGCTCCAAGGTGGAAAAGCTTATCTAACCGTCGCAATAGTTCGTCGCTCGCCCCTTCACGTACGACAAGTACGCTGCAGGGGCTCGTCTCCTGCTCTTGCTAGGTTATCTAAGCTTTTCATGAAAGCATTTATTTTCGCAAAAGCCCCTGCTTAATAGCAGGGGCTTTTTGCTCATGGCCAATTGCCCTGCTCGTAGATTATGGAAATTTCATTCGCTCTTTTTTTGTATAATAAGAACAACATATTTTTAAAAAAGAAGAAAGTTATGGTTACTGCAATTATTCTTTCGGTTATTTTTCTGCTTGGCGACGCTGGTGTCTTGTTCCTTAGCCAGAAGAGCTTCGGGCGAATTCCCCAGGGTGAACGCCTAGCCCGCGTCAAAAAGTCTCCTAATTACAATGGCAAGGAGTTCGTGAACATCGATTCTGCCGCTGTTATGGTTTACGAGAAAAGCAAATTCAAGGTCTGGAAGGAATTCCTCTTTGACAATTCCGGAGTTCAGATTGCCCCTGCCAAGGGTGATTCCATGACGGTCATCCGTACGGATTTAAAGGCTCTGCCCGAAGACAAGGATTGGCTTGTGTGGTTTGGCCATTCCAGCTACCTGATGAACTTGTCCGGCAAGAAAATCCTGGTGGACCCGGTTCTTTACGCCGGTTCTCCCGTAAGTTTCGTCAACAAGATGTTCAAGGGAACAGACGTTTATAAGCCCAAGGATTTTCCCTTCATCGACTATCTGGTCATTAGCCACGACCATTGGGACCACCTGGACTACCAGGCTGTTACGGAGCTGGAACCGAACGTAGGTAAGGTCATCGTGCCTCTTGGCGTGGGCGAACATTTTGAATACTGGGGCTACCCTAAGGAAAAGCTGGTCGAGGAAGACTGGTGGACCCATGTGGTTCTGGATCAGACAAAGGATGCTGCCGGTAATGAAAAATCCTTTGAGGTTACCTTCACCCCGGCCCGTCATTTCTCGGGTCGCGACCTTCACCAGAACAAGACTTTGTGGGCGTCCTACTATTTCAAGACTCCCAAGCGCAACATCTGGATTAGCGGTGACTCTGGCTACGGAACTCACTTTGCCAAGGTGGGCGAAAAATTCAAGGATATCGATTTAGCAATTTTGGAAAACGGCCAGTACAATACGGACTGGGCCTATGTGCATACGCTGCCCAAGTACCTTGGCCAGGAAATGAAGGAACTGAACGCCAACCGTTACATGACGGTACATCATTCCCGTTTTGCACTTTCCAAGCATGATTATCGCGAGCCTCTGGAAAATGCAAAGAAGGCGGGTGAGGAATCCCAAAAGCCAGTGCTGATGCCGCAGATGGGCGAGGTGCTTTACCTGGAATAAATTCCTTGAAAGAATATTGCGGCAGATCGCCGATGAAAAAAGCCTCGCAGTTTCCTGCGGGGCCTTTCGGTATTAGAGAGAAATTTTAGAACTGCGCTTACGCGCGGTTTCTAGAACTGTTCGAAGAACTTGTGGACTTCTTCAGGAACCCAGGTGTTCTGCCAGTTGCCGTTGTCGTAAGCAGTCCACTGATGGCCGCCATTCCAGCTGCACCACTTCACGGGGAAACGTTCGTCAACGTTCTTGAAGTCGTAGCAGAGATGGCCGGAACCGCCCACTTCCTGGGGTTTTTCGGAACTGGCGTCAGTGAATTTGCTATCACCGTCAGATGCCTTGCCGTTCTTCTTGAGAACGCGGGGCAGTGCGCTTGTGAGGGCGGTGTTGTAGGGGCAGGTGCCGTCGTTCTTGCCGTGAACATTCATCCAGGCGATGGGCAGCTGCTTTTCAGTTCCGCTCTTGTGGGGTTCGTAAATGTTGTAGTCTGCCACAGCGTAGGTAGCCACAGCACGGACTCTTTCCTGGAATTCTTCTGCCAGGGAGTAGCTGTACATGGAACCGAAGCTAAAGCCGGTGACGAATACGCGGGAGGTATCGATACAGTAGTTGTCTTCCATGGTGGTGAGGAGCTTGTCGAAGAACTTGTGGTCCTTATCGCTGTTCATGCTCCAGGGCATGCCATCGGTATCTCCGCGGGGAGAAACGAAGATGTAATTGCCTTCGGTGTCCAACTTCTGCTGGCCATAGTACGGAGACGGATGATCCTGGTCTGCGTAGTGGTGGACGAAGTCTTCTGCGTTGGAGCCCATGCAGTGCATGGCGAAGAGAAGCTTGTAGGGCTTGGTATTGTCGTAGTTCTTCGGCAAGGTGATGAAGTATTCGCGGTTCTGGCCTTCAATCATCATTTCGAAACGGTCGCCGTTTTCAACGCTCTTGGTCTTCACCAAGGTAGAATTCTTGCCGCAACCTTTGGATGGGCGCGGAGCATTCTTTAGGGCATAGCCAAATGCATAAGTCTTTTCGGTGGGGCCCAAGGCGATTTCGCTGCTGGAACTTTCTACGACGGGCTTGCTGCTGCTAGAGCTACTTGCAACGGCTACACTGGAACTGCTGATGGCTGCGGGCACGCTGCTGGAGCTTGCGGGAACTACTGCGCTGGAGCCTGGAACAGTTGCACTGGAACCAGGTACGGTTGCGCTGGAGCCGGGAATCAGTTCGTCTGCGCTGGAATTTGGAATTAGAATTTCTGAAGAACTAGAGGATTCTTCTGCAATGGGGCCGGGGCCGACAGGGCCGTTGCTGCTGGAACCGGAATCGTCACCACATGCGACAATCATGGCCGTGGTCAGTAGGGCTGCGCCTACCAGGCCGATTTTCTTATTCATTTTTACTCCTTTAAAGAACAATGGAACCCAATATTTCCACTGCCCGATCCAAAACTCCGACCTAAACATAGTACGAAAATGCAGAAAATCCACGGGTTTTTGCCGTCTTTTTGTTGAAACCTGTGTTAAAGTGTGTAATTCTCGTGTAAGAAAAAGCGTTGCTTGTAAAGCCTCTTTTACAAAAGAATCTGGGTAACAAGAAGAGGCTCCGCAGTTGCCCACGGAACCTCTGGTGTATTTAAGGAGTACGATGAATGGAGAAAATCAAAAGTGCAGTTTTACCACATGCACGGTGGGCTTAAGGTTTATGCCACGTTCAGCTTGCGGGCTGCTGCCTGCTGTTTCTTGACAAGGCCAAATGCCAGGATGCCGTTTTCCAAGGTGACCTGGATATTGTCGGTGTCGATGTCGTCGGCAAGGCGGAAGCTACGTTCGTAGTGGACGGTGTTGTCCTTGCGGGTGCGGGTAGCCTTCACTGTCAGGATGTTCTTTTCCACCTGAATGTCCAAGTCTTCCTTCTTGACGCCGGGGAGTTCCACTTCCAAGGTGAAGCCGTTTTCTACTTCGTAGTAGTCAGCCTTAGGAGAGTAGGTGTATTCGCGCTTGACGCATTCGGCGGTTTCGTTCTTTTCAGCGGCGGCATTGATGCTGTTCAAGCTGTCGATGAGATTCTGGAGACCGTAGAAAGCAGTGGGGATGACGTTTGCGTTAATCATAATTTTTTACCTCTTTGTTGAGCGGGCTCGCCGTTCGGCGTTTACCCTTTGTTTTTGTTTACGCCATACCTATTGCAAAGGTCGTGCCAACTTTTGAGTTTTGGATGAAAAAAGTTTAATCTCGCTTAAATTCAGCTTTTTTGGCGGTGTTTTGCTGCTTTACAAATTTGAATGGTTCATTCAGAAACGTCAGGCGTTTCACCGGTGAAACTTTTGATGTTTAAAAATGTACCCCTAATTTTTTTATTTTTATCCCCATGCCGCGCAACTTATACGAAGGAAGCATTCTTAAGAATATCGGGATTTTCTCCATCCCGTTTTTGATTGCGAATTTCCTTCAGACCCTCTATGGCATGGCTGACCTATTTATTATGGGGCAGTTTACCGATGCGGCGGGCATTACTGCAGTTGCCGTAGGTAGCCAGGTCATGCATTTCGTGACTGTGATCCTCATCGGGCTTACCATGGGCGTTACGGTACTTATGGGACAGGCGGTTGGTGCCAAACGCCATAAGAGCCTTAGCCGTATCCTTGGAAACACTGTGCTTCTGTTCTCGGTCTTTGGTGGATTGTTTATGGCGGTGCTTCTGGCGACGGCTCCCCAGATTGTAAGGCTCCTTTCTACACCTTCCGAAGCGGTTTCTGGAACGACGGCCTACTTGATTATCTGCTTCTTAGGAATTCCTCTGATTACCGCTTATAATGTTATCGCCGCTGCCTTCCGCGGGCTTGGCGATACCAAGAGCCCCATGTATTTTGTGACCGCATCCTGCGTGGTGAACATCGGGCTGGACTTCCTGTTTGTAGGTCCCTTGCACATGGGAGCTTCGGGAGCAGCGTTTGCCACAGTTCTTTCCCAGCTGTTCTGCGTCATTATAACTCTTGGAGCCATCAAGTTCCGTAAGGTTCGTTTCGACATTACTCTATCCCGCCGAGACCTGCGCCCTTGCAAGCCACTGCTGGGCTCCTTGGCAAAGATCGGCTTCCCTGTGGCCTGCCAGGAAGGCTTCATCCAGGTTTCCTTCCTGTTCATTACCTTGATTGCAAACTCCCGCGGTCTTGAAATCGCTGCCGCCGTAGGCGTTGTGGAAAAGATCATCTGCTTCTTGTTCCTGGTGCCTTCCGCTATGCTTTCGTCTGTTTCCGCCATCAGTGCTCAGTGCATTGGCGCCGGCCGCTATGATCGGGCCAAGCAGACTCTTTTCTGCGGAATGGGGATTGCTGCCTGCTTCGGACTTTTCTGCGGAATCCTGTTCCAGTTCATCTCGGAACCAGTTCTTGCCCTGTTTACCGATGACCTTCAGGTCATTACCTTTGGAACCCAGTACCTCCACGCCTATGTCTTTGACTGCATGGTGGCAGGAATCCATTTCTGTTTCAGCGGATACTTCTGCGCATGCGGACTTTCCATTGTTTCCTTTGTACACAATTCCATCTCCATTTTGACCCTTCGTGTACCGGGAGCATACCTAGCTTCTATCTGGTATCCTGATACTTTGTTCCCCATGGGAATCGCTACCCTTTCAGGCTCATTCCTGTCCGTTGTGATTTGCGTCATAGTCTATATAGTGATTGAACGACGTCGTGGCGCTCACACTTTGTAATAAAAAAGTACGCATTCGTAAAAAAAGATTATATTAATTGAAAAATCCCCCTTAGTAAGGGGGGCTGTTTTTGTTTGGAGATTTTTAAATGTTCCTGCTTGAGTACACTATTTTGTCCTTGGTCGTAGCGTGTGTTGACCTGGCGCTGGCTCGCATGGCCTTTAAAAAGAAGGATTATATTGGTCATTGCCTAGGATTTACCTGCCTTGGTACCGCCCTGGTAGATGTGTTCTACCTGTTTAGTATTTGGAGTGACAGCTATTTTGTTAACTCCCTTATGTCCAGTCTTTATTTCATTTGTATCGACTGGATGCTCATGTTTCTTGTGGGCTTTGCTACGGTCTTTACAAAACGTAAAATGTCCAAGTTGGGGGGCTTGTTCAACAAGATTTGTCTAGGCGTCTTAGTTGTTGATAATGTATGCCTTCTTGTGAATCCCTTCTATGAATTTGTCATTAGCTATGTGCCACGCAACACTCCTTTTGCGGTGTTTGCTTACGATATGCATTGGCCTTACTATGGCCATTTGGTTTTTTGCTACTTGATGGTTGCAACGGTTGTTATTTTACTGGTTCATAAAATGATTACGGTACCTTGGGAGTACAAGCGTCAATATATCTACGCAGTGCTTGCCCTGGTACTTATTGTGGGTGTCAATGGCATATTCCTTTTTATGCCGGGGCTTTCCCTGTATAATTTCCTGGACTACTCTATTTTGGCTTATAGTGTAGGAACCTATATCTTCTACTGGGCGCATTATCAGTATACCACCAAGGGTATGATGCGCTTGTTTAAGATGAGCGTGTTTGAAAATCTGGACCAGGGACTGGTTCTGTTCGATTATGATAATAAACTGATTTTACATAACGAGATGGCTAGCCGTATGTGGCCCAGTGTAAATTTTGAACCGCTGATGCAAATTGAAAATTTCAAGCAGCAGTGCAAATTGGTTATTGATCCAAAGATCGAGACTTCCGTACTCCAGTGTTATAATGAAAGTAATGGTGAAGTCAAACCCTATCGTTGTGATTTTAGAACGCTGAAGAATAATCGTGGACGTGTGATTGGTCGATTGTTTATGTTCTCCAATGCCTTGTTGGCAACAGACCCATTGACTGGTTTTCATAACTGGGATGATTTTAAGTTCTACGTTAGTGAAAATAAGGACGTAGAACGTGCGGATATGGTGGTGGTGGCTTGTGATATCTTGGGTCTTTCTATGATCAATAACGCACAGGGTCGTCACTTTGGTGACCAAAAGATTAAGGCCTTGTCCGATTTGTTCCGAAAAAAATTCCCCAAGGATTCCTATTTCGTTCGCGGTCAGGACGCCAATTTCATTGTTCTCCAAATAACGCAGGACGTGTCTGCTGTTGCTGATCGACTTGAAGAAATCAAGCAGGAATTTGATCTGACTATTCAATATGCGGTGAACCCGTTGAAGTCCACAGAGGAAATGCAGACCGCTATCAACGAGACCATCAAGGGCCTTAAGCAGAAGAAACTCTTGAACAAGGAATCCGGCCATTCTGTAATCTTGAATTCCCTGGTTCAGGCCTTGCAGGAATGCGACTCCGATACTGAGGAACATGTTCGCCGTACCCAGCTTATGGGTGCCGAACTGGGTAGGCGCATTGGCCTTAGCGATGTTCAGCAAAGTGATCTTTCTTTGCTTTGCCTACTTCACGATATCGGTAAGATCGGTGTTCCTCTTGAAATTTTGAATAAGCCAGGCAAGCTTACTGCAGAAGAATGGCAGGTACTTCGTTCTCATGCTGTGAAGGGTTATCAGATTGCCAATAGTTCTTCTGAACTCCGTGGCATTGCTGAAATGATTTTGCATCACCATGAACGCTGGGACGGCGCTGGCTATCCCGACGGCCTTGCCCGTGAATCTATTCCTCTGCTTTCTCGTATTATCGCTGTGGTGGATGCCTACGATGCCATGGTGAACAATCGTTCCTACCGTCCGGCCTTGTCCCAAGAAGCTGCACTTAATGAACTTAAGCGATGCGCGGGTTCCCAGTTTGACCCCAGCATTGTTTCTGAGTTCATTCAGTTAATTGAGACTTTGCCTAAGGTCGAATCGGCTACTGATTTAGAGCCCAGCGAGGCTACATCAGATGAAGCCAAGTCTCTTGTTCGAGACGAATTGGACCAGGGTCAGGATATTTCCAATATTCACAATACCCATGTCCTTACCTTCAGTCGTTACGTGGTGGATGAACAATTTAATATTGTTACTGTAGACAAGGCCTTTGAAGATATCACTGGCTACACCATGGAGGAAGTGACCAACAATCACATGAACCACTTGGAACTGATTCCTAAGGAAGACCGTACGGAATATCTAAGCATGGTGATGGAAAAAACTTCAAAGCATCCGCAGGCGTTCTTTGAGCATCGTCTGATTCGTAAGGATGGCTCCATGGCCTATGTATTCTGCTTAGGTCGCCAATTCTTTGATTCTGCCGCCCGTGCAGGTCGCTCTGAAATTATCGTGGTGGATGCTGCCACAACTTACAGCCTTCGCGTCATGGCCGATGTGGAACGCAACAAGGCCCGCCGTCGTGAGGCCGAATGGGAAAATGCATTCCGTAAGGATTCCCTCACTGGCGTACTGAATCGTGCATCCTTCAAGAACGATACAGAATTCAAATTGCTGGAAGGTAAGACCAAGGTGATGCTCCTGATGGTAGACGTCGACCATTTCAAGGAATACAACGATACCTATGGTCACGTTGCAGGTGATGAATACCTGGCTTTGGTAGGCCAGACCATCTTGAGCTCCCTGCGTCGCGATGATATTGCAGGACGTATGGGTGGTGATGAGTTTGCTGCAGCCCTGTTCTTCAAGAAGGAATGCACCGACGAGTTCATGTACCAGAGAGCTCAGCAGATCTTTGACAAGATTAACATGATGCTTGCCATGAATCCTCACGCTTCTAGCTTGTCCATGGGTGCGGTTATTGCCAACTCTGAAGTGAACTCTTTCAACGAATTGTATGAACTGGCAGATAAGCGCCTGTACAATTCCAAGAAGGGTGGTCGTTCAAGACTTTCTGTGAATTAACCAGTCTGCTAAAGACTACGCGGTCCTAGTCCATTTTCCCTAGGTATAAATCTAGGAGTTTGCGGGCCAGGAGGCTTGTATACTTGGCGTTGGTCAAGGTGACCTTCGCATTTTCCATACTGTTTTTCTGAGAAAGGTAATCGGTGTAGGTAATAGCACCTGCATTACGCTGTTCTTCGGCAACGGCTGTGGCCTCGGTTTCTGCTTCGACCTGAAGGATTGCTGCCTTCCACTGCATATCGGCGCTGACTGCGTTGATGTACAGTTTTTCCACGCTGTTTTCAAGGCTCTTGGAAGTTTCCTGCAGGGCCATCTGGGACTGAGCCTCGTTGATTTGGGCTTGCAGTACCTTGTTCTGCGTGGATCCGTTGTCGATAATGGGAATGTTTATACCCAGGCTAATGGAATTCTGCCAACCTGTCTTGAGTTGGTTACCGTATTCGCCGTCTCTCCAGGCTTGCATTCCTGTGCTGGAACTCGCCCCCAGGGTCACGGTGATGGAACTGCCCTTGCTTGCGACCTTGGTATTCTTCTGTGCTGCCTGGATTGAAATGCTGTCTGCCTTCAGGCCTGGATTTGCATTGCGGATATCAGCCAGCATTTGGTCGTAGGGAGGCAACGCTTCCAGAGAGTCGGGGGAAGTAATATCTGCGAAAGGATCGGTAACGTCCACTTCCTCGTCGGTTCCAAGTTCCAGCAATTGGCGCAGGGTGGTCTTGGCTGTGTTGACACTGAGTTGAGCGCTGAGCAATGCCACCTGTTTTTGTACAACGTTGGACTGGGATTGGGTCAGGTCCTTCTTGGTGATGGTGCCCGCCTCAAAAAGCTTGCCGTAGTTTTCGAACTCCGCCTGGGAAAGTTCCACGGATGCGTTGGCGGTAATCAATTTCTCCTGGGCGGCCAGCAGGTTCATGTAGGCGTTTAGAACGCTTTCTTGTACGGAGCGTTCGGTTTGCTTGGTGTCTTGCTGTGCTGCCAGCTTGCTCAGCTCGCTTGCTTCGGTATTCAGCGAAGAAATGCCTCCATCCCAAAGAGTGTAGGAACCATTGATGCCAAGGTTGAGGCTGTAGTGATTCTCGTTGTCTACAAAGGGACGGTCGTGCAGGGAGTTCTGGATGTTTGCGCTTACCGTGGGGTAGCGGCTAGACTTGGCTTGCTTAATGGATACGTCTGCGGCCTGCTCACGTAACTTGGCGGTTTCCAGCAATAGACTCTTGCTCTTGGCCTGCTTGAGGCATTCTTCCAAGGTCCAGGTATTGCCTGCAAACAGCGCGGAGACGCTGGCTAAAAATCCCAAAATGAAAGCTTTTGTCCTAATCATATCTATTGAGATGCCTGGATGGGCCTGTAGGTTGCATAATGCCGCAAAAAAAGACCTTAATTTATTCGGGAGCAAATATACAAAATGGCCCCAAAAAACAGAAAAGGCCTCCAGCTGTGGAGACCTTTTCTAGTGGACGGTACTGGATTTGAACCAGTGACCTCTGCCGTGTGAAAGCAGCGCTCTAAACCAACTGAGCTAACCGTCCGAGGTGAAACCAAATATAGAAAGCGTTTTTCCGATTGTCAACCCTTATGGGGTTGACATGGCCGCGACTCTCGCCTTAGAGATACTGGCACCCTAGCGGGTGCGTATTTTTCGGCTCGGAAATGGCCAAGCGAGCTTGCGAAAACGCATTCTGCTTGACTCGGTCATTCCCAAGCAAGCTTGGTAGCGACACTCGTCTTACGCAGAATTGGCCGCGACTCTCGCCTTAGAGATACTGGCACCCTAGCGGGTGCGTACTCTTGCGGCTCGGTCATGGAAAATGCAAGCATTTTCCGCGACTCTCGCCTTAGAGATACTTGTCTTCGGCGGCGCGGAGGATGGTGAGGAATTCGGCCGGGGTCTTGGAGGCAATCAGGTCCTTGCGGACGCCGCCATCTGCCAGCAAACGGCTGACGGAGGACAGAGCCTTCAGGTGAGGACCTACGGTGTTACCGGGGCTCACGATGAGGATGATCAGGTAGACCGGCTCATTGTCGAAGGAAGCGAAGTCCAGGCCGTTCTCGATGGTGGCAGCCACCATGCACATGCGGTCCACGTAGTCGATCTTGGCGTGCGGAACGGCGAGGCCGCAACCGATACCGGTGGATCGGCTTTGTTCGCGATTCCATACGGCGTCGAAAATTTCGGCGCGATGATCCAGCTTGTAGGCACTGCAGAGAGTGTCTACCAGTTCGTTCAAGATTGCTTCCTTGGTCGTGCTAGAAGAGTTGATCAAGATGCAATTGTCTACAAACCTTTCGGAAAGACGCATAGAATGTTTTTTCCTTATGAAAACTATTGTAAAGGATATTTAGCAAATATGCTGCACTTTTTGGAGGGTTGTTGTGCAGATGTACCATGAAAATATCAAAATGTGCTAAAATTTGCTCAAAAACGCCAATAATTCAAATTCTGAATTGATAGAATCCAGCTGATCTAGGGCTTTTTTCATGGTTGCGACATCGATTTGACCGGGGGCTTCGGCGCGGCCTATGGCTCCGTAGGTCAGGTTTGCCCCCTCCTTGAGGGACCAAATTCGGCTGACTTTGCCGGTCTCGCCCATCCCGAAGGCAGCGAACATCTTGAAGTTCTTTGCCTGCTTCTTGATGAACTTGTAGAGCCGGTTGCAGTCAGTTTCGGTGTTGCTCATGGCTGCAATTTTTAGACCAGGAGCCTTGAATCGCTTTACGTCTTTTGCGAATTCCTCTAGTTCCTGATCGTTTGGTACTCGGGTAAAGTTGTGTTCCGAGATAATTATACCCACTTTGCGGCGAAGGGCTTTGCCGTTAAGTTGTTCGTAATTAGACAGGTAATCCCTCTCTAGGTCCAGCCATTCTGGGACTTCCTTTGCGCTAAGAATCGCTTCCCAAAGGGCGGGGCGTTCCACGGCGCGGGCGTCGTCGAAAGTTCCGCCATCGTGCTTGAGGCGGATTGTTCCAATCTGAATCTGGTGGGGTGCAATTTTACGGACTCGTTCCGAAAGCATGGGCCACTGGGCTACGTCAAAGAAATCGTAACGGATTTCCAGCGCACCACAGGAATCTAGATCTAGACGTACCGGGTGAAACGGGTCTTTTTCTGCAGCGTCGAGAACTTCGGGGCCGACAAGGCCGACCAGATATTTTTCGGAAGAGAAACTCATGGGCGAAAAGATAGCAATTAACAATGAACAATTAACAATGAGGGGGTGGGGGATTACAAATATTCAGTTCGTTACGATAATGCACATGGAATGGGCGTGTGGACGTGGGTAGACTCCCTATGTGGTGGGCTGTTTTTACTAAATTAGGTAGGAACAAAAAAAGGATGCTATTTATGGCAGATTGTAACGAAAAGAAAGAAGCTCAGGCCCCGGACATGCTGAAAAAGGCCGAAGAATACTTGGCCAATAATCGCCGTATTTTCCTCTGGGGCGGCGTAGATGACGAAAGTGCCGAACGTATTGTCAAGCAGCTTTTGTACCTGGATTCCCTGAACCACGATGATATCGTGTTCTTCATTAACAGCCCCGGTGGCGTTATCAGCAGTGGCCTTGCCATTTATGACTGCATGAATGCCATCAAGAGTGACGTTGTTACTGTTTGCTGTGGCCAGGCTGCCTCCATGGGCGCTGTGTTGCTGACTTCTGGCGCCAAGGGTAAGCGTTATGCATGGCCCAACGCCCGCATCATGATTCACCAGCCTCTGATTCATGGCGAAATCGTCGCTCCCGCCAGCGACATCCAGATCCAGGCCGAAGAAATGCTGCGTATCCGTAATATTACCGGCAAAATCTTGGCTGAAACTTCTGGTCACACCATGGAAGAAATTGACCGCGATACTGAACGCGATAACTTTATGTCCGCCGAACAGGCCAAGGAATATGGCTTGATTGACGCTGTCGAAAGCAAGTTGTAATATGGGTTTATTTTCTGCAATTAAGAGTGGTCTTGCCAAGACCCGCGATGCCCTCATGGGGGAACTCAAGGGTATTGTAGGCGCCGGCAAGATTACCGACGAGACTCTTGAAGATTTGGAAGAACACCTGATCAAGGCTGATGTGGGTGTAGAAGCTGCATTTCTTTTGACTGACGCTCTTCGTGAAAGCGCTTTGGGCAAGTCTTTGACGACTGAACAGGTGCTGGACATCATGCGCTCCGAAGCGGAACGTCTTTTGAAGGATCCTCCTCCCTTTGAACTTAAGGGTAAGCCCCACGTGATCTTGGTGATTGGCGTGAATGGCGCAGGAAAGACAACGACCATCGGTAAACTTGCCGCCCGTCTCATTGGCGAAGGCAAGAAGGTGATGATTGCTGCCTGCGATACCTTCCGTGCAGCAGCCATTGACCAACTGGAAACCTGGGCAGAACGTTCCGGTGCTGAATTCGTCAAGCATCAGGAAGGCTCCGATCCCGCTGCTGTTGCTTTTGATGCATGTAGCGCCGCTGTAGCCCGCGGTTGCGATGTGGTCTTGATCGATACCGCAGGTCGCCTTCACAACAAAGACTACCTGATGGAAGAACTGAAGAAGATCGTTCGCGTCATCAAGAAGGTTTCTCCCGAAATGCCTCAGGATATGTGGCTTGTGATTGACGGAAATACCGGACAGAACACCATCAACCAGACCAAGATTTTCAACCAGAGTTTCCCGCTGACCGGTCTTGTGGTCACCAAGCTGGATGGTACCGCCCGCGGCGGTGCTGTGCTTTCCATTGCAAGTTCCCTGCAGATTCCTATCCGTTGGATTGGCATGGGTGAACGCATTGACCAGCTGGTTCCCTTCAGCAAGGCCGAGTACGTGGAAGGTCTCTTCGAGAACGCCTTGGAAGAAAAAGAGTAGTCTACAATGGCTCGGTGGGTCGCCCTTTTCTTCATTGTGACTGCAATGGTCGCTTGCTCCGGTGAAGTATCCGTAGATCAGAAGTACGTGGACGCATACGTAGAAATGCGCGTCGTAGAGATGACCTATGGAGTAACATCGCCTTTGGCTCGAGTTGGTCGTCAGGAAACTTTGAAAAAATATGGTTTCACCCGTGAAGAGTATTTGTCTAAAACAGAAAAAATTCTTGCAGATGAAAACCTGTGGGTCCCCTTCCAGAAGGCTGTAGTTGCACGATTGGATACGTTGCTTATGCCTCGTCAAGCTACTGCGGTTCCAGATCCCAAGCCTGCTCCTAAAATGCCTAGTCACAAAGGTGGTGTACAATGATGAATCGGGCAATCGTCGTTTTGTGCTTGCTTTTGGTGGTATCCTCCTTTGCTGCTGATAAATTGTCGGGAAAGTCTTCGGATAAGTCCCGAAATTTTATCCGCTGGATGAGTTATGATGACGCTCTTGAAAAGGCAAAGACTGAACCTCGCTTGATTTTTGTGGACCTTTACGCGGACTGGTGCGTGCCTTGTCGTATTATGGACAAGAACGTGTATTCGGATCTTACGGTGGGCGCTATTTTGAACACTCGTTTTTACCCGGTAAAGCTGGATGCAGATTCCCAGGATTCCATCATGTGCGATGGAATCAAGAACACGGTTCAACGCTGTTATTTTGACGTATGGGAGTTGAACGCGTTGCCGGCTTTTGTCCTGGTGGCGCCTAAGGGAATGTCCATCTTGACTGTGACTCAGTCCTTGAACGCTCAGGAAATGCAACAGCTGTTGGGAAAGTTTTTAAGTAAAGAGAAGGAGTGGATAGCACGATGAGTGAACAATTCCTTTTTTATGTACAGATCTTTTTTTGGCTGATGCTGGCGTTGATACTGCATTGCTATCTGCTATTCCCTGTAACTCTTCCGTTTATGAGCGAAATTTTTAAGCGTAAAAAGAAGGTGAGTGAAGAAGGCGAATACCTTCCCACGGTGTCGATCCTTATTTCCGCTTACAACGAAGAGGCTGTTATTGAACGCAAAATTCAGAACATTCTTGAGATTGATTACCCCAAGGAAAAACTTGAAGTTCTGATTGGCGATGATGGCTCTGCAGACCGTACTGCTGAAATTATCGCTCGTTATGCAGATCAGGGCATAACCTTGGTGAAGGCTCCCAAGAATGCAGGTAAGGCTGCTATGTTGAATCGCTTGAATGGCGTTGCCAAGAATGAAATTCTTTTGCTTTGCGATGCTAATACCATGTTCTTCCCTAACGTGGTGCGAAAGTTGGTTCAGCCTTTTCAGGATAAGAAAATTGGTTGTGCCTGCGGACATTTGATTTTGTCTGACAAAAGCGGCAGCGTTCTTGGTCGTGGTGAAAGTTCTTACTGGGATCTGGAATCGGAAATCAAGAAGTTCGAAGGCATTCTAGACCGATTGATCGGCGGTAACGGTGCCCTGTACGCCATCCGTCGTGAACTCTACACGGAGCTGCCTGTCAAGAAGAGCGTCATGGACGACTTCTTCATTGCCACCAAGGTTTTGCAGAAGGGTTACTTCTGTACCTTCGTCAATAGTGCCATCGGTACGGAACAAACGTCCAAGGAATCCAGCGGTGAGTTCCGCCGTAAGGTTCGCATTGGCCGCGCAAACTTTAACTTCTTGCTTTCTTACTTGCCGCTATTGAATCCGCTGCGTCCGTTGACTGCCTACTTGTTTTTCTCTCACAAGATCCTTCGTTGGTTCTCGCCCCACATTTTGATTTTGCTTTATGTGGCCAATGCGCTGTTGCTGACCAGTGGCTTAGTTTACCAGATTTCCTTTGGCGCCATGACCTTGGTATTTTTAGTTGCCTTGCTGAGGGTTGTTCCTAGTGGCTACTATTTCCTCTCTATGAATTTTGCCATGCTTAAGGGTTTCTTCTTGGCTTTCACCCGCGAAAAGAGTGGCGGTTGGGCTCGTGAAGCTCGCGGTGATGATGAAGTTTAGAGCTAACTTGGCGTAGATTGAGGTTTGTATGAGAAATATCCTTAAGGCAGTTTTGGTTTCAGTTTGCCTTGCAGGCGTTTCCTCTGTTTGCGCACGTCCCTTCACCATGGATTTGCAGGGTGGCTTTGTAAATCATGTCAGCGAACTTTCCAAGTTCAACTTGAATGTTTTTGGTCATTGGTGGTTTCCCATTGACCAGATGTTTTTCGTAGGCGTTGGAAGCGGCTATCAGGAAATTAACAACGAAAGTCTGGTTCCTATTTCTGCCAGTTTCTGGACCCGCCTTCCCGTAGGTAGTCATGTGATGCCGGTGATGCTTGCCGACTGGGGCTACCTTATTGGAAAGCATCATCAGATGTTCTGGCGTGCTGCCGGCGGTGCAGACATCAAGTGCGGGGACCATTCCTCTCTTCTGGCGACGGCCGGTTACCAGTTCCTGGATGATTTTGGCAAAGGATATGTATTCTTGCAAGTTGGTATGCTTGTAGAGATTTAATCTTGTTTAAATGTTTTATGCAGTTAAAAAAGGTCGTTCCTTCATCGGAGCGACCTTTAATTTTTTTTCAGTAGTACGCTTACTTGGAGTTCGCCATATGGACTACACGCTGAGGGAAAGGAATTTCGATTCCAGCCTTGTCGAATTCTTCCTTGATAAGAGCGGTGTACTTTGCCTTCAAGGGGAAGAAGTCGGCGTTGTTCACCCATACGCGCATATTGATGTTGACGGAACTGTCGGCCAGTTCTGAAACAAATACGTCGGAACCTTCCTTGAGGAACTTAGGCTCGCTTGCGATGAGGTTGCGAATGATTTCCATAGCCTTGTCGGTATTGGAATCGTAACCGATGCCAACGACCAGGTCAATACGGCGCTTTTCGTTTCTGCTGAAGTTAGTGATGGGTGCTCCCCAAAGACTACCGTTGGGAGCAGAAACATAGAGGCCGTCCAGGGTTTCGAAGATGGTGTTGAAGAGCCCGATGCCAGTGATCTTGCCCTTGATGCTTCCGCATTCGATGTAGTCGCCTGCCTTGAAGGGGCGCAAGAAGAGAAGCAGTAAACCAGAGGCGATGTTGGTCAGCATGTCCTTCAATGCGATGCCGACGGCCAAGCTGGCGGCGCCGACCATTGCAACGAGACTTGCAGTATTTACGCCGAGGATGTTCAAGATGATCAGCAGGGCGACGATTGCGACCGCATAGCGTGCGAGAGATTCAACAAGAGGTCTTGCCGAGGAATCCAAGCCCTTTGACTCGGCGTGGTTCAGCATTCTGTGGATGATCATCTTGGCGATTTTGAATACCACCAAAACTACCGCGATGGCGATAACCTTGTAGATCAAGTTGTTCTCGATGACAAAATTTTTTACGGCTTCGAATTTTTCCATTTTGAAGTCCTATGATGAAGTTGTTGATGAATTTGAAATTCAAAAAATAAAGGCCCGCAAATGCGAGCCTTCATTTTTAAACATTAGCCCTTGGCCAGCAGATCCATGAGCTCGTTGTCGAGACGGTCAGGATTGTTGTACTGAGGCAGGTCATTGTGCAGGGATTCGCCCTTGGAAACCAGACCGAAGTCCAGGTTCTTGTAGTTCCAGTAGCTGTAGCCTACGTCAGCTTCACGAAGAATGTCCATGAAGTCGCGCATCCAAGCCATCTGGTACTGACGGGGCACCTGAACGTACACGCCGAACTCGTTACATGCAACGGGCAGGTCATACTTGGCACGGAAATCCAGAGCGTTCTGGATGCTTGCCTGGAGACGTGCCTTGTCCCACTTGCCGAATTCAACGTCGAGACGTGTGGTGGCGCCTTCCTGAGGTGCGGCGTAGTCGCCGGGCCAGGGGCGTTCAATCTTGAAGAACGGGTCGTTGATCCATGCGGCGCCCTGGTGAGTGAATGTCACCGGAGTGTAGGTATGGAAACTGTAGATGGCGTTGTCGTCGTCCATGGGAGTCAGGAACTCGAATTCGCGAGCGCTGTTCCACTTGTTGGAGCCCACTACGATGGTGTTCTTGGGAGCGTGCTTGCGGATGGTCCAGAAGATTTCGTCCTTGACCTTGTCCCAAACCTTGGAGTCGCTGCCTGCAGGTTCGTTCAGCAGTTCCATCATCACGCGGGACTCGCCACTGTAGCGTTCGGCCATGTAGGCCCACACCTTGTTGGTGTCCTTGCGTGCTTCGGCGCTGGTGAAGAAAGCCTGTTCTTCGGAGCAGCCCAAGTGGAAGTCGTGACCGGGGCACTTGTGCAAGTCAAGAATGACGTCCAGGTCTGCAGCCTGGATGTCCTTCAATGCCTTGTCCAAGAGACCGAAGACTTCTTCATCGGGTTTGAGTTCTTCGCCCTTGAACACGTTGAAGTAGTCCACCGGCAAACGAACGTGGTTGAACCCCGCCTCGCGGATGCGCTTAAAATCGCTTTCGCCAAGGAAGGTCTTGATGTGCGGGACGACCCCAGGAAAACCTACGGGGTCTTTTTCCTGGATGCAGTCAACCTGACTGAACCAGCCACCCAAATTCACTCCACGCAGCCTTTCTTTTTTCATTGTGTCATCCTCATACTGATGCGACCGGAATTGATCGCAGTTTTTTAGAAAATTATTCGTTGACGATGTTCAAGTCTTCGTCGGCGATGTTCAAGTCCATAATGACTTCCATGTCGTCAGGAAGATTGTAGAAGTCGACCACCAGGCCTACCTTCTTGTCTTCGTCTTTCTGCTTGTCAAACTGAACCACGTCGTAAATCTTCATCTTGACGACGGCTTCTTGAGTCACAGGAATCTCAATAGTCATTCCCTTGCTGATGGGACCTTCAATAATCTTACCTTTGAACACCAGGCTTGTCTGATCGTCGCCCAGTGATGTCTTTTTCACGTGAAATACAGCCATTATTCCTTAGCCATTATCAGTTATTCATCAGTTATTTAAAAAACAGGTCGTAAGAAACCTTGGATAAAAGTTAACTTTTTTACATGGCTTTACGAGTTGGACGAATCCCTTTTTTGGTCTGTGCACCATTTTTTCATGACTTTTTAGGTCGTGAGTCCGAATATCCCGATGTTGAATTTGTGGATGGGCCTCCTAGTACCCATTGTACCGGATTGAAAAATGGATCCATTCATTTGTCTCCTGCATCTTCCATTACCTTTGCTCAAAAGCCTGGCGCCTTTATTTTGTCTCCCGATATTTGCACTTCTTGCTCTTTTGAAGTTCGTTCTGTTAAGTTGTTTGCGAAACGTCCTATTGAAGAACTTAACGGGTGCAATGTTCGTATGACTGCCCAGAGTATGACGTCTGTTACTTTGTTAAAAATCTTATTAGAGGAGCGCTATGGCGTAAGGCCTGAGTATCTATCCGACTCTTATGAAGCATCCGATGAAGCTTGCCTTTTGATTGGAGATCAAGCCCTTGAAGAAAATGAACGTCATCGCTTTGCCTTTGATTATGACTTAGGTTCCCTATGGCAGGAATGGCATAAGTTGCCCTTTGTTTTTGGCGCCTGGATTATTTCAAAGACGGCTTTACAGCCGGGGCTAGAGAAAATGCTGTTAGATTATATGGATGCTACCAAGCGTAGCGTTGAAATTTTTAGAAAAGATTCTAAAAAATCCTTGGATAAATGGTTGGCGAAGTATCCGGTTGCTTTGCCACGTAAAGTTGTGGATGATTATTATACCGCCTTGGATTACCGTTTTACAGAGGAACGTAAGGAATCCTTGAACTTGTTCTTTAGTTACGCACAAAAGAAAGGCCTTGTGCAAGAATGTCCGAATCTTGAGTTTCTTTAAGTTTCTATATTAGGGAATGCCGTGTTTGGTGAATGGCATAGGGGAGGGTACAATGGTTGAAGAAAAAATTCTGATTGTTGATGATAGCGCCGAGGTCCTTGAGCAGACCTGCGAACTCTTGAATCAGGTGGGCTACAACGTTACTGCTTGCCATAGCGGTGAAGAAGCTCTGGAATTTCTCAAGGACAATCGTGTTGACTTGGTTTTGCTGGACATTAATATGCCTAGCTTGAATGGTTACGAAGTTTGCTTGCGCATTCGTCAGAATTACGCATTGGATGATTTGCCGGTGATTTTCTTGACCAGCCGCGAAGATACGGATAGCGTCTCCAAGGGTTTCCGTTCCGGCGCTTCGGATTTCATCAGCAAAAACGCTGTGTCTGATGTGTTACTGGCTCGAGTCAATGTTCACATTCGACTCTCTCGCTCCCTGCGTTACCTTCGCGAAATTTCCTTGACCGACGATATGACCGGTTGCTATAATCGACGCCATGGTGTCAACTCCTTAAGGGAATGGTTCTCTCGTAACAAACGTTACGGAACTCAGTTTTCCTTGATTTACTTTGATGTGAACGGGCTCAAGATTGTGAACGACCGGTATGGACACCAGGCCGGCGACTTGTTGCTGCGTTCTGTGGTAAGTGCCGCCAAGGATGTGCTTCGCGAAACGGATTTGCTGTTCCGCATGGGTGGTGACGAATTCATGGTGATTTGCCCCGAAACTGACAAGAAGGGAACCCATATTTGCGTAGATCGCATGCAGAAGGCCATTACCGACATTACCATTGTGGACCAGAAAGTTTCCTTCGCATACGGTATAGCCCATTCCTCTGAAGACTATAAGGAAATGGACGACATGCTTCATAGTGCTGACGTATCCATGTACGAATGCAAGAAGAAGATGAAGGGAGCAAAGGCGTAGCCTTTGCAATTACGAATTATAAAAGGCGCAGGGAATCCTGCGCCTTTTCTGCCTTTTAGGGTAGATGTCGTTGTTTATTTTAGGGACTTACAAGGCTGCGCGAACGGCGTCCAAAAGTTCCGTAAGGCTGCGCCCGATTTCGTCCCAGTTGCCTTCGGCCATAAGCTTTGCGCTAAAGATGCTTCCGCCAAAGGCCAGCAGGTTGGCGCCTGCCTTGATGTATTCGCCGGCGTTTTCTGCATTCACTCCGCTGCAGGCGAGCAGTGGGATGTCGCGGAAGGGGCCGCGTAGTGCCTTGATGTACTTGGGACCGCCTACGCAATCCACAGGGAAAATCTTTACGGCAGTGGCGCCTAGGTCATATGCCTTCTGCACTTCGGTAGGCGTGAGCGCACCTGGAATAATGGGTGTGTTGGAGCCCGCTGCCGTGCGGATGATATTAGTGCGGGTGTTTGGCGTCACAATGAAGCTAGCTCCTGCAAGAAGTGCTCTTTCCAGGTCCTTGTCGTGACGGACGGTTCCTGCGCCCACGGCAATGCCATAAGGCTTGCAAGCGTCCCTCAGGGCGGTGATGATTTCTGCTGCACCATCGGTATTCATGGTGACTTCAATTGCCTTCAAACCACATTTGTGGGCAGTCTGGGCGCAAAGTTCTTCGGATCCCTTAGGGATGTCGCGGAGGATGCCGATGACCGGCATGTCTTTTAAAAATTCAAGTAAATCCATGCCCTAAATATACAAGAAAATCTTTGAAAAAGGCAATTAAGTTTTTCAGAGGAACATCCCGTGTGATTTGAAAATAATGACTGTTACACAACGTGTAAAAATTATTCGAATCTCAATGCTTCGATAGGATCCAGTCGGCTTGCCTTTCGGGCGGGGTACCATCCAAAAAATACGCCGGTCACGAAGCAAACGCCAAAGCTGATGATGACGCTAGTGAGGGACACTATAGTTGGCCAGTTCAGAAACGACTTGATGGCTTGGGAAACGCCGACGCCAAGGCCGATGCCGATGAGCCCGCCAAGCAAGCTGATCATTACAGATTCAAAGAGAAATTGCAAAAGAATGTCGCGGCCGCGGGCCCCGATAGCCATACGCAACCCGATTTCCTTGGTGCGTTCTGTAACGGAAACGTACATGATATTCATAATGCCGATACCGCCAACGAGAAGACTGATGCCAGCAATGGCGGTAAGTACCAGGGAGAGCATGTCTGAAGTTGCGGTCATGGTGCTGATCATTTCTTCTTGAGTAAAAATTCTGAAGGGGTCTGTAGGTCTTGTCCAGTTGCGACGTTCCTTCAAAATGCCTAGGATTTCCTCGGATGCTAAGTCTGCGTAGCCTTCTCCAAGTGTGTTGGCATAAATTGTCCTGATTTCGGTGGTGGCGTTAAAGCGGCGCATCACCGTTTGGTATGGCGCAAAAATGATGTCGTCGTTATCTTGTCCGAAATCACCAGAACCCTTAGACTTTAAAGTTCCAATAACTTTTAGAGGAATGTTTTTGTAGCGGATAGTTTTGCCGATGGGATCTGTGTCGGGGAAGAGGTTCTTTACGACAGATTGTCCGATAACACAGACTTTTCCCATACGGTCTGCTTCATCATCGAACATGACTCCGTCCTGAATTTCGTAATTACGAATTTTCAGGTAGTCGGCAGAAACACCACTCAGTTGGGTGGGGGAGTTGTTGTTGCCAACGACTGCTTGCCCAACAGCATTTATCATAGGGGAAATTTCGCTAATATACTGAGCTTCCTCTCGTAGTGCTTTAAGGTCTGATTCGTCAAGATGGGTGGCGGTGTTGCTTGCGTCCATTTGCACGCCACCGCGACGGTCGCGATTTGGCATAATGATGACGACGTTTGTACCCATGCTAGTCATTTGGTCTTTGATGGACTGCTTGGACCCTTCGCCAATGGCAACCATGGCGATTACTGCGGCAACGCCAATGACGATGCCCAGTACCGAAAGGATAGTACGCATTCGGTTTCGAAGCAACGCCTTCAGAGCCATTTTAATGAGAGAAAAGGGAGACATATTAGTGAATAGTGAAGTGTTAATGGTGGTTTGTTTATTCTTCGAAAGTTTCTGGGGGCGGGAGCGCTTCCAATGCGGCCTTTGCATCTTGCACATTATCGTTGGTGACGTCTTTTTTCAAGAGGCCATCCCGCAGGGTGACTGTGCGCCCGCTGAATGTGGCGATGTCTGGTTCATGAGTTACAAAGGCGATGGTTTTTCCCTGCCTATGCAGTTCCTGGAAAATGGCCATGATTTCGTAGCTGGTTCGGGTATCCAAATTACCGGTAGCTTCGTCTGCTAAAATGATAACTGGATCGTTGACCAGGGCGCGGGCGATAGCTACACGCTGCTGCTGGCCACCGGACATCTGGTTGGGTAGGTGGTTCATTCGGTCTTGAAGTCCAACCATTTCTAGGGCGTGGATTGCTCGTTCCTTACGTTCCGATGCCGAAACGCTGGAATTATATAATAAGGGAAGCTCCACATTTTCGATAGCCGTAGTTCTGCTCAGCAGATTGTAGCTCTGAAACACAAAACCGATTTTTTTATTGCGGATTCGGGCCAGTGCATCGCGGGAGAGTTTTTCGGTATGTTCTCCGTCTAATATATAATGACCACTGGTGGGTTTGTCCATACAGCCCAAAATATTCAGCATGGTGGATTTGCCGGATCCACTGGTTCCCATAATGGTTACAAATTCCCCACGATGGATGTCGAAACTTATCCCCCTGAGGGCGTGAACGGTCTCGTCTCCCATTTTGAAGTCTCTTTTGAGATTTTGGATCGAAAGTATGGGGTTTTGCTGTAACATAGGTACAATATTAGGTGAAAATAAGCTGAAAATGGTTGCATTTTGGCGAAAAAAAGTTTTTTGATGGGTATTTTGCAACAAATTCACCAATCTTGTTGGAAAAGTGCACTTTGAATATGTTTATAAAAATGTTACATTTGACCTCGAATTTCTAGAGGAGAAATGATGAAGAAACTCATTACTTTGTCTTTGCTTGCCGGAAGCATGGCTTTCGCCCAGTCTGGTTTGATGGGTGGATCTTCCGGTATCCATCAGCACAATGCCTACACTCTAGGTAAGGGTGGGGTTGCCGTTGGTACTGGTGGTGATATCGCCTTGGATTCCTGGGCTATTGCCCGTGGTGGTGCCATTTATCGTAATGGCCAGGGTGCGGGCATCAGCGAATGGGCAGGAACCATCTCTGGTAACTTGAACTTGGCTTTGGGCCTCAATGATTTCATCGACATCGGTGCCGCTCTGCCTCTGTATTACGATTACACCAACACCAGTGGTATGGAACCCGGTGATTTGATGAAGGCTTCTCGTGGTGACGTGGACATGTGGTTCAAGGCCGCTCTTACAGGTAATGAACAGTCTGTATTTGCCTTGGCAGCCCTCGTTGACCTGTATCTCCCCACTGGTGATAAGCGAGTTGGTGTTCGTCCTCGTCACGCTTGGTTCTTGAGCGATGATGAGTTCGATGAGACTTTTGCCTATACTTCGACTGAGTTGAATATTGGTGCTGTTTTGGCCATGACCTTGAACTTCACCAACAAGGGTGTTCCCCTTATCTGGAATATCAACGCTGGTATCGTTTATGCAGCTAAGGGTTCTAGCACCTTTACCTATGGTACTGGTCTGAACTTGATTCCCACCGACTGGATGGAAGCTTTTGTGGAATTCTCCGGTGAATACCGCTTGGAAGGTGGTTATTATAAAACCTCCTTCTTGGAAGACCCCATGCGCTTGACTCCGGGTTTCCGTTTCCACCTGCCTTATCACATCGACTTCGCTGCAGGTTTGGACGTTTCCATGCGTACTTTGACCAACTTCTCTTGGGACTACAAGAAGGAAATGGAATCTGCTAAGGATTACCAGATCCAGTACACTGATTCCAAGGGTAATAAGATTAAGTACGGTTATGTTCCCACTCCGAACTATGCTGGTACTGCAACCCTTACCTGGCACTATGGTGGAAAGCTCCATCATGATACCGATAAGGACGGTGTAATCGATGAAATCGACCGTTGTGCCCATACTCCGGAAGAAGCTATTGTTGACTCTGTCGGCTGTCCTTTGGATTCTGATAAGGATGGCATGTTTGATGGTCTTGACAAGTGCCCCAACACTCCGAAGGGTGCTGTAATCGACACCACCGGTTGCCCCATTGATTCTGACAAGGATGGCGTACCTGATGGCTTGGATAAGTGTAATGACACCAAGGAAGGTATGCCTGTGGATCAGGACGGTTGTGTAGCTGATGCCGATAACGATGGTATTCCTGATGCATTGGACAAGTGCCCCAACTCTCTCCAGGGTGCAAAGATTGACTCCACTGGTTGTCCCTCTGACGCAGACAAGGATGGCATCCCCGACGAAATGGATAAGTGCTCTGATACACCTAACGGAGCAAAGACTGACTCCACCGGCTGCCCCATTGACACTGACAACGACGGCGTGTTTGACGGCATCGACCTTTGCAACAATACTCGCCCGGGTGCTCGCGTGAACGAATTCGGTTGCGACGACGACTATGATGGCGACGGCGTGATTAACGCTCTTGACAAGTGCCCTAACACCAAGGAAGGTGTGATGGTTGACTCCACTGGTTGCCCGCTGGATACCGATAAGGACGGCGTACCTGATGGTTTGGATCAGTGCCCCAATACAAAGGACGGCCTCACTGTTGATATGACTGGTTGCCCGTTGGATTTCGATAAGGATGGCATTCCTGATGCTCAGGACAAGTGCCCCAACACTAAGGAAGGTCTCTCTGTTGACTCTACCGGTTGCCCGTTGGATGGTGATAAGGATGGCGTACCTGATGGTCTGGACAAGTGCCCTAACACTTTGGAAAAGGCTCCTGTTGACTCTACCGGTTGCCCGCTGGATACCGATGGCGACGGCATTGCTGACTTCCAGGACAAGTGCCCCAACACTCTTCGCGGCGTGAAGATTGACAATGTGGGTTGCCCTGTGAATAAGAAGGAAGACCTGGAACGTTTGAAGAAGGGCATCGCCTTCGAAAGTAACTCTGCAAAGCTCACCAAGTCCAGTTACGGCACTTTGGATGACATTGTTAAGTTGATGAAGAAGATTGAAGGTGCAAACCTTGAAGTCCAGGGTCATACCGACAATACCGGCAAGCCCGATGCCAACAAGAAGCTCTCCCAGGATCGTGCTGATGCTGTGGTGAAATACTTCATTAAGAAGGGTGTTCCTGAAAATCGCGTACGCGCAGTTGGTTACGGTCAGGACAAGCCCATTGCTGACAACAAGAGCAAGCAGGGCCGTGCCAAGAACCGTCGTGTTGAATTGGTCCCTTACTACAACGACTAATTCAGACATAGGTTGAATATGAAAAACGCCCGCCATTTGGCGAGCGTTTTTTTGTATAGAGGTAAAGCGGAACTTGTCGCAAAAGATTATTTGGATTTAAAAACCCACTTCTTGTACATGGTGAAACTTACAAGAACGTAAACTACGTTTGCGATAATGTTGGCGAAGTAGCTGGGTTTCATAAATTGAGAAACGAAACTGGTGAAGCCACTACAGAAACTTGCGTTTTCGAGAAGGTAAACGCAACCTTCAAGAACAGCTAGGTTCACTGCATAAGCGCAGAAGAACACCACAAGGAATCGTATGATTTCTGAACGTTTGTCGTTGTGACTTTTGAAATTCCAGATTCGGTTGCACAGGTAGCTGTTGCAACCACCGGCGACAAAACCAAGGAAGTTGGACAGTTCCAGATTCCAGTCTAGAAGCTGGTGTAGAACCCAGACCACAAGCAAAGTAATCAGGGTGTTCATGATACCGATGATATTGTACTTGATAAAGTGTAGCATTGGGGCGAAAATAATTATTTTTCACGATCATGGACTGGATTGCATCTAAAAAGTGTACCGCGGCAGAGGCTGCGGAAATGGTTTCTAACGGAGATATTCTTGGTGTTTCCGGATTTACATTGGCTGGCTATCCTAAGGAAGTGCCCACGGCGATAGCCGCCAGGGCGCAGCGCCTTCATGACGCTGGCGAACCATTCCAGGTGACGCTTTTCTCCGGTGCGTCTACCGGCGATTCCTGCGACGGCGCCCTTGCCCGTGCGAATGCGGTTAGTTTTCGCGCTCCCTATCAGTCCAACCCCGCCTTGCGCAAGGCTATTAATGCGGGCTCCATCAAGTATATCGACGCCCACTTGGGAAAAATCGGCTTCTGGATTCGCACGGGCGCACTTCCAGCCCCGACGGTTGCCATCATCGAGGTGACTGCGATTCTTCCCGATGGACGAGTCTGTCTTTCTACCTCCGGCGGAAATTCCGTTTGCTTTTTGCAGACTGCGCAAAAGATTATTCTTGAGTTGAACACCCGTTTGGAAGACGCCTGCATCGGCATTCACGATTCCGCACTGCCGCAGCTTCCGCCCCACGCCAAGCCCCTGCCGATCTATTCGGCGGGTGACCGTGTCGGCGAAGAGTTTGTGAAGATCGACCCCAGTAAGGTTGTGGCCATTGTGGAATCATCCCGCTTCGACGAAGTTACGCCTTTTGTAGAACCTGATGAAATTTCTACCAACATTGCCCAGCGTATTCTGGACTTCGTCCGCTTTGAGGAATCCAAGGGCCACTTGCCCAAGGGGCTTGCCTATCAGAGCGGTGTGGGCAAGGTGGCTAACGCAGTCCTTAGCGCCATGTCCGACGACGACCGTCTGGATCAAATCGACTTGTATACCGAAGTCATCCAGGAAGCTGTATTGCCTCTCTTGAAAAAGGGAAAACTTGGGGTGGCTTCCGGTACGGCTCTTACTTTGTCTGAAAATACCCAGAAAGAATTTGTTGCCAACTCTGTCGAATGGAAAAAGCATTTGATTATCCGCCAGCAGGAAGCCAGCAACAGCACAGATGTGATTCGTCGCCTGGGTGTGATTTCCATGAACACTGCCTTGGAAATGGATATCCTTGGTAATGTGAATAGTTCCATGGTGGCGGGTTCTGCCATGATGAATGGCATCGGCGGATCTGCAGACTTCTCTCGCAACTGCTTCTTGGGATTCTTCATGACCCCCTCCGTTGCTAAGGATGGCGCCATCAGTTCTGTGGTCCCTTACGTCAGCCATGTGGATCATCCGGACCATGACACCATGATTTTTGTGACAGAGCAGGGCCTTGCCGACCTTCGCGGTCTTGCTGCCGAGGAACGTGCTCGTTTGATTATCAAGAATTGTGCCCACCCGGACTACCGCGAGCCTTTGACTGACTTTTTGGAATATAGTTTGAAGCATGCAAAGGGCGTCCATATTCCTGTGGCGCTTTCTCGCGCCTTTGAGATGCATCAGAAGTTCCTGGAAACAGGAAAGATGCGATAAGTTTAGACTTTCGGTTCTTGCACGCTTTGCCCAAGATTTCTATCTTGATGAAAAATTTTAGGGCTTAGGATTCACATCCCATTTTACCCAAGGAGTCTATATGGGCGGCTTTTGTGGCGTTATTTCCAAGGAAGATTGCGTTACCGATCTTTTCTTTGGAACCGACTACCATTCTCATCTCGGAACTCATCGTGGCGGTATGGCTGTTTTGAAGTCCGATGGCAATTTCCATCGTTCCATCCACAACATCCAGAATACTCCTTTCCGCAGTAAGTTTGAACACGATTTGTCTTCCTTTGCTGGTAAAGTTGGCATCGGTGTTATCTCCGATACAGACCCGCAGCCGCTGGTAATGTGCTCCAAGTTGGGTACTTTCGGTCTTGTCACTGTAGGCCTTATTTCCAATATCGAAGAACTGAAGGACGAACTCTTCAAGAACAACTGCATGCAGCTTCAGTTCTCCACCACAAGTGGTATGGTTGGTCCTACTGAAGTGGTTTCCGCTCTTATTGCAACTCAGAATTCCATTGTGGAAGGTCTTGTTTACGTACAGCAAAAAATCAAGGGCAGCTGCTCTGTTCTCCTGATGAACAGCGATGGCAAGTTCTACGCCAGCCGCGACAAGTGGGGCCGAACTCCTATTGTTATCGGTAAAAAAGATGGCGCCATGATCGCCCTGCAAGAAAGCTGTGCTCTTCCCAACTTGGGTTACGAACACGTCCGTGACCTTGGCCCAGGCGAAGTGGTTGAACTGACTCCCGATGGAATTACTACCCTGGTTGAACCGGGCAACAAGATGGCCATCTGCTCCTTCCTCTGGGTTTACTACGGTTATCCCGCATCCAGCTACGAAGGTCGCAATGTGGAAATGACCCGCTATCGTTGCGGTAGCGCCCTTGCTAAGCGTACTCCCACCGAAGCAGATGCTGCTTGTGGTATTCCGGACTCCGGCACCTCTCATGCTCTTGGCTATGCCCATGAAGCCGGCATCAAGTTTGCCCGTCCCTTCGTCAAGTATACCCCGACCTGGGCTCGTTCCTTTATGCCTCAGGACCAGCGTCAGCGTGAACATGTGGCTTCCATGAAGCTCATTCCTATTCCGGGCCTCATCAAGGACCGTCGCCTGGTATTCTGCGATGACTCCATCGTTCGTGGTACTCAGCTGGGTAAGCAGGCCGAAAAGCTTTACTCCATGGGTTGTACAGAAACCCACATGCGTATTGCTTGCCCCCCACTGGTTTATCCGTGTAAGTTCATCAACTTCTCTCGTTCCAAGAGCGTTTACGACTTGATTACCCGTCGTTACATTCGTGAGCAGGGTGGCGAGAATGCTGATCTCGACAAGTACACCAACCCCGATACTGAAGAATACAAGGGCATGGTGGAATACATCCGTCGCAACCTGAACTTGACCACCCTTGCTTTCCAGCGTATCGACGACCTGATAAACGCCATCGGTCTCCCGGCTGAACAGCTGTGCACTTACTGCTGGACTGGTAAGGACTACGCAGAAACTGGTGATTGCTATCATTGCCCCTGTGAAAGCGAAAACGACAAAAAGTAAATTCGTTTAAACGTATAAAAGGCAAATTGTATAAACCTGCAGTTGGTGGAAAATTTTCACCAACTGTTTTTATTATATTGAAAAATTATGATGTATGGAATAAAATTGCCCTTTGTTGCATTGTCTGCAATTCTTGCTTTGACGGCTTGCGAAGATAAGCATCATTTTGTTGACGGGAATGAGGAAAACTTCGGAGACGGCGGAAATTCCGGTTCTAACTCCGGTACAAGTTCTAACAATGGCTCGAATCCGGGAAGTTCTTCGAGCATTCCGGGTGTCATAGTCGATGAGCCCTTAGTTGAAGATACTACAGAAGTTTCCGACGTTAAGGCCTTGCCCAAGTGCGATTCCAAGAACGAAGGTGAATCCTTCTTCGTTGCCAAGGAAAATACCCTTTATTTCTGTGTGGGTGGTGAATGGCGCTCTGATATTATTGAAAGTGTTGGCGTGTCCTGTAAGGATGGTTCCTTAATCGTGGGTGCTGAAGAAGAAGCTCTTGAAGAAGGCCCTGGTGTTTTTGGCTATGATTCCATCGCGGAAGCTATGGTTTATCGTCGCGAAGGAGTCAATGTGGCAGGGGTTGCTGAAAAGGGCCCGTTCCTCCATGGAACATCCATTTCGATCGTGGAACTTGACAGTATGCTGCGTTTGGCAGATTCTCCGCGAATCCGTAAGACTTGCATTACGTCTTCCGACGGCAGCTATAGTTTTGGTGCTTTGAATTTGGTTTCTCCCTATGTCCGTGTTGAAGCCGATGGCTTTTTCAGGAATGAATTGACGGGCGGTCTTTCTTCAGAACAGGTCAAGCTGGTTGCAGTGACGGACCTTACGGAACGAGATTCCGTCAACGTAAATATTCTGACTCATCTGGAAGCGCCCCGTACTTTAAAGATTATTGAAAATACCGGAAACAACCAGCCTATCCGTTATGCAAAGGAGCAGGCGCTCAAGGATGTCCTTTATGCTTTCGGCATTAAGATTGACGGCTTTAATGATGCGTCCTTTATGCAACAACAGCAAGGTGGCTTCGGCGGCTTTGGTGGTGGTCAGTCTGTAGCACAGACGAAGCACAAGATTGCCGACGACATTAGCTTGTTTGGCGATGATGAGTTCAGTGCAGCCCTCATTGCGGTTTCTGTGATGATGCAGCGTTTTGGCTCTGGTAAGGAAATGCTGAACTTCGCAACTTCAATTCAGGAAGTGGGTGGCCTTCGTGGTAATGGTGGCTGGAGCGACTGGGATTCTCGAGCAAAGCTTGCCGATTGGCTCATGGTTCTGGATACGAGCAACGCTTATCAGACTATCCGAAAAAATTTGGAAGCCCTGAAGCAAGGCGATGTTCCTGATTTTGAAAAGTACCTCCGTGGTTTTTGGACTAGCGAGTTGAAGTTCCCGGCTTGCAATGCCCAGAATGACGGCATGGTTACGCATGTTAGCCATAGCCAGAGTTCCTTCTTTGCTTGCAATTATACCTGCGAAGGTTCTCCTACAGTTCGCTTTACTTGTGATGCAAGCCTTGGCAGATGGCGTACGGCGACGGACATTGAAAAAGATACCGTGGGTCTTGGCGCAGATACCTCCAAGTACGACGGCGCGCTTCGTCCTGGTGTGATCAATAAGAACAAGACGTATATCTATCAGGCATCTACCAAGACTTGGCGCCCGGCAACAAGTGACGATGTTATGGACTTTACTGATGTGGCTGATGTCTACAAGAGCCTAGATGCAGATGAATCTGTTGTGTTTATTCTTCGCCATGCGGAACGTACCAATGAAACGGGATCCAAGGGTCATTTGACTGATAACGGCAAGGCCCAGGCAAAGAAAGTTGGTGAAAAGTTCAAGGGTGAGTACATGTACTTCGGTTATTCGGGTTACACAAGAACTTTGGAAACTTGCGAAGGTATTGCTGCTGGTGCAGGCCTGACTGGTGCTGTAACGCCGGAAGTCATTGCCGGTGTCGATGGCGGCTGGTACCGTAAGGATGACAAGGACCCGTCTGTTGAAGATGTGACTTCATGGGCTTACCGCGGCTATCCTTCCGATGGCTTCTATGACCTTGAAGAACGTACCAAGGAATTGGTTTCCACTTACATCTTAGGAAACCGTGCAAAACTGCGCAAGGTGAACTTCTACATTTCCCATGACAAGATGGTGATTCCTCTGGCCGTTTACGCTTCCCAGAAGAAGGTTGACTTGCGATTCTTTGACACCCAGGGAACCCGTAACTGGCTGAACTTCCTGGCCGGTGTAGCTGTGATCTATAATAGTGCAGGCAAGGTCCGCTATGTGCCTGTTAGGGGCCTGGAATCTGGCACCATGAAACTTTAATTTTCCATAGTTTGTAAAAGATGGTAGAAGTAAAGGTCCCCAAGTGAATTGAGGGACCTTTTCCTATATAAAATACCCTTGTTTTGCCCAAGATCTTTAGTCTTTGACCTTTGACCTTTCGCCTAAATAATTACATTTCTATCGTTGATTTTTATCAAACTTAAACCTAAAAGAATGGATAAAATCCAATATGAACGAAACGCAACAGAACACTGCAGATTCCCAGGTAGCAGCACCCGCTGCCGCTGAAGAGGCTGTAGTAGCTACCCCGGCAAAGGTTAAGGGACGTTTTGACGAACAGATCGGCTTGATGTCTCCTACTGATGCTGCAAAGGTTCAGGCTCAGCTTGACCTTACCCCTGGTGGCGATTCCGCTGTCTTCGAAATTGTCGAAGCTCACGGTGGTGGATACCAGGTTCTTTATAAGACTTATGATCAGTCTGTGACTGCACGTAACGCTCTTAAGGCTAAGGACGACGCTTCCTCCGCAGTTCTTCCCATTGCTAAGGCTACCCTGGGCAAGGAATACTGCAACGGCAACGTTGTCGAAGGCGTCTGCCAGGGCGAAAAGGAAACCTTCACTCTGGGTAAGCTTGCTGAATTCCAGGCAACTGGCCTTATTGTAGTGATGGCTGTGATTGTCGGCCTTTGCTTGCTCTGCTACCTGATGAACTTCATCATGGCAAAGCTTGGCCTCAATGTGAACAAGGCACCTGCACCCGCAGTCAAGCCCGCTGCAGCACCCGCTGCCGCCGCTCCTGCTGCCGCTGCACCCCGTACCATTGGCCCCGCTCACTGCGACTGGGATCCCAATGCTAAGAGCGTTCACCCGGGCATGACCAACAAGCAGCTCCAGGCCTTCCTGTCTATCGCTGCTATTGCTGCCCTCGAAGAACATCCGGGCCTTACCAACGACGAATTGGTGGTGATTATGACCGCAGCTGCAACCCAGGTCCTGGGTCAGCCCTGCCGCGTCACCGCATACAAGAATGTTAACTCTCCTGCTTGGACGATTGTTTAAACAAAGTCTAAGACCTAGGAAAAACCTTTAAAAATTCAACAGGCTAAAATAGCCAGGAAAAAATAAAATGAAGAAGACCGTACGTATCAGTTTCGAAGGCAAGAGCTACGATGTAGAAGTTGAAGTTCTTGATTCCAATGTCGCCGTTGCTCCCGCTGCAGCTCCTGCTGCTCCGGCTCCCGTAGCTGCTCCGGCTCCGGCTGCTGCTCCCGCAGTTGCTGGCGGTACCGAAGTTAAGAGCCCGCTCGCTGGTTCTGTGTTCAAGCTGAAGGTTAAGGTTGGCGACAAGGTCGAAGCAAACCAGGAAGTTGCTATCATCGAAGCTCTCAAGATGGAAAACCCGGTTGTCGCTCCTTGCGCAGGTACTGTTAACTCTGTTTCCGTTAAGGAAACCGATACCGTCGTCGACGGCCAGACTCTCCTCACCATCGCTTAATTTAGCCCTACTGAGGTACATATAAATGAGTTCAATTCTTAGCTCCGTTGCCCAGTTCGCTGGCGACACTGGCTTTGCCTACATCACCCCGTCTATGCTGGTGATGTGGCTTGTCAGCTTCGTCCTGATGTACTTGGCAATCGTGAAAAAGTTCGAACCGCTGCTGCTCTTGCCGATCGCACTGGGCGCTCTTGCGGTGAACATCCCCACCAAGGGATTCTACGATGGTGGCTGGAGCATCGAGGGCATGTTTGTCCCGACCGAAGGCCTCTATTACTACATCAGCCAGGGTATCCACCTGGAACTCTTCCCGCCCATCATCTTCCTGGGCGTGGGTGCCATGACTGACTTTGGACCGCTGATCGCAAATCCGCGTACCCTCCTCTTGGGTGGTGGTGCTCAGTTCGGCGTTTTCGCTACCATGTTCTGCGCCGTTGCTTTCGGTGGCTTTACTCTTGGCGAAGCTGCTTCCATCGGTATCATCGGTGGTGCAGATGGTCCGACCTCCATCTTTACTGCTAACAAGTTGGCTAAGCACCTCATCGGCCCCATCGCCGTTGCTGCTTACACCTACATGGCATTGGTGCCGCTGATCCAGCCGCCCATCATGCGCCTCATGACCAACGATAAGGAACGTAAGATCCGTATGAAGTCTCTGCGCCAGGTCTCCAAGGCCGAACGTATCGCCTTCGCTATCATGGTCATGGTTGTCTGCATCCTGGTTGTGCCCGATGCATCCGCACTGATCATCATGCTTATGCTTGGTAACATCTTCAAGGAATCTGGCGTTGTTGATCGTCTCGTCAAGACCGGTCAGAACGAACTCATGAACATCGTGACCATCTTCCTTGGCACTTCTGTGGGCCTCACCATGTCTGCCGACATCTTCCTGCGCCCCCAGACCCTCATGATTATTGCTATGGGCGTTGTGGCCTTCGGCTTCTCTACTGCAGCTGGCCTCTTCCTTGCAAAGATCATGAACAAGTGCTCTCCCAAGAATCCGGTGAACCCGCTCATTGGCTCTGCTGGCGTTTCTGCAGTGCCTATGGCAGCCCGCGTTTCTCAGGTTGAAGGTGCTAAGTACGACCCGCAGAACTTCCTCCTGATGCACGCTATGGGTCCCAATGTGGCTGGCGTGATCGGTACCGCAGTCTGCGCTGGTTACATGATTAGCCGCTTGAGCTAAGAGTATGGATTGTCATCCCGGCCTCAGAGCCGGGATCTCCAAGAAGCCCTCGGTTATTGCCGAGGGGTTCTTTTTTTTACGATTGTATTGTAAAAACTCAATAAAAATTTTCACGATACAAAATTTTCTTAAAAATTGTGAAAAAATATCGTGTTCTGTGTCGCGAAATATGGGCTATTTATGATTGAGTGGATATATTTGGAAGCGAGGATTAGGAGGTCTTCATGAAAAAAATCATTGAATATACAGATTACCGCAGGTATATCGCCGAATACTACGAGAATCGAAAAGCTCGTCGTGCGTTTACCTGGCGAGATTTCGCAAAGAGCGCTGGGTTCTCGTCGCCGGTGTACCTCAAGATGGTTTCTCAGGGCGTGTATAACCTAAGCGACGCTGCTGTGGAACGTGTTGCCGTTGCCATGGAGCTGAAGGACTGGGAAGCGGAATATTTCAAGGTTCTGGTGGACCTGAATCACGCCAAGGATGATGAATCGAGGCGTATGCACTTCAACGAAATGCTTCGCATTGCTGCAGCCCACAAGGCGACCGTTGTTGAAGGGGATTCCTTCCGTTTCTTCAGCGATTGGAAAAATCCTGTAATCCGCGAACTGGCTCCTGCTATGGCTGGTGCAAAACCTTTGGCAATCGCCAAGGCCTGCATGCCTAAAATTACTGCGGCAGAGGTTTCAGATGTTCTTGCTTTTTTGACGAAGGCAGGTCTTCTCGAAAAAAAGTCTGATGGTAGCTACCGTCAAACAGAACAGTTTGTGACTACAGGCCCTATGGAGGTGACTCCGGTTGCAGTCCGCGGAATGCACCGCCAGATGGGGGAACTGGCGTTGGATACCATCGAAAACGTTTCCCAGAAGGAACGCCACTTCTCCGGTCTTACCATGGGGCTTTCTGAAAAGTCCTACGAAAAGGTGGTTCAGAAAATCGCTGAGTTTAGAAAGAGCGTGGCTGACATTGCCATGGCCGACGACACCATGGAACGGGTATACCGCTTGAACATGCAGTTGTTCCCGATGACAAAAAACATTGCTGAAGAAAAAAGCTTTGTTGAAAGTGGGATGACTTCAAAAAAATCTGGGGAAAAGGAATAGGAGGATCTATGAAGAATTTATTCAAAAAGATGGGTGTGACCCTCGGTGGAGTGGCGCCTCTGTTTATGGGAATGCTGGTTAATGGTTGTGCCGATGAAAATGTGGCCAATGGTGTTTCCGAAGAAACTAGCATTGCAGAGAATATTACCAATTTGAAGGGCTTGGTCCTAAGAAGCCTTGCTTCCTTTGACTTGGAAAATTTGGATTCGACAACTGTTAATTCAGGAAACTTTGGAAGTAGTTTATACCTGAAAAAGGTGCGTTTCTGCACGCTGGATTCAAAGACCCTGGCGACAGGGAATGGCTGTTTTGATGGAACCGTAAATGAAAATTCCAGTTACGAGGTGAAGATAGAAAGCAATGGCTGGCGATATGGATTGTTGGAAGTAGATGTTTCTGATGTTGACGAATCGAGACTGTTGGAACTCGGTTACACTGAAGATTTACTTGAACAGAGTCGCTATAAGATGCATGCGATTATTGATGCGAAAAATCCCACGGCATCTAACGTGAATATTCTGACAGCCTGGAAATATTATCAGGTCCAGAAACTGGTGGAATCCGGTACTAGCGTTGAGTCTGCAATGGCGCAGGCAGAAGAGGATGTTCTTGCTTCCATAGGAATTTATGGGGAGTACGAAAACTTTGGACGAATGGATGTTTACGGAAATTCAAAGTCCGACCATTTGCTTCTTGCTGCGACCTATCTAATGGATATTCCGTCTATTTCCGACAATAACGTTGTTGCTCGTGATATGAGAAGCTTTGTAAGGAATAACGAAATCCATAACGATCTGTTCTGGCTGTCCTTGGGTTTGGAAAAACCCGGTGATGAAATTACCGACCAGGTTGAAAGATTTGTGACCAACTATTTTTCTGTGTATGCAAGTCTGGGGCGGTGCGATAAATCGAATGAGGGGAAGATTGTTCTTGCCGATGAACATGATTTTATCAATGCGACTAGCGAAATGAAAAAGTATGGCCTTGACCTGAAATGTTCTGATGGTCTTTGGGACTGGTACGTTCCTGAGATCGAACATTCCATTGGGACTATGACGGACTCTCGTGATGGCCGTGTTTACAAGACTACATCCTTTACGGTAAACGGTTCCGTTCAAACCTGGATGGCCGAAGACCTGAAGTTTGATGTACCCGGATCGATGTGCCTAAATGATTCCCTTGGGCTTTGCGAAAAATATGGACGCCTTTATACTTGGCCTAGCGTTATGCAGTTGGATACAACTGGTTTCGTTGAAGAGGTATCAAAAATGTTGGAGTCTGTGGATATTCAAAATCATCAGGGTGTTTGTCCTGATGGCTGGAGAATTCCCTCTTCGAAGGACTGGAAGCTCCTGGCTGAATATATTGGGGATGACGATCACTTGGCTGTAAAGCTTATGAAGAAGGACACGTGGATTGGAGCAAAGATTCGCCAGACGGGTTTGGGCCAATTCAATCTTTATAATCGAGCCAGCGATGTAATCGAATTTTCGGCCGTTCCTAATGCATCTTATGGACGAGAAGGTCGTTATGCGAACATCCCCAGCTTTGAAGAATCTGACAATCCATTTGATGGATTCTTTGAACGCATCCGTTCTTTGGACGGGACAATCGGTGGGATGAATGTTGATGAAGGTATCCTTGATGATGAAGGTGAATTCGGTCTGATAGGCGTTCGCTGCGTCAAGAAATAGGCTTTATTTGGTAAAGGCTCAAGGTTAGGAGGAATGAGCCGGTTAGGAGGAGTCCCGCGGAGAAATCTGCGGGACTTTTCTTTGGGCTATGTTAATTGCGAAGCCCCTAAGTATAGAGCAAAGAAAAGAATAAACACCAAGCGCCCGCAAATGACCAAAGTCATTTGCCTAGGGGTTCGGGGGCGGATCCCCTGAGTTATAAAAAGAAAACCTCGCTGTTTAGCGAGGCTTTCTTTTTATTCGGGTGGATGACCGGACTCGAACCGACAACATCCAGAATCACAATCTGGGACTCTAACCAATTGAGCTACATCCACCATGAATGTGTGCCAAATATAAAAAAGCCACCCCGATTTTCAAGGGTGACAGTTTAATTTTTGCTAAAAAAACGACTTTCTAGTCAAAAATGCGCGATTTAGTCGTTTTTCAGCTTAGAAACGATACGCAGGAAGTTGGCTCGCTTAAAGTCGTTGCGATGTTCTTCGCAGAAACGAGGGTAGATGTACTGCTTGGGGAACACCTTGATGGAGAACATCTCGTTGCAACCTTCCAGGCAGCACTTGAAGGTCAGGTCCATGGATTCGGTATAGTTGTGGCGGAAGATGATGTTCTTGGATTCGATGTTTTCCACATCCTTCTTCTGCTTCTGACGCTGCTTGATGTCGCGGTGCAATTCGCAGTACTTTGCGATCGGATGGCCCCAGAATTCGCGGCCGCAGCCCGGTTCCTGGCAGACTTTCAACTTGATACGCTTCTTCTTTTTGTACTTAGGTAATTGCATAATTTCCTCGTTGACATCTGAACCTTCGTCCAGTTTAGGTAAAAGATAGTAAAAATGATGAAAAAAAGCTGAAAACAGCAATCGGCTTCGCCATTTCCTGCGTGTATATAGGGAAAATTCCAAATATGGAGGATGTTGCCTATGGTAAATGCGAAAAAAACAGGTCGTTGGGTGTTATTGTGGGTTCTTACTGGGGGCGTTCTGTGGTGCTTGCTTGGTTGGGTTGTATTTATTCTTTGGGGGTGCATGTATGTGTCGGGGGGCGCGGAGACAGAACCCTTGGCAAAGATAACGTTCCTAGACGTTGGCCAGGGGTTGTCTGTGCTAATGGAATATGAGGGAAAATTCGCGCTGTATGATGCAGGACCAGATTCCATGGGCGTGATGGACTCGCTAAAAGCCCGGGGTATCGATACCTTGGAGTGGGTTGTCATGAGCCATGGTCACAGGGACCATGGGGGCGGGTTGATGGAACTCCCGGATGAAACTTCGGGGAGTTATTTGCCGAAGATTTTGGTAAAACGTTTGTATGTGGGGGCTGACTCTGCCAGAAGTTTTGTGGGGGATAGCGTCCTACGGGTTATGAAACGGTTGAGTGTTCGCGTAGATACGTTGTACCGCGGCGACGAAATTTCCCTTGGAGATTTGCGTTTGAAAGTTCTTTGGCCAGTACAGTACATCTCTGTAGGCGACAATCAGGCAAGCCTAGTCTTGGAGGCAAGCTTGGATTCTCATAAAGTGTTGCTGACGGGAGATCTTGATTCCATCGGGGAGAGGCGTCTGCTGGAACTGTCGCCAAATCTAGAGGCGTCACTTCTTCAAGTGGCCCATCATGGTTCCGCGGGAAGCAGCACCCTTCGTTTTCTATCTCAGGTGGCGCCTGACTATGCGGTTATAAGCGTGGGGGCGCATAACGGGTACGGCCATCCTGCGCCGTCTGTGCTGCGAAAGCTATCGCTGGTGACGGGGGACTCCGCACGTATATTGCAAACGCTTCGTGATGGTTCCGTCACCTTCCTTATGGTACCTGGGGTTGGCGTTGTCAGTTCCCAAAGCCCACGCGGGCTTGGAAGTGACAGCGGGCCTTGAGGGGGTTCCCCTTCATGTCTTCTGCGTTCATGCCGAAAAGTACAGCGTGATGCTTAGAGTCCTTGAATCGGATGATGTCCACTTTTTCATTCAGTGGAACTTGGTAGATGTAGTTCATTTGTATGGAGCGAATGCCTCGGCCCTTGACTTCGCTGCGGTCCAAGGCGTCAAGAATCCAGTCTACATAGCGGCAATGGTTCACGTGGTGGTTGATGTCCATATCTGTGTTGCGGCCCTGTACCTGGTCTACAACCTTGGGGAACAATCCCATGGAAAGAATGTCCAACTTCTCAGGCAGGGCTTCACGGCCTTCTTCGATAGGAACGGGGAATGGACTTGTAGATGGAGGAACCGCCTTCATGGTCTTCATGTCGATCAGGAGCCAAGATGAGGTTCCTTCTACCAAGATGTTGCCTCGACCGTCGCGTACCATGTAATCCTTGTAAATTACTTTGTCCTTATAGTTCTCCTTGGCCCAGGTGCTTACGTAGAGCTCTTCGCCTAGCACGGGAGTGTGATTGAGACGCAATTTCATTCGGGTCACCACGCATCCGTAGCCTGCATTCAACATGTTCCATAGACCGTAACCCTTTCGCTGGGCGTCAGCCAAGGCCGCTTCTTCCGTAAATTGAAAAAGGCGGGACAGCTTTAAGCGGCTGTATTCGTCGCAGTCAGAAAAACGGACAGTAAACTTCAATTCAGTGATTTCATCCTGGTCGTCAGTTTTTTGCACAGGAGTTTTTGCAGCGGCCGCAATCATGGATTCTGAAACAGAAATTGCCTCAGGTGAAGCCTGTTCCTTTGTTTCAACAGTAGCCTTGGATTCAGTCTTCTTTTTTGAATCAAAAAACTTTTTCAAAAACATAAACGCCTCGTTACGTTATAGACCGTATTTGCGCGGTCTCCCCAAATCAATTTGTGTATAATTTATAAATTTGTGCCATGGCAGAACCTTTTATTCGTCCTAGTTTTATTCAACTCCCTGCTCTTAGCTCCTATAACGGCGAAGTCCGCGTTCCTGGTTCCAAGAGCATTACCAACAGAGTCTTTTTGATTTCCGCCCTTGCCCAGGGTGTTACCAAGTTGCATAACCTTTTGCGTAGTGACGACACCCGCTATATGGGTGAGGCTCTAAAGGAACTTGGTGTAAAAATCCAGATGTCCGATGACTTTACCGAAGCTACTGTGGCCGGTAATGGTGGCAGCCTCAATGCTCCCGAAAATGTGGATGGCGATTACGTGGCAGATCTTTATTTGGGTAACGCAGGTACTGCAATGCGCTCCCTTTGCGCAGCATTGACTCTTGGTAAAGGCGAATTCAACCTGAGTGGTGAACAGCGCATGAAGGAACGCCCCATCCGTGACTTGGTAGACGCTCTTCGCACCTTGGGCGCAGACATCAGCTACAAGGAAACCGAAGGTTATCCGCCGGTCTGCATCAAGGCCCATGGCCTCAAGGGTGGTACAGTAAGTGTTCGCGGGAACATTTCCAGCCAGTACCTGACTGCACTTTTGATATGCGCTCCTTACGCAGAATCCGAAATGCATATTCACGTAGAAGGCGAACTGATTTCTGCTCCTTACATCCTGATTACCTTGAAGGTGATGAAGGAATTCGGTATCGAAGTCCGTCACGAAGGCCTTTCTGATTTCTATGTTCCCAAGGGAACCTACAAGACTCCGGGTGAATACATGGTGGAAGGTGACGCAAGTTCTGCCAGTTACCCTCTGGCTGCTGCCGCCATTGCCCACGGCAAGGTACGTGTTCTTGGCGTAGGTAGCGAAAGCTGCCAAGGCGATGTAAAGTTCTCCGAAGTTCTCGAAAAGATGGGTGCAAAGATTACCATGGGTCCTGACTGGGTAGAATGCGTTGGCCCTGCAGGTAAGCTCAAGGCTATTGACCTGAACTTGAATGACATTCCCGATGCCGCCATGACTGTGGCTGTTCTTGCCTTGTTTGCCGATGGTCCCATGACTATTAGCGGCATTGCCAGCTGGCGTGTTAAGGAAACCGATCGTATTGCCGCCATGGCGGCCGAACTTCGCAAGGTCGGTGCCGAAGTCCGCGAAACCAACGATTCCATTACTGTGGTTCCGCCAGTAAATCTGCAGCCAGCTTCCATTGAAACCTATAACGATCACCGCATGGCCATGTGCTTTAGCCTTGCTGCCTTGGGTGGTGTTCCTATCAAGATTTTGGATCCGGCTTGCGTCAACAAGACCTATCCCAAGTATTTTGAAGATTTCCAGAAACTTGCCAAGTAGCTGATTGTGGGGGAGCTTGCAGAAGAGATGAAAAGAATCCTAAGCATTATTTGTTTGTTGACGGTGGCGGCGTTTGCTTCCATCGATATTGATTCTTTCCAAGTCTATGTGGACTCTCTTGTTCCAGGTTCTCGCTATGGGCTTTCTATCCGTTCGGTAAAAACCGGCAAGGAATTGACGAATATTCGTGGCGATGAAAAATTTACGCCTGCAAGTACCCTCAAGACTTTGACCACGGCAGCTGCCATTCATTATTTGCCGCTGGATTATGAACCTAAGACTTATGTGTCCTTGAACGGAAGTGTTCAAAAGGGGACATTCCTAGGCTCTGTGAATATTCGCGGTGAAGGAGATCCGAATTTCTCCGGTCGTTACTATGCCGATCCGTTTTACATGCTGTACGCCATGGTTGATTCCATTCGTGCGTTGGGTGTAGATACTATTCGCGGCACGATAGATTTGGATTCCAGTTATTATACGGGTCCGTGGAAGGCGGAACACTGGCGCAAGAACTTCTACGACGCTTGGTACGGCGCAGAAATCGGCCCTTTGAATTTCAATGATAATTGTGTGGTGGTTCGTTTTAAGCCTGCTGATAAAGAAGGCAAATTGGCCACTGCAGAAGTCATTCCGGATATTGGTTATGTCACTTTGAAAAATGAAATGATGACCGTCCCCAAGAAAAAGAAAAATTGGACTTGGGCATTGGATCCGGTAAAGTCTGAAATCACCTTGGGAGGAACGATCGGTATCAAGGTCGACTCCGCTCAGTTGGTCTTGCCTATTCGCAATCCTGTGGGATTTTTTAATGCTGCATTTTTATACGCCCTCAAGGAACGTGGTGTAACTTACCTTCCCACAAAGGGTGTTCCTTCCGGAATTGAAATTGCCAAGTTTGAATTTTCTGCAGCACCGTTCCTGAGCATTCTTGATGAAATTAATCAGCGCAGCCAGAACTTCCACGCAGAAGCTTTGTTCCGCAATCTAGGCGCACAAAAAGTCGGAAAGGGTAGCGTTGAAGGTGGTAAGGAAATGGAAGGAAAGTTTCTTGCAGAAATGGGTTTGCCTGCAGATGATTTTGAAGTGTGGGATGGATGTGGACTTTCCCCCAAAAATAAACTGAAGCCTTCCACTGAAACAAAACTTCTTACAAAGATGGCCCGCCATCCTAAGGGAAACTATTATATCAACAGCTTTGCTGGCCCTGGCCTTGGAACAGGGGGCAAGCGCTTGCTGGATTTGCCTTATCCTTGGCTGACTCGTTTCAAGACCGGATTCATTGGAGAAGCCCATGGCCTTGTAGGTTATATCTTCACTATGAATGGGGATACCCTTGCTGTTGCCATGTACTTGAATGATACGGGGAAAAATCCCGATGCCACCTGTAAGGATGTTTTGGATTCCTTGTGGTCTCGCTTGGTGATGCAGACTAACGATAGTTACGCATCTTTAATGGAAATGAAGCGGCTTTGGCTTTCTGGCCAAAATGTTCGTGGACTTTATGCTCGTCTTGATTACTTTACCAATGCCCTTAAGGGTAAACCCTATCGTTTAGGTCCCATGGGTGAAGGTTATCTTGGAAACGTAGAATCCAAGCCTCTTGTTTATTTGGATTCAGTGGACTGCGTGACTTTCGTAGAACACGCTTTGGCTTTGGCCCGTTCTCCCCACGAGGATTCCTTGTTCTGGGATCTGCAGCGCATTCGTTACAAGGCCGGCAAGATCAGCTACATGAACCGCAAACACTATATGATTGCCGATTGGATTTCTGACACCAAGTATGCAAAGATCATTCCCATGGCTGGTGACACGACGATTCAGCGAACCATGCCTAAGGTGGATTTTTTCAAGGCGAAAGGTTTGAAATATACGGTGAATGGAGAGTCTAAGGATGTGCCCATGGATTTGCGTTACTTACCTTATGACAAGGCCCTGGAATTTGCGGGTAAGCCTTATTCTGGCCCCATGATGGTCATCGGTGTTGCTTTTGTCGGAAAGTCTGAAAAAATTGACGCCACCCATACTGGGTTTGTTGTTTTAAGAAACGGGGAATTGCCAAAGTTGCGTCACGCATCCTCTTTGAGAAAGCAAGTCATAGAACAACCTTTTGGTGAGTATCTTGAAAGCCGCCGCGGAAAACTTCCTGGCGTGACCCTCTTTGAATTTGTTCAATAAGAATGGCTCTCGCTTTCTTGTCATCCCGGCCTTGACCGGGATTTTTTTAATCGCCAAAATCGAAAGCCAGAATAGCAACCATTTCGTGCTGCTCTCCGCCTTCAAATAAAGTCCACGCATCGGGCATCCAGCCGTAGGCGTTTACGGTGAGCTCCTTGCCCATGGCAATTTCTGCCTTCTCGATTTCTTCCCACTGGATGCGGCCTGCGGGGGCCTTGTAGTAGCGCAGCATGCCCAAGGCGTCCATAGATTCCGGATGGTCATCTACTAGCTGGTAAACGCAATCCTTGTAGGATTCGCCCTTCAGTCGGATAACGCGATAGAGTCGCTTGCGGCCTAAGAACTTGGACAGGTCGCTATGGTGAACATCCACTTTTGCGTTACCTCCAAAGAAGATGGACAACTCACGAAAAATTTCGGATTTTTCGTCCATCAAAGGAGAAAGCTTCTTGATTTGTTCTGCAATATCTACCGGCATATCCCAAAGGTATATTTTTTCGGGAATGTCATCCCCGACTTGATTGGGAATCTTGCCGTTTATGGGTGTTGGAGTTGAACCAAATGTATTCGCCCTTGCAATCGTATTCGGGGCCGTCATTGAGGCCTCGGGCGGGAGTTCCTCCATTTTGGAATATCATTAAGGTGTTTTTCTTTCAAGTGTGCATAAGGTCACTGCATAATAGGGCTTTGAAGAGTATATTTTTTATACGATTTTGGAGGTCTCTAATGATGTCTGATATTTTTAAGATGACGTTGGTTGGGTTGGGTGCGTCTTTGGGCTTGATGGGCTGTTCGGCAACGAGTTCTGAAACAACTCTTTCCGATGAATGTGGTGGAAAGGATTACAAGAAGAATCTCCAGCGCTGCTTTGGGGATCTTTTGGTGGATGCATGCAATGGAGGCCTGGTAGATTCCGTATTTACAGCTCAAGGTAAGTTCTATGTGTGTCGTAGAAACAATACTTGGCAAGAGGCTTCTAAGAATGAGGCCTACTTTGAAAGAGGCTGCGAGGCCGGAAACGAAAATGCTTCCCTTGAGTATGGCTACAGCACCGTTGTTTGCATTCAAGATACCTCAAGCAACTGGAAATGGGTGGTTGATAGTCAGGTTGAAGCGTCTCGTCTGAAATCCTCCAGCAGTTCAAAACCCGATGGAAGCAGTGATTCCAAGGTGGAATCTTCCTCTGATACTGCAGAAGAACCTAACTCTAGTTCTTCATCAGTGGCTCATCGATACGAAAGTACAGTTGAGTACGATGGATACACCTACAAGACTGTGGGCATTGGCACGCAACTTTGGATGGCCGAAAATCTTCGTGCTACTACAGGAATTGATTCTAGCTGGTGCTATAATGATGAACCGAAGAATTGCGAAATATATGGACGTTTGTACACCTGGTCAACAGCCATGGGCATTGATGAAAAATACCAGACTCAGTCTGCGACAAAAGCTGGGGTTATTAGTAGGATAGAAAATAATCGTGGCATTTGTCCCGAGGGTTGGCATATACCTAGCGATGATGAATGGCAAACGTTGTTAGACTTTGTGGATGCCAGCAACGGTATTGCTACCGCAGGTCAAAGCCTTTGCGATCCTAATGGTGCTTGGAAGGGATATGACAATTATCCTATGACAGATGACTATGGATTCTCGGCAATTCCTGGCGGAAAGTATCATTATGTCATTGAGGGCAATGACAATGTTGGCTGGAAGGATTTGGGCGCTAGTATGCATGTTTGGAGTGCGACAGAAAGTGCAGACACTGCTGCGACCAATGTCTATACGCGCTACATTCAGCCGAAGATGATTGACCGTAACGATTTCCCCAAGGCTCGTCGCCGCTATGTTCGTTGTGTGAAAGATTAATAAAGTAATTTGTTTGGTGTAAAATAAAAGACGTCTTGAGTTTTCTCAGGACGCCTTTTTGTATAAAGTATTTTGTGATGGAACTTAGTCTTCTAGAGGGATGTATTTGAACGTTACCCCATTCCAGGAATCTTTTTCGCCGGGGATGTCGCCTGCAGCTACAGGTTTTCCGCGATAGGTAAATACATTTATAGGATTATCACGACCGGCAGAATTTGTGGGCAGAACACAAATTTTAAAGTGACCGCTGTGTTCCATTACAAGAACCATCATATCCAATTCTTTTTTCTTTAGGAGTTTACTTTCGTAGATGGCAATTTTATCTTGCCCTGCACGAGTACCTACTTCTACGTAATTGCTACCTGCGTTGGACTTAATTGCTTCTACAATTGCATTTTGAAATTCATAATTCTTGGCGTTAGCCACGGCCCAAGTCATGCGAATTCGGAATACTCTTTCGCTGTTCTCAATGGTTTTGCTAAATGCGTTTTGAAAAGCTTCATCTACGGACGCCGCAACGACCGCTGTTTTAACCGCATTTAATGATTGGATGTCGTTTGCGATGCGTGCATTTTCAATTTGACCGAAAAGTTTGGGAACTCCTACGGCGGCGAGGATACCCATAATTACCACAACCACCATAATTTCGATAAGTGAAAAACCTCTTTTCATAAAAACCTCTGGTAAAGGAATTTTTGGAAAAGATAAATATTTCGCGTAAAAATGACTTTTACTTTTCGTAAATAACGAAGGCGAACTGCTTGCTGTCTGGAGCCCAGGAATTCACGTTGACCGTTCCCTGGCCACCGAAAAGCTTCAGAATGGTCTTGGGTGCCGACCATTTGTCATCCCGGCCGTTGCTCATGTCATCCCGGCCCTGAGCCGGGATCTCCTTTTCCATCAATCTCAGTTCCACCATCTTGTTTGGCACGTGTTCACCGGGCTTCACATCCACTTCCGTGTAGGCCACCATGACCACCTTCTGCAGGTCCGGGGAAATATGGGGGAACCAGGTATTCCAATGTTCATCGAAGGTCATCTGGGTCTGTTCGGAACCGTCGGCCTTCATGCGCCATGCCTGCATGCGGCCTGTGCGTACAGAGTTGAACCAAATGTATTCGCCCTTGCAATCGTATTCGGGGCCGTCATTGAGGCCTCGTGCCGTCGTAAGCTGGACTTCGTTTCCGCCGGCGGTAGGAATGGTGTAGATGTCGTATTCGCCGTTGCGTTCGGCGCAGTAGGCCAGGTGCTTTCCATCGGGTGTAATTCCGTGGAGATAGCTAGGTGCCAGAGGCGTTACCAACACAGGTTCGCGACCGTCAAAGAAAATCTTGTAGATGCGGGACTGGCCATCTTCCTTCGTGTGGTGGCTTACGTACAAACCGCTTCCATCAGGATCGAGAACGTGGTCGTTGTTGCAGTTGTCCACGTAGTAACTTGGAACTTCGGTGATTTCGCCTGCGGACAATTCTCCTGCAGCATCGCGGATCAGGTCCATCTTGAAAATACGGCCGTTGGAATTGTAGGTGATGTACTTTCCGTCGGCGCTCCAGTTGGGCGCTTCCATGACGCAGTCGAATTTCTTGAGGGTGGTAATCTTGCCGGTCTCGATGTCAAACACCTGCAGAATGGACTTGTTGCCGCTGCGGTCCCAAGTGACGCCGGGTGCGATTTCAAAAGGATAGCTGACGCCAAAACGATCACGAAGATTGTCCATCAGTTCCATCATTTCCATGGTCTTGTAGTGCGTCATTTCCGGACATTCCCTGTTACCCTTGATTAGAGCGCCGCGGCAAGCCAACACTTCATACTCGTAGCAGTTGCAGATTCTTTCCGGCTTTACGCTTTCTACAAGCTGGCCAGCTGCATCGTAAACCTGCAATTCTTCCATGTCGTTCAAGTTGACAACACGGATGCGACCTGCCGTTCCATAGATAACGCCTTCGTTGTGCCAAGCATCTGTAATGGAAGTCTTGAGGTAAGCCTTCTTGCCGTTCTTGTAAGTGATGTTGATCCAGTCGGTGGCATCCACGCCGGTATCCGTCTTGATGCAACGTGCGTCAATGCCCGCAATAGGTGCGCCGTAGTTTGCGCAATCCCTGCCAACAATGCCGTCGTTGCCGCGGCAACCTTCTTCATTCAAGAACAGGTCTGCGAATGTCAAACTGTAAATGCCCAAGTCCAGCAGGGCGCCTCCAGCCAAAGCCGGATTCATCAAGCGTTCCACATGGGTGAGGGGCTGTGAAAAATCTGCTTCCACACTTTGTACTTCGCCGATGCGGCCTGCGGAAATCCACTGGCGAATAGTCTGTACAGCAGGCAGGAATCTGGTCCACATAGCTTCGCACAAGAATACGCCCTTGTCGTGGGCCATGGCAATCACTTCTGTTGCTTGCTTTACATTTCCGCAGAAAGCCTTTTCCACTAGAATGTTACGGCCGGCTGCGATGCACAATTTCGCATGTTCATAATGATGGGAGTGGGGAGTTGCAATATAAATCAAGTCAACTTCGGAATCGTTAGCCAAATCTTCGTAATTGCCGTAAGCAACCTGTGCGCCGTATTCACCGGCGAATGCCTGGGCCTTCGTCAAGTCCCTTGCGGCCGCGGCGTACAGTTCTACGCCCATGCCTTTGTTTTCCAACACCTTAACGGCTTCTGCCATTTTACCGGCAATGTAGCCGCAACCAAGAATTCCGAACTTCAAATTTTTCATGTTCAAAATATACTTTGCCACAACGTAGTCTGCGAAAAAATCATCACATTTGTTGTTTACCAATGTGCCCTTATGCCGTTGCAGGATTCCCGCGAATTATCGACCTCTATACAAAATTCCGGCTAGGGCGACCATAGCTTGCGTATTCCACCTTGGAAGGACTTTTGTCAAAAAATTTTAACATTTTGTGGTCTGCGAAAAAGCCCTTTTGTACTTTAAAAATGTGGGCCGATGAGGGTTCACCAACAAGGAGGCTTACCATGAAAACGCTTAAACTGACAACGGTTCTGGTTCTCGCTACAATGGTCTCGATGTCTTTTGCTTCTCAGATGGTTAAGTCCAAACTCGGAGATCTGGATATCATGGCTCAGCGTGGTGGAGACAAGGTTATTTGCACTGCACACTTTGCCGACGAACTTACTCTTCTTAAGGAAGTCGAAGCTGACGCTTTAGTAAAGGCTGCAGACTGCAAGGGCTGGGTAGCTAAAGAAAAAATCGAAAAGGTGGCTAAGGCTGCAGGAAATACTAGTGTCATTCTTGAAAACTACGACATTAATGCATGGCTCAATGAAACCGGCGTGTTCGTGTTGAAAGATGATATTGAAGATTTCGAAGGCGTAACCATTGATCGTGATTTCCGCGAATACCTGACCTACACAATCGATCGTGAACAAACTGAAATGCGCAACGGTGATAATTAATTTTTCAATCTAAAAATACTCCTCGGAAAAAAGAAAAACTCGTCTAGCTTAGCGCTAGGCGGGTTTTTGTTTTGAATAATCAGCCTTGTCGCGGCCTAATGCGTTTTTACATCTTGTTCAAGAGATTGTGCTTTCGCGCGAAAAACTTTTTCACAAACAAGAGAAAGAAAAATGAGCTTTACAAATGACAGAGAGATGAATGACTTCCTTCACAACCAATCCAACATTTCTATCAAGAAAACATTCTTTGGCCTTAAGGAAACGCTTTTTTTTAATCCGACAAAGTCGAAAATTGATGGTGGCGATTTGGAACTGGATTCGGACAATGGCGATAAAATCAAGGAACTTCTGGAATTGCCCGACGATACAATCTGCCAATTGACTTCAAAGATGGACCATCTATTGCCTACAGAAAATGGAATGTACGATCTTTCCTACTGCTATTCTCAAGACCACAAGTTCGCAGCCCTGCAGCTTACGAAGTACATGTCCTTCGAATACAGGCCGGTCACCGCAATCCGTTTTGTCGAGAATGAAACAGCAGAATCACTTCTTAGAATTTTGCTGAAGTAGAATGGCAATGCTGTAGAGGCAAAGTCATAAATTACAAACCTTTTACCTAAGCACCCTTTACAAAAATAGGGCGCTTTCTATATTACATCCCGAGCGTTAGAAATCGTCTCCTGAACACTTGAGAAAATCAAGTGTTTTTTCTTTTTAAGAAAGGAGATGCTATGTCTAATGATAATCAGAAAAAATTGAAGGTCTATCTTGACACTTCTGTAATCAGTTACCTGTATCAGGAAGATGCTCCCGAACGCATGCGGGATACGCAGGCCCTGTGGCAAATGTTCCGAGAGGAAAAGTTCGAAGTGTGCCTTTCTGTCTTTACCTTGAATGAATTAAATGCCTGCTATGAGCCCAAACGTTCGCTTCTTCTCAAATGTCTAGGCGAAATATCCTATGAGGTATTGCCGCAGCATCAAGATTTATCTATGTTGGCAAATAGAATTGTTGAAATGGGGATTCTTACCGCCAGAAGTATTGATGATTGCAAGCATATTGCTTCTGCTGTTTTAGCGGAATGCGATTGTGTTATCTCATGGAACTTTAAGCATATGGTCAATATTAAAACGATTCGTGGAATTCGTGCAATTACGAATCTTGAAGGATATAAGCCGATAGAAATTGTGCAGCCCACGGTCCTTATTGAACATCAGGAAGACGAGGAGTATCGTTTATGGAAAAAGTAGACATCTCGAAAGACTTTACTGTAGAGGATATTCATAAAATCCGTGAGGCTCATTACGAGAGAACAAAAAATTGGCCTTCAGATAAAATCTATGCGGAAGCCCGTGAATCAGCGATGCGTGTTCAGACGGAAATTCAGTCCCTTCGCGAAAAGCGGGAGACGTACCAGCCTTAAGTGTTGAATTCCAATAACGTTTAAATAAACGAAAAAGACCGCAGGTGTTCCCTACGGTCTTTTTTGATGCTAGACCCTCGCTTTCGCGAGGACGCCAATGGTTATCGTTTGCCTTTTTATGATGAATGGATGGCTTTAGCTAAAGCTGGGAAGATTGGACGAAAATATGTTTGGAGAAATAGTGAAAGTAAAGACGTTGCTTCTCAATATGCTTGGTTTGGTGAAGGAATTGCTATTTCTAAAAAGTATGGAGTATATCAGCAAGAATCGAAGCCGGTTGGCATGAAAAAACCGAATGATTATGGGCTTTATGATTTGACAGGCCTTGTTTGCGAACATGTGATGCTTCCCGGAAAGAGCATTTTTGGAAATGAAATCACATCGTGTAAGGGCGGTTTTTTGTATGACTCTCTGCAATCGCTGAATTTTGGGGCTCACATGGATAATTCTAATGGCGGCTTTGGGGGGTATCAAGGACTTCGACTGGTGAGGAAAATCAAATAACCCCCACAAAAAAACGAACGTAAGTTCGTTTTTTTTCGCTATATTGTACTTTGTGATATTGTTGTCATTTGCAATGAAAAAAAAGTATTTCAATATTGTATTGATGCTCGTATGTTTCTTTACTTTAGGTGCCTGCGGGGATAAAGGTACTGAGGGAAAAATAGTAGATCAAAAAAATATAGAGACGAAAATTGTTCTATTCCCGAATGCGGGGGAAGTCCGAGATTCTGTGGATTATAATATTGCCTATAATTTTGTTGGCACTTATTTGAGCCCCTTAGGAGAATATAAACTTACTGCAGTTATAGACGAATCGTTTGAATTGCCGAAATTATCTATCCATCATTCCGTTTGCGATGGAATCTATGATGGAAAAATAATTGACAGTTTGTTGACTTATGAATTTACATGTAAATCTGATGCTGTTGGAACCGCTGCTTTAAGCTTGGTAAATGCTGATGATTCGCCATATGGAAAGTCTGTTTCCCAGGTGCGTTTAGAAGGAACTGGTTCGGGATCGGAGTGCATTTCTTTGAATCTCGTCATTGTTGGTGAGTATGCTGGAACTAGCGACAGTGTTTCTGCAGATAGTCTCATGAACGTTATAAAAAGGGACGTTCAAAAACATTACGAGATTTGTGTGGATTCTTTGTATGTTTCCTACGCTGCAATGCACCCCCTGTTTGAAAATAGAATCGCCAGCGATGAACCTTATATCGCTTCGTTTAGTGAAGATTTTTCTGGTTTAGCCAGATGGTCTGGTGAACGAGTTTCTAAAGCTCTGGATATTGTCCTTGTGGATCAAATAGAATCAGGCTTTTCGGGGTATTCGCCAAGATATGGTGAAGATACAGAAAAGAATGTAATGGTTGTTGCGGTACGAAAACGGTCGGGCGTGTTACGATCTTCTGCTTTCGTCTCTTGGACTGCATTGCATGAGTTGGGGCATTTCTTTGGGTTAATGCATACGTCCTTAACGGAGTTTGATTTTTCGAATATTTATGATCATTCTGTTTTAGAGGATGGCATTGATGATACGGATATTTGTTCGGGACTAGTGGATAATAACCGTATTTTGCAAAAGGCAAATCGCAGTACCGCAGCGTATGAACAGGAATGTATGGAGCAATATAACGTGATGTTTCCTGATATTACCGTTGATTCCAAAAAACGAGTTTCCTGGGTTCAGCGGAGTATCGTCCAAAAGAACTTGACCTTGATTCCGCACTAGTCTTCTAATTCGTTTGAATAAAAGAAACACCCGCCCGGCATAAAAACCGGACGGGTTGTTCTTATTTGCGTAAAGTGGAAAGCTTAAAGCGTATAGGAATGCTGGTTTAGCCCGCATTCCTAACCACTAGCCACTAATCACTAACCACTACAGAAGTAAGCTCTGCTTACTTCTGGTTCTTCTTGAACCAGTTGATGAGCTGGTTGGTTGAGGAATCGTGCTTGAGTTCAGTGTCAGCCTTCAGTTCCGGGAGGATCTTCATGGCGAGCTGCTTACCGAGTTCAACACCCCACTGGTCGTAGCTGTTGATGTTCCAGATAACGCCCTGGGTGAAGATCTTGTGTTCGTACATGGCGATGAGGGCGCCCAGACGTTCCGGAGAAACGTAGTCCATCATGATGGAGTTGGTGGGCTTGTTGCCTTCGAACACCTTGTGGGGAGCGAGGAAAGCGATTTCTTCTTCAGACTTGCCGGCCTTGCGGAGTTCTTCTGCAGCCTGGTCCAGGGTCTTGCCGTTCATGAGAGCTTCGGGCTGAGCGAAGAAGTTGGAGAGCAGCTTCTGGTGGTGATCGCCAACAGCGTTGTGACTGTTTGCCGGAGCGATGAAGTCGCAAGGAATCATCTTGGTGCCCTGGTGGATCAGCTGGTAGAAGGCATGCTGGCCGTTGGTACCCGGTTCGCCCCAGAGGATAGGACCGGTCTGGTAGTTCACGCGCTTGGAGTCGCGGTCAACAGTCTTACCGTTGGATTCCATGTCGGCCTGCTGGAAGTAGGCGGCCAGGCGATGGAGGTACTGGTCGTAGGGGAGCATGGCGTAGCTGGATGCGCCGAAGAAGTTGTTGTACCAAACGCCGATGAGGGCGAGGATAGCGGGGAGGTTCTTTTCAACCGGAGCGGTCTTGAAGTGCTGATCCATTTCGTAAGCGCCCTGGTGGAGCTTCATGTAGTTATCGAAGCCGATACGCAGGGAGATGGACAGACCGATTGCAGACCACAGAGAGTAGCGGCCACCAACCCAGTTCCAGAATTCGAACATGTTGGCCGGGTCAATACCGAAAGCAGACACTGCTTCGGTGTTGGTGGAAAGAGCAACGAAGTGCTTGGCGATGGACTTTTCGTCACCGTTGAATGCCTTGAGAACTGCAGCCTTGGCGGTTTCTGCATTGGTCATGGTTTCGAGGGTGGTGAAGGTCTTGGATGCAACGATGAAGAGGGTTTCTTCCAGGTTCACCTTCTTCAGGGTTTCAGCTATGTGGGTGCCATCGATGTTGGAAACGAAGAATACTTCCGGAGAAGTTTCGCCTGCAGCCGGCTTTTCAGCATAGGGCTTGAGGGCTTCGGTAACCATCACGGGGCCCAGGTCGGAACCGCCGATACCGATGTTTACGACGTACTTGATGGACTTGCCGGTGTGGCCCTTCCAGGAACCGGAACGAACCAGCTTGGTGAAGTCTTCCATGTGCTTGAGAACTGCACGAACTTCCGGCATCACGTCCTTGCCATCGACGCAGATGGATTCGGTACCCTTGTAACGCAGAGCAGTGTGGAGCACAGCGCGCTTTTCGGTGGTGTTAATCTTTTCGCCGCCGAAGTACTTGGCGCGAATGTCTTCGAAGTTGGCTGCCTTCAGGAGGTCCTGGAGCTTTGCCATGGTTTCGTCGGTGATGATGTTCTTGGAGTAGTCCAGGAAGATGCCGCAGGCTTCGGCGCTGAACTTAGCGGCGCGAGTCGGGTCCTTGGCGAAGAGTTCCTTCATGTGCCAGGTCTTAGCAACTTCGGAGTGGGCTTCGAGAGCCTTCCATTCCATAGAATCAGTCAGTTTAGACATAGATTAATCCTTTCCGCAAAAGCGGGTGTTAAATACGGTGTAAATATAGATAATTGCCTTGCTTACGATATTCTTACATGGAATAAAACAAAGGCAAATATGATGTCGCGTAATATTCCAACTTTGACTAGCTGTGGACAAGTTGTCCATAAAAGATGTCCACAATCGTGAATTTTGCTTAGTCGAAATTGATAGTTTATAGATGTAGGGATGAGAAACTTACAACTGTTTGGTAAAAAGGAAGGTTATTATGGAACAGCGTTATCAGGCACAGCATCGCACCATTACAAAGCAGTATGGTCCGAAGGTTGAAGCCATCTTGAGCGGCTTGATCCTTAGCGCAACCAGCGCACTTCTGCTTATTGTAAATATCATCTAATCCTAAAGAATTTCTTTCTCTCTAATGATTAAAGTCCTCGGTGTGCAACCGGGGGCTTTTTTGCATAAAGAAAGCCACCCCGTTGGGGTGGCTTATCTAGTAAAGCGGCTAAATCCTATGGGCGGGGAGGAGTCGTTTTATTGTGTTCTCCGTGGCGGGGGCCATGGGGGCGCTTTTTCGTCTGTTCCTTGTGGAAGGCACGGAACTGTTCCATCTGCTCTTTGCTGAGGATTTCAGCGAGACCTAGGTATCCTTTTACGCGTTGGTCCAGCATGGCTGTTTGAGCGGCTGCAACTGCTGCCTTTGCTGTGTTTATCTGCTCCATGTCGCCAGCATCCAGGGCGGCACGCAATTGCTTTTCCGCATTTTTACGTTGTTCGCGGACCACCTTGACTATGGAATCGGTTTCTACGCGTTGCTTGCGGATCTGTTCCTTCTGTTCTGCAGTCACCTGGAGAATTGAATCTAGAACTTCGGGTGATACACGTGGGGCGTCGCCAGAATTTACATGACGCATTCCGGGACCATGCATAGGCGGCGGAGGCGGCGCCATCACGCCTTCCTTAGAACAGGAATTTTTTTGGTTGAAGCAGAGTGCTCCTGCGAAAAATCCCAGGGCACATGCGAATACAACCATGCTGGCAATAAAAAGCTTTACGGACTTGTTCATGGTTTACTCCTTCATTAGGTAATTAAAGACTTCGGAGTCTTCAAAGAATTCGCTATCTTCGTTGTCCATTTCTCCAAGACCATTGTACCAGCTGACCATTTCGCTGGAAACGTCTTCGCTCATAGAAATGGTCTGGTCGTCGATGGTGTGGATGGCGGCAAGCATGGCGGAAATACCCACCAGGGCAAAACTTGCTGCCAGCGGGATGGCGCTGTAAATAGCGCGGAAGGAGATGATGTTGCTAGGCTTGCTTTGGACTGTTGCTTCTGCATCGAGGCGGGCACAAATTTTGTCCCAGGAATCTGCGCGAGGAGTGAGTGTCTCCAGGCCAGAAAAGTCCAGCTTTTCGGAGTCGTTGGCTCCAATAGCCATTTTCGAAAAATCATTGTTACGCATAAATTTTTCGCTCCTTTAGATAGTTCTTAATAAAGTTTCTGCCGCGACTGAGGCGAGCCTTCACGGTGCCCAGCGGCATGTTGTAAATTTCTGCCAGGTCCTTAATATCGAGATCTTCGGCGTCCTTGAGCCAAAGCATGCTTCGGGTTTCTGCAGGCAGCGCGTTCAGGCCCATCTGAAGCATTTCTGGATCGTAGTCCTTAAGAATTTCGGCGGTTTCCTGTTTGCCCAGGGCGCTTTCCACGATATTTTCCAGGTTTTCTTCTTCAAGTTCGTGATGGCGCTTTTGAGCTCGTAGTTTCATTAGGCAGGCGTTCACCGTAAGCTTGTAAAGCCATGTTCCTAGGGCGGAGTCGCCGCGGAAGCTGTGGATTGCCTTGGGAACTTGTACAAATACGTCCATCATGAGATCTTCGGCCTGGTCGCGGTCCTTCATCATTCTAAAGGCCAGGTTCAGCACGTGCTTGCTGTGATCCTGCCAGAGCAGGGCCAGGGCCTCGCGGCTGCCTTCCTTAAGCTTTTGAATAATAACCTTTTCGACCATCATATACCTCTTTGATGCACTGAATATACAAAAGGTTGCGAAAAAAATGAAAAATGTGATTTAGGAAAGGAAAAACTGCCGGAAAATGGCTAAAAATGCGTAAAAACGCCGTTTTGGGGATTTCGTTGGACGAAATAATAAAACTATATTGCAATTGAAATGTTGAATACCCTGCTTGCCAAACTGAAGGAATCCTTTGCATCAGTGTTGCCCATAACGCTGATTGTGCTTTTGGTTTCCTTTACGCCTCTGGTGACTTTAAGTGCCAAGCAGATGGTTGTTTTTGGAATTTGCGCCATTTTCCTGGTGGTGGGTATTGGCTTGTTTAATCTGGGTGCCGACCTGGCCATGACTCCCATGGGTGAACACGTGGGTTCCGGCTTGGCTAAGTCCCGCCGCCTTTTGCTTTTGGTTTCCGTATGCTTTGTGATGGGTGTGCTTATTACGGTGGCGGAACCTGACTTGTCCGTTTTGGCGGAACAGGTGGAAAATGCCATTTACCCCAAGCTTTTGATCGGTACGGTGGGTGTGGGCGTAGGCCTCTTTTTGCTTTTGGCCATTTTCAAGATTGTTTTTAAGAAAGATCTTTCCTCCATTATCATCTTCTTCTACATGGTGCTTTTCATGTTGGGCATGCTGATGATTTCCATGGGGAAGGCAAGCTTTGTTCCGCTGGCATTTGATAGCGGTGGTGTGACCACGGGCCCCATTACGGTGCCCTTTATTATGGCTTTGGGCGTGGGTGTGGCTGGTGCTATCGGCGGTAGAAACGCAAACGAAAACAGTTTCGGCTTGATTGCCCTTTGTTCCATCGGCCCGATTCTTGCCCTGATGGGCTTGCTCCTTTGTTCCAAGGGCGACTTGACCTACGAACTTTCGGAAACGGCGTATTCCATCGACGCAAGCCTTGGGGCTAATTTCTTGCCCACCGTAGGCAGGGTGGCGAAGGAAGTTATTGTTGCGCTGGGCTTGATTGTGACTTTCTTTGTGGTGCTGCAGATTTTTGTTCTGAAGCTGACCAAGACAAAATTGATGCAGATTGGCTTTGGCATCATCTACACCTTTGTTGGTTTGGTGATTTTCTTGACGGCCGTGGCTGTGGGTTTTATGCCCATTGGTTTTGAACTGGGCCAGCAGCTGGCCCGTATGCCTCGCGCCTTGGTGGTTTCGGGCTTTGTGATTGGCATGGTGGTGGTGCTTGCAGAACCTGCGGTTCATGTTTTGAATAAGCAGGTCGAAGAAATCACCGGCGGCTTGGTGACCAAACGTTCGATGCTCATCGCTTTGTCCGTAGGTGTGGGTATTTCCATTGGCCTTTCCATGCTTCGCCTGATTTATGGTTTCCCCTTGATCTACTATTTGATTCCTGGATATTTTATTTCTCTGGGTTTGTCCTTCTTTATTCCCAAGCTTTATACCGCCATCGCCTTTGACTCCGGTGGTGTAGCCAGCGGTCCCTTGACTTCCAGCTTTATTTTGCCTTTGGCCATTGGTGCTTGTGCAGCCATTCACGACGGTGGTGATTCCATTTTGAGTTATGCCTTTGGTATTGTGGCCATGGTGGCTATGACTCCCTTGATTACCATTCAGCTGTTGGGCTTCAAGGCCATTGTCTCCAGGACCGTGCGCAACCGTATGATGATGCGTCGTATCCAGGATGCCGACGACGAACAGATTATTGATTTTGTGTAGGTGAACCATGGCTGATTTTGGAAAATATGTTTCTAAGGCGACTTCTTTGCCGGGTAGATTGAATCCGGTAAGAAGGTCGGTCACTACCGACGGTCACTCCGCTGTTTCCATGAATAAGTTGAAGGTGATGATGACTGTGGTGAGTCGTGCCAAGGCCGATTTTTTCATGGACCATATTCAGTCTTTTGGAGTGAATATGCAAACGGTGGTTTATGGAAAGGGTACTGCCCCCAAGGAAATTGCTACGGCTATGGGTCTTCTGGATTCTGACAGGGCCTTGATTATTAGCATTATTGGCGAAGACCGTTTGCCCGCCGCCCTGGAAAGCCTGGAAGAAAAGTTCAATACGATTCCTGGCGGAAAGGGAATTGCCTACACCATTCCCATGGCAAGCATTATTGGAAAATCCATCTTTAATTTTTTAAGCGATAACCGCGACGCGGTTCGGAGAAATGCATAATGAGCGCTACAAGTCATGAAGTCATTTTTTGCATTGTAAATGCTGGTTTCTCTGAAGCCGTCATGGATGCCGCCAAGGAAGCTGGTGCTCGTGGTGGTACCATTCTCAATGCCCGTGGAACCGCCAACAAGGAGGCGGAATCTGTATTCCACATTGCCATCCAGCCGGAAAAGGAAATCGTCATGATTCTGGTGGATGCAAAGATCAAGGACGCGGTGCTCCATTCCTTGTATCAAAAGGCTGGCTTGGATACCATGGGACAGGGCATCGCCTTTACCTTGCCTGTAGATAACGTGGTTGGCCTTACTCCCTGGAAGCCTGAGGCTATCGCTGCCGCCAAGGCTGCGGAAAAGGCCGCCGGCAAGGATGAAGATAGTGCTTCGCTTGCACAGCGTTTCACCCAGAAGATGGCTTCCATCGTGAAGCCCTCTGAGAAGAAGTAGACAAAGAAAAAGGGGTTAGATATGAAAAAACATTTTGCTTTAGTAATAGGCCTTTTTGCATTGATTCTTTTGGAAGGTTGTGCCTCCAAGGATGCTATTCGCATTGGCCAGTACAAGTGGACAAAGCGAGGCATGTATTTGCAGGTTCCTCATCCGGAACCGGTGGAGTTTACTTTGCCGTTTATGCCAAATGAACAGTGGGCTTATAGGGTAGCAACTTATTCTATTGAACATGGCGTATTCAGAGTTCAGTTTGTTTTGGGCGAAGTAGAAAGTCCTAGTTTGAATTTGACGGCTCGAGGAGCAACAAGATCCCTGGTTGAACGCGATAGCTCCTTCACGCCCCCTCCAATGGCTTCGGATTCTGCTGTAGTTATGTACTTTATGCAGTGGGACGCCGAGAATTCTTTTGAGAATTATGAACCCTTGAAAGGAGGTTCCGTACTTTCTTCTTCCTTCAATAAGGAAAACGGGTATGGGCTGATTTGCCTTGAGGGTAAAGATGATTTCCGTGAGTGTTCCGCGGTTAAATTGACGGAAAAGGGTAATTTCTATGTCGTCACAGCCTACACTGTTAATCCGATGGATAATCCGGATAAGTATGTGATAGACATGATGGAATCCTTTGACCACTATAATCCGTAAAGGATAGACTCTCTAAATTTTTATTTTCATTTCATTCATGGTGTATTTGTATAAATTTACGCCATGAATATTCTCATTTATTTCCTGTTTGCCCTTTCAGGTTTTGCCGGCCTGATTTATGAAGGCTCCTGGGCTCGCTACCTGAAACTTTTCCTGGGGCATTCCAGTTACGGACAAGTTCTCACCCTCTGCATCTACATGGGCGGTCTTGCCATCGGTAGCTTTGTTGCTGGAAAGCTGGTGACGAAGACCAAGCGCCCGCTGTTGGGATACGGCTTGGTGGAATTGGGCATCGGCATTGGCGGCGTGGCATACCACCCGCTGTATAACGCGCTGACAGGGTTCTTCTTTGATTCTGAATTTACCGCAGGGCTTAGCTCCCGAGGCGCTGAAATCGCCAAGGTGGTCCTTGCTACGGGTTCTACGTTGCCTATTGCGATTGCGGTGGGCATGACCTTCCCGTTTATTGCCGCGGGTCTTATGCGCAAGAGCGGTGCAGAAGTTTCGCTCCCTATGCTCTATTTTACTAACAGTCTTGGTTCTGCAATCGGTATTCTTGCTACCAGCTATTTGCTGATTCCTAACATCGGTAATCACGCTACCTTGATTGTGGCTGCTTCCATCAACTTCTTGCTGGCGGCTGTTTTTGGCTTTATCGGCATGACCACTTCTCCTGTTTACGAGGAAGATGATGTAGAAGAGGCTGAGGCGCAGAACGAGGACTATGCCGCAGAACATAATCTGCCCATGCCCCGCAAGAACATGTGGCTGTGGATTGCGGCTATTACGGGCTTGACCTCCTTCGTTTATGAAATTGTCTGGACTCGTTTGCTTTCCTTGTTAATGGGATCTTCTAGCCACAGCTTCGACCAGATGCTTTCTGCATTTATTCTGGGCCTTGCCATCGGTAGTGCGGTTAGCGGAAAGTTCCTGAAGAAGGATAGCCTGGTGGTGCTTTCGTTGGCCCAGATTTTCATGGCTTTCTTCGCTCTTTGCACATTGTACTTCCATCAGCCCTTCTGGGCCATGATGAACGAGGCGAACCAGATTTTTAATCCCACTGTTGATGGCTATGTTTGCTGGAGCGTCTTTAAATATTTGTTGTCATTGCTGTGGATGGTGCCGACCAGTTTCTTTGCCGGCATGACGCTGCCTTTGATCACTTTGATTTTGACTCGCGCCTTCAAGAGCGAAGCTCCCATTGGAAAGGTTTACGGTTGGAACACTTTGGGCTCTATTCTCGGCTCTGCAGGCGGTGGCTTGTTGCTGCTCCCGCTTCTCCAACTGAAGGGAGCCTTGGTTTTGGCTGCTGTTCTTGATTTTGCAATTGGCTTTATTTTACTTGCTGTCTATCGCAAAAAGTGGCGTCAGAACGTCATGTTCTATGTGGTGGCTGCTGCCATGGTTTTGCCTGCTTTCTTTGTAAGCTTTGATCCTCATCTGGTGACTTCTGGTGTATTCCGTTCCTACAAAAATATGCACCCCGATGAAAAGATCCGAGTCATCGATGGTAAGACTGCAACTATTAGCTTCCATGAATCTAAGGTTCATTACTACGTCAAGACCAACGGTAAGGCCGATGCCAGCTTGAGCAAGGATCGCGAACAGCCTATTTCCAGCGACGAACTGACCCAGGCCGCAACCGCCTTTATGCCCATGGCTGTAAAGACGGAGCCTTATGATGCTGCCATGGTGGGTTTCGGTAGCGGTATGGGGGCCCACTATCTTTTGGCTGACCCCCTGCTTAAGGATTTCGACTGTGTTGAAATTGAAGAAGCCATGATGGACCTGGCCAAGGGATTCTACCCTTGGAATGCCCGTGGTTATGATGATCCTCGCATTCATATTTTCATTGACGATGCCACCACCTTCTTCCACACCAATCGTCGTCAGTACGACATGATTATTAGCGTACCCTCGAATCCCTGGGTTAGCGGTGTGGCTGGCTTGTTCGCTCATGAATTCTATGCCAAGATGAAGCGCTACATGAAGCCCGGTGGACTTTGGGTGCAGTGGATCCAGACTTACGAATTCAATGATTTGATGTTCTTGAATATTCTTAAGGCCTTGGACATGAACTTCCCTTATGTCAGCCTGTACAAGTCTACGGATGAACCGGACATTATTATGATTGCAAGTGATGAGCCTGTGTACCAGAAGGGCATTGGCCGCTTTAGCACCGATTCTGTGATGATTAAGGAATTTGACCGCATTCATCGTGATCCGGAATTCTTTGGCGAAAGAAACTTCCTGTTTACTAACAAGATGGTTTCCTCGTTGTTGGATGGTGTCGAACCTAACAGTATCTTTGTACCTATGGTGGACAACCGCGCCGAAGAAGCTCGCTTTGTTCATTCCGAAGCCCACATCGTCCAGATGTTCGATTCCTGCGAAGTTTGCTGGCAGGAATACCTGAGCCCGGAAGAGTACAACCTGCGTCGTCCGGCCCGCGTCAAGGCCATGATGGAAAATGGGGTGGATAACTTTAAGCGTCTGGCTTTGATGTCCTACGCCAACAAGTTGGAAGAAGACGCCTTGAAGGATTCTGCAGTTGTGGATTCTGTAACGACTGATTCCGCTGCTGTGGAAAATCCCCGTATGGCAGCTTTGGAAGCATCTGTAGAATACCAGAAGTTCCGCGAAGAATATATCGAATGGATTCGCACTATTCCTCTGGAAGCACGAGATACCAACGATGTGTATAACAAGGTTCGCAAGCTAGTTGCAGCCAAGGCTCTGCCCCAGGAATTCATCGACGAATTTAATATTGTGGAAGCTGCCCGCGCCAAGGATTTTGCCGGCGGTGCTCTGCTTCTGGCTGATTTCTATGATCGCTATGAAATGGGTGAAATGGACCAGTTCTTCCTCCGCAACTGTGTACTGGTGGCTCTTATGGCTAACGAACCTGATTTGGCGGACGTTATCTACAAGAATGCTATTCAGAAGAATGAAGATTTCTTTGCTGTGGAAAAGCGCCTGATTGAGCGCGAAGTCCAAAGACTCCGTAAGAAGCTGAACGCTGCAAGCATTGGCCGCTAACTGAGTCTGTATGCAAAAAGTCCCGGATGAAATCCGGGACTTTTTATTTGGATGATAAATTAGAATAAGTAGCTAAAGCCTACTGTTGCTTGGAACGTATTCAATGAAGATTCATAGAAGGTAGGTTCATCGACTAAGGTCTTGTTCAGCAAACTTGTAAAGCATTGTACAACGCGAAGGTTTAGATGGAGATTCCTGTTCACCATGTAGCCAATATCAAGGGCTCCTCCAACTTCCATACCAGAAGTCGCCACAGTGTTTTCACGGATGCCACCGCTGCTTTCGAACTCAGAGTAGCCGTTCAGTTTCAGACCTAAGTTTAGGCCAAGGCCTACAAAGAAACTGTAATCTTCGAAGGTATAGCGCAGGATAATGGGGATTTCAAACATCGTCACGGTAATGTAGGCGCTGTTTGTATAAATCTGCATGTCCTTTTCATAGGAGTAGTAACGGTAGTTTACGGTGAGTTCAGGAACGAGGCTTACGTTTTTGATACCCAAATTCATTTTTAAAATAAGGCCGGCGCCACCTTGAAAACCAAGATTCCAACCATCTGAATTTTCACCGAAGAATGTGTTCATGCCCAATTGGCCGCGGAAACCAAGCATAACCGGACGAGCAAAACCTTCTGTACGTTGACGGTTGATGTCTGCTCTTTTTGTAGTTTCTGCTTTATACCTTGCATAGGCACTGGCGTATTCTTCGTCGTTTGCAAATTCAGAATCGGAAGATCCGTCGTAGGCAGGTGTGGTGCTTTGAACGTTTTCTTCGTTGTTATCGGGAATGGATGCCCACTCGTCGTCATTTGCATCCTGGGCAAATGCAGGTGTGGATATTGCCATTGCCAAAGAAGCGATTAGCGAAAACTTTTTGAAATTCATAGTCCAATAATAATAAAAGGGTAAAACACACTCGACCCTAAAAATACTTTATATGTTTGAAAAAGTAATTTATGGTGGTAAAAAGGACTTTAAATTTTTTTTTACTAAAACTACGTGGCTAGATCAAAATAGACAGGCCTAAAGAGGCATGCATCGTCAAGAGTTTGGAACCCATAATGGTGGATTCTGCGATGTAATCTATGTCCAGCATATTGTTTAGATTTTGGACAACTCGCAGGTCCACAATCAACCAGCGGGTAATGGCGAAACCTATATCGACTACTGCACCAATTTCTACACCCACGGTAGGGAGTGAATTGATGTGCTTTTCTTTTTCAATTTTTTTGTCGGATTCAATTGTCTGGTGGAACACAGATTCACTAGACATTTTAAGACCTAAATTCAAACCGGCGTTGATAAACAATCCGTCCTCATCTACGAAATACTGTAGCATAACTGGGATTTCAAACAGCATTTGGGTGATTTCGGCCTTATTTTCGCCATAGCTGACGGTATTTTCGTAATTGTATTTACGGTAGGAAAAGTCGAATTCCATTTGCAGGCCCAGGGATCTTCTGTAGAGGGGAAGCCTTCCTAAAATGCCGATTCCGCCATCGTAGCCCATACCCCAGCCCGAAGATTTCTTTCCGAAAACCTGGTTCATGCCTCCTTGGGCGCGAATGCCGAACTGGAGCTGCTTGGTGAAACCTTCTTTGCGAGCTGCATATTCGGAGGCAGATTCTACGACAAAATGGTCTCGGGAATCTTCTTCTTCGTCTTCGTAGGTTTCGTTGCTTACGGTAGTTTTTGCGCTGTCTGCGGTTAATGTATCCGTGGTTTGGGAATTTTCTTCGGAAAGTTCGCTGGAACTAATAGTCTCGGTTTTTTCCTGATTTGGGTATGTAATACCGCAACCGTCGCCTACGCAGCTGGATGCGTTCGGGTCTTCTTCTTCACCGGAACCAGGAAAATATCCTTGGGCGAAAGCGCCAAGGGACATGGTGAGCACGATTGCTGCAACGAAATTTAACTTACCAAAGTGCATGCTAGAATTATAACAAAACAAACGTGAAAACGCAAATCATGGTGAATAATAATTCGCCACGAAGGATTATTTTGCGGATTTCTTGAGGTCGCGGTATTCTGCAGTGGCTGCAAAGAATACATCACCGCTGGAATTCAGTGCGGTTTCGCAGGAATCCTGTACCACACCGAGAATGAAACCGACGGCGACAGCCTACACCGCCCTTGGCGTTTGCGATGGCGCTACTGACAAGAACAAAAACCAGGATCGGAGATTTCTTGACGAGTGTGAGCATATAGATCCTTTTTTGCACTGAACTTTTCGGTGTAGCCGAAATTTTTGCAAAATGGTAGCAATAATTGAAAGAAAGTTTTGTATATTCTTGGTTAGAGTCAAGTTTAGAACTCTTAAAGGTTTGATGCGTAAAGATTTTCAATTGAAGAACATTGCTCGCACCATTACCGTTGTTGCTGGGCTTTCTCTTGGTCTTGCTGCTTGCTCAAATGATAGTGAGACGACTGTAACCCAGTCTGGAGACAGCGACCAAGTTCAGGATTTTGCCGAAGCACAAAAACAAATTTTCGCCGATACAAGAGGCGTTTGCAATGACTCGACAAACGGAATGTTTGCGAAGAATGTCAACTATGCATCTAGTGATGGTTACGACTATTATGAATGTGTTTCAGGTGTTTGGGAAAAGCGCGACTCCATGGGTCCTGAAGAATCATGCACCGCCGCAAAGGATGGTGCTGAAACTCAGGTTTGGATCGGTAATCCAAAGTATGGTTATGGTGTTGATTTTATTTGCGATAATGAAAAATGGCGAAAAAAGTCCATCAATGATTATTGCATGACAGACACTACGAAAGTGGGCGATTTGTGCACGATTTCAATCGATCGAGGATTCTTCTATATGGGAGTTCCCCTTACCTCTACTTATGAATATCTGGGGAATGGGGAGTGGAAAAATTTGAAGGAAGAGGACGAAACAAACGCCGACGAGTAGGAATGGCTTAAGAAAGCCTGTAGATTGAACGGTTCCGCAATGCGGGGCCGTTTCTTTTTCTATCTTTTTCGCCGTAAAATTTATCCCGCGTGTCATCCTGAGCGAAATGCCGTAGGCATGAAGTCGAAGGATCTAGCTTCCTGGATGGTTCGCAAGAGGTATCTTAAAAATGGCAAAGTATAATCCGCAAGAAATTGAAACCAAGTGGCAGGCTTATTGGGCCGAACATCAGACCTTCAAGACTGGCACCGACAAGTCTAAGCCCAAGTTCTACTGCCTGGACATGTTCCCGTATCCCAGTGGCGCAGGCCTTCACGTAGGTCACCCCGAAGGCTACACCGCAACGGATATCATTTGCCGCTACAAGCGTTCCAAGGGTTTCAACGTCTTGCACCCCATGGGTTGGGATGCCTTCGGTCTCCCTGCTGAACAGTATGCAATTCAGACCGGTACCCATCCGGCAATTACCACCAAGAAGAACTGCGACAATTTCCGCCGTCAGATCCAGCGCCTTGGCCTCAGCTACGACTGGGAAAAGGAAGTGAACACCACGGACCCGAAGTACTACAAGTGGACCCAGTGGATCTTCAAGCGCCTTTACGGCACCTGGTTCGATGATGAACAGCAGAAGGGCCGCCCCATCGAAGAACTGCCCATCCCCGCCGACGTTCAGGCTCAGGGTGCAGCAGAGGTTCGCAAGTTCAAGGATTCCAAGCGTCTCGCTTATTACGCCGACGCTCAGGTCTGGTGGTGCAAGCACTGCAAGATTGTTTGCGCTAACGAAGAAGTTTTGAACGACGGTTCTCACGAAAAGTGCGGCACCAAGGAAGTGGAACGCCGCAACCTGAAGCAGTGGCTCATGCGCATCCCGCATTATGGCGACCGCTTGCTGAAGGGCCTCGATCAGCTTGATTGGCCCCAGGGCGTGAAGGACATGCAGAAGAACTGGATCGGCAAGAGCCAGGGTGCAGAAGTGGATTTCGCAATCGCTGATGCAAACGGCAACGCTACCGAAAACAAGCTCCGCGTTTATACCACCCGTTGCGATACCCTCTTTGGCGCAACCTACATGGTGGTGGCTCCTGAACACAAGCTGGTTCCGACCCTCACCACTCCCGAACAGAAGGAAGCTGTGGAAGCCTACGTTCACGCTGCCGCCCTCAAGAGCGATCTGGACCGTACCGAACTGGCCAAGGAAAAGACCGGCGTGTTCTCTGGCTCCTATGCAATCAACCCGCTGACCGGCACCAAGATTCCGGTTTGGGTGGCTGACTACGTTTTGACTGGCTACGGCACCGGCGCCATCATGGCAGTGCCCGCTCACGACACTCGTGACTTCGAATTTGCAAAGAAGTTCAACCTGCCCGTTATCTGCATCATGGAACCGGACGCAAGCTGCCCGGAAGACGTGAAGCCCCAGGTTCTCGCTGGCGAAGCATGCTGGGCTGCCGACGGCACCTACATCAACAGCCAGAACGACACCCTCTGCCTCAACGGCCTCAACAAGGAACAGGGCAAGAAGAAGGTCATTGAATGGCTTGAAGCCAACAAGATCGGTAAGGCTACCGTGAACTACAAGCTCCGCGACTGGCTCTTTAGCCGTCAGCGCTACTGGGGCGAACCGTTCCCCATCATCCACTGGGAAGATGGCGAAATCTCTACCGTCGATGACGACCAGCTGCCGGTTCAGCTGCCTGACCTGCAGGACTACAAGCCGGGTGACGGCGGTCAGTCTCCGCTGGCCAACGCAACCGAATGGCTCAACGTTGTTGACGCTAACGGCCGCAAGGGCGTTCGCGAAACCAACACCATGCCGCAGTGGGCTGGTTCCTGCTGGTACTACCTCCGCTATATCGACGCCTGCAACGGCGACGCATTCCTGGCCAAGGAACTCGAAAAGTACTGGATGCCTGTTGACCTCTATGTGGGCGGTGCAGAACACGCTGTGCTTCACTTGCTGTACAGCCGTTTCTGGCACAAGGTCCTCTTCGACCTGGGCCTCGTCTCTACCGACGAACCCTTCCAGAAGCTCTTTAATCAGGGTATGATTCTTGCCTTCGCTTACGAAGACGCAGCCGGCTCCAAGGTTCCCACTGACGAAGTGGAAGAAAAGAACGGCAAGTTCTTCAAGAAGGGTACCGACATCGAACTGAAGCAGATCGTTGCCAAGATGAGTAAGTCCCTGAAGAACGTTGTGAACCCGGATGACGTGGTTCGCGACTACGGTGCAGACAGCCTTCGCTTGTACGAAATGTTCATGGGCCCTCTGGATGCAACCAAGCCCTGGCAGACCAAGGGCATCGAAGGTATGAACCGCTTCCTGGGCCGCGCATGGCGTTCTGTGGTTGGCGACGACGATGCAGCTCCCGTCTTCGTTGACGAAGCCGCTCCGGAAGAAATCCAGAAGATCATGCACCAGTCCATCATCAAGGTCACAAGCGACATTGAAAACATGAGCTTCAATACCGCTATCAGCCAGCTGATGATCTTCAACAACGAAATGATGAAGATGGACAAGCGCTACCGCGAACCTTGCGAAACCTTTGTAAAGCTCCTGCAGCCCTTTGCACCGCACATTGCTGAAGAAATGTGGAGCATCCTGGGTCAGGTCGGATCCCTCACCAACGTGGCATGGCCTGAAGCCGACGCCTCCAAGGCTGTGGAAAACACCGTCGAAGTCGTGTTCCAGGTGAACGGCAAGCTCCGCGCCAAGGCAAATGTCGATAAGAGTCTGGACAAGGCTGCTTTGGAAGCCCTCGCAATGGCTAACGAACGCGTTCAGGAGTTTACTGCAGGCAAGACTGTTGTTAAGGTTATTGCCGTGCCGGGTAAGCTGGTGAATGTTGTGGTGAAGTAAAGCATCCTCGACCAAGCGAAGCGTGGTAGGGGATCCATAAAGCGAAAGAATTATCCTGTCTCTGAAAATGGGACAGGATTTTTTTGTGGGGGAAGACTCCCCCTGGTTCGCACTTTGTTGCTCTCCACCCCCTCTACGTGGGCTCATACGCCGCGCCCGCAACGCCCCGGCTTACTTCCTACTTTAAAATAAAGGGTGTTTCACGCCTAGACGGGCGAATGGGCGCTTGCTTTTCTTTGAAATAGATTGTATATTTGGAACAACAGGACCCCCCGCACCTCTCATTGATGTGTCCCAGGGGGGACATTTTTTTTATGGAAACAAAAAAGGCAACAACTTATAGGGAACAAGTAGAAAAAATCAAACAACGTGGCTGTTGTATTGAGAATGTTGATGTTGCTGTTCGCTGCCTTGAATCCATAAATTATTACAGGTTGTCTGCATATTTCCTGCCATTTAGAAATGCCGATGGTTCCTATAATGCTGGAACAAGTTTCTCAAGGATTGTACAGATATATGAATTTGATCGACTGTTGAGGAGATCGCTTTTTTCGGCTCTTGAAGAAATAGAAATTTCTATGAGGGCGAGACTTGCTTATTTCCATGCGCATAAATATAGCCCTGTTGGCTATTTGGATGCGTCGATTTATTCTCGCTCGCACAAACACCAAAAATTCCTAGAAACTTTCAATAGAGAAGTTGAACATAGTTCTAATGTTCCTTTTGTGAAGCATCACCAGGATTGCTATGATGGCGTGTTCCCTATTTGGGTGACCGTGGAATTATTTTCGTTTGGCATGCTGTCCTATTTTTATGCGGACCTTGTTCTTGCGGATCAAAAACACTTTGCGAGTGAATGTTATAAGACCGTCCCGAAAAATCTAAAAAGTTGGCTAAGGTGCGCAACAGACTTGCGAAATATCTGTGCCCATTATGGAAGGCTTTACTATAGGATTTTCTCCGCAATCCCTGCAAACATTGAGGAAGTTGAAGAAAAGGATGAACGCTCTCTTTGGGCGGCGTTCCTTGCTGTGCGGAACTTGTATCCGAATCCTCAAAAGTGGAATGAAGAATTTCTCCCGTCAATTAAGGCGTTGTTTGAAAAGTATTCGTCAGCTATTCAATTGGAGCACATCTCTTTCCCAAAAGATTGGGCGGTGAAGGCGATTGCCAAGGAAGTGTAATCCTTGACGGAATCATCAGCTCGGCATATCGTCTGATGATTTACGAAACTTTTTCCCACAAAAAAGGCGTGGAACTTCCTCGCCAAAGATGGACCTGGGTCTTTCGACCAGTCGACTTTCACCACTAAGGATTCCAAACAAGATATATCAAATTTTAGGCTTGTCGTCAAGGCGCCTCTGAATTGAAAAGCCAAATTTTGGTGAAATTCATCACATTGCTGTAAACTTTTTATACACTTGTTCTTGTTTTTATTTATCTTTAGGTAGAAAATAGAGTTTTTGCTCTTGTTCCCGAAGCGAAATCTAGACAATTTCATCTAAACGAGGACAAGGCGAGCGCTCACGCAAGCATGCCGTTTTGCGCGGTATGTTTCAGTTTGCTGTACCGGCTTTTTTAAGCTGGTCTTTTGGCTGTACAAGCCATGGGCAACAGCCCTTTCGGGGCGTGGGTCGTTTGCGTTTATCGTTTAGAGGTTGTCTAGAACCCCGCTTTGGTAAATGCAGCGATCCACGTCCTTTTTTTGTTTCCAGAAAATAGATGCGGCTCCTTGTTGAGCGAGGGTGGAACTCTTATGGATGAATAAGAGTTTTGGGGCTGTGGTAAATTTGATGCTTTATAAAGGGATTCATGTTTTCTAGACAAAGTAAAATTACTCGTTACTGCGATATCTGCGGAAAAAGTTGGGTTGGAATTACTGGCGGATTCAACCCCAAGAAAATGGATTCTCTAGAGGATATCCAACACTACAAAGAAGCCAAAGCATCTATGGAATGTCCATTTTGCAAGGAAAAAGAGATGAGAAGCGAAAACGCTAAAGTAGATACAGAAGAAGAAAACCTGCCTTATATGCTTCAGGAGCCCCGATACACCCTTGGGGATGTGTTCCTGCCAGAAAAATCCAAACTTCAAGTGGACGAAGCTCTGGCAAAAATCAACAATTTCCATAAAATCTACATCGAATGGGGCTTTAAAGCAGTAGACCCCTGTGGTGCAGGAACCGTCTTGAACTTTTTTGGTAAGCCGGGGACAGGCAAAACCATGACTGCCGAGGCATTGGCAGGAACTCTAGGCAAAAAGTTCATTAGCTTAGGAATGTCCGATGTAGAAAGCAAGTACATGGGCGAAACCGCCAAGAATATCCGTGCGGCATTTGAATGCGCCAAGAAGGTGGATGCAGTCCTGTTCTTTGACGAAGCGGATACGCTTTTAGGTGCAAGACTGTCTAATGTGACTCAAGGCATCGATAACGAAGTCAATTCGCTACGTTCCACCTTGCTTATTGAACTGGAAAAGTTTGAAGGCATAGTCATTTTTGCAACCAACTTCGAAAAAAATTACGACAAGGCTTTTGTAAGTCGAATTACTCATCATATTCAATTCGATCTTCCCGATCAGGAAGGCCTGCGCAAGATCTGGAACAAATTCCTTGTTCCGCAGATTCCGTTAGATGGTGATCGTGAGAGCATTTTGAGCAAACTTGCGGACATTTCTCTAGGTCTAGCCGGCAGGGATATCAGAAACTGCATGCGTTTGGCATTACCTAAGGCCATTATGCATGATAATGAAGAAGGTTCTGTATTAAGGCTTGAACACTTTGAGTCCGCCGTAGAAGAAGTTCGCAATCACGAAAAGGTTGGAACCGAAGTGAGTAAAAATCGTGAATCTAGCAGAGCAGCGCTCAGGGCATTGGGTGTAAAAATTAATAGTGAAGAAACAAAAAATCAGGAGTAAATAAAATGGGATTATTTTCATTCCTTGGAAGTTGCGCAAGTTCAGCAGTCTCTTTTGTAGGTGGAGTAGTTAAAGGAGCCGCAAAAGTTGTAACAAAGGTAGTTGGTTTTGCAGGAAAGGTTCTTACAACAGTAGCAACTGTTGGTGAAAAGGTTATTAAAACCGTCAAAGCCGTTTGGCCCGTTGTAAAGCCTTGGATTAAAAAAATAAGCGTTGCTTTAAATGAAATCCCCGGCATAGGGCCCTACCTGTCCAAGGCAGCGGAGATACTGCTAGCTCTTGACAAGTCCCCAATTCTTAGAAAGATTGGGCAAATTGCAGAGCGAGTTCTTCCCAAAATGAAAGCTCTTGGTGAAAAAATGACAAAATGGGCTGACATTCAAAAAGCCCGCCAAGAACAAGAAGAAATGGAAGAAGCCGAAGCTGAAATGGAGAATAATGAACAGCGAAGCGCCCTTCGCCTGACAGAATTCATCAACAAGTTCATTATCGTCAACTCCACCATTGCAAAGCTTATCGATGAAGATTCAGTCACTGATTTGGAAAGCTATCTCCGCATTCGTGCCGATGCACGCATCCTTGAAAAGATGAAAGATAAGCTGAACGGAATCCAGTCTATGGACGATGTTTCTGCAGACGACTTGTTCATTTTAAACTTCACCGATAAAATTACTTGCGACAAAGAAGTTACAGAAGCTGAAGCAGACAAGTTCTCGGATCTCGTTGAAAAGATATTCGGCAAATCTGTTATGGCAGTAGTCTTTGACGAAATGGTGAAGCAGTGGGCTGCAGACTTGGAAATGGATCGTGCAAGGGAACGAGACGCTTCTGATGAACTAAATAAAGCGATTGTTAAACACGATCGCATAGAACGTTATGCAAAGGCTGGCTTTGCATCGGAGAACGACATAGCCGAGTTGAAACAATTGAAGGAACAAATACTGTTCTTAGAGGCAGAACGTCAGAAATTAACTGCGGCAATCGGACATAGACAGGATTACATTGAAGCCGCAGAAGGTATGTTACGAGTCTACGAAGGCGACAGGTATATTTCTGAAATTGTGGGAGACGCCATCGACGTTATTAAGAATAATGTTGAAGAAGTGGGTATGATCATTATTGATTGCATGAATCGCGGCGTGCAATGGGAAGACCTTAACAATGACGAAAAACAACTCATCTCTTCATTCTCCAATATTTTCCGTAACGCTGCAGCAAAGCGTGCAAAGGAAGTTGTTGATGCAGTTGGAGTAGCAGGATAATATGGAAGGGCTTTTACCTTATTTTACATATCTCATTCCTACAGATCAAATTCAAGAAGTATTCCTCGCCATCATAGTATTTCTTAGCGTTGGAACAGCAGTTTGGGTTAAACTCTGTACCTGGCAACGTAAAGGAAAAACAAATTGTTGGGAAAAACGTTGGACAAACAACACTCCCACCGACGAAACAGATGATTTAAAAACAGAACATGGTTCAGTACAAGAACTTTGTGATGCAGTTGCATTACCTGCGGAAAAATTAGCTGAAGTACTACCAAGTATGTTGTTGGTGGTAGGTCTTATGGGTACGTTCCTTGGCGTAGGTGTAGCCCTCAATGATGCAGCCAGCGTTTTAAAAGACTCCGAACGCCCACCCATGGAAATGCTCCAAGAAATGGTCAGCATGCTGGATGGCTTGGGCGCTTTGTTCAAGTCATCCATCTATGGCATTATTGGATTCTTCGCATTTACATTTTGGAGAAATCGTTGGGGATCAGATGAAAAACGTTTTAATTGGTGTGTAACACAATGCAATAAGGAACTTGCAAACAAAAAAAGCGAAATCGAAAAATTCCAAGAAATTCAAGAAACAAACACTCAAACAATTATTGTAGCCCTAAACCAAGTCAATCAAAGCATTGGCAAAAGCATCGCCGATTGTATTCAAAAGTCACTACAGTCAGCACTCGTTGCCGGATTCAACGAACTCAACAAAAACCTTGAAAAGGTCAATCAAAACGTTAACGACAATTTGATTAATATGAACACGAATGTCAATAAAAATTTGACATCCATGAGTTCCGATCTTGTTAAGAATCTCACCACAATGAATGATAGTGTCAATAATAACTTGACTTCTATTAATAAGGATTTTACTGAAAAAATCACATCAATGAATAAAAATGTCAATAGCAATTTGACATCTATAAACAAAGACCTTGTGGAAAAATTGTCATCCATGAATTCTGCTTTGTGTTATGCACTTGAAAAGACTGTTGTAGAAAAATTCAACGAGCTTCAAGATCAGATGAAGAAACAAATTTCTGAAACAAGTTCCATTGTTTCGAATCTTTCTGACTTGACAGATAAAACAAGCGCACAAGCAGAAGCTATGGCATCATTGACAACAACGATGGAATCACAATTTACCAAGGTTGCAGATTCAGCTAGCAGCATGGGTCATGCTGCCACAAACCTCTCCAAATCAGTAGACGAGTTCTCCCCTGCTGTTCAAAAAGCACTGGATAGCATCCAAGAAAAATTTGTCGCATCAATTACTAAGAGCGGCCAAATCATGAACGATGCAGGAACGTCTATTCGAACCGCTGTAGAAGAAATGTCTAAAGAAAATTCAGCAGGTCAAAAGAATTTAGACGAAACTCTAAAAGACTTCTCTCAAAAAATTGGTCGAGTCACCGTCGATATACAAGGCGCATCTATGGACATGGGCCTAACCTGTACAAACACAACAGACACCCTAAAAAATTTGGGCCAGACTATTGATAAGTATCTGAAGGACATCTGTTTAGCAAACCTGTCTGTTGGAGAAGCAACAAAGAATCTTCCTAATCTCGTGGCAAATTCAATCAAGGCTCCCCTTGATGTTGTAAAATCGACAATTGAATCCGCGGCAGAAAATAATACTTCAGCCTTAAACAATAAGCTAGCCCCATTGTCTCAAGAATTCAAGAATACAAATTTAGTCTTGGAGAGAGTAAGCGAAAGCAACATTAAAGCATTAAACGCAGGATTCTCTTCTTTATCGCAAGAACTCAAGAATACAAATCAAGTCTTAAAAGAAGTAAGCGTAAACACAAATGAAAGAGAAGCCTAATCCATTTGTTTCTATCTCGGACCTGATGGCCGGTGTTACCGCAGTAGTGATGCTACTGCTGGTAGTCATGGTTGTAAAAATGTCTGTGATGAAACAAGCTGCAGAAGAGGCGAAACGGCAAGGTGTACGCGAAACAATTGAAATGATTGACCAAAAACTCCAATCATCAAATATTGAAAGCGTGGCGGTTCAGGATAGTATTATCACCTTGAACGACCAGGCTTTTGAACGCGGCAGCGCTTGCTTGAGCCCGAAAGTTGATTCTGTTCTAAAACAGCAAATTGCTCCTATTCTTTCAGAAGCAATGAAGGATCATGACAACATCTGGGTGCAATTTGAAGGCCATACCGACGCTGTCGATGTTCATGGAGTGTCAGCAAACGTCGCCAAGAAATGCGCCGTATTTGACGACAACTACAGTTTGTCAGCTGGTCGCGCCAGAGAAGCCCGAAAAGCTGTTCTTAGTAACGTTCAGGGCGACGCAAACATCAGTCGCCGAATTTCCGTAGTAGGCTACGGACCGGATCAGCTCAAAAATCAGGCTGATCCCGATGCTGCAGAAAACAGACGCGTTGAAATCAGACTTGTAACAAGGTAAATTGGATCTGGAACAAATCATTCGTCGTAGATTAGGTTTTGTTGTGCCTACATATTTCTGTAAACATTGTGCGTTAAAATTCACGGACCTTCGTGCATTGTCGTTGGGTGCTTGCGTTTATAGTCCCACAAAAAGACATGTTGTCTATGATGGACATGAGTCTGCTACATTCCACTGCAAGCATTGTGGCCTAGCTTTCAACGGTTTTAAGCACATGGTATTGGACGTTTGCGTGCATAGCCCAAGTAAAAAACATGAACCATTGAATAGCTAAATTACAAGATGTATTCTCAATTCATTCTAGATCGAAGGCAAGTTGATTGGCTTTGCCGATTCCTTTACGACGCTTTTGCTGCTCGAGTAGAATCAAGTTTCAAATTTGATGCATTTGAAATCTTCAAAAATATGCTTGATTTTATAGACTGGAGTGACGATTCCATCAAGGATTACGAAAAGTTCAAAAAAGAACGTGAAGATGAAAAAAATCGACGTGACAAGTTAAAAAAGGCGCAGGAAGCAAAAGAAAAGATCGCCAAGAAGAAGGCAAAAGTGCTTGCGAAGAAATCTGTTAAGAAAGCTCAATGATCTTGACTGCGCTTGAAAAGTGCGATGAAAAAAAACTGAAGTTTAACGCTTCAGGGTGTTGTATCTTTTGAATTAAACGCTATATCCGGGGCCGTGTGTATCCGAAATCTTCATCGGTTTATGACGAATATTTTTCGGCTTTGAGTAGTGCTCCACATATTTTACCAAGACGGCGTTAATAAGTGCTTGATATTTTGAACCACTCTTTTCTGCGGCGTCTTTGAAAAATTGCACACAGGCAGAATCTAGCTGAATTGTGATTTTTTCTTTCTTCTCTCTTTTCACAAGTTCTGCAGGGGGAGGAAGAAAGTCTTCGATTTCTACTGCGGCATCCAATGCCTGAACGATTTCCTTGCTAGGGCTTTTGTACATGTTCTCTACCCATTGATTTCATTTAGTATTGGTTGAAGTTGTTCTCGAATAAGGACTATGACATCCTTGAAGTCGAGGGGTTCCTTCCACTTAATTCGTCGGAGAAAACCCTCCCAAAAGCGGATTCTAGTTGGGTCTTCTACGAACTTATCGGTGAAGGCGATTACTTGCTTTGGAAGGTTTGTATTTCTATTTCTAAAAGTGTTTGTGATGGCAGATTGCAAAATTTTTGAATCAACAGTTTGCTTAGAAAAAATTTGGTGCATGTCGAAGAAATCCTTCATTCGACTATTTTCTTCTTCTAATACAATCATTGCGTGAAATTTTTCAGCAATAACTGTTTCTAGGGAATAGGAAAGCAAATTTGTTTCGGGAATTCCTGACAGAAGCGCGGGATATGTGATTTGTACTGGATTTGGGGTTATGACATCTCCGAAGCCGATGTCGATGGAAATTCTTTGGACAATGGTGTCGAGGTGGGCGGTCAACTGCACTCTCACGCCCTTGTATTCCTTGTTTATCATGATGTCGTCAACAAGAATATTTTCGTTGTCGAAAACCAGCCCGTCTTCTGAGCAAGGCTGTGTGCAGATGTCTGAAAATACATCTTTGATGTGCTTTTTGTCGGATGAAATGTTTTGACCAAGAAAATCTACATCAACAGTTGGTCTTGAACTGAATTTCTCATAAGCGAATAAAAGAGATCCACCTTTTAGGAAAAGTGAATTTTTAAATGCACTGATAGAGAGCCTGTACAAAAGCCTTTCGTGTACAAAGCGAATGAGAACTTGCTGATAGTTTAGACCTTGTTTCTTTGTAAGGTCTAGGAGTCTATAGCGGATGGACTTGTCTATGAACTTGACCATTTAGAGCGATACCTCTAGGTATTTTTTTATGGTTGATTCGACTCTCAATTTTTTGGCGTAATCCAGCAACCTTGAAATGCTTCGGTCGTTTCTCTTGAGGTAGGTTCGGAGAATTTCTGTGCTAAGGTCAAGGCCGATTTTGTTCCTGTACTTGATGGCGTCACAAACGGATCTTTCCAGGTCGGTTATTTGAATAGTGTAGCTCCCGATTTCTGTTTTGCAGATGCCAAAATCGAATAGTTTGTCTGTCCAGTAGTACAGTTCAAATGCGGGAAATGCCGGCAGGACAATTTTTCTTTTTCGTGGAATGGCGACGCAATACTCCGAAGGAATTTGAGTTGTCAAGTTATAATGGAACCACGCGGAATACATGCATAGTGTTCCTCCGGGAATCACTTTTTCGATATCGATCATTGTGTTTGCCAGTGATTCTACCGGGGCGAATACGCCTGCACGCATGCGGATCATCTCTCCGGTCTTGACTTTTTGCAAAGTTTGGCGGTATTGGTATGTTCCCATGGAATCGCGGAGGAGGTATCCTTCGGTATTGCCGAATTTTTTGCCATCATATTCAATCATGACTATAATATACAAAAATCTACGGCATATTTATAAATGTGCCGTAGAAATTTGTATGGCTTTTGAGAAAATTGAAGAATTTTTGGGTCTTTTTCTTGCTTTTTTTATGAGAAAAAGACCTTGTTTGGCAATAACCCGAAATTTTAAACCATCGGTAAAAATTTAGATTTTACCGATGCAAGAGTTGACTGACCCCCTTTCCAATCTTGAAGCTGAAAAATCAGCCCTGTTAAAACGTTTGCAGGAAATTGACGAGCAGATAGCCTTACTAAAACGGTCCGCTGCTGTTATTGATAAGTTTTCTCCTGTCATGGAAAAGGTGAAGTTGTATCAGTCGCTTTTTCAAGGGCGTTCAGATGTCTATGCAAGGCGTTTTGAAAGTGCCAAAACGGGGAAGTCTGGCTATCAGCCGGTATGTAAGAACGAATGGGTGCCGGGAGTCTGCAACAAGCCAAAGGTGAAATGCGGAGATTGTTCAAGTCGATGTTTTTTGCCGATGACTGCAACAGTAATCGAAAATCACCTGAGAGGTGAGGAACCTTGCTGGAATGGCTCGCGTCCTTTTGTTGCGGGGATATATCCTCTTTTAGAAGATGACTCCTGTAAATTCCTTGCTGTGGATTTTGATGATGGCAATTGGCTGGATGATGCCGGAGCGTTTATGTCTGCTTGCAAGGCGGAAAATGTATTTGCGTCATTGGAACGCTCCCGCTCTGGCTGCGGCGGGCATGTATGGATTTTCTTTGACGAATGCATTCCTGCGAAACTTGCTCGGGAGCTAGGTTCTGCTCTGATGACGAAGGCCCTTGATTTGCGTCCGCAAATCGGAATGAATTCCTTTGATAGATTCTTTCCGAATCAGGATTTTATGCCGAAGGGAGGCTTAGGAAATCTGATTGCTTTGCCTTTACAGAAAAAGGCTCGTGAGAAAAATCATTCGTCGTTTATAAATCCTGATACCGGCGATGTTTACGAAGATCAATGGGCGTACCTTTCCTCAATACAAAAAGTAGCCAAAAGCTTTGTTGAAGATTATGTTTTTAAGGCCAAGTCCCATCGTGAGATTTTGCCTGTTACCGATGTGTCAGTGGATGATGATGAACCATGGAAAAATCGGCCAAGTTATCCAGAAATAAAGGCTGTATTGCCGAAAAAAATAAACATCACTATCAGTAATCAGATTTTTATTGAATCTGCGGGTTTGCCGGCTTTGCTCCGAAATAGAATTTTGAGGTTGGCTTCATTTCAGAATCCGGAATTTTATCAAGCGCAGATGATGAGATTGCCGGTATGGGGAAAATCGAGAATTCTTTATTGCTATGATTTTTATCCGAAACATATCGCGATTCCTGTTGGTTGCATTGATAAGTTGATTGATTTACTACAGCATTACAATATTGAACCTGTTATTAATGATGAACGAAATTGTGGACAGTCGATAGATGTTTCTTTTGAGGGAAATCTTTATCCTGAACAGTTGCTTGCTGCAGAAGCTCTGTTGAAACATGAAAATGGAATTTTGTCCGCGACAACCGCGTTTGGCAAGACTGTTGTTGCCCTGTGGCTTATCGCGAAGCGAAAAGTCAATACATTGATTCTTGTGCATCGTACGCAACTTATGGATCAATGGGTGGAGCGAATTTGCACTTTTCTAAATGTTTCCAAAAAAGAAATTGGACAATTTAGCGGAACTAAGAAAAAGCACTTCGGTAAAATTGATGTGGCTCTGATTTCTAGCGTTTATCGTGATGGAAAAACGGTAGAATGGCTTAATGAATATGGTCAAGTTATTGTAGATGAGTGTCATCATATTTCGGCGTTTTCTTTTGAGCAGGCTGTTCGTCAAAGCAAAGCTCTCTATAAGGTGGGGCTATCGGCGACCTTATCCCGTAAGGATGGGCAACATCCGATTGTGCTGATGAATTTGGGATCGGTACGCTATTCTGTTAGTGCCAAGAAGCAGGCGACGGAACGAGATTTTTCTCATTCTGTAATTGTGCGAAATACAGATTTCCGTCTCCGGAACGATGCTGCCAAATTGCAAATACAGGAAGTCTTTAACGAACTTTGGCAAGACGAAAAACGAAACGAACTGATTGCTGGTGAAATTTTACAGGCTTATAAGGAGCATCGCCAAATTCTTGTGCTGTCTGAAAGGACGGAGCACCTGGACTGGTTTTATGAGCGATTGCATGCAGATGTTGAACACCTTTTTGTTTTGAAAGGTGGCATGGGAAAGAAACAACTAAAACGCATTATGGAAGAAATCAATGATTCGAAGATTGATTCGAATATTGTTATTCTTGCAACTGGCCGTTACATTGGCGAAGGTTTTGACCTCAAGGAACTAGATACTTTATTCTTGCCATTCCCTATTTCGTGGAAGGGAACGCTGGCGCAGTATGTCGGAAGATTGCATCGCGAATCTGTTGGAAAAACGGAAGTCCGCGTATATGACTATGTTGACGGAAATGTTCCTGTTTTGTCAAGGATGCATCAAAAGCGTGTTAAAGGATATGAGGCTCTTGGATATCGACTGTCGTGATTACTTCAGCGAAATCCTGTCGCGGCTCTGCCTTGTTTCGAAGTTGTAGTTCTACTCTTCCGTCAGTACGCAGCGTACGGAAAGGCCCAGGTCGATGTCGTTGTTTCCGCCCTTGATGATGCTGCGGTCATTGTAGGCGATGGGGGTGTAGGCGATGAAATCTTCCACTTCGGTGGAGGACCAGAGAGCGGCATAGTGCTTTATGCCGGCGAAGTTCATGTCTGCGGGGTTGTACTGGCCTGCGGGAACGATGGCGAAGCCGTAGGTGTCGAGTCCGTTGCCGTCTGTGCCCATGTCGGAATCGCGATTGGAGGAGCCGGCGGCGGTGTACCAGCCTTCGGTGGATTTCAGGGCCAGGCCTGCTCCGAGCCATGTCTTGACGTCATCTTCGTCGGTTTCTACGTCGGAGCTTGCGAACTTGAGAAGGACTTCGAATTCCTCCTGGCTGGGCAGGTGCCAGCCTTCGGGGCAGACTTTGTTGGCGGCTTCCCAAGTGTAAAGGTGGCCGTAGGTGTTGCATCCGGAGAGGCTGTGGTTGGGGCACCAGCTTTCTTCGTTTCCGTTGTATTCGTAGTTCAGGTTTTCGGCCATCCAGACTTGACTGCCGATTTTTACCACCTTGTATTTTTTGCGATCGCGGGCGTCCGTGAGGATGCCTGCCTCTGCGTCGTAGCCGTTGGCTGGTGCTTCGACCGATGTGCCGGAAGATGAAGTTGAAAACTCCTAACGTACTATGAAAAAATTCCGTGCATAAATTGATGGCAGGTGTCGTAAACGTCCCTGTCATTTAGCTTTATGAGGCCCATGAAATAGGCCTGGATGTTGGCGTTGATGATGCCCAGGAACGTGTAGGCGTAACGTTCGTGGCGGCCTTTCATGTTGCCGTGATCCTTGCTTGCGGCAAGGAAGAGTTTGGCCAGCGTGGTCCATTGTTTTTCGCAGAGGGGCATGACTTCGTCGTGGATGTCACCTTCGGTTGGCGTGTTGGCCATGCTCATGAACCAGCCGTAAAATTCCTGATTCTTCTTGGCGAATTCAAAGTAGGCGCGGGCGACTTGCTCCAAAGTTTTGACGATGTCGTGATTGTAGGTCGCAGCGGTTTCAAAGTCCTTCCAGAAGTTTTCCAGATGGGCGGTGAGCAGGGCGTTTAAAAGGCCCCGCTTGTTTCCGAAGTAATGGTACAGCGTAGGTTTGCCTACACCTGCGGCGTCGGCGACTTTCTGCACGCCGGTAGCGTCGTAGCCTTCCTTGCGGAAAAGGATCAGAGCCTGCTGTAATAAAACTTCTTTTGTGGTCATGATTCAAATATACTTTTTATGTACCGCTAGGTACAAGGATGCGGCCCCACTTGGGCGGGATTAAGACGGTGATTTTACCGTTGTTGATTTTGATGAAATCGTTGGAAAGAAGGTCCCGTAGATTTTTTAAGGAGTTCGCTTGTTGCGCGTGCGCGAGGTGCTTGTGCAAACCAATTTCAAATTGTACAGGTGCGTCTTGTTGATTTATAAGGACAAGGGCGTCTCCATTTTGGTGAGTTCGCCAAAATGCAAATTGCTGGGAGTGTACGAACTCTTGTTGGTATCCGCCTTCGCGCAAGGCGTCGCAATCTAGGCGAACGCTAGCCAGATGGCGTATTTCTGAAAGAAGATTTTCCTGATTCGTGGAATTGTTCATTTCGGGCAGGGCATTCGCGGACTTTGGGTAATTATCGAAATGAATGTGCCCCGATTCAATGTGCATGGACGGACGCAAATTCCAGTCGTCACTGCCGCCTTTCTTTGCGTCTAGCCCGAATTCTTCGCCGTAATATATTGTGGGAACACCCGGCAATGTGTAGAACAGCAAATGCTGAACGAAATTATCCTGTTTATTTTTTAGCTGGCTGTAAATGCGGTTGGTGTCATGATTCTCGTTAAAAAGCTGGAGTCTTGCTCCCTTGCAGGTTCCGCTTTTGTCGTCGAAAAGTTGGTTCAGGTTGTAAGCCAGTTCAAACATGTTCCCGTCATTCAGGGAACTCCAGCAGGATTTATACGTCTGGTAATTGGTAACGGAATTCAGGCCCGCTTCAAGCCAACGCCTGGGATCCTCCCATCATCCAGAAATCGGGTCGTTTTCGGTGGCATGCGGTTGCAAGATGACGCAAAAAATCCAGGTCCATATCTTCGGCAGCGTCAATACGGATTCCGTCAATGCCAAATTCACCCATCCAGTATTCCGCATTGTGAATCAGTTCTCGCTCCACATCAGGGTTTCGCAAGTTGAACGCGGGCAGTTCCTGAAAGCCGGCCCAGCAGTCTACCGTAAATGAGTCGCCGCAAAGGTTGGGTGTGTTAAATCGCGGGTTCCGATACCAGTCAGCGTAAGGCGAATTCCGCCCTCTTTCCCGCAGGTCCCTGTAAGCGAAATGATGCCTGGAGGAATGATTCCAGACGGCGTCAAAAAATACATGAAGGCCTGCATTATGGAAGTCGCGAACCATGATTTTCAAATCTTCGTCATTTCCAAGGCGCGAGTCCAAATGGTACATATCCGTTACGTCGTAACCGTGGGTTTCGCTCTTGAAAACAGGCCCCAGCAGAATGGAGTCTACCCGCAAACTTTGCAAGTGGGGAATGAGGCTGGTGAGCTCGCGGATGTTGCGAAGGGGTGTGCAGTTCGAGCTTGCATTGAAATTGCCGTCGGCGGTGTTTCGTAACGCGCCTAACGGGAAAACATGGTAAATGTGGTTCGGCCTCATGGAAACCTCCCTAAAAATTATATATACCGTTCGGTATATTATAAATTCAGTATACCGATTGGTACATCTGCAAGGGGTAGAGCCCACAAAAAATGTTCTTCAAACAAAAAAAGGAACGCTTTCGCGCTCCATTTTATCACGATGTTTGAGGATTCTACTTGTCCGCAATCTCAGAGCTGATGGACATCAGCGGGTTCAGCGGATCCGTGTCAATCAAGTCAAGGTGCTTGACCATGTGGAGAGTGCCTTGCTTGTACTTCTGGAAATGTTCCGAGGCAATGTGCTTTTTGCAGGCGTCCTGGCTGGCGTAGATTTCAAGAATGTAGAGCGCGTTCTTGTCGCGCTTAAGACCCATGGGATACATGCAGATAACGCCCGGTTCCGTACGCATGCTGGTGGCACCGACTTCAAGAGCCATGGCCATGTATTGGTCGTGATATTCCGGGTGAATTTCGATGTAGGATAGGCGAACGATGCGGTCGCTTTCAAAGGGCTGTTTTTTCACTTGACTGGATTTTGCCATAGCCGTTCCTGAAGCTAGAAGAAGTATAAAGAAAATTAGAAGTTTTTTCATATCCTCAAAATTCCTTTTTCAACCAGTTTGCGATTTTGGTTTCGCGACTAGAAAAATCTGCGGCCTTTATAGAAAGGCTTGCGGTGAAGTTGCTGCCGGGAAGCAAGCGCTTGGCGTCGGCTTCAACACCGCTGATTCCGCTGGAATGGCTGCTGACAATAAGGCCTACTTTCTTATTTGCAAGTTCCTTACTGTTCTTGAAAAGATAGGTTTGCATAGGGGCTGCCATGTGGCTCCACCAAAGTGGTGCGACGACGATCACTTCGCTGTAGTTTGCGAAACTCACTTCGACGCTTGCGGTGATAGCGGGGTAGTTGCTTTCGTCATCGGGATTCTTGTTGATGGCGTCAATAAGGGCGTCGCCGATAGCGTAATTATTGGCGGCGTAGTCTTCTTTTTTGACGGGAACGATTTCCACCATGTCGCCAGAAACTTGCTTAGCGACGGTTTCGGCAATGGCCTTGCTGTTGCCTGTGTAGGAGTAGAAAATAATCAGCGTCTTTTTCATAGCGATTTCTTTAGAATTAACCTTTGTGCCGGTATCGTTTTGACACGCAGCGAAAATGAAACTTGCTGCAAAAAATATCATGAGAAAAATTTTATTCATACCACCCTCAATTACGGAAGCTTGTTGTACACTTCGTCAACTACAGGTTCCAACCATTCGTTGCTGGCGTTTTCGCCAACGTGGGTGTGGTAAGTCAAGTGCTGGAACCAGGAATCCTTGGCGGCGCCGTGCCAGTGCTTTTTGCCTTCGGGAATGGCCACCACCGTGCCCGGCGTCATTTCAAGAGGTTCCTTGCCTTCTTCCACATACCAGCCGCGGCCAGAAACGGCGATTAAGACCTGCACTTGGTTGTGATGCACGTGCCAGTTGTTGCGGCAGCCCGGTTCAAAAGTCACGTTGGTAGGGCCGCCGTTTTCGGCATTCATGGGAGCCACATAGCTGTTGCCGATAAAGTACTTTGCGTAATTTACGTTAGGCACGCCGCGGGGCCACGGGGAATCTCCGCCGTACATGCCAGGAATCAACTTAGCTTCCTGCAAAGTCATGGTAATGCTTTCCACCTGCTGATCCGTAAGGCCTGCCTTCTTTGCGCCCGCCTTGTGTGCTGCCAGCTGGGGGTGAACTCCATCCATGCCGCTGAGGGCCGCAACAGTCACCAGTTCGCGTTCCGGCATAGTCAAGTTGTCGCGGGCGAAAATGTCGCCGAACAAATGTGCCTTCAGGTAGTAATCCGTTGCAGGAACGAAAGTATTGTTCACCTTGCCGAACAACTTCGTCTGAACTTCGGTACCGGCCTTCAGGGGGTTGTAATTCTTGGGCAGGGGAGAAGCGTCCTTGCCTTCGGCGGTCTTCTTGCCGGCGGCCTTGCGTTCATCCAGAACCTTCTGCAAAGTTCCCAGGGCGTTCAGGGAGCGCGGGAAACCGGTGTAGGCATAAAGCTGGGAAAGAGCTTCCTTCACCTGGCTTACGGTGAGGCCGTCGTCTAGGCCCTTGTCGATTGCCTTGCTGAGTTTTGCCAAGTCTCCCTTGGCCTCCAGGCAGGCGATAATGGCCATGTCCTGCTGCTGAACGGTAAGAACGTTTTTCATAATCTGTGCGTTTGTGGTGGTGGCAAATGCGGCAGAAATTGCGACCGCCGCGCCCATGGATTTTACGAATGTTTTAAAGAATGCAGTTTTCATGGTTATGAATATACCAAAAGTCCTTTTTTAATTCACTACCCAAAACAAATGATTTTCTACCAAAAACGCAGATTATATATATAAAAATTTGATTTTATAACCTTTTTTCCTATATTCAAGACGTAAAAAATGGTATAGAATGAAAATTCTCAAAGTCGATAATCCCAATGTTTTTGCCCGTCATGTGAGCGCTCCGGAGATTCACCCCCTCATTAGCGTGATCCATTTTGACGAGATTGCGCCCATTCCCCACAGCATGAACAATTATGGCGTGTATGGGCTGTTCATCCAGCGGGAATTTCCCAAGTCCCTGGTTTACGGCACCAAGACGATTCAGGCCAGCGGCTCTTCCATTATTGCGGTGGCGCCGGGGCAGCTTGGCGGTTCCAAGGAAGGCGGCAATGGCATCGCGCTGAGTGGCTGGGCGGTGCTCTGGTCGCCGGAACTTTTGGAGGATTCGTCCCTGGAGAAGCAGATGAAGGATTACGAGTTCTTCTCCTACTTTTTTTCGGATTCCCTGCAGATTGATCCTGCGGAGTGGCAGGCCATTACCCAGCTGGCGTCGCAGTTGCGTTCTGAGCTGCAGCAGCACGAAGACGGCGCGCCTCTCAGGAGTATTGTGCAGTCGTATCTTCACCTGATTCTTGAATATTGCAAGCGGGCTTACTTGCGCCAGAGTGCAAACAGAAACGACGGCGACAACGATATCTTAAAGCGGTTCCATACGCTCCTGGAAAAATATTACCGCGACGAAAAACAGAAAATTCATGGTGTGCCCTCGGTTGCCTACTGCGCCCGGGAACTGGCCTACTCCCCGCGCTATTTTGGCGACTTGGTCCACAAGGCAACAGGCGGCAGCGCCATCGGTTACATCCATTCCTTCGTCATTAACCAAAGCAAGAATTTTTTGATGAAAGGCCTTTCCATCGGCGAGACCGCACAACTGCTGGGCTTCAGCTATCCCCACCATTTTACAAGACTGTTCAAGAGCGTGACGGGGCTGACCCCAAGCGAATTTGCTAAGTCTTAGAACTTCACCGTAAATGTGGTGCCGTGGCCTTCTTTGGAAAGGACGTCGATGCTAGCCTTGTGCAGCACGAGAATGCGCTGGACCAAGGCCATGCCGATTCCGTGACCGCTTTCCTTGTGGCTTGTGCCGCGGTAGAACATGCGGAATAGATTTTTCTGCTCGGTGGCGTTCATTCCCATGCCGGTGTCTGCAAAATCCACGGCAAGGCCGCCGTCAAAATGAATCTTGATGTTGGAAGTCTTGTTTTGAGAATACTTGCTGTTGTTTTCGATCAAGTTTCTGATGGCAAGGCTAAGCAAGTAGCGATTGGCGTATGTGCAAAGCTGCTCGTCGTTATTGGGCGCGTCGGCGAAAGAAATGTTGATGTGGTATTCTGGTTTTGCCCGCAACAATTCGTCACGGACATCCATCAGCAATTCATCAACGCGAATCGATTCCATCTTGATTTGTGAAGCATCGTACTCAGCCCGTGCCATGTTCAAAAGCCCGATGATGGTGTCGGACATCCTGTGGGAATCGGCCAACGCCCGCTCCAGTCGCACTTGGTAATCGGCGGGGGAGCGCTCTTTTTGCAAGGCTAGCCCCAGCTCGCCCATGATGGCAGCGAGGGGCGTGCGTAGCTCATGGGACACATTGCTCACGAACATCTTCTGGGAACTGAGTGCCCGTTCGATAGGCCGGATGGTGAACGTTGCCAAAAGATAGCCGATGGCGAACATGAACAAGATGGAAATCACGAAAATGGTAATCAGAGTGTTTCGCAAGGCGCGCATATTGTCTTTGCCGTAACCGTCGAAGGCCGCGGCTGTCACCACATATTCGCCCTTGTACAAAATACCGATGGCCTGGTAGCCCCCTTCCACCTCGATGTCCATTTCTCCGTTGAGCTTGATTTTATCGATGATTTCCTTGGATTCCTTGACGATGTCGTGCTGGGCGGCGTCGTGGTAGAGCATCTGAAAATCGGGCGTATAAACAGCGACTTCCACCTCGTTAATAAACTGGGTGTTGTTCAGGTAGATGTGCTGCATGGTCTCGGCATCTACGCGGTTCTCCAGAAAAAGATTTGCCTTTGTAATCGCCTCGGAACGCAGCGTGTTGCGGAATGCGTTGTGTCGGGAATGCTCGCTCACAAAAAAGATGATGATCAGCGAAGTGATCAAGACCACCGACATGAACAAGGTGTACTTTAATGTGAGTAAAAAATGCTTATTGTTCATGGCTCAGGATAAATCCAAAACCCGGTTTGGTATGGATCATTTTGGTAGAAAAGTCGTGGTCAATTTTTCGGCGAAGATAATTGATATAGACATCGATGAAATTGGTGCCGGTGTCAAAATCGATGTTCCAGACCTTCTGCTGGATTTCGGAACGGCTTACCACACGATTTGCGTTTTCCATCAGGAATCGCAAAAGTGAAAATTCCCGAGGCGTGAGCTTGATCAGCTTTTCGCACCTGTAACATTCCTGCTTGTCCAAATCCAGTTTCAGTTCGCCATACTGCAAAATATTTGCGGCGTCGCTTGCGGGCTGGACGCTTGTGCCACGCCTTTTCAGAAGGACGCTGATTCGTGCCAGAAGCTCCCTGAAGTCAAAGGGCTTTGTCATGTAGTCATCTGCGCCGGCGTCAAAACCTTCCAGCTTGTCGTCTGTGGTACCGAGGGCGGTGAGCATCAAAATGGCAGTATCTGGCTGTGTGCCGCGGATTTTCTTGCAAAGCTCAATGCCGTTCATTCCTGGCAGGATGATGTCGCTAACCACAAGGCTGACGTTCCCGTTTTGAATAAGCCTCAAGGCCATTTCTCCATCGTATGCCAAAAGAACGCTGTAGCCGGCTTCTTCGATGCCTGAGCGCAAGAGTGTTGCTAACCGCAAATCGTCTTCGACAACAAGGATAGATTGCATAAAAGTATTCCCCCTAAAATATAAGACATTTTCCCATTGCCTACCTCCCAATTTCAATTAGAATTTCATTAGAAAAATACTGTGGGCGTTGCCCTAGCGGGCCGGCCCCTTGCGCTATACAAAAACGCCTTGGTCATGGCGAATATGTAAACACATTCGCCGCGACACTCGGCTCGTTTTTATTTCGTTCAGCCTCGCGCTCCAAGCAACAGCAAGACGCAAGCGCCGCGCGAGTCCGACCCCATGCGGGCTGCGGGGCCTAACGCAAAAGCAATGTGGAACGGCTCTTGACGCAGATGTGAGACTGCGCCTCTTTTACAGCGCCTTGATTTCTTCGGGAGTGAGGTTAGTTTTTTCGGAAATAATCTCTACGGAAACACCCGCATCGCGGAACGCCTTGGCAAGTTCCTTAGTCTTGTCACTCAGCCCTTTCTTATACCGAATGTTGAGTTCCTGTTCCAGGGTCATGTAAGCCTTCTTCGTGATGGGGTCCTTGCGGTACTGTTCCACGAGATCGTGGATGCGCTTCATCTTTGCAGATCCGTGCTCCTGCGTGGCGAAGTACTGCATGTACTCGCGGATGGAATTGTCCTTGATTTCGCGGTACTTCTTAAAGATATAAAAATTCTTGAAACAGAGGTCGCCCATCAGGATGCTCGGGTCGCTTTCTTCGCGATTCTGGAACCTATAAACAGGCTTGTCCTTGCCGAAGATGTCGTCCGGGCAGATGAACAGGATGTACTGTTCCCTGAGTTCATCGTAGCTTACGCCCTTGGCGAGGACATCCAGGTCGCACATTCCCTGGTAGTAGCGGGCGCGCTTGGGCAGTTCGCCGGTATCGACCATCTGCATCTCGATGTCAAAGAAACGACCTGTACCGGGCAATTCCTCCTTCACGAGCACGTCGAAGCGGACGCTCTTGTGGAAGGGGTCTTCCTGGGTCGTGGCTTCGGCGACCACGGAAATCTTGTCGATGGAAATTTTCAGGATATCCTGCAGAAAATCCTTGGCGACATCCTCGTTGCTGAAGACCTTGGCGAACATGAAATTGTCGGTAATGTCCAGGTCTTCGTACCTTTTCATTTGATAGCTCATACTTTCCTCCTGTCGCTACATGCTTGAAAAGCGACGGCTTGATTCATCTAATAAACGGGCGGCACTCACCGCGAAAACAATGCACCGGCTCGCGACTTTACGTGATAGTGTTCTTTTGTTCACTATTAAATTTATACAAAAGTTTTGGCGGTGTCAAGGTGGGGCGCGAAAAAAATTTCACTTTGCAAACTATAGGCGACAGGGGGCGATGTTTTGGGCGTTGCCCTGGCGGGCCGGCCTCCCCATTCGGGGACCATGCGCACTAAGGCGACAAGTCGCCAAGTGCTGTCCGCCCTTGCGCTATACAAAAACGCCTTGGTCATGGCGAATATGTAAACACATTCGCCGCGACGCTCGGCTCGTTTTTATTTCGTTCAGCCTCGCGCTCCAAGCAACAGCAAAACGCAAGCGTCGCGCGAGTCCGACCCCATACGGGCTGCGGGGCCTAACGCGAAAGCGATGTGGAACCGACAGGGATGTTTTTCTTGAAGGCTTTCATGTCGGCGTCTGTCGGTGTGTCTATGCAAATCTTGCGCTGTTGAAGGATGCCGATTTTGCAGACATCACGAGCAAATTTTCCTTGCTGATTTTTTAGACATATCGACCTCAATGGTTGTATAACGCAAAGCAGTCTCTGTCTAGGCTCCGATTGAATTATTCCTGATTGACCATCACACAGCGGACAGAGTATCCGTCCAATTTTGTATCATTGGCAGCCGCATCCTCTGTTTGCCAACCATCCTTTGTTGTAGAAAGCGTACCCATACGGGGATAAATCACCCCATCTTCCTCCATCTCACCTGGATAATACCAGCCCATAACCCTAAGTCGAGCAACAAATTGTTTTTTGCTACTTTGACGATATCCAGCCCCGGTTCCACTAAACCCTGTCCTATTCGAGCCATAAAAACCACCTTGTGAACGCATCGCTTCAGAATATTTGTCCGTACTTTTTACAATTATATAGTAATCATCATAAGTCATCAATCGCCAGCCATCAGGACAAATCCCCTGATAAACCCCCCTTGCATCAATTGTGTCTTGTATTAAATTTGCACAACTTTTTGTATTACATTCACTAGGCAAATTCATTGCTTCAGCCCATTGATACAATCCGCCATAACGGTCACACATCGTGGTGTCATTATCAAAGCAATACTTTTCGTGAGATTCATCATCCGTTTGATCCAGTTCTCCATCAACAATTTTTTCCGCATAATTCAAATTATGAGCAAAAACCGTAACGGAATCAACGGCTCCGCTCCTATTTTTTCCCTTTATTTTTATATACCAATATTCTCGGTGATCTCTCGGATCTTCAAATAACTTATATGCGCCCGTTTTCAAACTATCTGTCAAAAATTGAGACTTGTGTACAAATGGGGTGTAACTACTACTCGATGCAACCGATGAAGATGATTTCGCAGAAGAGCTACTGCTAGATTTGACACTTGATGAGGAGTTCACCGAGGAACTGGACTTAGCCGAACTGCTGCTGGATTTCACCGAGGAACTGCTAGATTCCCGATCGGGGTCGGGAATGACAGAAGAGGATGACGCCCCATCGGCTGGGGCGATGCCCTTGACGCTACTGCTAGATCCTTCGCTATCGCTCAGGATGACACTTGATGAGGAACCTGGAATGACAGAAGAGGAAGAGTCATCGTTGATGCTGGAGGATGATTCATCATCCTCAACAGCGGAACTCAGGGAACCGTTTTCACCAGATGCGCTGGTGGAGTTGGAGTCGTCGCCGCAGGCGTTAAAGGCGAACAGCGCAAAAGCGACCGCCCCGATAAAAGTGATTTTTTTGAATGCGTTCATATTAAAACTCTGTTGCTAGGTTTTGGCCTTGTCAAACTTGCCGTGGCTGCCCTGGATATTCAGAAAAAGCAGCAGTTTAAAGATTTCCATCCATCATCATGCGAGGTTCAAGGGGTTCAATTTTGGAGCAGCTCCGTTATTTCAGTCTGGAAATGCTCTGCGTTAGTAAAGGTTTCATAGTCAACACTCGCATCCATCATGAATCTTGGTTCAAGAGGTTCAACACTATAGTTATTAGAAATCTTTCCTTTTTTCGACATAATGAATTCCTCTAGAGTTTCTTAATTTATAGATACGTTTGCAGCCTTTTGAATCCTTTTAATAATCTTTTACACAACGGACAGACACTCCATTCGTTTTGTATGTATTTGCACCAATTGAAGCATATTTTGAAACGCCACCACCAAAGCACTCTGTAATTGTGTTGACATATTCTTCAGGAAAAGAATAATAACCACCTTTTTTCATATTAACAAATTGTTTTTCCATGCTTTTTTCATAATCATATCCTCTATATCCCGCAGCAACAAAACTCATTCCAGACGTATTCAAACCTATACTTACCGAAAAAGATACTTCTGACGCGAGTGTACTCATGCGGTCTTCAATATAGGTGCTACCTCCTGTAACATACGATGCGGCAAGCATTTCCATCCTTGTAATCAAGTGCCAACCATTCGGGCAAATTCCCTGGTGGAACCCATCATGGTCGGGATCTATCCGGTCGGCACAGCTCTTGCTATTGCACTCATACGGCAGCGCCATCATTTCGGCCCACTGGTAGAGTCCGCCCCACCAGTCGTTGCAATATTCAACGCTATCGTTATAGCAATACATTTCAACCTTGTTGTCATCGTCCTGTTCATTTGCACCGAGCGTTATCTTTTCATGATATTTTAGGTTTTGCGCAAAAACTGTAAAAGTGATTTTAGGAATGCTGTCCGGGCCGTACTTGTTCGTTATTTCAATGGTCGCATACTTCGTTCCATCACGAGTGTCTTCATATTCACCATAAGACAAGTTATAACCCAACGGACTCGGCAGGGGTTCATAGCCTCGGCTACTGCTGCTGCGGGCGACGGAACTAGATGAGGGAGGAAGATAAACGACCCACACACCATCTACACATTTGGCGTATTCATCTCCTATTTTTTTCTTTAAGCCTTCTTTTGGGCAAGGTCCTCCCATTACATCTTTAGAACTAGAAGAAGATACGGAAATTTCGCTCGAAGATGAACTAACTGACGAACTGGACTTAGCCGAACTGCTGCTGGATTTTACCGAGGAACTACTAGATTCCCGATCGGGGTCGGGAATGACAGAAGAGGATGACACATCAGCTGGGGCACTGCCCTTGACGCTACTGCTAGATCCTTCGCTATCGCTCACGACGCTTGAGGAGGAAACCGGAATGACAGAAGAGGAAGAGTCGTCGTTGATACTGGAGGATGATTCATCATCCTCAACAGCGGAACTCAGTGCACTGTTTTCACCAGGTGCGCTGGTAGAGTTGGAGTCATCGCCGCAGGCAAAAAATCCAACGACGAGACCCATTAATGCTAGATTCTTCCACATAGTGGATAAGAATTGTAGGAAACTAAAGTTTCGACAATTCTTTATCGCTGCGCTCAGAATGACACGGAACAGATATTTCTTCATAAAAAACTCCGAATATATTCCCCATAAATTT
>JAZLKF010000060.1:0-23376 GCA_045597525.1 Fibrobacter sp. | reverse complement strand
ACTGGACAACGACAACCATATCGGTGATAGTGTCAACCAGATCCGTGATACCGAGGGAAAGGTGTAAACCATATCAGTGAAACTGTCAACTCGGTCAGTAAAAACACCCCAAAAGTGTCAACCTTTTTTAGGGAAGGTCAGCTTAACCCAAGAGATTCCCGTCGCATCTGCAAATTCTTAAAAATTTCATCCATAATGTGCAATATATTGCTTGTTTATGATTGAAAATACAAAAACAAAGAAGATTTGTCAATGAATGTGCAATATATTGCGTTTTTTTTTAGTGTAAAGTTTGCTTGGGCTTAAATCAATCCTGCCATATAAAGCGGCAAGTGCAAAATTTCTGCATAGTCTGTTTTTCGTACTTCCAAATCCTTGGTGTACAGGATGTAGGGCTGAGTCAAGTTCTTGTGGAACTTGCCCCAGAACTTGTCCAAGGAAACGTGCTGCTTGTAGCTGCCGGACTTGACCTCGATGGGGCAGATCTTTTCCTTAAGGCCCACCTGGGTTCTGAGCAGGAAGTCAATCTCGATGTTGTTCTTCTTGTTTGCAGAATCGGACCTAGAATAGAAATAAAGATTGTGCCCGCTTGCTCGCAGCATTTGTGCTACGATGTTTTCCATGATCATGCCTTCGTTTATATCCAACTTGTCGAAAAGGATTGCCCGATACAACTCGTTGCTCGTAAAAGATTTGTCCATGAAAGTTTGCGTTACGAGAAGTCCCGTGTCTGCCATGTAGCATTTTTGGGTTGCCGCATCAGCACTTAAGGCGAGGCCTACATTGGGGTCTGTTGCGTTGAAACAAGGATTGATGACCATGGCCTCGTTAAGCCATGTAAAGGAATTTTCGTAGGAACGAAATCTCGCGTTTTTATCGATGGTGGAGAACTTATAGCGCTTTTCTTTACGAGACAGTTGCGCGGGAATTTTATCTATTAGGGATAAAACTTTTGCCTCATGACCTTTTGCAAATTTGGTGACATCGTTTCGGTATAGTTTTAAAATGTCTCGTTTGACCCGGTCAGCCTTTGCAAAGTCATGATTTTCCATGTATTCGTTGACTGCTTGGGGCATGCCGCCTACTAACATATATTCCCGAAAACGGTTTAGCATCTTTCGGTGAAGTGCTGGCCCAAGCGGCATTCGTTTTTCCAGACACATCTTTAGGAATGGGTAGCTGACTTCGTCGTCCTCCGCCCATAGAAATTCCTCAAAAGTCAGAGGAAGAAGGTCAATGCTTTCTTCTTCCGAAGGAATAAGGATGTCCTTTACGTTTTGACGTAATGAAATCAAGGATCCACTTTCGATGTAATCGAAGCGTCCGTCGGCAACAAGGTACTTTATTAGTTGTCTTGCCCTCGGGTAAAGCTGGACTTCGTCAAAAATAATGAGTGATTCCCTTTTGTAGAGGGGGGTCTTGCAGAAGGACGATAATTTTGCAAAGAAAATGTCAAATTCGCTGGACTCGTTTTCAAAAAGTTCTTTGATTTCTTTGGCTATGTTTCCGAAATCGAGAAAAATATGGCTTCGGTACTCGTTTTTAGCGAATTCCTTGATCAAAAAAGTCTTCCCGACGCGCCTTGCTCCGTTAATTAGTAGGGCTGTTGTTCCCTTGCGCTGATTTTTCCACTCTAGAAGCTGATAATAGGCGGATCTTTTAAGCATCTTAAATTTCTCCTAACACGAAAGTGCTGATATAATATAGTAACATTTGCACGAAAGTGCTAATATAATTGAGCGGAATATGCACGAAAATGCCAGTATAATTTTAATTGAATCTACACAAAGTGCAAGTATGGTTGTGTACACTTGTCTAGGATTGCTTTTATCCTCACTTTCCCAAACAAAACCCGCCAAAATCTCCCGAAAATGCTAATTTCATGAAAAAAGTAGACAGTAGTCAGTAGACAGTGAAATTTGATGCGCCGGGTGGCGCATGGTTTTATGGTGAAACCCTCCCAAAGCACTTCCTACTACCTACTTCCTACCAACTACTGATATTATGAAAGACAACTGCAAGATTATTCGTGAACTGCTGTCGGCCCAGGCCATGGAATTTGCCCTGGACGAGATGGCTGCAAAGATCGCAAAGATCCATCCTTCCGCAAATGACTTGGTCATCCTCGGTATGGCTAGCCGCGGTATCCCTCTGGCAAAGAAACTGAAGGAACGCCTGGACGCAAAGTTCGGCGGCTCCGTGGAATTCGGAAGTTTGGATGCAACATTCTACCGCGACGATTTCCATTACCGCAAGCACGTTTCCACCGAGATGCGCATTACTGAAATGCCAGCCTCCGTGGAAGGCAAGACCGTGATTCTGGTGGATGACGTTCTTTACACAGGCCGTTCTACCTTGGCTGCCATGCGCGCCATTCTGGACCTTGGCCGCCCGGCTGCCATTCGCCTTTGCGTTCTCGTTGACCGTGGTCATCGTGAACTGCCTATTGCGCCGGACTGTGTGGGCTTCTCCGTAGAGACCGCCCAGAATCAGGAAGTCCGCGTGAAGATTGAACCTATTGATCAAGAAAATTCTGTTACTCTCGTAGAAGTGGAGGCTTAAAGTGAGCGCTTTGCAAATCAAGCATTTGTTCGGGCTCCAGGGCGTGTCCAAGCAGGACATCCGCACTATTTTGGACCATGCAAAACAGTTCCGTGAAATTCTGGAACGCCCGGTAAAGAAGGTTCCTAGCCTTCGAGGTATGACTGTGGTGAACCTGTTCTTCGAAAACAGCACCCGTACCCGCACCAGTTTTGAACTGGCAGAAAAGCGACTTTCCGCTGACACCGTGAACTTCACTACCGCAAGTTCCAGTGTTAAGAAGGGCGAGACTCTGGTGGATACCCTCCGCAACATCGAGTCCATGAAGATTGATATCGTGGTGGTTCGTCATAAGGGAACTGGCGTTCCCAAGTTCCTGGCAGAACACAGCAACGCCATCGTGGTGAACGCTGGCGACGGTGCCCACGAGCATCCGACCCAGGGTCTTCTGGACATGTTGACCATCGAAGAGAAGCTTGGCACTCTCGAAGGCAAGAAAGTGGCAATCATCGGTGACATCCGCCATAGCCGTGTGGCCCGCAGTAATATCTGGGGCATGACCACCATGGGCGCTCACGTGACCCTTTGCGGCCCCAGCACTCTGGTACCCCGCAACACCGAACTGCTCCAGTATCCCGAACTGGCAGGCTCCGTCAGCTGGGAAACTGACGTAAAGAAGGCTGTTGCCGACGCCGATGCCGTGATTGCACTTCGCCTGCAGAACGAACGTATGGACGACGCTCTTCTCCCCAGCACCCGCGAATACCGCAACTTCTTTGGCATTACCGAAGAGGTTCTGGCTTGCTGCAAGGACAAGGTCATCATCATGCATCCGGGGCCCATCAACCGCGGCGTGGAACTGGATTCCGACATCGCCGACGGCGAACATTCTGTAATTCTTGACCAGGTGACCAACGGCGTGGCTGTCCGTATGGCCGTACTCTTCCTTTTGGCTGGAGGTCGCAACAATGAAAATGCTTAAGCATCGTGACTACGCTTTGACCAATGTGGTCTTGAAGAACGTTAAGTTCTGGAACGGCTCTAAGTTCGAAGCCCGTGAACAGTTGGCTTTGAGTTCTACCAAGGGCTTTGCTGCTGACTCCGCTCAACCTGCAAAGGAAATCGATTGCAAGGGCGCTTTGGTGATGCCTGCACTCTTTGGCCTTGGCCTTGATTTTAAGGAACCTCTTCGCGATGATATTTACACCTTCGCCGATGGTTTTGAGGCTATGCGCAAGGGTGGTTTCTACGGTGGTCTTTATGAAAGTTCAGCCAATCCCATCGACGATGCAGACAAGTTTACTGCCATGGTAAATCGTTTTGATGTTGGTGGCAAGGATCAATGTAACGCAAACGATTTCGATGTGAAGTTCCTAGGCGCCTACAGCAAGGGCTTTGGCTCTGACAGCTTGGCCGAAATGTTGGAACTTGCAGAAGCCGGCGTTGCTGGCTTTGGCGATGGCAATGGCGTTATACCTCACTCCCGTTTCCTCCGCTTGGCTATGGAATACGGCAAGATGACCGGCAAGCGTTTCTTCTTCCAGCCCATGGATAAGACACTCCGTAAGAGCGGTTGTGTGCACGAAGGCGCCTACTCCGACATGCTGGGCATGAAGGGCATTCCTCGAATTGCAGAAACCATCGCCGCTTATACTGTTCTTGAAACCGCCCGCTTCCTCCAGGTGCCGGTTCACTTTAAGCAGGTGACTTGCGGTGAAACTCTGGATCTCGTCCGTAATGCCCGCAAGATCGGCATGGACGTGACTTGCGACGTGAACGTCTACCACCTGCTGTTTGACGATTCCTGTCTGGAATTGTTGGATTCATCTTACCATGTTTTGCCTCCGTTCCGTGCCGCTTCCGATCGCGAAGCCTTGTGGAATGGCGTTGCAGATGGTACCGTCAACGCAATCAGCATGAACCATACTCCGGTGCTTCGTCAGGATGCTGATGTGAACTTTGAAGATTCAGTTCCTGGTGCTTTGTCTCTGGAAATTGCACTTCCTGCTATTTGGAACAAACTTGTTGAACGAGTGGGCGAGGCTCGCGCTATTGAACTCTTGTCTACGGCTCCTGCAAAATTGGTGGACGCTGAACTTGCTTATGAAGTGGGTTCTGACAAACAAGCTAACGTAGTTGTTCTGGATCCTTCAACGTCTCACGTGGTAAGTCGTTCTGACTTTGCTGGTCATGTCAGCAACTCTCCGCTGCTGGGTCAGGAGCTTTCCGCATCTATTGTTGGTTCCTACATCAACGGCGTGTGGACTCAGGCTTAATCTTCGGGGTCATGAAAATCGATGATTGAACCGCTTCAATTAGTCTGGATTGCTTTCATTGTCCTCTTGTTTCTGATATTGTTGGTGCTGTTGGAAATCCACCGCATTAACTATCGTCGAGACAACGAGGAAATGTTTGGCTCTGAAGCCTTTGATGAAAAGGTGAAAAAGTTTGCATTTACAGACAAAGAAAGACGAACTCTTGAGAAGATGATTCGCACGTCATCCTTTGAAAATAAGGATGCTGTCTTGAATTCGTCGGGACTTTTTGAAGCGGCTGTATCGAACTTTTATGACTTCCGTGATGTGTTTACGATTCGTGATGAAACAGTGGAGGCTGTGGAAAGTCTTCGGGAGAAGATGGGCTTTACTGCTGCAAACCCCTTGACTCAGATATGCTCCACTCGCCAGTTCTTGGTGGGGGATCGCATAGACTTGTTCTTGGATGATGGACAAATTTTTAAACATTCGGAAATCATTCATCGTTCTGAAAAGGAATGGTTCATTTCCTATGATGAAAGTAGAGGCCCAGCTCTTTCCTTTGTGGGGAAGGAAATTATGGTGCGCTGGACCCGTCCGGATGATGCTGTTTACTCGGCTAGATTGATGGTCAGGTCCTGCTTGCCGGGGCAATTAATTTTGCCGCATTCTGAAAAACTCGATAAGAAACAGTTGCGTCGTTGGGTTCGTGAATTTGTTTCGTTCCCTGTAGTTGCGACTTTCCCTGATGGTTCCACTTGTGGCGGATCGTTGTTTGATTTGTCCGCTGGCGGTATTATGATTGGCCTTCCTGTGGACTGTCACTCCGGCCAGCATTTGCACATTTATTTTGAATTGCCGAGCTTCGGCGAGGAAAATGTGGAAATTGAGATTTTGCGCAATTTAGGCCATAAAAATCCGGAATATCCCAACTATTTTTGCCTTACCGCATCCTTTGCTGGAGCCTTCGGTTGGACCCAGGAAAGGGTTCTTCAGTACATTTTTGAAGCAAATAAGAATAGAAATATGGGCTAAAAGCCCTAAAAAAACGTCTAACTTATTCATTTTCAACGACTTAGCTAGAAAATCCGCTTGACATTCGCCGTTTAGAAAGGTAGAATTTATACCGTATTGTTTCCTATTGGAGTTTTATTTTGGCTTTAGGACTAATTGCGAAAATTCGTGGCGAACGCGAAACAGTCGGAATTGATGTTGGTCATTACAGCATCAAGTACGTCAAAGTTTTGCATAATGCCCGCGGTAGTCGTATCGTTGTGGACGCGGATCTAGAACGCGTTCCTGATGGAGCTATTGTCAATGGCGAAATTCAGGTTCGTGAAGCAGATGCCTCGACCGAGGGTGATGGTCCGCGCGAAAAAGACGGCAGCGATCTGCTGGGCGAGGCTTTGTCTAAACTGTTGTTGCGTCATCCGCTGGAAGAGTCCAGCGATGTTGTGGTCTCCGTAAATTGTGGTGCTGGCGCCGGTGGTATCCTGGTGGATAAACTGGCTGTGAAGGTCCCCAAGAATGGTAACGAAGCTGCCATTATTCTTCAGACCGCCCAGTCCCGTCCGCCCTTTGATGATCAGGACAACGTCATCGACTACGATGTGTCTTCTCGTGAAAACGACGAAGTCAAGGTGAATGTAGTTGCGGCAAAGAATGCTCTCCTGGACTCTTGGGCAAAGTTCTTTATTCGCCGCGACGTTCGCATTTCTGCAATGGATGTGGATATTTTCGGCCTTTTGAATGCCTTCGTTGCAACCGCTGATGCAAAGGATTTGGAACAGACAACTGCTGTTCTTAACATCGGTGAAAAGAAGATGAGCATTGCGTTCTTGCAGGATGGCAAGTTCCATTCCATGCGTGCCATGACCGGTGGTTCTTTGGATATGGTCATTAACAAGACCTGCATGAACTTGGGAATTGATGCCGAAAAATGTCACGAAATTTTTGACAAGGGCGATATGTCCATCGTTGATGGTTTCTCTGAAGCCGAAGTGGAATCCGCTCTTAAGATTGCTTACGAAGACTTGATGGCTCAGATTGATTTCGGTATCCGTTACTTCTCGTCTTCTGAAGATTCCAAACCATTGGATAAGATCCTCTTGGGTGGTGGCGGTGCAGCTATCCCGGGTCTTAAGGAATTCATTGCTGAACGTACCGGCGTTGATACGGATACTGTAAATCCGTTCCGTTTGGCTCAGTGCGATGCAAAGGTCTTTGGTGAAGGTGGAATCTCCGTTGCCTTGTCTAACATTTACGCCACTGCACTTGGCCTTGCTATGAGGAAATTCTAATGGCTGCAAAGAAAGAATCTCCGAAGAATGCACTGGCCATATCCATCAACCTTTTGCCGGTGGAATTCCGCAAGAAGCAAAAGGATTTCTCTTGGGTAACGGACCGCAGGACTATTTGGCCTACAGTTGCTCTCATTGTTGCGGCTGTTTGCATTTCTATGCTGACAACATTCATCAATGAAACAACAGACTCTCTAAATTCCGAATTGCAACGCGTGAAGGAAGAAGTGGAACGTGAACGTCCGCTGCTTACTAAGATTCGTGATTTGGAAGATAAACAGAGTGTCGTTAATACAAAGATTAACGCCCTTAAGTCTATTCAGGTTAGCAAGAAACGTTGGGTTGTTTTGTTCGAAAACATCTCTTCTGTTTTGCCGCCGAACATGTGGTTGATCAGCATTAACCAAATGGGTGAATATGACCTGGAAATGAAGGGAACCACCTTTGACTTCTCTGAAGTTGCCGAGTACATGGTGAAGCTTGAAAAACAAGCTAGCGTCCAGAACGTGTCTTTGGTAACCATCGCGACCACTAAGGTGGACGGTGAAGAAGCCTATACGTTTACCATCAAGGTTGTCCTGAATAGGGACCTCGGACAGGAGGGCTAACCATGGGTAATATAGACTTTAAAGACAAAAAGAACATATACGCCATTGCCATCATTCTTTTGATCCTTGGTGCGGCTTATTACGTATACGACTACGTATGGAACCCGTTTGTCATGGAACGTGAACGCCTTGAAGGCGAACTTCAGTCTGCTCAGGCTGAGTTGGATAAGATCAATGCCAAGAAGCATCGTGTTGCTGAATTGGAATTGCAGTTGGTTCAGGCAGAAAAGGATTTTGAAAAGCTGAAGGAAATGTTCCCGGAAGAAGAAAAGGTTCCTCTGCGTTTGCAGGACCTTTACTCTGTGCTTCGCAGCTCCGGTGTTCAGATTCAAAAGTTCAATCCCGATGGTCGCGGCATTGCTCGTGAACACTATGTAGAAAACCGTTATTCCATTGCTGTGAATTCCGGTTATCACATGTTGGGTTACCTGTTTGCCGAAATCGCAAATTTCAATTATCCCACAGCAATTACCAATCTGAAGCTTAACCGCTACTCTGGTATCAAGGCTGAAATTGAAAAGGCTGAAACTCACGGATGGACTCCGATTACCATGTCCGTGTCCTTCAACTTGACCACCTACACATCTAAGAAGGTTGGCCAATGATGAAATGTAAGTTCCTTATTTTGTTCATGATGGCTGCAGTCGCCTCTTATGCGGCTCAGATCAAGGATGTCCGTTTCGCTTGTGATAAGGGATGCCGACTGGTGTTCTCTTTTGCTTCCGATAAGGATTTGCCGACTTTCTTCCAGAAGTACGATGCAAGTGCCAAGAAGTTCACCGTCGGTTTCTCGGAGACTAACTTCGCTCTTGGTGAAGGGTCTTTCGACGTAGATGCAAACTCCAAGTTCATTAAGAACATGAAGGTCTACAAGGAAACCTTCCGTGGTACAAGTTTCCTGAAGATTGAAATGGAAGTAGGCGCTTCCATTGCATCTGACAAGAATGAGATTTCCCTGGATAAGTCCAACTTCTTGGTTAAGTTCAAGAATAAGGGCGGAAAGGAATGGACTCTTTCTAAGCTGTTCGCTGATCGCAAGAAGGCTGCAGACAAGGCTGCCCTCGAAGAAAAGAAGGCTGCTGAAAAGCAGGCTGCCTTGGATAAGAAAGCCGCTGAAAAGCAGGCTCTCCTTGACAAGAAGGCTGCCGAAAAGGCTGCTAAGGAAGAAAAACTTCGTTTAGCAGCCGAAAAGAAGGCTGCTGAAAAAGCTGCCAAGGAAGAGAAAATTCGCCTCGCTGCCGAAAAGAAGGCTGCTGAAAAGGCTGCTCTTGAAGAAAAGAAGCGTTTAGCTGCAGAAAAGAAGGCTGCTGAAAAGCAGGCTCTCCTCGACAAGAAGGCTGCCGAAAAAGCTGCCAAGGAAGAGGAAAAGCGTATGGCTGAACAGCAGAAGCAGCTGGAAAAGGCCATCAAGGAAGGCGGCGCAATTTCTGCACTTCTTCCCAATATGAAGGAAATGACGGTCTTGATTGGTTCCGGTATGGAACAGTTCCGACTGGTTATGACCTCTCCTGTTGAAATCAAGAATGTTACTGGTCCCGACCAGGCATCTACCATTACTGTGGGTCTTTCTGGTCCTCAGAAGTCTCCTGTCTTTAAGGTGGGTGCTGGAACCATGGTCAAGTATGTGACCTGGGGTGCTAATGGTCTTAAGATTCAGCTTCAAACAGGTGTAAAGCCTGTGATGATGGTCCAGGAAGGAGCCTTGATTCTTCAAGTTCAGGATAATTCCAGTAAGAAGGATGGCTTTGTATTCTGGTCTGCACAGCCCACAGGAATCTATATCAGAGACTGGATGAAGGCTGCTGAAGATAAGCCCAACTTTGATGTGTTTGTCAAGAAGTTCGATAAGGACAGCAAGAAAATCGTTTCTGGTTCCCAGACTTTCCATCTTCGTCCCGTGATTCGCGAACTTATCGTTGTTGCCGACGAAATCGAATTCTACGCCGCACCTAACGAAAATGCTCAGGTGCTCCATCGTCTTGTGTTCGGAGACCGCCTGGTTAGCCTTGACCTCACAGGCCTCTATCGTAAGGTTCAGTTTGGTAACCGTGTTGGTTACGTGAACCGTCGCGCAGTTAGTTTCCGCGATGAACTTTCTTCTGTTCAGGCGGAACGCTTGAAACAGGTGGATAAGGATCGTGGTGCCGCTGAGGAGAATGCCGGCATTTCTACTCCAAGCAAGCTTGATGATCTTTACGAAGATCGCGTAACTTATAGCTCCTTCGGCCGTCGTGATCCCTTTGTAGAAATCAAGGGTCTTGTTGAAGAAGGCATTAACATTGACCAGGTGGAACTGGTGGGTATCATTTGGGAATCCGATGTTCCTATGGCTATCCTGGTTGAATCTAAGAATCCGGGCGTTTCTTACACCATTAAGGAAGGTGATAAGATTCTTAACGGTAAGGTCTTGAAAATTACACAAACTGACGTACTCTTCCTGATTCAAGAATTCGGTGTGAGCCGTCGCTACTCCATGGGTCTCCCTGATAAATTTGGAGGTCAAAAGTGAAAAAGTTGACAAAGATTATAACAGTTCTTCTTTTGGTTGCTGGTATTGCCACTTCCTTTGGCGCACCTGCTAGTGGTTCTGTGGCCCCCAACAAGAAACTGTACGACTTCAATTTCGTCAACACAGACTTTGAAGCTGTGTTCCGTTCTGTGTCTGTGATTGCTGGCGTGGACATTCTCATGGCTCCTGATGTTAAGGGTAAGATGTCGCTCCATGTCACCAAGAAGACTTGGCAGGAAACCTTGGACATTATCTGTAGCCTGAATGAACTTGCTTGGGTTATCCAGGACAAGTACATCACCATTCAGCGTCAGAGTTCTTATCAGGCAAAGCAAAAGAAACTTGCCGACGAAGAAGCCCAGGCAGAACAGAATGCTCCGCTGGTTCGCAAGAACTTCCAGGTGCATCACGCTAAGGCAGACGAACTGGTTAAGGTTCTGGAAAGTATGAAGTCTCCTCGTGGTAAGATCACCACCGTGGAACGTACAAACTCCATTATCGTTTACGATACCGACGCTAAGATTGAACAGATGGAAAACGCCATGACCGAACTTGACGTTGAAACCCTGCAAATCATGATTACTGCAAAGCTTGTGGTTGTGAACAGCGAACGTGCTCGTGAACTTGGCGTTGACTGGTCTATGAATGTTGGTAATGTTGCTTTGACTCCGGGAACTGCTGCTGTCGGTGCTGGCTCTGCTGCCGGTGCCTCTCGTACCGGTGCTGCAATCCAGTCTTTCCCCCATGGTGGCGTATCTCCCGCTGTTGAAGGTGCATCTACTGCAATTACCGCAAGCCTTTTGGACAACAACCTCCAGATTGCCATCAGCAACTTGATGGGTGATGCTTCTACTGAAGTTCTTGCTAGCCCCCAGGTTTCTACTCTTGACAACACTCAGGCTGAAGTCTTTATGGGTGACCAGGTTTCCATCCGTGTTATTGACGATAGCGGTGAATCCTCCAACCAGATGGTTGAAACCGGTATTAAGCTGACTGTGACACCCCATGTCTCTGGTGACAACAGAATCTTGCTCGATTTGAATCCTCAGAACAACTCTTACGACTATGACTCCAAGGGTCAGATCGTGATTAGTAAGCAGGAAGCAAAGACCAAGGTGGTTGTGGCTGATGGTGAAACCGTTGTTATCGGTGGTCTTACTCGTAACGAATCTCAGGAATCTGAAAGTGGTATCCCGTTCTTGAAGGATATTCCTCTCATCGGCAACCTCTTCAAGTACACTCGTAAGTCTGTTGTGAAGAAGGATCTGGTGATTTTCGTAACTCCGCGAATCATCCGCAACTACATGGGTAACGTCGACATCTCCGAAGCTCCGATTCGTATCGCTAAGGATTCTACAAAGTCTGAATCTGCTCAGCAGCCCGAAGCTAAGGACGAACAGAAGGCCGAATCTGCAGCCCAGAGAGTTGAATCTCAGCCTGCACAGGAAGCCCCGGCTCCTGCAATGGAACCTGTTGCCGAACCCGTAGCAGAAGAACCTGCTCCGGAACCGGTTTATGAAGAACCCGCTCCTGAAGCTCCTGCAGCACCTGCCGCAGAAGTTGAGGATGACGATGACGGATGGGACTGATAGAGTCTAACAGCTGAATTTAAAAAGGCTCCGCGATGCGGGGCCTTTTTTATATGCGTAAAAAATGTGCTACGCAGAAATTGGAGTGAAATTACAACTTAGCGAACCACAAGTGCTGCGAGCGCGAGTTCTTGCCCGACGGTAGTCCAGCTGGAACTTTTGAATTCATAGTTCAATTCTGCCAAGCGGTTGATGACGCGGCAAAGCAATGGTTTGCCCCAACGGCGACAACATTCTGCTGCGTTACCCTGTTTGCAGAAGATGAAGGCGTTCTTGCCCAGTTCTTGTGCGGCTTCTTCTTGAGATTTTCCCTTCGCAGTAAGGGACATAAAGTTTAGAAGGTCTACGGCGTGGCTGTACAGCGCGTTTGTCACGCGGATGGCGTCGCCGCCACCATAGAGAATTTCGTGAAGTTTCTTGGTGTAGCCTGCGGCATCTCGCAATCCGAAGAAATTCAGAATTTCGTAGGGCGGAATTTCTCGCTGAGGCATCACTAGCATCTTTACCAAGTCCAAGGTAATCTTGGCGCAGTCCGGCTTGTACAGAAGAATCTTTTCGATCTCTTCGCAGACCAGTCGTGTGTTTGTTCCTAATGCATCTGCCAGGTACAAACTTGCGTTTGGCTCGATTGCCTTGTGGAAATGGCTTGCCACTGTTGCAGAAATCCATTCCTGCATTTTGTACTGTTTGGGCTCTTCGTACTTTTCAATTTTGCCGACCTTGGCCAGAGTCTTGTATAGCTCTGTGGTGGCTTTGAGTTCGTCGAAGTCCAGCAGCAACTTGCAGTCGGGTGCGTCCTTGAGCCAGCGGCTCAGTGCCTTTACTTCGTCGGCTTTCATGGCATCGGCCTTACGGACGATAACAGCCTGATCCGGCGCAAACATGGAGACTGCGCCGCAGCTTTCCATAATGAGCCCTGCTACCGATGGAATGTTGGTATCGGAGGCAAACACGATCTGCTTGGAGAGCGGATCGTCTTTTCGGTCTCCAAGAGCGTTAAGCAGAAAGTTGTCTATCTGCTTGTCCTTGGAGAACTGGTCTTTGCCGATGAGGGCTAGAATCATGGTGTTAATTACTTGAAGTCTACGATTTCAAAGCGGTTCTTACCCTTGGGGGTAACAACTTCGACGATTTCGCCTTTCTTCTTGCCCATGAAAGCAGAACCCATGGGGCTCTTGAAACTGATCTTGCCATTCATAGGATCCACACCTTCGGGGCTCACCAGCTGGTAAACCACTTCCTTCTTGGTAGCCAGGTTCTTTGCAGTAACGGTGGCACCGAAACGGATGGTGTCGGAAGTTGCATCAAATTCGACGATGATGGAGTTGGAAATCTGGTCTTCCAGCTTGGGAAGTTCCAGGTCGATGTGAGCCAGCATTTCCTTGGCGGCGTGATATTCTGCGTTTTCGCTCAAGTCGCCTTGTTTGCGAGCTTCTTCCATTTCGTCGACAACGCGGGGACGTTCTACCTTCTTGAGGAAGTTGTAACGTTCAACCAGCTTATCGTATGTTTCTTTAGTACAAGGTGTTTTAGCCATGACCTTAAGTTAGAATTTTTTTTTGACACGAACCAACGGGGGTGGTGTAATCTTACTTTTTTTTGTTGTTTTTTAATGAAATCCTCTTTTATCAAGGGGTTCAAAAAAATATATTTAGTGCGTAAAAACAATAGGAGTTTCTATGTACACTGTATTGGAAAAAGGCGGCGTCTGCTCTCCCAAGGGATTTTCCGCTTCTGGCATTTGTGCTGGCATCAAGGCTAGTGGTAACGCTGATATGGCTTTGCTCAAGAGCGAAAAGGCTGCTCGCTGCTTTGCTGTGTTTACCACCAATAAGGTTAAGGCTGCACCGGTTCTTTACGATAAAGCAGCCTTGGAACATGCTCACTTTGCAACCGCAGTTGTGGTGAATAGCGGTAATGCCAATGCTTGTACCGGTGAACAGGGTTACAAGGATGCAGAACGTATGGCAACCATGACCGAAGAAGCCCTTGGCCTTACTCCCAAGAGTGTTCTGGTTTGCAGTACCGGCGTTATTGGCCACTTGATGCCCATGGACAAGATTGAAGCCGGCATTCCTAAGTTGGTGGAAAAACTTCGCACCGATGCTTCTGAGGAATTCGGTCGCGCAATTCTCACTACCGACCTTGCCTTGAAGAGTCACGCTGTTGAAATCCAGACCGAAAAGGGTGTGGTAACCATCGGTGGCGCTTGCAAGGGTAGTGGTATGATTCACCCCAACATGGCTACCATGCTGGCTTTCATTACTACTGATATTGCTTTGCCCATTGATTTCTTTGCAGAATTCCGTGCAAACATAGCTGACTCCTTCAACGCCATTACCGTTGATGGTGACACCAGCACCAACGATACTTGTATCTTGCTGGCAAATGGTATGAGCGGCCTTCGTTACGAAGATTTGAGCCTCTCTGAACAGGGCGAATTCCGCGCAGCTCTTATGATGATCATGAAGTCCTTGGCAAAGGACATTGTTCGCGACGGTGAAGGTGCTACCAAGCTTATTGAACTTTGCATCGAAAAGGCTGAAAGCCATGAAGAAGCCCTGAAGATGGCTCGTTTCATTGGTACCAGTAACTTGGCCAAGTGCGCTATGTTCGGTGAAGATCCTAACTGGGGCCGTATCCTTAGCTCCGCTGGTTCCAGCGGCTGCAACATGGTTGCTGAACATACCGATCTTTACTTCGGTGACGTAAAGGTTCTCGAAGGTGGTCGCCCCATGCCTTTGGACAAGGAACAGATGGATGCTTTGCATGCTGTTGTCCGTCAGCGTGAATATAAGGTGACCTTGGTCCTTAACATTGGGTTGGCCAGCGCTAGTGCGTTCACCTGCGACTTGAGCTACGACTACGTGAAAATCAACGCAGAATACACGACCTAATAAAAAGTAATTTTTGTCGTTCGTCAGGGAGTTTACTTCCAGTCACAAAAATTACCGTCAAGAAAACAGCGCGTACACTCGGGTGATTTTTTCACTCACAAGGTTCAATTTGTTTTCAAGCAAAATAAAAGCCTCGGTTTTTCCGAGGCTTTTTTGTGTTTTATTTTTGAGATGCATCCAGCAGGGCGTCGTCTAGGTCTTGAATTTCTAGGATGGGATTTTTGTCGCTTTGCTTTGCTCCAAGTTTTAGCAATTTGTTGCAACTGGTTATTACGCTTTGACCGCCTGGCGCCAGCTTCTTTTCGCCATCTTCAAATGCTTTCTGGGCGTTTGCTAACGCCAATCCAATGGCTTGATACTTTTTCATGAATTGGCCGATGCGGTCAATGACTTCATTTGCAAGCTCATAGACTTTCTCGTGATTTTCCGCTTGCTTGATTTGAGTCCAAGTGAGGTCGATGATTCGTAACGCTGCATAAAGGGTCTGCTCGTCTACGATGTAGACTCGTTTAGCCATGGCTTCGCTCCATAGGGTTGGGGCCGCGTTTAGTGCAGTCCATAGGGCAGCGGAGTGGGGCACGAACATGATCACATAATCCATCTTGACCTTTGGGGGCTTGACGTAGGAGGAATAGTCCTTTCGCGCAAGTTCATCTATATGTTTTTTTAGGCTTAAAATATGGGCGTTTAGGGCTGCTCCTCGGGCGTCGTCTGTTTCTGCATTGACATAGTCCATAAATGCGGTCATGGAAACCTTTGAATCTATGATTACGTCTCGCTTTTTATCTAGATGGAGAATGACATCGGGGCGCATGGATCGGCCACTTTCGTTTTTGATCACGTTGCCTTGGGCGTCGCGCAGGGTTTCTTGAACGTCGTAGTGGGCGCCTTGGCCATCTAATAAATTGCTTAAAATAGTTTCGCCCCAGTCGCCTTGAATTTTGGAATCGTGTTTGAAGACTCGACTTAGCTCTTCGGCGCTGGCCTTGGCTGCTTCGCTGAGGTGCATTGCATTTTCAATTTGCGCCTTGAGGATTCCTCCTAATTCGGACTGTTCCTTAGAATTGTCGTTCATGGCCAACTTCATCTTTTCGATGGATTCTTTCAAAGGATTTACGATTTGCTGGATACGTTGTCCGCTAGTTTCTGAAAACTCCTTTTGACGTTGTTTAAGCATATCTTCGGTGACGCCTTTTAATTGCTCGAATACCTTGTGCAGGGTCACGTCAAAACGCCTTTCCTGTTCCATTAACAGAATGGATTCATTTTTCTTCGCATTTCGGTTAGCTACGATAAAACCCACAAGGCCGCCAATGGCCAAACCGGCAACGAGACTCAGGACTACACCTAGGATATTCATAAAAGCTCCTTTTTTATGATCTAAATCTACTATTGAATTTTGTCACTGAGATGACAAAAGAAAAACTCCCGAAAAAATCGGGAGCTGTTTGACTTTTGCATTTTGGCAAACTGAAAAATTAGTCCTTGATGCAGCGCAAACTTGCTGCATGCTCGGGTTTGAATTTTTCGAATTTTGCAATGTCCTTGTCGTGGTAGAATACAAGAACTTCGCCGTTGTCTACCCAGAAGTAGGCTTTTTGACCTGCGCCTTCGAACTTGCGGTCCTTCAGGGGAACATCGCTCTTGGCAAAGTGACCACCACCTGCCTTGGCACCAAAGCCCAGTTCATCCTTGCCGTTGCCGTAGTTGGCTGTGCCCTTTAAAGGGTCCCAGCCGTAGCCGGCCTTAAGGGCGACACCGGGCTTGCTTTCGACACTGGCGTACTGGATTAAAACTTCCCAGTCGTGCTTGCTAGGCATGTGGAAACCTTCCAGACAGGCTTTCTTTGCGTTTTCGAAATCGTAGAGGCGGCCCCAATGATTACACTGGGCGCAAAGAGAACCGCTAGCTGTTGCGTAGTTCATGTTTTCTGCTGTCCAAAGCTGAGAACCGATGCGAATCCATTCGTAGGAGTAGCCGTCGCGAGGATCCTTGTAACTACCGCTAGTGGCGGGCTCGCCTTCTTCGTTATAGTATTCGCCGAATTCGATTTGCTTGTTTTGCTTATAATTTGCCTTGGAGGCCATTTTGCCGTTTTTATGGTAACGGGTGACAGGACCTTCAATGTAACCGTCTACGTAGTTGTATTCTGCTTGCAGGGTTCCATCTTCGTGGTATTCCTTGGATTCGCCCTGGCGACGGTCGTTTTCGTAAACGGCTTCTCGCTTCAAGTTGCCGTTTTCGTAGAATTCCTTTTCCAGCCCCTGTTTTTTGTTATCCACGTAGGTGGCTTGAGAACGGATTTTGCCGTTGGGGTAGGTTTCGGTGCGAATGTCGTCTCCGCATCCGCTTAAGGTGGTTAGTGCGAATACGCAACCTGTGATTGCGATGGGCAACATTTTTGTGAATTTGTTCATCCTTCTATCCCTTTTGTTTTTAGAAATAAATTTTTCCCGCGGTGGCCAGCAAACCGATTAGATAAAGCATGCCGTCGTAGTAGCGCCAAATTCTACAGGGGACGGAGAGCGCGGCAAGGTCTTTAACGAAAGGCTTCAGCAATGCGTCTTCTGCACCCAGGACTTGGGTTGCTGCAGCGTTCATGGCGATAAGGCCTGGAGTGGCTGCGCGACCTAAACGGGGGAAATCTCCGCCATCTACAGCGTAGTCTGCCAGATAAGGTCTATGGCTTTCGAAGAAGAAAAGAATGCGTTCGCAAATAGCTTTTTCTTTTTCGCTACCGCGGAATAGTGCGTAGTCTAGACTGAGGTTCATAGCTACGCGCCAGGCGTCGCCGCTAAAGCAGTTGCTTTCGGGGTACCAGGGGGTGGCCCTGGGAGTTCCATCAAATTCGGAGTATTCTGAGCAAAGGCCAGTTTCGTAGTGCGCGGCCTTTTGAATGTATTCAATACTTTGGTCGGCAATCTTGTTCCATGTGTCATCACCGGTGGCTTCTGCGAAAACACGATAGAAGGCGATGGTGTGGTAACTTGGGTCTGTGAAGTCGTTGCCGACGCTGGGAGAGAAACGGACCATGTTGCGTTCGGGATCGATGATCTGGCGGATTTCTCCGTTCACCGGTCTTTTGCGCATCCAGTTGATGAGGTCCACTGCCTCTGCCTTCAAATCGGGACGGTTGAATCTTTCTGCTGCAATAAGTAGCGCCATGGCGAAGTATTCTTCGCCGTCAGGTGCAGAACCCGGGTCCATCATGGAAAAATCGGTGGTAGAAACCTGCCAGGAGAAATGGCCAAGATGGTCTCCGCTGTCGTTTCGTAGGTAACGCTTGGTGAAATTCCAAAGTTTATCAAATTGCTTTTCGTGATTGGTAAGGGCGCAAATGTACATGCCATAGCTCATACCCTCGGAACGAATGTCGTCGTGACCAATGTCTACGATGTAGGACATGTCGTCGGATGCATCAAAGCAAACACGTTCATCAACCGGATCGCCTTCAAAAAGCTTGCTGTAGGCGTTTTGGATAAGCTGGTTCGCGAAATTAGGACCATACCCAGCTTCAACGAACATATCTCTAGGTTTAAAACGTTCCATACAAAAAATCCTTTGATCTTTAACCAGTACACCCTGTCCTCTAAGATAAATAAATTCATATCTTTGTAGGGAGGTTATTTATGTCTGATATGTTGATTTTAGGCTATGGTCCGGCGGGTGTTTCTGCCGCCTTGTATGGTTTACGCTCCAATTTGAAGGTCCAATTGGTGGGTAAGGACAGCGGTGCCCTCCAGAAGGCCCATTTAATCGAAAATTACTACGGGTTGGAAAAGCCTTTGACGGGGCCGGAGCTTGTGGAGGTGGGCAAAAAACAAGCTCTGACGCTTGGAGCTCAGATTGCCGAAGATGAAATTACAGACTTGATGTTTGACGGAGCCGAATTTGTGGCTACTGGCCTGAAGGGCGAATACCGCGGCAAGGTTTGCATTATGGCTACGGGTTCTGCCCGCAAAAAGCAACCTCTTGCGGGCATGGCAGAAATGGAAGGCCATGGCGTGAGCTATTGCGCCGTTTGTGACGCCTTTTTCTATCGCCAAAAGAATGTTGCTGTTCTTGGGTCTGGAGAATATGCTTTGCACGAGGTTACCGAACTTTTGCAGGTGGCTTCCAGCGTGACCTTGCTTACCAACGGCGAACCGTTGACTGCCGAATTTCCTGAGACCATCAAGATTGAATCCCGCAAGTTGAAGGGCTTGGTGGGTGAAGGCGCCTTCAAGGGCGTCCGCTTCGAGGATGAAACTGTGGGCGAATACGAAGGCTTGTTTGTTGCTCTTGGCAGTGCCAATGCGACGGATTTGGCATTGAAGGCTGGTGCCGCTTTTGACCAGGGCAAGCTTGTGCTGGATGAAAACTTGATGTCTACGGTGCCGGGGCTCTACGCCGCAGGCGATTGCACTGGGGGAATCCTTCAGGTATCAGTGGCTGTGGGCGAAGGTGCTAGAGCGGGCCTTGCTGCAATCAAATACCTGAGAGAAAACAGATAAAAGTGAACTTGTAAATTTCGTAATTCGTAGTTAAATCTGTGCGGCGGAGCCGCGATTATAAATCTCATACCTCGTACTTCATAATTCATAATTAAATTCGTGCGCCGCGTTACACTTCTCACAAATCCTGACATTTGCAATTTGCAATGTCCCCTCTGTTTCTTGAATCAGCGGGGGCGAGCTTTTGGCATGGGGGAGATGAGCTGGAATGTGGCCGAGGCGGCTGTGCGTGATGCTGCTGGTTCGGGAGGCGTTGCTGCAAACGCCTCGGGTTCGGGGGATGTTATTGCAAACGCCTCGGGTTCGGGACTGTGCGAGGTAATCCCCAGTACCATGGGGGAACCTTTGCTTTATACTCATTTCAATGAGTTGCTGGATTTGTGCAAGTCCTTGAATGTGAAGGTCAATTTGACTACCAATGGAACGTTTCCTGGATTTTGGGGAACGGATGATGGCTTGAAAAAGTTGCTGGAATGTTGCTGCGATATTAAGATCAGTACTTTGGCTTCGGAGCAGTTTGACGGTTGGAAAGCCAACGTGGAAAAATTACTGAACACAAGATATTCCGTTGAAAAGGCTGCTGTAGAATCTGCCATGGAAAATGCCGCAGGGTCCGCCGCCACGGTGTCGCTACAGGTGACTCTCCACAAGGAAAATCTGATGATGATTCCGGAAGTGATTGCCTGGGCTAACGCCAAGGGCATCAATCGCATCAAGTGGAACAGGGTGGTGTTTTTGAGCACCACGCCCAAGGAACTTGTGGAAAAGTTTGCCCTGTCTCCGGAACGTGTTGCAGAGATTCGAAATTACGTGAAAGGTTTTGCTGCGCTGGGTGGCAAAGTAAAGCACGAGGGAAACTTGTTCTTTGGCAACGGGAACAACGGCAATGCCAATAGGGTACCTCGCGACGACTCTCGCTGCGGCTTTGACGATGAACTTTGGATTTTGCCCGACGGCTCGAAACAGCATTGCCCTAACCCAGAACGACGTTTCGGGAATGGGGAAGCGCCTGAGGCGCAGTGCTGTAACTGCCCCATGGCGCGGTAACCTCCGGAATCTAACCTCCGTAAACTCTATATTTTGCAAACTATGATGCGTCCTGTATTTCTCCTCCTTTTGTCGTTTCTGCTTGTTGTACCCGCTTGCGCTGCCAAAAAAACTGCGAAAGCAAAACCTGCCGCTTCCAAGGCAAAGCCGAACCAACTGGTGGATTCCCGCGACAAGCAGAAGTATCGCACCGTTACAATCGCAGGCCTTGAATGGATGGGCGACAACCTCAATTACGAAACTGCCGGCAGTTTCTGCTACAAGGATGAAGAGGATCAATGCATGGCCTATGGCCGCCTCTACACTTGGGATGCCGCCAAGGGTGCATGCCCCGCAGGATTCCGCCTGCCCACGCATCTGGATTTTGAAAGTCTTTGGACTGCTGCCGGCGCTGATTTTAACGCCGGATACCTACTGAAAACCGATTACGGTTGGAATGGTGATACCAACGGGAATGATACTTTGAAATTCAGCGCCATGCCTGCAGGAAACCGCTTTGACGACGAAACCTACGGCAACATGGTAAAGTTCGCCTTCTTCTGGAGTTCCGATGATTCCTCCGAAGGGATCCCTCAGGGCAGCGCCCGGGTGTGGTACCTGACCTCAAAATCCATGGCTTTTGGCTATATGGCGAAACCTAAGGATTTTGGCTTCTCCGTCAGATGCGTTAGAACGAAATAAAAAGACCCGCATTTCTGCGGGCCTTTTTTAATGGTTTGAAAACCGACGCATTCCTTGAACTGCGTATTAGTCCTCTTCAACCGGCTTCTTGGAGAGCTGCTTTCTCTTGATGGGATCCAGCTCAGTCTTGCGGAGGCGCAGCACTTCCGGAGTGACTTCGATGCATTCGTCTTCGTTAATGAAGGTGACGCATTCTTCCAAAGTCAGGCGGCGGTACGGAGTCAGCTGGATCATGTCGTCTGCGGACTTGGAACGCATATTGGTAAGGTGCTTACCCTTGGTAACGTTCACGGTAATATCCACGTCGCGGTTGTGTTCACCAACGATCATGCCCGGATAAACTTCTGCGCCCGGTCCGATGATGAGGTAGCCACGGTCTTCCAGGTTGGAAAGAGCATAGCTTGCTGCTTCGCCCGGTTCCTTGGCAATGAGCACGCCGTTGATACGAGCCGGGATTTCTCCCTTGTACGGTTCGTAGCCCTTGAAGATGGACTGGCTGACTGCGTAACCCTTGGAGAGGGACAAGAGCTTGGGACGAATACCGATAAGGCCGCGGGAAGGAACATTGAATTCCAAGGTGACGCGGTCGTTGTCGTCGGTGGTCATGTTGGTCATTTCGCCCTTGCGAGTCTGGATTTCCTGGATGCAGGCGCCAGAGAATTCGCTAGGAACTTCGACCTTGAATTCTTCAACCGGTTCCAGCAACTTGCCGTTTTCGTCGTTCTGGAAAATCACCTGGGGAGAACCGATGGTGAATTCGTAAAGTTCGCGACGCATATTTTCGACCAGGATGGTCAAGTGGAGAATGCCACGGCCAGAAACCTTGAAGTTGGAAGCGCCGTCGGCCTTTTCCACCAGGAGGGCGGGGTCAGCCATGTGTGCACGTTCCAGACGTTCCTGGAGCTGGTTACCAGTCATGAACTTGCCACCGTACTTACCAGCCAAGGGGGAAGTGTTCACGGTGAACATCATGGAGATGGTGGGCGGGTCGATATGGATACGGGGGAGTTCCTGAGGATTCTTCGGATCGGACAGGGTATCGCCGATGTCGAAGTTGTCGAAACCTGCCAAAAGAACGATGTCGCCCGGACCGGCTTCTTCAACCGGCTGCGGAGAAAGGCCGTCGTAGCGGAGAACCTTCTGGAGACGGACGTTCTTGAACTTGCCGTCGACAGTGGACTGTGCGACAGTCAGACCCGGCTTGAAAATACCGTTCTGGACGCGGCCCACGGCCAAGCGACCGAGGAAGCCGGAGTATTCCAGAGAAGTGATCTGCATGAGGGGTTCTGCCTTGGGATCGCCCTTGGGAGCCGGGATGCGTTCGATGATCTTGTCCATGAGGATGGAGAAGTCGCCATCCGGGTCTTCCATTTCGGCCTTGCAGATACCGCGACGGCCGGAACCGAACACCTTGTCGAAGTCCAGCTGTTCTTCGGTAGCGTCAAGTTCGCAGAACAGGTCGAAGACCTTGTCCAGAGCGCCGTGGGGATTACAACCGTCACGGTCGATCTTGTTCACGACGACGATAGGAATAAGACCCATCTGAAGAGCCTTCTGGGTCACGAAACGGGTCTGGGCCATAGGACCTTCGAAAGCGTCCACCACTAGAATCACACCGTCAACGGTACCGAGAACGCGTTCCACCTGGCCACCGAAGTCAGCATGCCCCGGGGTATCCACGATGTTCACGCGGTAGCCCTTGTACATCACGTTGGTGTTCTTGGAAAGAATGGTAATGCCGCGTTCGCGTTCCAGGTTGTCGGAGTCCATCACGCGTTCGTTGACTTCTTCACCTTCGTGGAAAGTTCCGCACTGCTTGAGGAGCTGGTCCACCAGGGTGGTCTTGCCGTGGTCAACGTGGGCAATAATAGCGATGTTGCGAATATCCTCGCGGGTCATGGTATTCCTTCTTTCATATCAGTTGACAGGGGACGAGACCTCATCCGCCATTCCTGCTGGATAAGGCCGTCCGATTTTACAGACGGTTGGCCGTTTCAGCCAGCTCCAGGCCCTCGTTGTTCTCGCAGGCCAGGCGGATGCTCCACTCATTTTCAAACAGCAGCACGTCGCGGCCGCGGCTGTCCTTGGCACGGCCGGAGGTGGAGGTCAGCTTCAGGTCCGCGACCGGCGTCCAGGCCCTGCCGTCCCCGGACGTCTCGACCCTGAAGGAGGCGGACTGCATCCACGTCCACACCGTGTTCGGACGGTGGCGGAACTCGAAGCCGGTGACGTCAAAGGGCTTCGGCAGCGTGACGAGGTAGCGGTTCGTCCCCTCGCGGACGAAGTCCACGGCCGGCGGCGCGGACTTTTCCGCGGCAGGCGCGGGATAGGCGATGAGCGAGATCTCCCTGATCCACCCCTGCGGCACTTCGCCGTTCACGGGAAACTTGCCGCTGAAGGACTCGCCCGGCTCGAGGACGATGTCGCTCACCATGAGCCGCTTCATCGAGTTCTCG
>JAZLKF010000059.1:0-28376 GCA_045597525.1 Fibrobacter sp. | reverse complement strand
ACGGTCTTGTAGATTTTGTTGTCGCGGAGGTCGGTCAAGGTATTTGCCGACGCATCGTATTTACTTCCATCCTTGATGCTAGTTCCTTCGCTCGATGAGCTCAGAATGACGGATGAAGATGAAGAACTTGATGATGCAACGGAGCTGCTACTTTTTGCAGAGGAACTGCTAGATCCTTCGCTATCGCTCAGGATGACACTGGAAGAGGAGCTTGCAACCTCGCCAACAACATCCCAGGAGCCTTCCACGCAATTCAACTCGCGGTCTTCTTCATAAAGGTAAGCTGACAGGCCTTCTCTTGAGCCAGTACAGCCGGGCAAGTTGTCATCAATGTCCGCAATCATATCGTAATGAACCCACTTACGATCCTTGCAAACAAAGCCTTCCTTCGTCCCGTTTATAAAGCGGGCGAAGCCTTCCCTATTTTCCGTACAGTTGGGCAAATCATCTTCAGACTCAACCGAAGAAACATTTGCCCCCTCATGATTATTCGACGGTCCGTTTGTAGAGCCTCCGTCGCCACAGGCGGCAAGGCCCAAAGCCAGAGCAAAGGCTACAAAGCCAAACCTTGCCACTTTCTTTTCAAAAAATTTCTTGTTCATTGAAAGCACCTCCTTGCAACTTGCGCAGGTTTCCCGTTATTCCCTAAAGCTTGCACTCAGAGCATCGTTGAGCCAGTCGGTGAAGCTAGCATCACTGGGCATTCTCCAGTCGGCGCGGGGTGACAGGCTGATGGTACCGACCTTCGGACCATCGGGAATGCAACTGCGCTTGAACTGCTGGGTAAAGAAGCGGCGTACAAACAAAGTAAGGCAGCGTTCCAGTTCTTCGTCGGGATAAAGACCGGCGAAGGCGTGCTTTGCCAGGAACAGCATCTTTGCAGGTTCTGCGCCGTACTTTGCAAAATGGTACAGGTAGAAATCGTGGATTTCGTAGGCGCCAAGAATGGATTCCGTCTTCTGGGCAATCTGGCCGTTGGCGTCGGCAGGCAGAAGTTCCGGAGAAACCGGCGTATCCAAGATGTCGCGAAGCACTGCGGAAAGCGCATCGGCGGACTTGAAAGCAGCAGCCTCGTCGGCGGAGCCAGCGGCTACATCTGCGGCAAAGAAATTGCGGGCGCGATCGGCGTACCAAGCCACCACATGACGGACCAGCGTTTTCGGGATATCGCAGTTCACGGCGTACATGGACATGTGATCCGCATTGTAAGTGCTCCAGCCCAAGGCGATTTCAGAAAGGTCGCCGGTACCTACCACAATGCCGCCTTCCTTGTTGGCCACATCCATCAAGATCTGGGTGCGTTCGCGGGCCTGTACATTTTCGTAGGTCACATTCAGCACAGCAGGATCGTGGCCGATGTCGCTGAAGTGCTGCATGCAGGCGTCCTTGATGGACACGGTACGCAGTTCAACGTCCAAAAGGTTTGCCATTTCAACCGCATTGTTCTTGGTGCGGTTGGTAGTTCCAAAGCCGGGCATAGTCAGCACCAGAATTTCAGAAGCAGGGCGTTTGAGCAGCTTAAACGTTTCTGCAATAACCAACAGCGCAAGGGTGGAATCCAGGCCACCACTCAAGCCCACAACGGCGCGCTTGGAACGGGACGCTTCCAGACGTTTTGCCAAGCCGGCACACTGGATGTTGAAAATTTCCTTGCAGTTGATGTCGCGGGTTTCCACGTTACCCGGCACAAAGGGTGTGGCGCAAACATAGCGATGCTTCAGCACATCCACATCCTTCACATTCTCAAAAGAAGCTGCGCGGGCAAAAACTGGGGCAGAATCGTAATCCTGGAAAGAGCCTTCGCTAAGGCGCTGCATGTTCAAGCGCTGCACATCCACGTCGGCGTAGATGATCTCGGATTCACGGCCATAATTCTTGTTTTCCGCCAGCATGGTTCCGTTTTCGGCAATCATCAGGTGACCGCTGAACACCATGTCGGTGGTGGATTCCTGAACGCCGGCGGAGGCATAGACGTAGGCAGCCATGCAACGGGCAGACTGGTTCATGACCAAGTTGCGGCGGTAATCCCCCTTCCCTACCAATGCATCACTGGCGGAAAGATTCAGAATCACGTTGGCTCCGGCCAAGGCAAGTTCACCACTGGGCGGCACAGGAGTCCAAAGGTCTTCGCAAAGTTCCACGCCAAAACGAATTTCAGATCCGTTCCCCTTAACAGTAAAGAAGTTGGTCACAGGAACTTCGCCAAAGCCATCGATGTCAACAGAAACTGCCCCGGCAGTTCCAGCAATCTTCAGCAAGTCGCGACCGCTGGAGAAATGTCTCTTTTCGTAGAATTCACGCTGGTTGGGCAAATGGATTTTCGGAGTCACCGCAATCAGTTTACCGCTTTGCACAAAAGCTGCGCAGTTATAAAGGCGGCTCTGCAAACGCAGGGGCAAGCCCACGGCCAGCACCATGTCGCCATCTTTGAAAGCATCGGCAATTTCACGCAGACTACGCAGGGAGTTCTTCAGCAGAAGTTCCTGGTGGAACAGGTCGCTACAGGTGTAACCTGTAATGCAAAGTTCCGGGAACACCGTAACGGCAGCACCCTCATTTAGAGCAGTCTTACCGCAGCGAATAATTTCTGCAGTGTTGAATTCAGTATCCGCAACCTTCAGGCTGGGGCAAACAGAAGCAAAACGATAAAATCCGAACATGCTTTAAATATAGCATTACTTTCCGGACTTAATTCCCAGCTTGTTCATGCGGTAGTTCATCATGCGGGGGCTTACACCCAGTTCGCGGCCTGCTGCGGAAAGGTTTCCGTTGTGGCGCTTGATGGCTTCGGTAATGAGTTCGCGTTCGTAGTTGTTCATCATTACGTCCAGCGGGGCGCTCTTCATTTCGGCAGAAATGATGGAGCCGGTGCTCAAGCTTGTCTGCAATGAAGGCGGCAAGTTGTAACTGTGGACGCAATCGTCGCTGGCAGTAAGCACGGCACGTTCCATGCAGTTTTCCAGTTCACGGACGTTACCCGGCCAATGATAGCTCATGAGCAAATTAATGGCGGTTGTAGACAAACGAACAACCTTCTTGTTGTAGCGCAGGTTCATCTTTTCGATGAAATGTTCCGCAAGCAAAATAATGTCGCTCTGGCGCTTTGCCAAGTCCGGCATAGAAATCGGGAAAATGTTCAGACGGTAGAACAAATCTTCGCGGAACAACTTCTTTTCCATCAGTTCTTCCAAGTTACGGCTGGTTGCAGCCAGGAAGCGCACGTCAGAATGAAGTTCCTCGTTACTGCCCACGCGGCTGAAAGTCTTTTCCTGCAGGAAGCGAAGGAGCTTCACCTGGGTCTGCATGGTGAGATCGCCAATTTCATCCAGGAACAAGGTACCGCCATTTGCAGCCTCTGCACGGCCAATTCTGCGGTTCACTGCACCAGTGAACGCACCCTTTTCGTGACCGAAAAGTTCGCTTTCCACCAGGTTCTCGGGAAGGGCGGCGCAGTTCAAGGTAATGAAGGGTTTGTCCTTACGACCCGACATGTTCACGATGGCGCGGGCGATCATCTCCTTACCGGTACCGCTACCACCACGGATCAAAACCGTAGCATCGGAGGGAGCCACCTGACGGACCTGCTCGTAGACAATCTGCATTTCGCGGCAGTTGCCCACCAGGTCGGAGGGATTGTTGGAAAGCATGTCACGGAGCTTGCGGTTTTCTTCGCGCAGCGCATCCTGTTCTGCATGGATTTCAATACATTCGTTGGCAGCATCACCCGTAATGTTGGCGATGATTTCCAGAAGAGCCACGTCGCGGTCCAGGTCCGTAGCGCCGTCCACCGGGCGGTCCACAGAAAGAGTACCGATCAAATCTTCGTCATGAATCAGAGGTACGCAAATGAAGGCCACCTGGCTATCGTAATTGCGGGAGCCAGTGCGGTTCAAAAAGCGGGAATCCTTGCGCAGGTCCGGAATCACATGGCTGCGGCGAGTTTCTGCCACATGGCCCGTAATACCTTCACCGATGTGGTACTGACCCAACTGCTTTTCGCTTTCATCAAGACCATGGGACGCCTCGATTTTCAAGGTATCCCCAAAGCGGAGGGTAAAGGTGCCGCGAAGCATCCCCAGTTCCGAATCCAGAATGGACAGAACGTTGGACAGGAGCTTTTCCACGTTACGTTCGTGGATGATAGCAGCACTGATCTTTTGGATTACGGCAATTTCTGGACCAATGGGTAATTTCATACTACTTCTCTGAATTTTTGACGCCAGCGAAGGTCTTTCGTTGGCATCTTTTACATAAAATGTAAAACTTTTTCGTTAACCTACAAGTACTTTTGCAAATTCCGTGCCAAGTTTTACAGTTTTTCCTTAATACGCTTCAGGGCAACCTTGGTCTGTTCGTGGTCGCCGAAAGCGGTCAGGCGGAAATAGCCTTCGCCGCAGGGGCCAAAGCCACTACCCGGGGTACCCACCACTTCGCAAGTGCCAAGGAGGCGATCGAAGAAGTCGAAGGACTTTTCGCCTTCGGGCAGTTTCCACCAGATGTAGGGAGCGTGTTCGCCACCAAATACGGTGTAGCCGGCGGCGGTGAGTTCGGTGCGGATCATGGCAGCGGTATCCATGTAGCCCTTGATCACAGCCTTGGTCTGTTCCCAGCCCACGGGAGTGTAGATGGATTCGGCGGCGCGCTGAACCACGTAGTTCACGCCGTTAAACTTGGTGCACTGACGGCGATTCCACATGGCGCGAAGCTTGCCCAGTTCGTGAGGAACGATGGTGTAAGCGCAACGGACGCCGGTAAAGCCAGCAGTCTTACTGAAGCTGCGGAACTCGATAGCGCAGGTGCGGGCGCCAGGGATTTCGTAAATGGAGTGAGGCAGGGATTCATCCTGGATGTAGCAGTTGTAAGCACCATCGAAGAGGATCACAGCGCCAGTTTCGTTGGCGTAGTCCACGAACTTCTGGAGGGTTTCGCGGCTAAGCACGGTGCCCGTCGGGTTGTTGGGGCTGCACAGGTAAATCAGCTGCACCGGGTTCTTGGGAAGGTCCGGCTGGAAATTGTTTTCGGCGGTAGAAGCCAGGTAGGTGACTTCAGAAAAATGGCCGTCTTCCTGCATAAAGCCGGTACGGCCAGCCATCACGTTGGAATCCAGGTAAACGGGATAAACCGGGTCGGGAATGGCGATCTTTACGTCGGCGGCAAAAAGTTCCTGGATGTTGGCCACATCGCATTTGGAACCGTCACTGACGAACACATCGTCCGGATCCATTTCGACACCGCGGGGAGTATATTCGCCACGGATGATGGCTTCGCGCAAGAAGTCGTAACCCTGTTCCGGACCGTAACCGCGGAAGGTGTCCTTGCAGGCCATTTCGTCAACAGCCTTGTGCATGGCGTCGATGGCAGCAGGGATAATGGGAGTGGTCACGTCGCCGATACCCAAACGAATAATGTCAGCATTGGCGTGGGTGCCCTGGTATTCCTTGATCTTCTTGGCGATGGTAGAGAAAAGATAGCTGCCAGGAAGACGATCGTAAAATGGGTTGATGATGGATTCGTTCATAATTTAGGTTCCAGGTTCGAGGCTCGAGGCCCGAGTTTTTTTTAATTAACAATTAACAGTTAACAATGAACAATGTCAATAATGGCGCGTAGCGCTCAATCGTATTGCGCCGTAGGCGCGATTATTACAATTGTTAATCGTTCATTTTTCATTGTTCATTACCAGTTAAACTTCAGCTCACAGCTCATAGCTTCCCGTGAAGCATTCCTTCGCAGGGCCGGTCATCAACACAGGACCGCCTTCTTCATGCTTAATATGGAGGGTTCCGCCATCCAGAATCACGTCGGATTCAAGGCCTACGCGGCCAGTACGCTGGGCAGCCACCAGAGTTGCGCAACTTCCGGTGCCGCAAGCCATGGTAACGCCACAACCGCGCTCCCACACACGCATGCGGATCTTGCCCGGTTCCAGCACCTGGGCGAATTCAATGTTGCAACGATCCGGGAACTGCTTGTCGTGTTCCAGAATAGGGCCCCAGTTTTCCAGTTCCACCTTATCGATGTCATCCACGAAAATCACCGTGTGGGGATTGCCCATGGAAACCGTTTCGCCGGTAAAGTCAAAAGTATTTGCAGTCAGCTTGATGGTGCCCAAAAAATCGCGGGGAGCGCCCATATCCACACAGACACGGCCATCGTCCAGAATGGTGGGCTTAATCAGGCCGCTCTTGGTGTGCAAAACAAAAGAAGTCCCGTTGCCGAGGCCACGAGACACAATAAACTTAGCAACGCAACGGGTGGCGTTACCGCACATGGCAGCTTCGGAACCATCGGCGTTAAAGATGCGCATCTCGAAATCGACGCCGTCACCCTTGCCGTCGCTAGTTGCGCGAATGTCCTTTTCGGCCACCACGTATTCTTCGGAACTCTTCAGGGGCGTCACCACCACCACGCCATCGGCACCAATGCCAAAGCGACGGTCGCAAAGTTCAATGACGCGCTGCTCCAGGTCCTTGCCCAGAGTCATATCGAAAGATTCGCCCGGTTCTACCAGAACAAAGTCGTTACCCAGGCCAGTCCACTTAGAAAATTTCAAAGACATAAATTGTAATCCTTATTTTCGCCTTAATAAAGCAAAAAACATGCCACTTTTACATTTTCAGTAAAAGTGGCGAATTTGACAGATTTTTGATGTTCTAGTGAATTTTCAGGGTTTCACTATTTGAAAGTATTTACATATTATGTAAAAATCGTAGTTTTGTTTTACACTTTATGTAAAACAAAAGTTTTCCGTACAATCAGTCTCAACAAATCACATTTTTTTGCCAAAATCGTTTGTTTTTTAGCTTTAAAAAGACCGCCAGCGGTTTTACCCACCAGCGGCCCGTTGTTACACAAGGAACTCTTGGCGCATCAAATGCGATAACATCGCCTTTGATGCAGTTATGAATTATGAGTTACTAATTACGAGACTCACCAGGCAGAACGCCTCCCGCGCACTCTCATAACTCGTAATTCGTAATTAGTACTTGGCTAAAGCTTAGCCACCTTAGCCTTTGCATCGGCCATGGCGCGGACCACCAGAGAAGCGCCGTTAGCGCAGTCACCTACAGCGTAGATGTTGCGGGACGGATCCTGGATGATTGCGGTACGCGGAGTCAGTTCAAGGCCCAGATCCTTCACGATGCCATCGGCAGGAACGCCGGTGAAGCCCATTGCCAAAACCACCAAGTCAGCGTCGATGATTTCTGTAGAATTGGGAACTTCGTTGGGCTTGATGGGGCGACCGTTGGGAGCCATTTCCCATTCCACCTTCACGGCTTCAACGCCAGCAACCTTGCCATCCTTCACAATGAACTGCTTGGAAGACACATTCCAGCGGCGTTCGCCACCTTCGTGATGGGCGTAGCTGGTGCGCAGCATATACGGCCAATCGGGCCACGGAGTAGATGGGGAACGTTCTTCAGGAGGCTTGGGCATGAATTCCACCTGGAGCACGCTCTTGCAGCCTTCACGCAGAGATTTACCCACACAGTCGTTACCGGTGTCGCCACCGCCAATGATCAGGACCTTCTTGCCCTTGGCGCTGTACTTTTCGCCTTCGCCGTGAAGGAAGTCCAGAGCGAGGTAAATACCTTCGGCATCGCGACCCGGGATGTTCAAGTCGCGGGCGTTGGGAGTACCGATGGCCAGAAACAGGTAGTCAAAATTCTTGCGGATGTATTCAGCGGAAATGTCCTTGCCGATTTCGCAATTGCAGACAAACTTGATGCCGGCAGCTTCAAGAAGAGCCACGCGACGGTCAATGATTTCCTTTTCCAGCTTCCAGTTGGGAATGCCGTAACGGAGAAGGCCGCCCACCTTGGGCTTCTTTTCGTAAACGGTTACAGCGTAACCCTTGCGGCGCAAAGCTTCTGCAGCAAAGAGACCTGCAGGGCCACCACCGATTACGGCAACGGTCTTACCGTTAGGGGCTGCGGCAGGCTGTTCCACCCAGCCTTCCTTGAAGGCGGTTTCGATCATGTACTTTTCCACCTGGCGAACCATGACGGCGTCATCGTTCAGCTGGCGGGTGCAGCTTGCTTCGCAGAGGGCGGGGCAAACACGACCGGTAAATTCCGGGAAGAAGGCGGTCTTGCTAATGATATCGTAACCCTTGCGAAGATCGCCTGCAGCAACTGCAGTGTTAAATTCGGGAATGAGGTTACCCAGAGGGCAGCCCGCTCCATGGCAGAAGGGAATGCCACAGTCTGCGCAGCGGCCAGCCTGAGCCTTGATTTCTTCTTCCGTGAAGAGGCGTTCAACTTCCTTCAAGTCCTTAACGCGTTCTTCTACGGGGCGGTACACGTCCTGAATTCTTTGTACTAATGCCATAAAATTGATCCTTTTAAAGTGCGTTAAAAAAGACAAACTATCGCGCCTTCCATTCCACAGACGCGATAGTTTGAAGTTGATTTATTTTGCAGCGGCCTGCTTGGCCAGAGCGTTGCGGTATTCCACCGGGAAGACCTTCACGAACTTCGGACGAGAATTGTTCCAGTCTTCGAGAATGCGGCGGCCCTTTTCAGAACCGGTAGCTTCCACATGCTGCTTGATGATGTCAAGTAATTCTGCTTCGCTTTCGGTACCCGGGAGAACACTTTCCAAGTCAACGGAATCCACGTTGCAGCTCAAGTCGAAGTGACCAGTTTCATCGTAGATGTAAGCAAAGCCACCAGTCATACCTGCAGCGAAGTTCACGCCTACACGACCCAGAACAACCACGCGGCCACCAGTCATGTATTCGCAACCATGGTCGCCAACACCTTCGGTAACCAGCAGCATACCAGAGTTACGGATACCGAAGCGTTCGCCAGCGAGACCGTTGATGAACACCTTACCGCTAGTACCACCGTAGCCGATCACGTTACCAGCGATAACGTTGTCTTCAGCCTTGAAGGAAGCGTTCTTGGACGGACGAACGATGATCTTACCACCGCTGAGGCCCTTGCCCATGAAGTCGTTGACTTCACCTTCGATATCGAGAGTGATACCCGGAGCAAGGAAGGCGCCAAAGCTCTGGCCAGCCACACCCTGCAGGTGAACCTTGATAGTATCTTCCGGCAGGCCCTTTGCACCAAAGTGTTCAGCCACTTCACCAGAAAGTTCGGTACCCACGGTACGGTCCACGTTGTGGATCATGGTGGAAAGTTCAACAGCCTTACCGCTCTTCAGAGTTTCCTGTACGAAAGGCAGGAGTTCACGACGGTCGAAGTTCACCAGTTCTTCAGGAACATAGTTCGGGTCGTGCCTCTTGATCTGTTCCTTACCGTTGCCAGCATCCACAGAAGCGAAGATCTTGCTGAAGTCCAGCTTCTTGGCCTTGTAGAATTCGATTGCAGAATTCATGTCAAGGAGGTCGCTACGGCCGCAGGCTTCGTCGAGGCTCTTGAGACCAAGACTTGCGAGAATTTCGCGGATTTCGTCAGCGATGAAGTACAGGAAGTTTTCAACGTATTCCGGCTTGCCCTTGAAGTGCTTGCGGAGTTCCGGGTCCTGGGTTGCAAGACCCATGGGGCACTGGTTGGTATGGCACTTACGGTCCATGATACAGCCAAGGCTTGCCAGCAGGTTGGTTGCAAAACCAAATTCTTCCGCACCAAGGAGGGCAGCGATCACAACGTCACGACCAGTCTTCAACTGACCATCCACCTGGAGCTTTACGCGGCCGCGGAGGTCGTTCAAAACGAGAGTCTGTTCAGCTTCGGCAATGCCCAATTCCCAAGGAAGACCGGCATGCTTGATGGAGGTTAGCGGAGAAGCACCGGTACCACCGTCGTGGCCAGAAATGAGGACCACGTCTGCGTGAGCCTTAGCCACACCTGCAGCAACCGTACCCACACCCACTTCAGACACCAACTTCACGGAAACACGGGCCTTGGGGTTGGAGTTACGAAGGTCATAGATCAACTGAGCCAGATCTTCGATGGAGTAAATGTCATGGTGCGGCGGAGGAGAAATGAGGGACACATTCGGGATAGAATGACGGATGCGAGCCACAAATTCGTTCACCTTGTGGGCAGGCAACTGGCCACCTTCACCGGGCTTTGCACCCTGAGCCATCTTGATCTGCAAATCACGCGCCTTGCGGAGGTAGTCGATGGTCACGCCGAAACGACCAGAAGCGATCTGACGGATGGCGCTGCTACGAACGTCGCCGTTTGCTGCCGGAGTATCGCGATCCGGGTCTTCACCACCTTCACCGCAGTTGCTCATGGCACCGTTACGGTTCATGGCGATAGCGATTGCTTCGTGAGCTTCAGGGCTAAGAGAGCCAAGGCTCATTGCACCAGCAACGAAGTGCTTGATAATATCCTGACGGGATTCCACTTCGGAAATATCAATGGGAGTGGTTTCCTTGAACTTGAAGAGACCGCGAAGCGTTGCCAAGCGCTGGGACTGATCGTCGATGAGCTTGGAGTAGGTCTTGAACTTTGCGTAGTCGCCCAACTGCACAGCCTGACGGAAGGCGCCCAGGGACTGCGGGGTCCACAAGTGCATTTCGCCATCCTTACGGAACTTATACTGGCCACCTTCCTTAAGAATGGGGCTTGCATCCTTCAGGGAAATGTTGTTGCGCTGTTCCACTTCCTGGGCGATTTCAGCAAGGCCGATACCTTCGATGCGGCTTGCAGTACCCGGCAGGAACTTTTCAATAATTTCGTGGTTCAAGCCAACAGCTTCAAAGATCTGGGCACTGCGATAGCTACGCAGCGTAGAAATACCCATCTTGGACATGATCTTCAGAAGACCCTTGTCCACAGCCTTCACGTAGTTTGCAGCGGCGGTGACAGGACCCACGTCCAGTTCGCCGGTGTGGCACATGTTGGTGATGCTCTGGAATGCCAGATACGGGTTGATAACAGTTGCACCGTAGCCCAGGAGCAAGGCGAAATGCATGACTTCGCGAACTTCACCGGACTGAACGATCAAGCCGATTTCCGGACGGACGCCAGCTTCAACCAAGGTGCGGTTCACAGCGGCAGTTGCGAGCAGTGACGGCATGGGAACATAGCCCCAGTCCACATTCTTATCGGAAAGAACGATAATGTTGAAACCTTCCTGAACGGCGCGAACAGCGTCGCCAGCCAGGTTCTGCAAGGCTGCCTCAAGAACCTCGCCGTTACCGCCCATGGGGAACTGCATCTTGAGCACCTTGGCCTTGAAGCTCTTATCGCCGATGTTTTCGAAGTGCTTGATTTCGTCTTCGGTAACAATGGGGCGGGGAATCTTGATGAGGTGAGCCTGTTCCGGAGTTTCTTCCAGGATGTTGCCGTGGTTACCGATGTAAGTGGTAAGGGACATGACCAGTTCTTCACGAATCGGGTCGATAGGCGGATTGGTCACCTGGGCGAACAGCTGCTTGAAGTAGTTGAACAGCGGCTGGGGCTTGTCGGAAAGAACAGCGAGAGCGGCGTCGTTACCCATGGAACCGATGGGTTCCTGACCGTTCTTGGCCATGGGCTGAAGGATAACGCTCAGGTCTTCTGCAGAGTAGCCGAAACGCTTCTGCTGGATCAGCAAGTCATCAGGTACGTCAGACGGGTTGATTTCGCTGAAGAGGCCGCGGACGCTCATCTTGTTTTCAGCAACCCAACGACGGTAGGGCTTGCTACGAGCAACAAAGGCCTTCATTTCGGCATTCTTCAGGATACGATGGTTTTCGATATCCAGGTAAATGATTTCACCGGGTTTGAGACGGCCCTTTTCTTCTACGTCGGCATCGTTGATGTCCAGGACACCAGTTTCGGAAGCCATGACGAAGAGGCCATCCTTGCAAAGGGTGTAACGTGCCGGACGAAGACCATTACGGTCGAGGATTGCACCGGCATTGATACCGTCGGAGAAAGCCACGGCAGCGGGGCCATCCCACGGTTCCATAAGCATGGATTCATATTCGAAGAAGCCACGGACGTCGCGGCCCATATAGTGCTTTGCACCCCAAGCCTGCGGCATCATCATGAGGATGGCGTGGGGCAAGCTACGACCTGCAGCAACCAAAAGTTCGAACATGTTGTCGAGGCTAGCAGAGTCGCTCTGGCCAGCAGAAATCAAGGGCAGAAGCTTCTGGAGATCTTCGCCGAAACGCTCGCTCTTCAGGTGAGGTTCACGAGCCTTCAAGCTGTTCAAGTTACCGCGAAGGGTATTGATTTCACCGTTGTGAGCCAGGTAGCGGAACGGATGAGCCAAAGGCCAGGTGGGGAAAGTATTGGTAGAATAGCGCTGGTGAACGAGAGCGATGGGGCTTTCGAAATCAACGTCATTCAGGTCCTTGTAGAAGGCTTCGATCTGAATGGCAAGGAGAAGACCCTTATAGACAATGGTTCTGCTGGAGCAGGAGCAGACATAGACGCTTTCGCAGGCCTTTTCAATCTGGCGACGCAGCACATAAAGCTTCAATTCAAAGGGATTGTAACCTTCCCCATCCTTATCCTGAGCAGATGCTGCAATGGAAGAACCGTCGAAGAAATACTGACGGATGTGCGGGAGGGTTTCGCGGGCGGTGCGGCCAATTGCGGAGGGGTCCACCGGAACTTCGCGAACGTGAATCACGGGGCAACCTTCGGCTGCGGCAAGTTCCTTGATCTTTGCGTCATAGGATTCAGCAGCAACGGAGTTGTCCACAAAAACCATGGCCACGCCATAACGTTCCGGAAGGTCGCTGTAGATCTTGCGGAAGAACTTATGGGGCATAGAAAGCAAAAGGCCAGCGCCATCACCCGTTTCCGGGTCGCCACCAGCCGCACCACGATGCATCAAACGCTTCAGGACGGTAATGCCCTGAAGCACAATCTGGTGGGATGCTACATTATTAATATTGGCTACCAAGCCGACACCGCAGGCGTCATGTTCGTTAGCCGGATTGTAAAGAGCTTGAGCTTTCATTGTTTTATTCCTTGTGTTTTAATTTTTCCGCGGCTTAATTGCAAAATGCGTGCCAAAATTTCATAAACAGCACAAGAAACGAACAAAAATTGAAAACCTTTACATTTTGAGTAAAAATCAACCCTTAAACGAAGAAAGCCGGCAGACCATCCAATCCACCGACTTTTGTATTACCGAAAACTTTTACAACTTTTGTAAATCACTATCGGAATTTTTCAAAATTTGTAAAAACTTTTCTTTCACCTTGCCTAGTACGTCACGGTAAACCGCCAACTGACGCATACTTGACGTTGCTTTCTGAAATTTCCGCACACACTCAGATTCCGATAGCCAAGATTCCTTTCGCAAATCATCTACAACCAAGCCTTTCAAGTACCTTTCCAAAGGAGCGTAAAACAGGTCATAGTACTTCGGCAGTTTATTCGGGAAAATATCCGCAAAAGCGGCAAACATTTCGTCAGTCATCATCGCCTCAAAAGCAATTACAAAATTTGTAAAACAAAAATATTCCGCCAAACAGGCGATTTTTCGTCATTTTCAAGGAAAATCCTTGGGCACAAAATTTTTCTTCGTTTCGAACGTCCCCTCAATTCCATTTTTTGTAACCAGCCACTGCTTTATTTCATTTTATGTAAAACATTTAAACCATCCCGAAATGAATTCCGTTTTCGTAAAAGCACAAAATCTGTAAAAAAAACAAGAGCATAGCCCCTCTTTTTCCAAATCCGTAAAAGTTGGCACGGCTTTTGCAATAAGGAGGCCGAAAACAAAAAAATCCAATAGGAGTTCATTATGAGCAACCAGTATAGAATGAGTGCGATCACTGAAATCGCAGAAGCACCGGCAGCAGGCATCATGGCAGCAAGCCCGGCAAACGTTGACTTTTACGGCGAGGACGTATTCAACTCCGAAGCCATGAAGGCATACCTCCCCAAGGATGTGTGCAAGAAGCTTTTCGCCACCATCGAAAACGGTGTTGCTCTTGACCCGAGCATCGCAGGCGAAGTCGCTCACGCCATGAAGAAGTGGGCAATGGACCGCGGCGCAACTCACTTTACTCACTGGTTCCAGCCCCTCACCGGCTCTACCGCAGAAAAGCACGACTCCTTCCTTGAACCGGAAGGCGACAAGGCCATCATGGCATTCTCCGGCAAGAACCTGATCGTTGGCGAACCGGACGCATCTTCCTTCCCCTCCGGCGGTATCCGTTCCACTTTCGAAGCTCGTGGCTACACCGCTTGGGACCCGACCTCTCCCGCTTTCATCAAGCGTCACGGTAACGGTGCAACTCTTTGCATTCCTACCGCATTCTGCTCTTACACTGGCGAAGCTCTCGACAAGAAGACTCCGCTTCTCCGTTCCATCCAGGCTCTCCAGAAGTCTGCAGACCGTCTCATGGGCCTCTTCGGCGTTGAAAAGCAGAAGGTCACCGTTACTCTCGGTGCAGAACAGGAATACTTCCTGGTTGACAAGAAATTCTACCTCCAGCGTCCGGACCTTTACCAGGCTGGCCGCACCCTCTTCGGTGCAGCTTCCGCTAAGCACCAGCAGATGGAAGACCACTACTTCGGTTCTATCCCGGCTCGCATTTTGAACTTCATGAACGAAGTTGAAGACGAACTGTGGAAGCTCGGCATTCCGGCAAAGACCCGTCATAACGAAGTGGCTCCCGCTCAGTTCGAACTTGCTCCTATGTTCGAAGAAGTGAACCTGGCTTGCGACCACAACATGCAGATTATGGAAGTTCTCCGTAACGTCGCTGACCGCAACGGCCTTGTTTGCCTCCTCCACGAAAAGCCGTTCGCAGGCATCAACGGTTCCGGCAAGCACAACAACTGGTCCGTGAACTATGGTAAAACCAACCTCTTGAACCCTGGTAAGGATCCTCACCAGAACGCAATCTTCCTCACTACTCTCTGCGCAGTTGTCTATGCAGTCGACACCCACGCCGACTTGCTGAGAATGTCCGTTTCTGGCGCTGGCAACGACCATCGTCTCGGTGCTAACGAAGCTCCTCCGGCAATCATCTCCATGTACCTCGGCGACCAGCTTGCTGACGTCGTCGAACAGCTGGAAAAGGGCGAACCCAAGTCCAGCAAGCAGGGCGGTGCCATGAAGCTCGGTTCCGACATCCTGCCGCCGCTCCCCCGCGACGCTACCGACCGTAACCGTACTTCTCCGTTCGCATTCACTGGCAACAAGTTCGAATTCCGCGCACCGGGTTCCAGCCAGTCCTGCTCTGAACCCAACGTTATCCTGAACACCATCGTTGCAGAAGCATTCGACATGATCGCCGACAAGCTGGAAAAGGCATCCAAGGCCAACTTCCACAAGGAACTCCAGAAGCTCCTGCAGTCCATCATCAAGGAACACAAGCGCGTTATCTTCAACGGTAACGGCTACACCGACGAATGGGTTGCTGAAGCAGAAAAGCGCGGCCTCCCCAACATCCGCACCACCATGGAAGCACTCGGCGCCCTCACCAAGAAGGAAAACGTTGCTCTCTTCAAGAAGTACGGCGTGTTCAACAAGGTGGAACTGGAATCCCGCTACGAAGTCAACCTGGAAGACTACCACAAGCGTGTTGATATCGAAGCCAAGGTCGCTTACGACATGGCCAAGAGCATCGTTCTCCCGCAGGTGATCAAGGCTTACTCCGAAGCACTGAAGGTCAACGAAATGGCAGTGAACCAGGGTCTGGTTTCCGTCGACGGTTACGCCAAGGAACTTGGTGAAGGCTACAAGGCCCTCGTCGAAGAAATCGCAGTCATGGAAAAGGCTATCGCTGGCAAGCATCAGCTGAAGCTGGAAGCTATGGTCTCCCTCCGCAAGGTTGTGGACAAGCTGGAAGGCATCATCAGCGACGAACAGTGGCCGCTGCCCAAGTACAGAGAGATGTTGTTCATCTACTAATCTCGCGATAGGGGGCCCGCCCCACCCAAGATTGAACCTCATAATGGAAACGTCACGCGAAAGCGTGGCGTTTTTTAATTTATCCTCAAAAAAAATATATGTTTAAAACGTTAGGTGTTCAAACCGTCTCGGTTTAAAATTTAAGGGATTAGAATGAAGAGTTTCTTTTTCGCAGGATTTTTATCCTGCATTGCTTTTGGATTATACGCCTGTGGCGATGGCGAAAACAGTGTTGCCGTGCCCAACGAAACTTCCAGTTCATCTACGGATCTTTTAAGTTCATCAGAAACCGCAAACGGCGTTTCTTCAAGTTCAGTTTCGTCAAATCCCGTTTCATCAAGTTCCGGAATTTCATCCAGTTCTGCAACGGAAACTTCCGCCGGTTCATCATCGTCAGACAACATCGTTAAAGACACCACAAGAATTTCTTACGCACTCAAGCCTTTTATTGGGCCTTTGGCAAACCCGCACAAAGGTTTCACTGTCGTAACCGGAGGAGCCTGGACATTCGTTCCAGAGTTCGAGTACGGCCCCTATGGCGAATTGAACAATCGCGCCTGGGACCTGGTCACCTACGGTTCAGGCTACCAGCGATGGGACAAGCTGAATCCTAAAAAAGGGGTATACGACTGGACAGAACTAGACAAGTTGCTGGACGCCTGCGAAAAGAACGGACTAGGCTACGCCTTGCGCGTTTTGCCATACACCCCCTCCCCCATCGACGGCAACAACACTCCCATCGAAAAATACGACTGGACACCACAATGGGTCTACGACTCTGGCGCAAAAAAGGTGACCGCTACCTTGCAGGGCAAAGGCTACCAGGCACAGGTTCCGGTTTGGGACGATCCTATCTACTTGCAGGCCGCAAAAGATTTCGCCACAGCCATGGCTGAAAAATACGACGGCGACCCGCGTATCGAATACATCGACGTTCGAACCTTCGGCGAATGGGGCGAATGGCACGCCTCCCACTTGAACGGCAGCGAAATGCCCTCCGCCAAAATCGAAATGGACATGCTGGACCACTACGCTTCCGTTTTCAAGAAAACCTTACTCGCACTGCCCTCTAGCGGCGCCGGCGAAGTTTACACCCACGCATTGAACATCGGCATTACCAAGCGTGACGACGGATTCATCGGAACCCCCGGAAGGCCCGATTCCCTGGTACGTGCCTACAAAGCGGGACTGCCCACCATCGCCGAAAATATTGCAGGCTACAAGACCATGCTGAATTATACCGACGTCATTCCCGGAGGTTATCTAAAATGGACTCCGGACCGTTGGGTTTCCGCCATCAAGACCGCGCACTTGACTTATTACGTTCTGGACCAAGAAAGCGATGACGCCTACTGGTTCTACCTGGACAATAAGGCCTTAGCAGACTCCATGACCCACGTGATCGGTTACAACTTCAAGGTGGAAAAAGCAGAACTCTTGACCATTACCGGCGACAGGGAAACCACCAACACCCTGAACATTTCCGTTAAAAACTCCGGTGTTGCCCCCTGTTTCTTCGACCTTTACCTGGTGGCAGAATTTTTGGATAGCGAAGGCAATGTCCTTGAGCAATTAGGCAAAACAATCTCCATTCCCAAGGGTAGTTTCAAGGACGAAATGGTTAAGGAATTTTCCTTCTCCAACGTAGTTCCTGCAAGGCAAACGAACGTGGCATCACTGCCTGGCGTTTCCGTCGCCCTTTCTCTTTACGAAAGTGAATCCGCATACGAAAGCGGCAAGAATCCCACAGTCCGCTTCGACAACGAAGGAATCCTTGAAAGCAAGAAACTTTTGCTGAGGCCATAAGATTTACGTAAATTGTAAAATTAAAGTGTGTTTTTACACAAACTGTAATCCCATTGTTTTACAATTCTTTGTTTTTCTGTCAAAATCACCCTTTTCGTCTTGGCACATTTATTGCATGTAATAGCCGTTGTGATTACAAAAAGTGTAAACTAAGAAGACACAGGGAGAGGTCGAAAGACCTGAATTATTATGGCATTACAGTACCAGTATAACGGCAAGACGAAATTCATTATCGTTACCGGGGGTGTCATCTCCGGTCTCGGCAAAGGGGTAGCGGCAGCGTCCATCGGGGCGCTGCTTTCTGCTAGAATGAAGGTGGTTCCCGTCAAGTGCGACGGTTACCTGAACACAGACCCGGGCACCATGAACCCCACGGAACATGGCGAAGTTTTCGTGCTGGACGACGGTGGCGAATGTGACATGGACTTCGGTCACTACGAACGTTTCTTGAACGTGACCGCCAAGAAGGACTGGAGCCTTACCATGGGCCGCATCTTCAAGATGATTCTCGAGAAAGAACGTCGCGGCGACTACCTGGGACATACAGTCCAGTTCATCCCCCACGTTACCGACCTGATCAAGGAACAGTTCTACCGCATCGCCGACCAGGAAAAGGCCGACGTTCTTCTGATTGAAATCGGCGGTACCGTCGGTGACTTGGAAAACCAGTTCTATATTGAGGCAGCCCGCCAGCTTTCTCACGACGTGGGCCGCACCAACGCCATGTTCGTGCACCTCACCTACGTTCCTATTCCCAGTGGCGTTAACGAACAGAAGTCCAAGCCCACCCAGATGTCCGTGCACGACTTGAACCGCTTGGGCATCTATCCCGAAATTGTTATCGGCCGCTGCGAAGAATACATCAAGCCCCACCTGAAGGAAAAGATTGGCCTGTTCTGCAACCTGCCTGCAGACCACGTGATTTCCGGTGTGGACGTGAAGCACGTTTACGAATGCCCGCTGGTTTACGACGCCGAAGGCATTCCCGAAATTCTCGCCAAGCGCTTGAACATTTACGCACCTCCCAAGCTTGAACAGTGGAGCAAGCTGGTGGAATCCTTGAAGCGTAACACCGTGAACCCCCGCAAGACTTTGACCGTCGCCATTTGCGGTAAGTACATGGCTCTGGAAGATTCCTACGCCTCTGTGGTGGAAGCCATCCGTCATTCCTCCGCACACTTGGACCTTCGCGCAGACATCCGCTGGGTTGATACCGAAAAGATCGAGAACGGTTCTGTTTCTGTTGCAACCGCATTGAAGGGCGTTGACGCCGTCATCGTTCCCGGTGGTTTCGGCAGCCGCGGCATCGAAGGCAAGATCATGGTCATCCAGTATGTTCGCGAAAACAAGATTCCTTTCCTCGGAATTTGCTACGGCATGCAGCTTTCCGTGGTGGAATTCGCACGCAACGTCTGTGGCATGAAGGGCGCTGGCACTGTCGAAATGGAAAGCGCCACCTACCATGTGGAAAAGCCGGTCATCGCCTACCTGCCTGGCCAGGAACACATCAAGGACATGGGCGCCACCATGCGCTTGGGCGGTCACGACATTTTGATCAAGGAAGGCTCCAAGGCCCAGGAAGTTTACGGCTCCGCTGTAGCCCGCGAACGTTTCCGCCACCGCTACGAAGTGAATCCGGAATTCGTCTCCCAGATCGAAGCTGGCGACCCCACAGGAAAAATTGCCCAGAAGCTCATCTTCTCTGGCAAGGCTTCCGGTGAGGACATCATGCAGATCATGGAACTGACGGACCATCCCTACTTCATGGCCTGCCAGTGCCATCCGGAACTGAAGTCCTCCCTCATTCACCCGGCACCGCTATTCCTCAGCCTCTTGAAAGCTGCCGACGAACGAGTATAAGCGAACAGACTCGCAATGACGTAATAAAAATGCCACGGATTACTCCGTGGCATTCTTTTTAATTCATTCTATACTCTACTTTATCAGTCCGCCCAGCATTTTAACAAGCACCTTCAAATCAACAGGCTTCGCCACATGGCCATTCATGCCAGCGTCTAGCGCGTTTTGCTTGTCCTCGGCAAAGGCATTCGCAGTCATCGCCACAATGGGAATTTCACTACGGGTGTTGTTCAGTTTGCGAATCTTGCGGGCAGCCTCGTAACCATCCATGCAGGGCATCTGGATATCCATCAGGATTATGTCGTAGTAATCCGCGGGAGCCTTGTTCAGAAGCTCAATGCAGTGGCAGCCATCGGTTGCACGATCCACTACGAAGCCAATGTCTTGCAGGAGACTCTCCGCAATTTCAGCATTCAAATCATTATCTTCAGCCAAAAGGATTCGTTTACCCGTAAAATCAACGGATACATTCACGCCTTCATGAGCGCCGCTTATAACTTCGTCATCAGCGCACAATCTATGCTCAACTAGAATTGTAAACTTCGTTCCCTTTCCTACCGCACTTTCAACGGAAATCATCCCCCCCATAAGTTCAACAAGCTTTTTCACAATGGGAAGTCCCAAGCCTGTGCCAGCGACCTTACTTTCGGTAGAATTTCTTTCACGGATAAAGGAATCAAAAAGATGAGGTAGATAATCCTCACTCATGCCGATTCCATCATCCTCCACAATAAACTCATAACAGCCATAACCATCGCGTTTCTGCGGAAGTTCAATCAGGGAAATATCAACGTGACCACCCTCCACGGAATACTTAACAGCATTACTCATAAGGTTGATGATGATTTCACGCATCTTAACAATGTCCACATAGACATTTTCATGTTGAATCTGAATGTGCGAAGTGAGCTGTAGTTTTTTTTCTTTAACAGCGGCGCCAAAAATATTCTCAGTCAAAAAAGAACTTTCACGGAGATTCACAGCCGATTCTTCTAGTTCAACCTTACCGCTTTCAATGCGAGCCATTTCAAGAACATTATTAATCAAGGACAACAGGAAATCACCGGCATTTTTAATTTTCTTCAGGTGATCTTTCAACAAAGCCGGATTTTCACAATCTCGCTCCATAAGATCGGCAAAGCCAAGAATAGCATTCATGGGCGTACGGATATCATGGCTCATATTATTTAAGAAAGTGGTCTTCGCCCTACTTGATTCTTCGGCAGCAGCAAGCGCCTCCCTCAAAATAGCACGTTGTTCATTCTCTTTATTCACAATTTCCGTAACATCGTAATGATAGCCGCTCAAAACAAAAGATCCATCCGGCATTTTCTCAGCTGTTCCACCACAACGGACATACACCACGCCTCTTGCAGGGTGACTCCATTGATAAGTATTCTCTGAGAACTTGCCTTCCAACATTTCACCAACACTGTTATTAACAGATGACATTTCTGATTCTAATACACGTCCATACCAAAAATCATAAAGATCTTCCTCCGACTGCACCGTATCATCAACACCCATGATTTCGCGCATTTTTTCATTTGCACGCATACGTGAAGGAGAGCCATCCTTAATCGTAATGAACCACACACCCATTCCCGCATTAGCAATAATGTCATTATACTCTTCTAGTTCCTTACGGCTCTTTTCTGCACGGGCCAAGGCCGTTTCCACCTGGACCATTTCATCCTTATCTACGGTAACGCTCCATACTTCGTCTTCGGTATCTTCCATCCTAATGACTCGGCCACGTTCCTCCACATGTTTCCAAGAACCATCCTTACAGCGGACCTTATAATTCAAGGTAAACATCTTGCCTTCTGCAACAAGGGCCATGGCATCAGGTAGCTGCCGTTTAACTTCTTCCTTGTCAACAAGACCAGCCATGTTACCACCAGAAAGTTCCATCATTTCCGGCACAGTATAACCCAGCATATCCGCCAATTGTTCCGAGACATACTTGAACGAAAAATACTTATCGAATTTGCCAATTTTAAAACCACCGTGGATGGTATCGGCAACCGTTTTTGCCTGGAGTTCGCCGCGCATCATTGTGACACGAAGTTGTTTATTCACCAACTGAAGTTTTTCGTTAAGATCCGCCAAATCCTTAATGCGTCGATGCTCTTCTGCATCGCCCATGTACATGCCGATATAACACAGTAACAAAGCTGCGCTTACACCACTGCTAGAAAAATTGCCCTGGGAATCAAGAAACATTTGAACACCAGAACCAATCACAGGAGGCAATGTATAAAGAAGTATGAACCTGATGATTTTCCCATTGGGGATAGTCTTCTTCGTCAAATTTTCCCTAACCAAAACAATAAAAATACCCACCAAATACAAATAAGGCACAGCAAGCTGAATTACATAAAGAGTTCCCTGATGGTAGACTTCATTTTCATCTATGGAAAACACCCATCCAGTCTTGAGAGATACAAGACAAAGAAGAACGTAAATGATCATGGGGAGTGCCAAGGATATCTTGATCCACTTGGAACGAGGAGTATAGCTTAATGAAAAAAGCTTCACCAACCATCCGCAAACAAGATATGCCGTTACAGCCGGGAAAGCCACCACAACGAAATAGCTGAAAGCCTTTATGGCATGAGGACATTCATAAACGCCCAATTCGAAGGCGGTCATATTGAACGCGAAAAACTGCAACACTACAACGGATAGAGCAAACTTGCTAAACTCCTTTTGCGAGGCAGAATCCTTACGTCTGGAAAACGACATTCCAAAGACGCACAAATCCATAAGGAAAAAGAACGCCGCATAGCAGGCGACAACAAAACCATTATCCATAATCATCACTCTTTTTACATTTGTAATAAAAATATAAACAAACTTTTAGCCTTTGATCATTCGTTGCGGAAGTCAAATTCCGCCCCGTCAATAACATTACAAATAATGTAAAATATCATAACCCCTTATTTTTCAATGAATTAGAAATCAGCCCCTCATTTTTATTCATTTTTTGTAAAAGAACAAAAATAAAAACGGCGTTTTTCGCTCAAAAAAAGCACATTTTTTTGTTTAAAGACCTATTGTCGGCAGGGGTTCCATTTACTATAATTGTCCCCGATGAAGAGAACAGAACTTGCCACCGCAGCGATTCACATCGCACACTCCATCGAGGCACACCTCACCGGTGCTGTGGCAACCATTTCCCAGAGAAATCAAGGTGTTTCCGAAGGCGTTGGTATTTCTGTTTTTGATTTTTCTTTTTTGAGTTTTAAGGCAAAGGCATTTCGCTTTTGCCATTTTTTTTGCCCGCTTTTCAACATGGCAAAAAAGACGTTCTTGACTACAGTAATGTTCTCGTCCTGCTTGCGCGTCGGCCAAGATGGAGGAGGGGTGCAGGGGAGAGAGGCCCTGCGGCCTTCGCAACTCCGAGCTGGGCCTCCTCCCCGCAAGACGAAAACAACCAGATTTTTTAATAAAACGCAAGGATTCGTATGAATAATAAATTTAATTGGAAGGCAAAGCGCGAGCGCAAGGCATTCTTGGCCTTGGCTGACGGCACGGTTTTTCATGGCTACGCATTTGGCGACGCCAAGGACACCGTAGGCGAAGCTGTGTTCAACACGGGCATGGCTGGTTACAAGCAGATTCTTACCGACCCCTCCTACGCAGGTCAGTTCGTGGTGTTCACCACCGCTGAAGTGGGCGCCTACTCCGCCAAGAGCGAAAAGTCCGAATCCCGCCAGGTCTTCTTGAACGGTATCGTCATCAACGACCTTTGCGACGCTTCCGAAAACGTGGGCGAAGAATCCCTGGACACCTACATGAAGGCCCAGAAGAAGCCGGGCATTGCAGGTGTTGATACCCGCGCCCTCACGCTGCACCTCCGCGACAACGGCGCACAGAAGGCTTACCTCCATGTCGAGAATTTTGACATGAGCGAGGCCGACGCGGTTCAAAAAGCGAAGGAATGGATTGGCCTGGATGGCCAGGACTATGCTTCTGTAGTGAGCGACCCCAACGGTTACGAATTTTCTACCGAGGGCAAGTACAATGTGGTGGCTCTGGATTTCGGTATCAAGACCAACATCCTTCGCGACCTTGCAAGCCAGGACATGAAGGTGACCGTTATGCCCATCAACACAACCTTCGAGCAGATTCAGGCTAAGAATCCCGATGGTGTGTTCCTCTCCAACGGTCCTGCCGACCCCAACTCCTTGCCCCAGGTTGCAGCTCTCGTAAAACAGCTCCTTGGCAAGTATCCTCTCATGGGCATCTGCCTGGGTAACCAGCTCTTGGGCCTCGCCCTGGGCGCCAAGGTTTCCAAGCTGAAGTTCGGCCATCACGGTTGCAACCATCCGGTAAAGTACCTGAAGACCGGCGCTGTGGAAATCACCAGCCAGAACCACAACTACGCCATCGACGAAACAAGCTTGCCGGCCAATGTGGAAGTTACCCACATCAACCTGAACGACAGCACCGTAGAAGGCATCCGCTGCAAGGACGTTCCTGCATTCAGCGTGCAGTACCATCCGGAATCCGCTCCGGGACCCAACGATTCCTACTACCTGTTCGAAGAATTTAAGAAGATGATCGAAGAATTTAAGGGGGCAAAGAATGCCTAAGCGTACAGACCTCAAGAAGATTATGCTCATTGGCTCTGGTCCGATCGTTATCGGTCAGGGTTGCGAATTCGACTACTCCGGCGTGCAGGCCTGTAAGGTGCTGCGTCGCGAAGGTTACGAAGTGGTGCTGGTGAACAGCAACCCGGCAACCATCATGACCGACCCGGAAATGGCCGACCGTACCTACATCGAGCCCCTGAACGTGGACATTCTCCACGAAATCATCCGCCGCGAACGCCCGGACGCATTGCTCCCCACTCTGGGTGGCCAGACCGCCCTGAACCTTGCCATGGAACTCCACGAAAAGGGCATTCTCAGCCGCTACAACGTGGAACTCATCGGTGCAAAGGCCGAATCCATCGCCCGCGCCGAAGACCGTAAGCTCTTCAAGGACGCCATGCTCTCCATCGGCCTGGACCTCCCCCGCTCCGGTTCCGCACACTCCATGAGCGAAGCCAAGGCAATCGCCCAGACCATCGGCAGCTGGCCTTTGATTATCCGCCCAGGCTTTACCCTGGGTGGTACCGGTGGCGGTATCGCACATAGCGAAGACGAATTCGAAGCCATCGTGAACCGCGGCCTCGACGCCTCCCTCAACAACGAAGTCTTGATCGAAGAATCCCTCCTGGGCTGGAAGGAATTCGAAATGGAAGTCATGCGCGATAAGAAGGGCAATGCCGTTATCGTCTGCTCCATCGAAAACCTGGACCCCATGGGCGTTCACACCGGCGACTCCATTACCGTGGCCCCGATCCAGTCTCTTGACGATCGCGCCTACCAGGCCATGCGTGACGACTCCCTGAAGGTCATGGAAGCTATCGGCGTCGAAACCGGTGGATCCAACGTTCAGTGGTCCATCAACCCCGTGACCGGCCGCCGCATCATTATCGAAATGAACCCCCGCGTAAGCCGTTCCTCTGCACTTGCTTCCAAGGCAACCGGCTTCCCCATCGCAAAGATCGCAGCACTCCTCGCTGTGGGTTACACTCTCGACGAACTGAAGAACGACATTACCCAATCTACTCCCAGCTGCTTCGAACCGGCTCTGGACTACGTCGTTACCAAGGTTCCTCGCTTCACCTTCGAAAAGTTCCCCAAGGCAGACAGCACTCTTGGCACCCAGATGAAGTCCGTGGGCGAAGCCATGGCTATCGGCTCCAACTTCAAGCAGTCCATGCAGAAGGCCCTGCGCTCCCTGGAAACTGGTTTCGGCGGCTTCGGCGCCTGCGCCAAGTGCGAACAGTTCCTGGCTTACGACGACGAGACCTTGGCCAAGGAAGTTGCCCGCCCCAGTGCAGAACGCATCTTCGTGGTCTACGCCGCCTTCCGCCGCGGTTGGGACGTCGAAAAGCTTTACGAAATCACAAAGATCGACCGTTACTTCCTGCGTCATTTGGAAGAACTGGCCCAGTTCGAAGACGAAATCCGCGCAGCAGGCTCCCTCGAAGCCCTCTGCAAGGACAAGGACCTGTTCCGCCAGGCCAAGGAATTCGGCTATAGCGATATCCAAATCGGCTACATCTTCGGCAAGACTCCGGAAGAAGTCATGGCCGCACGTAACGCCATCAGCCTGAAGCCCAGCTACTACTCCGTAGATACCTGCGCCGGCGAATTTGAAGCCGTCACTCCGTACTACTACTCCTGCTATGCAGACCACACCGAGCCCGTCCGCGAAGTTCCGAACCGCGATAAGAAAAAGCGCATCATGGTGCTGGGCGGTGGCCCGAACCGTATCGGCCAGGGTATCGAATTCGACTACTGCTGCTGCCACGCTGCTTTCACTCTGAAGAAGCAGGGCTACGAAGTCATCATGGTGAACAGCAACCCGGAAACCGTTTCTACGGACTACGATACTTCTGACAAGCTTTACTTTGAACCGCTGACTCTCGAAGATGTCATGGGCATCTACGAACGCGAAAACTGCTACGGCGTTATCGTGCAGTTCGGTGGCCAGACTCCGCTTAACTTGGCAATGCGCCTGAAGAAGGCCGGTGCAAACGTTGTCGGTACAAGCCCCGAGGACATTGACCTTGCAGAAGACCGCGACTTCTTTAAGCAGCTGGTTGACAAGGTGGGCATCAAGCAGGCCGCCTCCGGCATCGCCCACAATGTGGAAGAAGCCCTCGCCATCGTCGAAGAAATCGGCTACCCCGTTCTCGTGCGCCCCAGTTTCGTGCTTGGCGGCCGCGGCATGGTAATCGTCTATAAGGAAAAGTACCTCCGCAAGTTCGTGGAAGAGGCTGCAGCCATCGGCGAAGGCAAGCCCATCCTTATCGACCGCTTCCTGGAAGACGCAACCGAACTTGACGTGGACTGCATCAGCGACGGCAAGCACACAGTCGTTGGCGCCATCATGGAACACGTGGAACCCGCAGGCATCCACTCCGGCGACTCCGCAAGCGTCATCCCGCCCATGACCCTCAGCAAGGACCTGCAGGAAAAGGTCCGCGGCTACGCCAAGGAATTCGCAAAGGAACTCCATGTGGTGGGCCTCATGAACATGCAGCTTGCCGTCAAGGATGGCGAGCTCTACATGATCGAAGTGAACCCCCGCGCCTCCCGCACCGTGCCGTTTGTTTCCAAGTCCATCGGCGTGCCTCTGGCAAGCTACGCAAGCCGCTGCATGCTGGGCGAAACCCTCGAAGAAATCGGCTTCACCGAAGAAGTCCACGTTCCGTACGTGAGCGTGAAGGAAGCCGTGTTCCCCTTCGTGAAGTTCCCGGGCGTTGACGTGACCCTCTCCCCGGAAATGAAATCCACCGGCGAAGTCATGAGCCTGGATCGCGACCGCGGCCTCGCCTATCTCAAGAGCCAGCTGGCCTCCGGCAACCGCATCCCGGGCCAGGGCAACATCTTCGTCTCCCTCAAGGACGAGGACAAGGCCCGCGCAGTGCCCCTGATCCGCCAGCTGGTGGAACTGGGCTACGGCCTCTACGCCACCCGCGGCACCTCCACCATGCTCTACAACGAAGGCATCAAGACCCGCGCCGTGTTCCGCATTTCCCGCGGCCGCCCGAACCTGCTGGACCTCATCCACGACAAGGAAGTCCAGTGGATCGTGAACACCAGCGAGACCGGCGCCGAAGCCATGGTCGATGAAATCCAGATGCGCAGTAAGGCTGTGGTCAGCGGCGTGCCTATCACCACCACCATCGCAGCCCTTACCTCCACCGTCGAAGGCCTCATGGACAAGCATGACTACGGCAGATTCGAAGTCTGCAGCCTGCAGGAGTATCATAGACATATCGTGAAGTAAGAGGATGTCATCCCGGACTTGTTCCGGGATCTCCTTTCACTAAAGTGTCATCCTGAGCGAAGCGAAGGATCCAGGGCGTTGCCCTTACGGGCCGGCCCCTTGCACTATAAAAAGAGAGACCAGGAAATATTCCTGGTCTCTCTTTTTGTCGTTCAGCCGCTTCGCGTCCGACCCCATACGGGCTGCGGGGCCTAACGCGAAAGCAGGGCAAAACCCTACTTCAAATTTGCAACAAATGAATTTAAGAGCGTCTCGCTGTTGACAGTGTTGCTATTAGCAATCGATACTTTCTTGAGAAAACTGCAGTTTTTTATTTTGTCGGCTTCCTCTTGAAAAATCGGGTTTGAATCATCCCTACCTCTTGGAAAGTAGTTCCATCACATTGCCTGCGTCCTGTTCAACATCTTCCCAGCTCTGGTCAATATACGGGATTCCCTCGCTCCCATACAATTCGATCAGTTCCCACTTGGAAATGCCCAAAATTTCGGCGGCACGACCATGCGAGATCGTCTCGTTCTTGATAAAGGGGTACAGCAACAACGCATTACGACGGAGTTCGTCGCACTTGTTTTCACACACCATGAAATTCATGATGTCTTCCGGGACTTCCATTGTTATTGTCGCCATAATAGACCTTCTTCTACCCGCTAATATACATTTTACAGCATTCCAGGGAAGGACCAACGCCATTTCGCCCTATTTTATCGAATACAAATATTTTCAACGCGAAAGCGGGAATCAACCGCTTTTGCTACACGGCAAATTGAGCAATTTCGTTTTCCTTAAGGGGACGCCCCAGCTTTTGGGAAAGTTCAATCGCTTTGTGCAAGTCAAAGTTTTTCCCGTTGGAAGGTTCTGTCAGGCGGCCATCCTTCATGGCGGATCCAAACTGATCAAAAGATTCGCTAGATTTTTTCTGAATCATTTTGTGTCTCCTCGGGAAAATACTTTTGGATGAGGCGAAGTGCCCCTTTGGTATCAATATACATATTTTGAGAGTCGATTGCTACGGCCCCCAAAGTTTTTGCATAGTGATCAACCAAGTTTGTTTTTGCCGT
>JAZLKF010000058.1:0-51851 GCA_045597525.1 Fibrobacter sp. | reverse complement strand
GTCCGTTGACAAATCCATGCGAGAAGTGTATGGGTTGAACCCTTCTGAAGCACAATAACCCTAAAACAGGTGGCTCCGTCAGACCGGACTAGTGGCTCTCACTTCTCCGGACTGGCGGCTCCGCCGCTCCGGAATAATCAATCGATCAGTCAGAACATCTCTATGGATTTTGGATTCGGCGACGAAATATATCCGTCACCCAATGTGATTAGCTATCCTAATCTTTTGGAAGATATGCCCTGCGCGAAAATCAGCACTTACCCCCTTGAATCTGTAATTGCAGAAAAGTTCCAATGCATTATCGACCTTGCCGGTAGAAATACACGAATGAAGGACTATTTTGACATTTACAGGATTTTGAAGAACCATCCCGTAAATGAAAGTTCTCTTTCAGAAGCCATTCGTCGGACCTTTGAAAATCGCGGAACAATTCGCAATCCCGAGAACGAAGTGTTCCAAGAGGATTTCGCAACCAACCCAACATTAAACAAACTATGGACTTCATTTCTCCGAAAAATCAAGTGGAAGGAAGACCTGCCATTTTTAGACGTTTGGTCGTTGATTCGACAGAAGCTTATAGACATAAATTAAAGTTTCATTGGATCGTTCGTTATTCAGAATGCTATAAAGCCGGCGAGATATTGGTGACATAATTACCTAACGTTTCTAATGCGAGAAAAATCCAGACATTGTCTGGATTTTTATGTTTTGGTAATTTATGATTTTGCTTAAACGACGCATTAATCGGATGAAGTAAAATTTTTCTAGCCAAGCGCTACTACATAAATGATCAATTCTTTATGCATCTTACGGAATATGCAAAGTTATTTCCATTATGGTCGATGAAGGCTGAACTAAAATCAACATTGAAAAAATATGACGCATCTTTGCCCATCTGCGAAGATGTCCACAGCATAGTATTTCCACCACCTCTTGTATCGAAATTGTAATGACCAAGCGGATGTTTACTTCCAGCAGGAAATAAACCAAATCCAAAGGCGTCAATACCAGAATTGTCCGGATGAATAGAATCCTCCCAGGATGTTGATTTCAAAATCTTATGGGCATCTTTTTTTGAACCTGCATAACTGATAGCCTTTTCTTTTAATTTATTATAATCCTCCTTTGAAGGCAAATGGAACCCTGATGGGCAGGCATTTTGGGCAGCACCATATTTGTAAAGTCGGCCATAAACATCACAATTAGATTCGTCGTCTTTAAAGCAATAAGAATCATTGGTTTTGTAATTTAGATTTTCCGCCATCCATATTTGACCGTCAATTTTGACGGTCTTATATTGACGTCCATCTCGTTTGTCTTTAATGAATCCGTATTTGATTACTTTTCCAAAACGGCAAACAGCACTTGCCGTATCATATGGAGTACCATCACAAAAACGCAACAGCCTTTCATTTTGGCATATGTGAGATTTCTTTTCAAAGATTTCTTCGTTGCAACAGCCTTGACTTGTTAGATCATATTCAGATCCATTACATTTTTTTATGATGTCGTCATTAAAGCAAAAAAACGCATCTTCATCGAAAGTCGTATTGCCACATTTTTGTGCAATGTGGCCATTTTCACATACATACTTACTTTTATTATATATGCGATTATTGCAACATCCTTCATCTACGGGATTAAAGTCTACGTAGTCGCACTGTTTGTAAATCTTTCCATCATGGCAGAATTCACCTGATTTTTCAACAACAATTGTGTCCCCACATTTTTCAAACTTTCGTCTTTCACCATTGTAGCATAATTCTTTTAACGGGTCAAATTTCTCTCCTCCACAAAGTTTTAAAACATGGCTGTTATGGCAAAAACTGTAGGTGGTATCATATTTGACTTGTCCACATAAACCAAAAAGAACGCCGTTTTCGCAAACTTGTTCTTGGGGGTGATAAACTTCGCCATTGCATAGCTCGTAAATTTTATCATTTTCACAAAAATGAGACAAAGTATCATACGATGCAGAGCCACATTTTTTTTGAACTTTTGAATTTATGCAAACAACTTCTTCTGGATTATACAGATTTCCCGCACAAAGTGAATATGCTTTTTCTGCATGACAAAAGTGTGTCGTGGAATCAATATTCACAGAGCCACACCTTTGCATAAGCGTTTTGCCTACACAGGCATAATGCACCGGATTGTAGTCTTCATGATTACATTTCTGATATATTGCGTCGGCAAAGCAAAATTCCTTATTTTCATTGACTTTTTTTCCACCGCAAAAGCTTATCAAGGAATCTTTCAAACAGTAAAATTCAGCGGGGTCATATTTTTCGCCGTTGCAATAATTAAAAATTTTACCACCAACACAAAAACCCTTTTCAGCTTTATATTTCTTATTTCCGCAATAATCAGCGTCAGATACACAGCGAACTGAATATTGGGTTAAATCATCTGTTCGCGATTCGGGAATAAAAAATCCTTCGTCTGCAACAATCACCGCAGATGAATTGAAATAATTTTCACCATCTCCACTAGCCCAGAATCCAGTAAAAATTCCAGATTCTCCACAGCGGCCAGTTCTTCCATTTTTCCACAATTCACACCATCCGGCAGGCTGCATATTTAATCCGAATCTATCTGTGCCAACTCCATCTTGCCAGCCTCCATGAATAAAATTCTTCTTTGTTTTGAGAGCTGTAGATAAATCTTCACTTTGGCCTCCACCCTGATTTAAACGGGTTAAAAGATCTTTTTCAAAATTTTCCCATTCTTCTTTAGTTGGAACATGAAAATCCTTGGGACAAGCCTTTTTAACTGCATCTTCCCAATAGTACAATCGACCATATTGCTTACAATTGGATTCTTTAAAATCATAACAAGAGGATTTGGGCATCTTGTAGGATAGATTTTCAGCCATCCATAATTTTCCACCAATATTTTCAACCTTATAGGCTCTCCCATCTCTTGAGTCTTTTATAGTTTCTGCAAAGGAATAACAAGAAACAGAACCTATAAAGCCTAGTAATAAAATCTTTTTTGAAAGGTCCATCTTTATCACTACTCCTTATTTTCAGAGTTGGCTATGCAGCGGACGTTGAATTTTGCATTTTTCATGTAACTGGATATTTTGTTGATTTCTATATGTTTTTCCCTGTATTCGATATAGAATTCGTCTGCAAGAATCCAATAAACGTAGTCTTTAAGATTTTTGAAGAGTCCGTCTTTGTAGTACCCTGAAGTACATTGTCTATGAAAGCACCGTTCAACGTATTTAGGGAGTTCAAAAAAATCGTTTCTTGCCTCAACACCTTCGGAAACAAACTTTTCAAGTCTAGCAGTCAGTTTAGCAGCTTCATTCTTACTGGGAAGATGCCATCCTTCAGGGCAAATCGATTTTGCTTCAGAGTAAGAGTAATAACGTCCTTTATGGCATTCACTTTCCTCTTCTAGATCACAAATACTATTGGGAGTTTTTACATCTAGATTCTTGGCCATCCAAATTTGATCCCCAACACGGATTGCTTTATATCCGTTGTATTCTTTAAAATTCTTTATTGATGAACTAATCCCCTTTACACAGCGTACCGGTTTTTCATCTGCTTTTGCATCCAACGAAACGTGTATATAATATCTGCTATACGCAACCGAAGTAAGGTCGTCCTTTTCGGTAGAGGACCATGTTGACCCGACAATTGTATCGCTCGCGAGAGATTCCAAATCTTGCCGGGTGGGCAGTCGCCAACCATCAGGGCAAGCTGTAAATGCAGACTCCCATGTGAATAAACTATCTCCTTTAAATTTTAATTTATCTACCATCCACGTTTTGTCACCGATTTTTACAGTCTTGTATTTCTGTCCATCTCGAGAATCGGTAAAAGAATTTCCACCACATGCAATCATGGTAGATAACATCGCGGCAACCATTGCCGCAGTAAGAAGGAATCTGATTTTACTTTTCATCTTTTCTCCGTTGGTTGTATATCCCACGGAGTTCGCCTTAGTTCAGTTTGTGCAATTTGCACAAAAAAAGTGCGGTATCGTAAGCACTTACTGACCTGAGGTAACGACCAAGTAACCAACATCCTATAAGCACAAACGACCCGCACCGCAAGGGTGCGAGTGTCTGCCTTATTCTTGGATGTTTTTGAAAATTTGGTCGTTTTTCAGGTCCAGAATAAGAGCGAACTCTATAAATCTATGTCATACATAATATAACAAAATTTGCCAGATATACAAGCAGGGCGTTGCGGGGCGGCGACTGAGCCCCGCAGAGGGGGTAGCGGAAGACCCGGCCGGGTGGGTTTTGGAACTTTATTCCCGAAGGGAATGATTATAAGGGCGGGGCCGGGGCTGCAGCGAGGGGGAGACCTCCCCCACCATCATAAGCTCACCAAGGGCATAAACGCCGAATACTCCAACATCAACAGCTACGACAGCATCCAGGTTCACGGCGGTTCCGGCTACATGCTGGAATACGCTTGCCAGCGTCTCTACCGCGACGCTCGTATTACCTCCATCTACGAAGGTACTACCCAGCTCCAGGTTGTCGCTGCCCTTCCGCACATCACCACCGGCACCTACACTTCCATGCTCGACGAACTGGAAGCAACCGCTGTTGCACCGGAATTCGAAGGCCTCAAGGCCCGCGCAAAGGCAATGGACGACAAGTTCAAGGCAGCCATCGACTACGTCAAGGCCGCTGAAAACAACGAGTTTCTGGACCTCTGCAGCCGCCGTCTGTACGAAATGGCCGGTAACTGCGTCATGGCTCAGCTCTTTATCCGCGACGCTTCTGCAAACGCAGAACTGTTCGGCAAGAGTGCCAAGGTTTACCTGAACCTTGCTGAAGCAGAAGTGATGAAGCACTCCAACTACATCATGAACCTGACTGCAGAACAGATCGCTGACTATAAGCAGGCTTAATCGCCGGCCGTCATCCCTTCGACTGGCTCAGGGCAGGCTCTGAATGAAGTCGCGAAAGCGACGAAGTGAAGGATCCAGCATTTAAAAGACCTCGACTCGAAAGAGTCGGGGTCTTTTTTGTCGTCAGACGACAAAACTCTTGACTATACAAATAAGACTATCTATATTAGACTATACAAAATAGATAGTCTATTCTATATAATTGGAGAGATTTTATGGACAATCCATTCATACTCAAACCTTATGGCGGAAAGGATCTGTTCTGTGATCGAGAACAGGAATGCAGAACCATTGTTGACTATCTGCTCAATGGATCCAACGTCACATTGATTTCGCCTCGCAGGTACGGAAAAACAGGCCTAATCTATAGAGTTTTGGATGAATTGAATCAATCCCATCCCAGAATTATTTCTTTTTACGTGGACATATATTCATGCAACAACCTTGACGATTTTATTGCCAAGCTATCCACCGCCATCGTAAATTCTGCGCCAAAGGAAAGTTTCACCCAAAAATTCATCAATGCCATCAAGGGTGTTCGCCCCATAATGAGATTTGACGCACTAAGTGGGGCGCCCGAAATTTCCATCACCTATCTGGCTCAGACTGAAAAGCAGGAAACCCTCAAGTCCATATTTGATTATCTCAGTTCACTCAAAAAGCCAATTGTTATCGCAATAGACGAATTTCAACAAATCCGCAATTTTCCTGAGCCAAATATGGAAGCCATACTCCGGAGTCATATCCAAATGCTTCCGAACATTAGATTCATATTCTCAGGAAGTCAGAAGCATATCATGAGTGAAATGTTTACTTACGAAAAATCGCCTTTTTATGAAAGTACGCGATGCATCCATCTTGAAAAAATTGACCGCGGTATTTACGGAGAGTTCATTAGAAAACTTTTTGGAAAAGACAAACGCATTCTTACTGACGAAGCACTTGAGTTTATCCTAGACTGGACCCGTGTTCATACCCACTACACCCAAGTGCTTTGCAATGTTCTGTTCAGTATGAACTTTCGCAAAATAGGTATTGAAGAAGTTTACGAAGGTGCCTTAAAAATTTTACGAGAAGGCGCGGCCGACTTTATGGATAGACGAAGCCTAGTCACGCCCGCCCAATGGAATTTTTTGACCGCAGTCGCAAAGGAAGAATCCGTATCCAAGCCCACAGCTGCAGAATTTCTCGTAAAGTATAATATCGGTCAACCCGCAAATTCTCGACGAATTTTGCAAGCTCTTTTGGACAAGGAACTTCTTCTAGAAACCACGACTCTTGACGGCAAACACTACAGCGTTTACAACGTCTTTTTGAGTCGATGGCTAGAACGGCTTAATTAAGGATTACTTCACTTTACTTAGGAGTGCCTGGGCGGCGGCGCTGGCGGCGGCCTGTTCGCGCATGCGTTTGCGTGCGCGGGAACCGGGACGGTTCTTGCCAATGGTGCGGCGGTTCAGATTTTCGCCGCCATTTTCGCGGGCTTGTTCTGCGGCGCGGGCGTTGCGCTTGTCGGCCTGATGCTTACGCCAATCGAACTTTTGCTTCGGAGCACCGTTTTCAGATTCGTCGCGTTCCTGACCTGCGTTCTGACCAGCATTCTGACGGTTGTCGCGGCGGTCCGAACCTGCGCCATTCTGGCGATTGTCTCGGCCACCCTTCTGGCCGCGGGGCATTCTACCGCGGGCATTGCGCAATTCACTTTCCGGTGTTTCCTTCTGGGGCGGCGGCAGCTTTTCAAACACACTTGCGTCACCTTCGGGAATCTTTACGCGGGTGAGTTTCTCGATACCGCGAAGATCCTGTTCTTCATCGGGAGCGCAGAAGGAAATGGCAACGCCTTCCTTCCCTGCGCGGGCGGTACGTCCAATGCGGTGTACGAAGGTTTCGTGTTCGTTGGGCAGGTCGTAATTGAATACATGGGTCACGTCGTCCACATCGATACCGCGGGCGGCAATGTCCGTTGCCACCAGCACGCGGATCTGCTCACACTTAAAGTTACCGAGCGCTTCCTGGCGACGATTCTGGCTCTTGTTGCCATGAATAGCGGCACACTTCACACCAGCCTTTTCCAATACGCGGACAATCTTGTCGGCCCCATGCTTTGTGCGAGTAAAGACCAGCACCTTCTTCATTTCTTCGTGAGAAGAAAGCAGTTCCTTCAGGAGGGCACCCTTGCGACGCTTGTCGATGCGGTACAGTTCCTGGCGGATGCGTTCAATAGGAGTGCTCTGGGGAGCCACTTCAACGCGAACCGGATTTGCACTCAAGATAGTTGCAGCCAAATCGGAAATTTCCTTGGGCATAGTGGCGCTGAAGAACAAGTTCTGACGCTTGCCCGGCAACATTCCCACCACCTTGCGAATGTCATGAATGAAGCCCATATCCAGCATACGGTCGGCTTCGTCCAGCACGAAAAATTCCACGTTCTTCAAAGTCACTGCCTTCTGGCCGATCAAATCCAGCAGACGGCCCGGAGTTGCCACCAGAACGTCCACGCCACGAATCAGGCAGTTTTTCTGCTTCACATCGCTGACGCCGCCAAAAATACAAGCGGTAGAAATGGCGGTGTACTGAGCATACTGTTTAAAGCATTCTTCCACCTGGATAGCCAACTCACGGGTGGGCAGCAAAATCAGGGCGCGGCAAGTTTTGGGCTGACGGAACTTCCCAGAATCCAGCAGACGCTGCAAAATGGGGAGCGCAAAGGCCGCAGTCTTGCCCGTTCCCGTCTGGGCGATGCCCAGCAGGTCCTTACCTTCCAGCAAGCTGGGGATGGACTGTTCCTGAATGGGAGTGGGGTTTTCGTAGCCTACAGTGCGAACGGCGCGCTGCAACGGTTGTGCCAAAGGAAGTTCTTCAAATTTCATAGAGCCGTAATTTAGAAAAATGCACTCCGTCCTCAAAGGGAGGGTAAAAACAAAAAGCCCCGAAGGTTCTTCACCAATCGGGGACTTTTATTGTCGCGACGCGATCTACTTACTTTTGCAAGTTGAGGCTTGCGTTAGCAGCGCCGTAAAGGCTGATGCTATAATCCTTGATCACGTACACCGGAATCTTGTTCAGGAGCGGGCGGATGTTGGGGTTATAGTTCTTTTCGAAGTACTGCATGAACAAGTTATCACGTTCCAGCCAGCGCAGGTCCTTCTGCACGGTACCGCCAGCCAGGTAGAAACCACCCAACGGGAGGAACAGAGTAGAAGCGTCAGAAGCGAAGCGGGCCAGCATCTTCACGAAGAGTCGCATCATTTCTGCAGCAACGGGATCGTTGTCGCTTGCGCGGGAAATGTACTTGGGACGATCGTTAGGTTCGGTTTCTTCGATCTTCTGGAAGTATTCGTTGTTCGGAACGCCGCGGGTTTCCTTCCACCATTCGTACATGTTGCGAAGGCCCATGCCAGAAACGAGAGGTTCTACGCCAGGAACAACGCCAAGCTTCTGCTGCATGTAATCGTGGAATTCCTGAGAGTCCTTGTCGAAAGGTGCGAAAGTAGAGTGGCCACCTTCAGAGGAAGCGGGAATGTACTTCTGACCGTCGAAAGCCAGGAAGCCAACGCCCATGCCAGTACCCGGGCCAATCACTGCCTTAGTAGCAGCCTGGGGAGCGGGAGTGGTACCATCGGTGTGAACCAGCTTGTGGATCTGTTCCGGATCGTCAACGTCCAGAGTGGGGATGCCGTAACTGATGGCCATGAAGTCGTTAATGACGAGGGTCGGAATGCCGGTAGCTGCAGTGAGAGCATCGCCATCCACAGACCAAGGCAGGTTGGTCATGACGCACTTGTTGTTTGCCACGGGACCAGCAGCGCTAATGCAAATGTGGGTGGGCTTCAAGTCTGCGCGAGATTCGGCAGCAATCTTCAAGGTTTCGCGAATGGGAGCGTCCAGACCATCAATGTCCTTAGAGGGGCAGACCGTTTCAAGAATCAGGGTGAACTTGCCGTCCTTGTAGCCAACAATACCCAGGTTGGTGTTGGTGCCGCCGATATCGCCAGCCAAAACAAGGCGGTCAAACTTTGCGTCGGGATTTTTCCATTTGATTTCCATAATAAAACTCCAATATTTAGACATAGGGAATATAGGATATTTTTCATAACAGATTCATCAACAAGGGTTTTCTTTTTGACAAAAATCGTTCTTGCAGCGATATACCCTAAAGTAGAGCTTTCGCGCATAATGACACTAAAGTGACAGAAATATAAGGTATATTGTCCTCATGCTTCATTTGAAATTCGCACTGAATCTTGAGAACCTGGCCGACCACCTCATGGCAACCGTCAAAGCCGCATGGAAAAATCCTTTTGTGGCCCCCATCATCGTTTTCCCGGATCCTAAAATGGAGCAATGGTTCCGCTTGCGTTGGGTTCAAAAACAAGGGACTTTAGCCAATTTCAATTCCATGATGATCGACCGATTCCTCATGGAAATTCTGGTTGGCGACGACATTTCTAAGCAGAAACTGAACAGCAATGTGCTGCAGAGTGTCATTCTCGCATACCTTTACGAATCAGATGAACAAGGCGAGCCCAACTACAAGAGTTTGGGTGACGAAGTGGTCCGCTATCTGGAAGTGGACGGCAAGCTGGACGAAAACCACATTTTCGATTTGTCCTTGAAAATGGCATCTATGTTCCTAGAATACGAAACTTCCAGGCCTGCAGGGTTTGTTTTGACCCAAGGAAGCAAGTGCGATGAAAACGGGAAGGCCCTTGGAATCCTAGATTGCTGGAAGCAAGGCGACCTAAAGGACTTCTTTGATGGCAGCCCTCGTGAAGAGTGGCAGCGTAAGCTCTATTCCAAGATTTTCCATCAGGATGGAGACAAGCCCTCCTTGCTGACTCGCGCCTTTGAAGCCATGAACGCCCGCAAGAATGCAGGTATGGAAGGCCCTGTAAACGTTAATTACCTGACCATTCCGTTCTTGTACAAGACCTGCGAAAAGTTCCACTGCGAAAGTTTTACTGATGGTGAAAATGTTCTGCCCGTTTTTATTTTCGGTCTGAGCGGTATGGGTCAGTTCTATCGCGTAATACTGCAGAAATACGCAGAGGAACACGACATTTACGCATTCATCCAGAATCCCTGTATGGATTTCTGGGAAGATGTTGCGGCACCCGGCAAATACCACCGTTGGGAAAAATCCGGCAACCGCTGGACCAGCGATGGCAAAGACCTGCCTGAAGAACTAAAGAAACGTTTGCACGTTTCTGTTTCCGATGCATCCGCAGATGAATTGGAGAACAGTATTCAGGTCGAAGAAGGTGTGGATTCCGAAAATGAGAATGCATTGCTTTGTAATTGGGGACGTTCTGGCCGCGACAACATCAAGCTTTGGTGTCAAGCCGCAAACTACGATTTTGAATTTGAAGATGGATCTGGTACGTCTGGCGAGAACTGCGACGGATTGCTGCAAAATATGCAGTCCATGATTGCACAGCGCAAAAACAGCAGCCAAGTTTTGCTGGAAAGTTTTGAATCAAGTGTTCGCGCAGACGACGCAGGTAAGAGCCGCGGTGGATTTGCCAATGATCCCACATTCTCTCTAACTTCTGCGCCCACCCGCGAACGCGAAATCCAGGTGTTACATTCCCGCATTTGCAAGTTACTGAACGAACGAGACGCTGACGGAAATCCCGTAAACCGCATTAGCGATATTATGGTATTCTCCCCCGATTTGGACAGTTACCGTACTGCGATTTATCAAGCATTCGACCAGACATCTAAAGAAGGGCTCCACATTCCCTTCTCCATCGTAGACTCCCCTGCCCGCGCCTCCTTGACGGCAAACGCTTTGGCTGTTCTTTGCAGCCTTATGGATCCGGAAATCCAGACCATCAACCGACCCGCATTCTTTAGCCTGATGCGCAATCCCGTGGTGCAGCACACCCGCGGCATTACCGATGAAGATGTAGAAGCATGGGAAGCGTGGATTGAAAATATCCACATGTATCGCGATCGTAACGAAAAGCAAGGCGACTGGAAAAACGGTCTTCGCAGACTTTTACTGTCTAAATTTACGGACGAAGATTTCCCCAACGGCTCCATGCAATGCGAGGAACTTCGCCCCTACTCAGACATTGCCAGCAGCAACAACAAGAGTCTTTGCAAGTTCGCCGACACCATTGACGAACTGGACCTGTGGATTGATTTTGCAAAGAAACACAAAGCTGTCACGCCGGAATTACTTGACGAGGTCATTGACAAACTTTCCAATTGGATTTCCATGCCTTTCGCTCCAGATGGTTTTGCTGGCGAAACCATCGTTTACAAGCAGATTAGTTCTGGCTTCGAAATTCTGAAACATCAGTTTGACGCAGGCCGCAAGGAAATTTCCTGGTCCTGCATTACCCAGACCTTGAACTGCGCCGCAGAAAGTACGGAATACAGCTGCGGAAACCTTTTTGTGAATGGCGTTACCTTTGCCAAATTCATTCCTAACCGCATTATCCCGGTGAAGCACGTTTTCTTTATCGGCGCAAGTTCCAATGCATTCCCGGGGAACAATCCCAAGAGCACCTTGGATCTCCGCAACAATGTGATAGCCTGGCCTGGCGATGATACGCCCGTAGCCAAGAAACGTTATGCGTTCCTGTGCCAGTTCATGAGCACTTCCGCTAGTTTCCACCTGAGCTACGTAAACAAGAACATCGCCAAGGACGAAGACCTGTACGCCTCCTCCATCATCAGCGACATCCGCAATTTTTTGAAGAACGCCATTAAGAAATCCGCCCAGGAAAAGTATGGCGACGGGGCTGAAACTTGGATAGACAAAAACAAGAACGCCATCAAGAATATTTGGCCCGAAATTGAAACTCCCCTGGATGAAAAGCGCCCCTACAGCGAACTATTCACACCCAAGGAATGGCGTAACCGCGCCACATACGACGGCATGGTGAATCCTGCCGACAACGCAGATGAAGCCCGCAAGCGCACCCGTTTCCACTGGCAATGGGAAGATCTAGGCGACAAGAATGTCATCAAAATCCCTGAACGTGTTAGCTTCCGCGAAATCCAGAAATTCCTGGAAGATCCGTTCCAGTTCCGCATTACAAGAATGCTGGATACCAACGAACGTGAAGACGATGTGGATCCGGAAACAGAGTACTTTGAACCGGTGGACTTCAACAACCTGGGCAACAGCATTCTTGTCAACGCCATGGTCGCCGCGACCATTACAGGCAATAAAGAAGATAAGGACAAACTGGTTCACAACTTAAAACTGAACGGTGAACTGCCGGATAACAAGTACGGCAACAAGCTTTTGATTAGCTGCGAAAGCAAGAGCAATCATGTAATCGGTCAGATGGAATCCATTGACGATTCCCCCGCCAAGGCTGCGGATCAGTGGAGCAACAAGGAAAAAATGGAACTCGTTATCCAGCAAAATATCGATGGCCACGATATTCGTTGGGTTCTTTCGGGAACTCTTCCCTGGTGCAATGCAGATCGAGACCATCTTGTTTCCATTACGTCATCCAAGCCCAAGTCTCCCACCAAGACGCCAAACTTCAAGCAGAGCAAGTATTTGAATACTTACGTGGCTGCCCTGGCCCTCATCGCACAAAAGAAGAGCGATGTGGAGGAAACTATCAAGATTTCTATTTACAGTTCCGATCTAGAAGCGGTGAAGCCTGCAGAAGCCAGTGTTTCCATGCGTTCCTCCGAGGCCGTAGAGTTGTTGAAGGAAATCTACAGTACCGCATTTGTGAAACAATACTCCAAGGCCGCTCCCGCAGATATGTTGATAAACGAGTACAGCAACTTCGGGGATTACGCCAAGGACCTTTCCGACGTTTGGAAATTCTTCGGAAAGCGAAATATGTTCGACAAACGAAAAGATGTGGGGTTCACTCCCCTAGAAACCTTCCCCAGCGAATGGAATGAAGCCAGGGAACATCAGCAATCACTCATCCAATTGAACGTGGTTTGCTAAGGGAGGGTAACATGAATTTTGATAGTTTGAACATCGGTTCCAATAACAGTTTCGATCCGTCCAAAAGCCTCTGCATTGAAGCTTCTGCAGGAACGGGCAAGACTTACACCATCCAGCAGATTGTGGCACGCCTCATTAATGACGGCACGCCGCTGAACAAGATTCTCATTGTCACCTACACGGAAAAAGCCGCAGGTGAATTGAAGGATCGTATCCGCAAGAAAATCGAGGAAGTTCTCGACACACAAAGATTGAATAAGGACAACAAAGAGGACCCTGATTTCAACAAGGTAAAGGACATCCAGCTTTTCGCAGAAGCATTGCGAGAAGTGGATAATGCCCCTATTTTCACAATCCATTCTTTCTGCCAGAAGACTCTCCGCGAAAACGCCTATGACGCAGGCCGTCCCTTTGACATGGCCATGATCGACGAAAACTTCGTGGAAGGAATTGTGGCTGAATGGTCCCGCAGCAAATGGCTGGATGACCAGCTTTATCAAATCCTGTTGAGCGCAGGCGTCAAGGCACAAAGTCTTATTGACGGTCTTTCTGGATTGCTCTGTAATTCCATCAACATGTATAAAGGCGCAGATAACAGCGGTAGCGAAATCGTGAAGCTCAGCGAGCCCAAAGGTTTGACCTTCGGCAACATCAGAGCCTCTCGTGATGAAGTTTGCGCCATGCTGGAAAAGGGTGGTTTCGCCGGTCTTTTGCAAATCAAGGCCGTCGGCGAAGCTTATCTCACCTTGAAAAAATACGAAAGTGCCACCTTCGATGCGGTACAGCACCAGAAAAACAAGGATGTGACTAAAAACGGCAAGAGTGTCAAGGCATTCCTTGAAACCATGGAAGCATGGGATGGCAGTGGCGAAAAAAAGATTTTCGGCACGCCTCAATTTGGAAGCGAACTTGTCAGTACCCAGTCAGCAGAACTTTTTGATGCGCTTAATGTATTCTACGAAGGCCTAGACGATTCCGCCGGCATCTACAAGAAAATCGGAAATGTCATCAAGAACATATTCCTCTTTGAGCAGACTCCAGATTTGTTCAGCAAATGGCAAGCCTACAAGGACTCCCACAAGTGTCAATCCTACAACGACATGATTCTGTCGGTGCACCACGCGGTTCTCGCCAAGGATTCCGACGGCAATGAATCCCTGCTTTGCAAGAAACTCCGCAAGCAGTATCGTTATGCAATCATCGATGAATTCCAGGATACAAACCAGCTGCAGTGGGATATTTTCAAGCAATTGTTCAGCCCCATCTTTGTGGTAGGCGATCCTAAGCAATCCATCTATAGTTTCCAGGGCGCAGATGTTAACGTCTATCAGAAAGCTATTGAGCATATTAAGGCTGTAGGCGTCAAGAATGATTTGGTGAACAACTTCCGTTCTACCAAGAGCATTATTGAGGGCTGCAATCATCTTTTCGAAGCTGTTGAAGGCAAGGACTTTTTCGCCAAGACACAGAGCAACGAAAACCCGGAAATTTCGGATTCTCAGAATGTTTCTGCAATCACCTTCACGGAATCTCATTTTCCGGAAGACGCCGTAAAGTGCGAGCCTACATTCAACGGTCAACCCCAATTGCCATTCATCGTTCCCGAAAAGGAAATTGACGAAACCGCATTCGCCCAGGCCGCCGTAGAAAAGATTGTAGAATTCTGCACATTCAAGAATGTAGATGGCGAGCCCAAAACCGCATTGCAGGTCTTTGACAAGGAAAATTCCAGGGAACTGCGAAATGTCACCTTCAAGGATTTTGCAATTCTTGCACGCACCCGTTCCGAAATGGAAATCATTGAAGACGTCATGCGTAATGCAGGCGTTCCCTTCGCACGCTATAAGGATACCAACCTGTTCAACGGCAGAGAATGTGCGGAATGGATTGCCCTTTTCAAAGCTGTCGACGCCAACGACTTTACTGCCCACAACCGCAGGCTTTTAAACGAAGTTTTGATTACGGATTTTTTCCGCGTAAAGCTTTCGGACGCCGAAAAAGATCTCTTTGACGATCCCATGAATATTGTCCGCCAGCGAATTCAGGAATGGAAGATCCTGGCAGAAAAGCGTCGTTTTGCAGAATTGCAGGAAAAGGTCTACGAGCATACTCAGGTTGAAAAGCACCTGATGGACCTTTCCATGCTGCAGAATCTGGCAAAACTCCGCCAGATAGGCAACTACTGCATCGCGTTCCTCTATCAGAATAACGCAAGCATTAGCGACATCATCCACCATCTAGAAGGTTTACGCAACGACAACGCAGACACCGATGACGAGGACGGCAACCTGGTGGTCAAGGGTACAGACTTTGATGCAGTCCAGGTCATGACCATTCATGCCTCCAAGGGCTTGGAATTCCCGGTGGTTATTTCCGTTGCCGGATTCAAGCAGTTCAATGACAATGCCAGCGGCCCCTTTATCTATCACGAAGGGGAATCCACCATGATGGGTTTTGAAGCCGACGATAAGGCCGTACGCAAGGCCGAAGAAATTGAAGAATGGAAGCGTCTGTTCTACGTAGATTTCACCCGCGCGTCTTCTGTCTTGATTATGCCCCGCTACACCAAATGGCGCATGAAAGACAGCGATGCCTACAAGCCGGAATTTGAATTTTTGAGTCGAGCTTTTAACAACCTTTGGGATAACCACAAGGAATATATTGAAAAGCTCAACCACGGCAACTGGAATGAAGAACGTCCCGGGATATTGCGCGACATCGTGAAGACTCAGATCTTAAAACCTCTCAGCGATTCTTCCCGCAGGGAACAAGACACAGGCTCCCGCGAACAGCAGGAACTTTACGCAGAAGAACTGCAGAAGAACATGACCAAGTTCAGCGTACTGCAGTTCTCCTACTCCACATTGAACGGCAAGGCCGATGATTCCATCAGCGAAACCGGAACAGACCGATCCCACAAGGACGATGCAAACGATGCCCAAGGCGACGCACTTCAGGTGAGCCAAATTAAGTATCCCAAGGGAAGCAAATTGGGTAATGCCCTCCATTCCATTTTTGAGAACTTGAAGTTCAAGGAATTCGGAGTTTCCGTCAAAACTTTGGAATCCGCCAAGAATCACGCCCAGTTGATAAACCTCATTGACGAACATTTCAAAAAACAAGGTCTCCCCATCTGGAAACACCAGAAGGAATGGACGGGCTACACCGTAGAAATAGTATGGAACACGCTTCACGGAGAACTTCCTGTCATCGCCGGCGGGAAGCGCATCGACGAAACCTTCCCGTTGGTAAGCATTTCCACCAACTGCATCAAGAAGGAATGTCAATTCAACGTGAACGCCACTCTTGCAGAATGTGGTGTAGCTAGCGATTACATAGGCCGTATGTTCAAGGGCTTTATGGATGTGATCTTTGTCCGCGGCGACCGCTACAGCATTTTGGACTGGAAATCCGACGTCCTTGAAAATGACATTTACAGTAGCGCTGCAGTTCAGGCAAAAGTCGACGAAGAATACTCTATCCAACGAGTTCTTTACAGCTATTGCCTTATCAAGTGGCTCAAGCAGTTCTATCCAGAAAAATCCGACGAGGAAATCTTCGAACAGCACTTTGGCGGTATTTACTACGTATTCCTTCGTGGTACCTGCGAAGGCAAGGGTAGCGGCATTTACGCCCACACCTGGAAAACATTTGACGATTTGCAAAAGGCCTTCGATAAGCTAAAAGGACTTATGACAAAGAAGAAAACTTTGGCAAAGGAAGGAGACGACGACAATGACTAAGGATTTCATTACAAATAGTTCCGTCTCTCAATTCTTTGACATGCTGCGAGACGTTCGAGGCATCGCCCCCATCAACGCCCATCTTCAAAAATTTATCGAGGATTTGCAATCTGATATTTCTGCAGATGCCCAAAAGTATCTTCTGATGCTCCTGGCTCTCCAGGAAGACGGCAACACCCGATTCTCCCTGGATCCCAAAGTATTCTACAAGAAATGGGAATCCAAGTGGAACGGATTGATGTTGAGTATTGACTCCGCAGAATTGCCAAGTGCCAATGATTTTAAATCCGTGGTAGAAAAGGGCATCGCAGACATCCGTCAAAACAGGTACACCAATATCATTGATTGGAACGGCACCAGTAAGCTTTTCGTGGTGAAGGAAAATTTCATTTTCGCCACCAAGTACTATAAGGCAAAAGTGGCCATCGAAGCCGCGGCCACCATCCATTTTACCGACGGCAAAAACTTCCCCGAAGCCGACGTAAGGCAATGCACCCAGAAGGTGGCTACTCTCCACAAGAAGAATCCACGCTTCGCCAACGAAGAAAATCCTCAGGGAGAATTCCGCATTAACGAGGAACAATCCCAGGCCATTCTTCGCGGACAAAAGGAAAACCTGATTATCACAGGTGGCCCCGGTACCGGCAAGACCACCGTGGTTCTCTACATTCTTTGGAACCTTCTGGAAAATAATCCCCAGTATCTTGAGGATTGGGAAATCAAGCTGGCAGCTCCCAGCGGAAAGGCCGCTGACCGCATGCGAGAAAGCATCGCCGGAGGCCTGGCAGACATCAACGACGAATTCAAGAACAGCCCGGTGTTCAAGAAGCTAGAAGGCCTGGAAAGCTACACCATCCACCGTCTGCTAAAGTACCTCCCCAAGTCAGGAAAGTTCTATTACAACAGTGAAACCCAATTCAGTGAAAAAACGATTTTCGTCATTGACGAAGCGAGCATGATTGACATTTCGCTGTTCGCAGCCCTTTTGCAGGCAATCGCTGCGGGCTCCAGAATTTTCATTCTAGGCGATCCGTTCCAGTTGCCCTCTGTAGAAGCAGGCGCCGTTCTGGGAGAAATTCTTTCCCGCAAAAACATGAGCCGCAATTTTGTGGTGAAACTTTTGAAGTCCAACCGCTTTACCGACGATTCCAACATCGGGCAGTTAGCCCATGCAATCCAGGCCCGAGCAGAAGGCTCCGAGACCGGTCCCGTCTCCTTCCTAGAAATTCAGGAAAAAGTCCGCGAAGCCGCCCGCCAGAAAAGCCACACTGAGCCCAAGGACAAAATCCAGCTGAAATCTCTTGAAAGCGCCGGCAACACCGCCGCGCAGCCCGCGGAACAAGACCCCTCCGCCGCCTGCCGAAAAATGGAAGAGGAACAGGTCCAGAATCTGGTTTGCGAAACTCTGGAACCTTTCAGTGTCCTGCCGGAACTTGCAGAACAAATCATACCTGATGCATCCCTCCTGAACGAGAAACAGCGAGGCGACCAGAACATCGTTCGTGAAAAACTCTGGAACCTGACCCTCTCCCTGCGATTACTTTCCGCAGAGCGCCGCGGCACCTGCGGGGTGGAAAATCTCAACAAGGTGGCCTGCAAAAAGATTCGCGGTCACTGGATCAATTACTGCCGCCGATTCGCACCGGATTTTGTCCCCCCGCGAAGCAGGTACTTCCCGGGACAGTTCCTGATTCTTACCCAGAACCAGGCCATGTACAAGCTGTATAACGGCGATACCGGCGTGGTGATTTTCCATAAGGAACGCCCTTATCTCATGTTGAAGAAAGACGATTTCGTCTTTTACCCCCTCTCCCTGCTGCCCGAGGACTCCCTGGAACCGGCATTCGCCATTACCATCCACAAGTCCCAAGGGTCCGAGTACAACAACGTTACCATGTTCCTTCCCAAACAGAAGGGGCACCCTCTGCTGACCAACCAGATTCTCTACACAGGCGTTACCCGCGCCAAGGATTCGGTGACCATCGTGGCATCCCCTGAAACCTTCAAGGCCGCCTGCTGTACAGTAACAGAGCGCGAAACGGGCATTGAACTGTAACAGGGCTAAACAGGGATTGAACCGAAATGGGGCCCCGCAAGGCCTTTTTTCGCAAAAATAGGGTACCAAAATGAGTTTTTTCGCCCATTTGGTACCCCATTTTACCATTTTCGACATTTTATCTTGAATAACTCACATTTCCAGCATCCCCAACGTACTTAGCCTACTGTTGAGAAATGGTGTTGTAAATTAGGCAACGGAAGTTCAACACCCTCAACACTTTGTAACGTTTTTTTATCTTTGGGTATATAAATTATAGATATGCCTGAAGTATTAGAATACCTAGAATATCGCGAATTTTTGAGGGACTGGTTTGTTGAGACTAAGAAGGACAACCCTTTCACCTCTTATCGCTACCTTGGACAAAAAACCGGCGTTGACCCCGCCTGGCTAGTCCGCGTATTCCAAAAAGAAGGCCACCTGAACGAGAGCACCTTGCCGGTGTTCATCCGCCTTTGCGGTCTCGATGACCGTCGTGCCGAATACTTCAAAACCCTTTACCGTTTTAACAAGACTAAGGCAAAGCAGACTCTTTCCGAGCTGTACTACCGCCTTATGGAACTGCGTTCCTTGGAAACCCGTGTGCTTTCCACCCCGGAACTTTCCTACTTTGGAAGCTGGGCTTGTGCAGCCCTTCGCGCCCTTATCGGTATTTCTAAGGATACCAGCGATATAAGCAAGCTGGGTGCAAACCTTACTCCGGCAATTTCCCAGGACGAAGCCCGCAATGCCCTTGGCATCATGAAGCAGTTGGGCCTTGTAGTTCCCGATGGCAACGGTGGTTGGAACATCACCGACCAGATCATCAGTACCGGTGGCGAGGTCAAGAGCACCGCTGTTCGCGACTTCCATAGACGCACCATGGAATTGGGGCTGGAATCCATCGACCGCCATAAGCCCGAAGACCGCGATATTTCCAGCGTAGTTTTCACAGCCGACGAATCGGACCTTCCCGAAATTCGTCACCGCATCGAAGAATTCCGCCGCGGCCTTTTGCAGTTCGCCCGCAAGAGCGAACGTGCTGACCGCGTCTATGCGCTGAACATTGCCATGTTCCCTCTTTCCAACAAGGTAGACGACCCCTACGTTAGCGAGGAGCCGCCCAAAGGGGGAAAGTAATGAACAGATTTGAAGATTTTTATTATTTTTCAAACATGCGCAAAACCGCTAGAACATTGAGCAGTAAAACCGCCCGAGTTTTCAAGGGTGCTCCTGCAGCAGCATTGATCCTTGGCCTAGGCCTTGGTCTTTCTGCATGTTCTTCCGATAAAGTCGCTGGTGGTGGTTCGTCAGGATCCGAAGCCGGCAATGCCATCATGGCACAGATTTTAACAGCAGATGCAAAGCCTGCCGCAATGGCCAAGGTCCGCATCACCCCCAAAAACGAACTGGACAACGAAGGATCCTACACTGCCGAAACCGACAAGAACGGCCAGGTAGAATTCAAGAACGTTGTTAAGGGCAATTACATCCTTGAAGCTAAGCTAGGCGACAATGCCCTGCAAATGAACGTCAACGTGTCCGACGACAAGACTACGGAACTGGGCAAAAACGAACTCAGCAAGATTGCCTCCATCAGCGGTGTCATCGATGATTCTGCCGAAGGTGTTATCAAGGTTCGTGGTCTTGACCATTCTGCAAAGGTCAAGAAGGGCGAATTCGTTCTAGACTCCCTGCCCGAAGGTCATTTCGACCTGGTGTTTATCCCGGCAGAATCTTCCAAGGATACCGTCAGCACCTACCTCAAGCTTGAGGCAGGCGCCGAATCCTCCACAAGCACTTTCGCAGCCGAAGGCGAATCCTTGCTTTTGGACGACTTCGAAGATGGCAACAACCAGCACCGCTTTGGCCCCAAGTATTTTGGTCCTAGCGATGGCGGCTGGTGGTTCATTACCAGAAATGATACTAACACCGTTATCCTGACCGGCGTCAACGCCAAGGGCGAGCCTAAGCTGGAAAAGGAAGATGGCAACACGTTGTTCCACGCAACATTCGACTTTGCCTCCCTCGACAGCGTCAACTACAACAAGGACAGCGTTCAGATCAGATGGCCCTGGGGTAACCTGGGCGTAAACCTGGGTAGCAACGACAAGAGCATTTGCTACGACTTGAACTCTGTAAAAGCAGTTGCATTTAGAGCCAAGGGCTCCGGCGCATTCACGTTCAAGCTTGTAGACGAAAAGCACAAGAGCGACAACTTCAACGGTGAATTCGCTGCTAGCTATATGGGTCTTCTGGACGATTGGCAAACATACGAAATCCAGCTGGACAAGATTATCGACGAACGATCCGGAAGTTTGGATTGCGTCACCTTGTTGCTTTGGGAAATGGACACAGCCAAGAAAGACACCGTTGAAATTTGGCTTGACGATATCAAGCTGATTGGCGGCGACAGAGAAAGCATCTGGGAAAAGTAATGGCAGACAACGCAGTCCATGCGGTAACATCCAATCAAGATGGTCTTTACAAGAATCTAGACGAAACGGTTCGCAAGTATATTGCGACCCGTTTTTTGCGTCCTATCGCAGACCACACTCGCGAAGCCTTCGAAGATGCGAAACGCTTCGTTGAACTTTTTTCCTCACACTGTCATTGCGAGGAGCGCAGCGACAACGCAATCGAAGCAGGCCCTTTAGATGTAATTCTTGACTCCGGATGTGGCGCAGGAGAAAGCACCCTGCACTTGGCAAAGCGATATCCCGGCATACCCGTCATCGGTATCGACAAGTCCGCCATGCGCCTTACAAAGGCGGGAAACATCCATCAACTGGAAGCCGCGAATTCGGACCAAATCGAAAACCTGACCGTTCCGCAAAACGCTTTCTGGGTCCGCGCCGAGCTTCTGGATTTTTGGCGTTTGGCTCTTGATGAAGTTCAAGCTGGCCGTTGGAACATCATTCATCACGCAGTCTTTTATCCAAATCCTTGGCCCAAGGAAAGTGAAGCAACCCGTAGGTTCCACTTGCATCCCATATTCCCCACCATGATGGCCTTAAGTCCAGTGACGGAACTTCGCACCAACTGGGAAATCTACGCCAGGGAATTTGCCACAGCCGCAAAAATTCTTTGTAACGAGACGAACCTCGATAAAAGCGAGGCAGCCATCTCTTGCGAAACCTTCAACCCGGAAATTTCGGAAACAGCCTTCGAGCGTAAATACAAAGAAGCCCGCCAACAACTGTGGCGGGTCCTCGTAGAAAAGTAATTCTCTGTATTAAATTGCTGAATTACAGTTTACCGTAACTACGGTCTCTCAGCCAGTTCACGAAAGCCTTGGTACCGCGGGTAAATTTCACATCAATCTGGGCACCTTCACGAACAATAAATTCAGAAAGCCCATACTTGCCACCATCGGCACGGCCCCAGTCATAGGTGTATCCCAAACGAGTCCAGGGGAAGCCACCTTCGCTGGCATAGGCCTTGGCGCTAGTTGCCTCAAACCAATTCTTGAACCAGGTAGCCTTTTCATCGTTATCGCCTTCAAAGTCTCCCTGAAATTCCGTACCCATCATATTGCTGGCTACGTCAGGAATAAATGCCGGTCGATACAGATCCTTGACTTCAGCCCAGAACACAGTGAAATGTGTTGCAGGGAAATCCGGAGACTTGCCCAGAAGCTGCTTCAGACGCAAATTCCAATTGGTGACCTTTTCTCCATTTTCGTTATACCACTTCAGGAATTCCTTGTCAGTGTAGGCCCAAAGGACATCGTCCTTCAAAGTGACCATTTCACCATCTTTGTACTTATCCGGTTCATTGTGCCAGGCCACCAAAATAACCTGAGAGTTATCACCACTCATTGCCGCATAATCTGCACCAGGGCCAATAGAAACCAAGGGGTAGACATCCTCACTAGTCAAGTTTGCAGCAGCCTTTACAGCAGCATCATACTTGGCTGCATTCAGGGAATCCTTATTCACGAAAGAAACGGTGTTACCCTTAGTATCAATCACATCACAGTAAGGAACGTCGGCATACTTCACAGCCACATTGTTCCTATCGAAGTGATCCACCAAAAGATCTTCGTCATGATTGAACAGCTTATCGTTTTCCAAGAAAGAAATAACAATCTTGCAGAACCCCTGATCAGGAATCTTCACCGCAACAGGGAAAGCATTCTTGCCGTTATCGGTAGTATCCAATTTCAGCTTGGTATCATCGCCAGCACAGCTGTATTCATAGGAATAAAGAGTTGCCACACCGGGCTTCATTTCGCTCACAAACAAGTTATCCTGCTCGTTACTCATACCCGGCTTTACAACAATGCTAGAATCTCCCAACTTGATGTAATGAGGAACTTTGTCTTCGCAGTAGAACGCAGCCTGACGGAAAACACCGATAATACCAGTTTTGCCACGGAAAGTTTCAATTTCTGCAGCCTTCAAATTCTTGTAAGCGCAAGAGACCAGCGATGAACCTGCCGCAGCAAGGACTGCACTAGCCATAAAAAACTTCAACTTTTTATTCATCTTGTTCTTCCTTATAATTCCTGCCCCAATATAGAAACAAATTAAGAGGCGCTGACATCAGCAACTATTTCAGACTACTGAAGAACGCCTGTAAAACAGCCGGATCCTCGGGAACCCAATATCCCTCAAAACTACTGAACCGGTCTCCCTTATGGTATTTTACCAGATAATTCGGTTTTTCAGAAAGCGTCCACAAACGTACTACTTCATTATTTTCACCAAACAGCGTAATTTGGGAATACTTTTTTCGTTCATCATTTTGGTTCATGGAGAAGGTTTCCAAACGAGTACGTTTCAAAAGGTTTCCCAACTGTTCCATTTGCGTTTTCGTCAATGCAACAAAATCATCTTTTCTTTCAGAACCATCTTCATTGTAGAAAAAAACGGAACCACTATTCATTCGATTAAAACGAGTTGAAAGAGGCTCGCCCACAGCGGTGTCCGAAGGAAGAATCAATTCATCCAGAATTTTCAAGGCATTCTGAGATTCCCCAATCATAGCAGAATCCAACTTGGACAATTCCGCCGCAGCATCAGCAACGCTATCTCGCGTCTGCTCCCGTTCTGCATTTTTCCTTGCCTTAGAAGCTCCAAACTTGGGCATGGTCAAAATCGGTCTTTGGTTTGTTTCGCTGGGCAAGACTCCATCTGCAGTTTCGTCATCGGAGCTCTCGCTTTTACAAGCCATAAACTGCACGGCCTGATCTTTCAAGAACTTGTTCACCTTGGCCATGTGCCGCGTTTTCCATACCCCCATAGCGCTATCACGACCAATACGATCTGTCATACGGAATTTTCCTAATAGAATTGTATCTCGATAAAATTCTAGATCCAAGCCTGTTGCGCAAACTACAGCAAAGGAATCTTGCTCATCCAAGGTTCCATTGGTTTTTAACAGCTGTACAAAATTCCGGTATAGGCGACCGCCAATAACGCGGTGACGTTCGTGTTTGCCAAGCCCCACCGAAGTAGCGCGAACCATATTGGCACTATCAGCAGCTACATAAAGAGACAGTTCCTGCTTATGAAAAGTCTCCTCAGAATTCTGCACCATGCCTTTTACAATCAGCAATCCAATAACAGTCAAAAACAGAAATGCCAACAACACTTTCATCATTTTTTTCATGCTCGTAAATATAAAACCAATGCAACAAACATTGGTTCTGCAGCAACCCAAAACAGGGCTGAAATGTCTTCTCAAGTTCAGATTTTTATTTATTAATTTATCTGTAACCAAAATAATGCGATTTTAACATCCCACTTTTCATTATTCCAAAGCCGTCATTCCCGCCTTTTTGCTAAATTTTCCCTGTAAAATTCTAAGAGAGGTCAATTATGACATTTGAAGAAATCTATGCGCTGGTTTGCGAACGCAAGAGAACCATGCCCGAAGGCAAGAGCACTACCGAACTCTTTAAGAAGGGTGCTCACGGCATCGGCAAGAAGCTGGTGGAAGAAGCCGGCGAAAGCTGGATGGCCGCCCGTTACGAAACTCGCGACGACCAGTGCCTGGAACTTTCCCAGGTGCTCTACTACGTTGCCTGCATGATGGCAGAAAAAGGTCTCACCCTCGAAGAAGTGTACGCTAAACTATGATTAAGGTAGCTCTCCCCAATAAGGGCATGCTCTTTGAACCCACCCAGGAACTTCTGAAGGCCTGCGGTTACAAGGCATCCAAGCCCTACAAGACTTTGACCCAGATCGACACCAAGAACGGTATCGAATTCTTCTTCCTGCGTCCCAGCGACATTCCCATGTACGTGGGTCGCGGCATTATCGACGCAGGCATCACCGGCATCGACTTCAACGCCGAAGCCAAGAGCCCGGCCGTTAAGGTTCTGGATTTGCCCTTTGGCGCTTCCAAGATGTGCGCTGCCGTTCCTAACGAAAGCCCCATCCAGACTTTGGAAGAACTGAAGAATTCCACCATCGCCACCTCCTTCCCCAACATCGTGGAAGGCTTCTACAAGAAGCCTATGAACTTCGTGGTTCTGGAAGGCGCAGTGGAAATCTCCGTGAGCCTCGGTGTTGCAGACGCAATTGTTGACGTTGTAGAAACCGGCACCACCTTGAAGCAGGCAGGCCTTCGCATTATCGGCGAACCGCTGTTCCGCTCCAACGCCGCCCTCTACTGCAACCCCCAGAAGACCGATCTGGAAGAAGTGAACACCCTGATCCGCAGAATCCAGGGTAAGCTGGTTGCCCAGTCCTACATGATGATCGAATACGACTGCCCCGCCGACGTGCTGGACAAGGCCGTAGCCCTCACCCCGGGTCTGGACGCTCCTACCGTCGCCAAGCTCCACGGTCGCGACTGGTACTCCGTAAAGGCCATGGTGCCCCAGGAAGATGCCAACGCCATCATGGATAAGCTGTGGGACGCAGGCGCACGCAGCATCCTGCTCTTCGGTATCAAGTCCGCTCGTATTTAATGGAATCACTAGCCTACCTAGCTCGCCAACCCATCCTAGACCGGGATGGTAAGATTTTCGCTTATGAATTGCTGTTCAGGGATTCCCCGACCAGCGATACGGCGATTATTGCCAGCGATGTGCTTGCTACAGCACAGGTGTTGGAAAATGTTTTGAACAACATCGGCATCCAGCGTCTCATCGGCAACAACAAGGCGTTCGTCAACTGCAGCAGAAACATGCTGCTAGACAACTTGTTCGGGCTCCTCAATCCCAAGTACTTTGTTCTAGAAGTTTTGGAAGACGTGGAAGTAGACGATGCTGTGGTAAAGGCAGTGCAACGCTACAAGGCACTGGGTTTTGAAATTGCCTTGGACGACTTCATCTTTAACGAAGACTTCATCCAGCGTTTCAAGCCCCTGTTCCCATACGTCAGCTACGTGAAGATGGACGTGGTAGACAACAGCCTCGACGACATGACCAAGGCCGCCGGATTCTTTAAGGTTCTTGGCATTAAACTTCTGGCAGAGAAGGTGGAAAACGAAGAAACCTTCAAGCGTTGCGCAGACGCAGGCTACGACTATTTCCAAGGTTTCTTCTTCGCAAAGCCCGAGCTAGTGACAGGTCGTAAGATTGACGCCACCTCCGCTACAATTCTACAATTGATTCTTTTGCTCCGCTCTCGCCCCAGTCTAGAAGACTTGTGCGACAGCCTCAGCAAGAATCCAGACATTGCAACCAACTTACTTCGCTTCGTAAACTCAAACTCCGATACCAAGCACAGTAAGATCGAAACTGTCAGGGAAGCCATTGTGTGGGTCGGCATGCGTAACATCCACGAATGGCTGATGCTTATGCTGTATGCCCGTCCCGAAATGGGAATGACTCCGCAGGCCTCGCCTCTATTCCAGAATGCAAGCCACCGCGCCAAGTTCCTGGAAACACTGGCCCGCGAAATGGATCCGGAGAACAACGACTTCTGCGCAAAGGCCTTCATGGTGGGTCTCCTTAGCCGTATGGACGCCTTGGTCCGCGCCCCGCTAGAAACAATCCTTCCCGATGCTCCCACCGACGACGAAATGCAGGACGCATTGTTGAACCGCACGGGACGCCTCGGCCTTTTGCTGCAGCTAGCGGACTCCGTGGAACTGGACGACAGCCAAGCCATCCACGCTGCAATTACAGAACTGGGCATTACCGCAACGCAGCTAAAGTACTGCATCACAGAATCCTATAGCTGGACAAACAACTGATGAACGTTGAACCGCAAAGTCTTGAAGCACTGATTAGCGAATTCGCAAGCCTGCCCGGCGTTGGCCGCAAAACCGCACGCCGCCTGGCTTATCACATCTTGACGAAGAACAAGACTGACGTGGAACGCTTTGCAGAAAACTTGATCAACGCGTCTACAAAGGTTCATCCCTGCCCCTGTTGCCACGCCTTTACCGAGGATGAAGTTTGCAACACATGTAAGGAACGTAGCGGTGCAAAGTCCATTTGCGTTGTAGAAAAAAGTTCAGACATCATTCCCTTTGAACGTTCTGGAATTTACAAAGGGCTCTACTTTGTTCTCGGCGGAGTCATTTCCCCTCTAGATGGTGTGGGTCCAGAACATCTTCACTTACCTCAGCTTGTAAAGAGAATCAAGGACGAAGGTATTGAAGAATTGGTACTCGCTCTAGGAAGCAGCACCGAAGCCGACAGCACAACCCTGATGATAGATCGTTTGTTGCAGGACACCCCTGTAAAGCGCACACGACTTGCCCGCGGCATTCCCATGGGCAGCGAGCTTGAATTTGTAGACGAAGTAACCATGCTCCGAGCATTCGAAGGACGAGTAAGCCTATGATGGAAAATAAGACCGACGCCCCTTTGAAAGGAAAAAAGGCACGCCCCATGAAGCAGACTGCAGATGCTCCTGTAGTGATTGGTGGCGTCAAGATTACCTCCGTTGAATTCGTAAAAAGTGCCACCAGTTTGGCAGGCCTCCCCAAAGAGCGCCTCCCTCAGGTTGCATTCCTCGGTCGCTCCAATGTGGGCAAGTCATCCCTGATGAACGCCCTCATGGGCCGCAAAAACCTAGTCAAAGTCAGTTCTACCCCTGGAAAAACCCACGAACTGAATTTTTTTAAAGTCAACAAGCAGTTTTTTCTAGTAGATTTACCAGGTGTAGGCTTCGCTAAAGTCAGCAACACCAAACGTGATGAAATGTCGGACTTTATCCGCGAATACGTGGAAAAGTGCAAGGACCTTAAAGGTCTTGTCTACCTGGTGGATATCCGCCACGGTGGACACGCCATCGACATCGAAACGGTTGAAAGCATCCGTGAAACCGGCTGCCCAGTGTTGGTGATTGCAAGCAAGCGCGACAAAGTGAACCAGTCTGAACTGGCCAAAGGTTCAAAGCTTATTCAAGAAAACTTTGAGCTAGACGCCAAGCCTCTTTGCGTAAGCGCCGTAAAGAAAACCGGACTGGATCACTTGTGGCAGGATATTCTTTTTGCATTGAACCTAAAGAATGAGACAACAGAAGAACATTAGAAACTGGCAACGACTCACTATCCCGGGAAGGATTTTCCATAGGATAGGTCTCTTTATGCTGCACCGCACCTTTGGTCAGCAGGTTGCCTTGTTTTGGAATGCCATTAAAAGTTTGTTCTCCGAAAGTCGTAGTTTCAAGACCGACTCAAGAAACATCATCTTGCAGGCATTCTTCTCCGGTGTTGAAATTTTCCCGGTTCTCTTCATTGTGGCCACATTGTTTGGCACCGTCGTGATTATCGAAGTCATCTCCCTCATGGGAAAAATGGGCCTTTCCGACGTGGTAGGAAGCCTTATCGTCGTTGTAATTATCCGCGAACTTGGGCCGATTCTTGCAGCCTTCCTAATTGCCGGTCGAAGTGGTTCTTCCCTTACCACATACATCGGCGGTATGGTCATCAACTCAGAAGTTGACGCCTTGGCTACCATGGGCGTGGACCCAATCCGTTATCTTGTGATGCCCGGTCTTTTCGGCGGATGCATCGCCATGTTCTTCATGAACATCATCTTCAGCGCCAGCGCCATTTGCGGCGGATTCCTACTGACCAAGGGAATCATCCTTGCAACAGGAAACCTCATTAACATTCAGTTGACCTGGTCCTATCTCAGTACAGAAATCATCGGAGCCTTGACCATGACGGACTTTGTCTTCGTGGTTCTCAAGCCCTTGATTTTTGGCGCCATCATCACCACCAACGCTTGTTACCAAGCCTTGAACATTACCCGCGATATCCGCCAGGTTCCCAAGGCAACATCTCGTTCTGTCATTAAATCTTTCCTCTACATTGTGTGTGCTGACGTAGTTCTCTCTATCTTCTATTTTGCGGATTACATCAACAACCTCAACTCGCTTATCTAATGTTTGACGAAGCTCTCAAACTTGAAAACATCAGTTTGTCCTACAATGACCTTGCAGGCAATATGTTTTCCCGTCCCCGCGCCGTAGATTTCTTCAAGAAGCACGATGACGACGAGCAGAAGGAACTCATTAGAAATGTCAATTTGCAGGTGATGCGAGGAGAAACTCTTTGCATCGGCGGTCCGTCCGGTAAAGGTAAGAGTGCGATTCTCAGAATTATCGCGGGGCTTATCCGACCCACGCGAGGAAACATTTACTACTTCGGCGAATATATACCGCCCGAACGTTTGAATGCACTTGAAGTGGCCAAGCGCCAGGTGGGTCTGGTATTCCAGAATGGAGCCCTAATTTCAAACCTGAGAGTCTACGACAACATCGCGCAACCCCTGCGTTACCACAAAATGGGATCCCCAGAGGAAATCGACGAAAAAATTCAAATGGCAATGGATTTGATGCGCGTTCGCGATGAAGCAAATCTGTTTCCTCACCAGTTGAGCGTGGGTATGCAGAAGCGTGTGGCCATCGCCCGCTCCTGGGCAATGGACCCGAAGTTATTGCTTATGGACGAACCTACCGCAGGTTTGGATAATTACAACCGAAGAAACCTGCTTCCGCTGATTGACAACATGCGTCAGCTGTTCAAGACCACGATTATCATTGTCACCCATGACCTTTTGATTTCCAAGGAACTGAATTGCAATATTTCTTTCCTTCATCAAAAGACTTTGACAGAACCCCATTCTTTTGATTACTGGCTGAATTCAGACAGCGCAATCTCACGAGAACTTTTCCGTGACTTCAACGCTAACCAGTCACCCAACTTCTAAAAAACTTCACAATTCACTCTTCATTTTTCTTTCTTCATTTTTCACTATGTTCCTTCCTTTACCTGACGATTTTCACGCACACCTGCGTCAAGGCGAACTGATGCCCGGCTATGTTCGTGACCTGGTTTCTCAATTTGGCCGCGCCATCATCATGCCCAACACGGTTCCAGCAATGACCAGTGCCAAGGCAATTGCCGAATACAAGCAGCAAATTCTGGATGCCGCCAAAAGTGCCCGCCCAGATTTTGAACCTCTCATGACCTTCAAACTGAATCCGAATTATACCGAGCAAGATTTGAAGGACATGATAGCCGTTGGCGTTGTGGCAGGCAAGTACTATCCCGCAGGCGTCACCACCAACAGTGCCGACGGAATCAGCGATTTTGAAGCGGTGTTCCCTGTAGTCGCAATGATGGAAAAGTTAGGTCTTGTGCTGTGCGTCCATGGCGAAGAACCCGGCGAATTCTGCCTGGATCGCGAACCTGCCTTCATCAAGCGCGTAGAAATTCTCGCAAAAAAGTTCCCTAAGCTAAAGATTGTTTTTGAACATCTTTCCAGCGCAAAGGCAGTAGAAGCAGTAAAGCGCTTGCCCGCCAATGTGGCAGCCACCTTTACGGTACACCACCTGATGATGACTCTTGACGACGTTATCGGAGACGCCCTCAGGCCGCACCATTTCTGCAAGCCGTTGCCGAAGCGGCCTGAAGACCGTGCCGCCATCCGCGCCGCCGCCTTCAGCGGCTCTCCCAAGTTCTTCTTGGGCACGGACTCTGCGCCGCACCAGCAAGGTAAAAAAGAATGCCCCTGCGGCGCAGCGGGCGTCTACAGCGCACCTGTTGCCATCCCCCTTCTGGTACAAGAATTCGACCGCGCAGGCGCCCTGGATAAACTGCCCAACTTCATTGCAGGCTTCGGCGCAGACTTCTACGGCCTTCCCCGCACCACAAAGCAGATCGAAGTCGTGAAAGAAAGCTGGACCGTTCCCGAAGTTGTCAACGGCGTGGTACCTCTTGCAGCCGGCCAGACACTGGAATGGAAGATTAAGTGATGCAAGGGGCCTTAGCCCCTCAAAAACATTTCGTTCAACGAGTTGCTCCGTTGACCACATTTTATGTACATTATTGCCATGGCTTTTATCCGCGCAATTCTATACTATTTCATTACTGCAACCGCCATGCTTCTGGCAGGCGTTCCCTATGTACTTATCCGCGGTGGAATTTTTGGCCACTGGCAAGACTGCACCCGTATTTGCGCCAAATTTTTCCGGGTGATGTTCAAGATCTTTGGCATCAAAGTCAAAGTGGTAGGTAAAGAAAACATTCCCCAGGGAACCGACTTCGTTATCGTGGCGAACCACCAAAGCTTTCTGGACATTAACGTCATTTGGCCCTTCATCACCCCCTCCGCCTTTATCGCCAAGGGAGAACTGTGGCACATTCCCGTTTTTAGCTGGATTTTGAACAGCATTGGCTGCATCCCGGTAAATCATAAAAATCCCCGCAAAAATGCAGGCATGGGAAAACTGGTAGCCGACAGACTTTCCAAGGGTTACACCATTACCGTATTCCCAGAAGGTCATCGAAGCAACGACGGACACTTGCTGCCCTTCCAGAACGGAATTTTCCGCATGGCCAAGGAAAACCACTTTAACATGCTGCCTCTGACAATCGTCGGTTCCGGCAATGTTCTATCCAAGACAAAGTTTTCTCTAAAGCCCGGCACAGTCACCCTTGTAGTGCACCCCCTGATAACTCCAGAAAGCTACGCTGAAAAGGAAATGGGAACACTCCGCGACGAAATGCACGATCTCATTGAATCGGCACTGCCATATAAAAAATAGAGTCCCTTCTAAGTTGAGTTAAACCCCGCTTCCCGGCGGGGCTTTTTCATATTCCACCTTGGAATAAAAAATTTGGTTTTTCCGCAATTTTTTGCACTTTGGGCTTTAACATTATATATGTTACTAATAGAAATTGTTTAAACGGGATTTATCCCGTGTTTTTAGTTTTTGAGGAGGCTGATCATGGCTCAGCAATTACCTACTGAAGAACAAATTGTTGCCCTTCTGCGCGAAGAACCTCTTGTTGGCAGCAAAATCCGTGCTGCATTTGGTTTACCCAAGAAACAGAAAATGGCCTTTAAGCAACTGCTTGCCGACATGGTAGAGCAGGGTATTTTGAAGCGAACCAGTCATAAGGAATATCAGATCGGCGATGGCGAGCCTCTTGAAGAAAAACGCGAAAAGCGCCTGAAGAAAGTCGCTGAGCAAGGAGGCGACGACAACCGCCGCCCCGGTGCCCGTAGCCGCCGCCAGACCGAGGACAAGAGCACCCGCGTACGCCGCGGCATCCTCCACCAGACCGGCCCCGAAGACTGGGTCGTCACCGAACTGGAAACCGAAAAAGAGTTTGAAATGTGTCACCGCCGTCAGGCTCCGGGCAAGGAAGGGGAAGTCATTAGCTTCACCCTGTATCCTCACCCCAAGCGTAAGCACAGCTTCTTGGCCAAGGTGGACCATTCCGCCGATCTCATCTCCATGACCTGGAAAGAAATCACCCAGAAGTTCATGGAAGAGGCAAACCTGCCAAAGAACTTCAGCAAGGAAATCCAGGATTACGTCAAGGGCCTCAAGGCTCCTACCGCCAAGGACTTCAAGGGCCGTGTGGACTACCGCAATACGGTCATTCTCTGCATCGACCCCGAAGGCGCCATGGACCATGACGACGCCATTTCCGTGGAAAAAACTTCTACCGGTTACAAGCTGGGCGTGCATATTGCCGACGTAAGCTACTATGTGCCCGAAGGCAGTGCTTTGGACGAAGAAGCTTTGGAACGCAGCTACACCCAGTACCTGCCCTGGACCGCAGTGCCCATGATTCCCGATGAACTTTCCAGCGACATCTGCTCCTTGCACGAAGACGTGGACCGCTGCGCCCACACTTGCATGATCGAACTGGACAAGGACGCCAACGTTCTGAGCTGGGATTTCCATCGCAGTATCGTCCGCATTACCCGTTCCCTCACCTACCAGCAGGCAAAAAAACTGTGGGAAGAAGGCGATGCCGATTTGGCTGCCCTTGCAGAAGTCACTGCAAAGCTGAAAGCAAACCGCACCAAAGACGGCCAGCTGGAATTCAAGTCTACCGAAATGGGATGCCACTTCAACGAAGCCGGCGAGCCCACCGACATTTATCCCCGCACAACAGACATCTCCAACTCCTGGGTTGAAGAATGTATGTTGATCGCCAACAACTGCTGCGCCAAGGAACTTAAAAAGCGCGGTCTCCAGGGCATCTACCGTATTCATGAAGCTCCTGATACCAAGGACATCATGGAACTGTACTACATGTACCCCAACCTGTTCCAGGGTTCTCCGGTGATGCTCCGCGAACTGGGCAAGCCCCGCAGTGGCGATACCAACTTGAACCCCACCGCCTTCAAGCTTTACGAACATCTGGTGAAGAAGGCCGGTGACGACGAAACCTTGACTAACCGAATTCTGCGCAGCATGCAGAAGGCCCATTACGATTCCAACAGTTTCGGTCACTTCGCATTGAACTGGCAGGACTATAGCCACTTCACCTCCCCCATCCGCCGTTATGCGGACCTGTGGTGCCATCGTGAATTGGCTCGCAAGGGCAAGGAAATTTCTGCTGAACGCAAGGAAAGCGTCATCGACGTCTGCGACTTGATTTCCGCCAACGAAATCAAGAACATGAAGGTGGAACGCCAGGCTATCAAGGTCTGCTCCACATGGCTATTGAAGGACCGCATTGGCGAGAACTTCGAGGCTACTGTCAACGGCATCGAGGAATGGGGCATTTACGTTTCCATCAACGATCCTATCGCCGAAGGCCTTTGCCGTTATCGCGATATAGCAGGTGACGACTTCTACGTATTCAACGCAGACCAAGGTCTTGCCTTTGGCAAGCGCAGTGGCCGCACCTTCCGTCGTGGCGACAAGGTCATGGCACAGTTGCTCCGTGTGGATCCGCTTCGTGGTCAGGTGGACTTCTCCATCATCGAGAAGCTTTCCGCTGAACCTAAGAAGAACCGCCGCACCCGTCGTGACGTAGATGAAGACGCTCGCAACTTCAACGAACGCATGGACCGTGCCGAAGCCGCAGAAGCCTTGGGTTACTTGAGCCAACCCGATGATGATTTCGAGGATGGTCCGGAATTCGTTTCCGCAAGCTCACGAGGCCGTGGCCGCAAGGGTCGACGAGGCAATGACTTTGACGGTCCCAGTTTTGAACGCACAAGTCGTGACGCTCGCGGCGGACGAGGCCGTAGTTCCCGTGACGAGGAACCTCGCGGTAGTCGCGGAAAAACCAATAGCAAGGGCGGCAAGTCCTCAGGCGCCAAGGCATACGGCGAAAAGCTGGCCAAGGGACGCGGAGGACGAGGCCGCAGCGGAAGAAGATAATAATGGCAGATTCTACTAAAGTAATTCTTTACGCATCTTACCAGACCGGGGACACTCTCCCCGGCTACATCCGTTTTGCATTAAAGCATTTGGCTGAAACTGGATTCAAGGTAGTTCTCCTTACCAACGAGCGCGAACTTTCCAGCGATACCAAACAATTCCTCAGCGACAACGATATTTCGTTGTACCTTACCGAGAACCATGGTTTTGACTTTGGCATGTGGCGCCGATTCCTAAAGGATTCTGTAAGTGGAAAGAACGGAACCGTTTCCTTCAGTAATCTGGAAAGACTTCTGATTATCAACGACTCCATCGTTTATTTCCAGAATAACTTTGCAGACTTTATCCGCCGTGCAGAAGCTAGCACCGCCGATGTCATTTCCCTGACGCAAAACGACGAAGTGCGCCCCCACTTGCAAAGTTTCTTTATGTACATGAAGCAGGAGGCCTTGGGCGCCTTCTACACTCACCTTATGGAGACTCCAGAGCAATCCACATTCTACGACACTGTGCACCGTCTAGAAATCGGATTGGCCTATACCTTCGACGAGGCCGAAGTGCAAATGGCAGCACTTTACCAGACTCAAACAAACACAATGTTCAGCTATCAAGAGTTGATCGCCCAGGGTGCAGGTTTCGTAAAGCGCAAGCTCCTGCAAAAACGTTTTAACTTTAAGGAAAAGATTCACTTTATCCGTAAAGGTGCCTACGATTCCCTAAATGCAGACTACATCAAGATTGTAGAAAATGCAGGTGTGGCTCCCGACTTCGATCCCAAATGGTTGCCCCAGCCCGTGGACAACGCAGTAAAGCAAGTTGCCGACAAACTCTGGGAAAAACCCTTTGAAAAAATCGGTTGGCCCGTACTTAAAACGGCCATCAAGGCAAAGTACAAGTTGCTGCGCAAAAAACTAGAAGGCGACGAATTTAAATAAGAACAAAAAGGGTCCTCTAACGGGCCCTTTCTTTATGCAAAAAAAATGACCCGCCCGAAAGCAGGTCATTTCTTAAATCTTACTGAGAATTACTTGACGATCTGAGCGTCCTGAACCTTTTTGCCCTTCACTGTCTTGGGGGCATTGGAGTCCATATTGCGATGGAGAATTTTGTACTGAACGATGGTCCAAACGTTGGAGATTGTCCAATAAAGAACAAGGCCGGAAGGCATCACTGCACTGAAGAAGAACATCATTGCAGGCATCATCCACATCATCATCTTCTGCTGGGCAGGATCCATGCCAGCGTTACCCTGCATGGTCACCTTGGTCTGGAAGATCATGGTTACCAGCATGATGATCGGAAGCAGAGTAATTCCATTGGGCATGAGGTACGGAATCTTGATAGCTTCAATAATCACATCGCTCTTGCTCAAGTCGGTAATCCAGAGGAATGCAGGCATGCCGCGAAGTTCAACAGCACGGCCAAGCACAAAGAACAAGCCCATGAACACAGGCATCTGGATGAACATCGGCAAGCAGCCGCCAGTGCAGCTAGCCATGGGGTTCACACCTTCCTTCTGGTAGAGTTCCATGATAGCGGCCTGCTTCTTCTGAGGATCGCTACGGTACTTCACGTTGATTTCGTCCAGCTGGGGCTTGAGCTTGCTCATGGCGCTGGTGGACTTCAACTGCTTAACAGTGAACGGAGTTGTAATACCGCGAACAAGGACTGTAATAAGAAGAATTGCCACACCGTAGTTCGGAATCATGGAGTAGAAGAGGTTCAAGAGCTTAAGGAGTATCTTGCAGATCCACACGAACCAGACGCGAGAGCCGGGGAACCAGGAGGAGCCGGTAGCAATGATTTTTTCATAACCAACGCCATAAGCTTCCACTTCATCCCACTGCAGCGGGAGAACCATGAAGTTGTAAGCCAGAGAGTCGGCACGGAGTTCATCCTTCACAACAAGGCTGTAGGTGCCCGGATCAGATTCGCTGTCCATGACCTTGAACTTCTTTGCGTTCACAACGGCACGAGTGGGAGCGTCGAACTGGACAGTCATAGCGGCGTACTTACGGCGAAGACCTGCCCAAAGAAGTTTGCCATCATCCAAAGTCCAGGAATCGCCGATGGTTTCACGTTCTACGTAATCGGTATTGTTATAAACCACTTCGCTGAAGAAGTAACCAGCAGCGTTGACAGTGCTGCCCTTGGGAAGTTCTTCAGTTTCCTTCATGCCGCCCTTCCAAGAGAGCTCGTAATCGTTTACGCGGAAACCAACGAACTTGTTAACCTGACGGATAGCGGCGCCATTCTTGCTAAAGCCATAGGAGCGGACAACCTTGCTACCGTTAGCATCGGTAAATACAAATTCAACAGTAACATCGTTTTCAACAACAATCTTTTCAGGGGCGCTACCTGCGTCGAAAAGAACTTCGCTCAAGTCCACAGGACCAAGCTTCAAGTCCAAGGCACCAAGTTCAGTATCCTGGATAAGTTCCGGGAACTTGCCTGCGGAATCAGCCAGAGCCTTCACAATAACACTCTGGATCTTAGCACCCTTGTTGGTAAGGACCACGGTGAACTTATCGGTTTCCACGGATACCGTGCGGGGGACAATTGCAGCGGGAGCCTCTGCGGCAGGAGCAGCGGAATCGGCAGAGGCACCTTCAGCGGCAACTTCTGCAGCGGGAGCTTCGCCACCCAGAACAGGAGCAGCCTTCAGCTCGGTATTTCCGGTTACAGGAAGCACCAGGGAGTTTGCAACGTTTCCACCCTTGGACTGAAGTGCAGCTACAGAATCTGCAGCAGCCTTCTTAGCAGCTTCTGCGGCTCTCGCGGCATCAGCATTAGCAGCGGAGGAAGCCATCCACCATATCATGATGGCTACGATAAGAATAGATCCAATAACGGTATTCTTGTTCATATCTTTTCCTTTTTAGGGGGCACAGGATCGTACCCGCCTTTGCAAAATGGGTTGCACCTTAAAATTCTAAAAACCGCAAGATAGAAACCTTTGAAGACTCCGTGGACTCGAATGGCCTCAATTGCATACTGAGAACAGGTTGGTTGGAATCTACAAACCCCGTGAAAGAAGTACGGGTGAATAATCTGGTACAGGCGAATAGGTGCAATCAGCACCTTTCTAGCCAATTGGCTAAGCTTGTCCAGAGCCGTCATCTAGACTAGCCTCCGGAATAGTCCCCCATTCCATCTTCTTGAAAATCTTCTCTGCAGTTTCGCGGAAGCGCTCCGGCGTAACCTGGTCAGCCTTGTCATTCACAATGATCATAGCCCAGACCGGCTTTTGAATATTCGGCACCATATTATAAAACAGGGGTCGCAGCAGTCTGCGGCACCTGTTACGGTATACGGCGTTGCCGTTCTTCTTTTTTGCCAAAAAACAGAAACGACAAAAACCGTCCGGACTGTCAATCCACCTCATCGTAAACGATGAACCGCGGACAAACTTTCCCTGGACGGCTACTTGCCGGTAAGCGGGCTGGTTGGGCAGCCTATAAGAACGTAGACTGGCCACGAGCCAATTCCCAAATTACTTCTTGTAGATAGTGTCGCTAACGGTCAAGCGCTTGCGGCCCTTGGCACGACGACGGCTCAAAACAGCACGACCCCAACGGTCTTCCATACGGGTGCGGAAACCATGCTTGTTAGCGCGCTTACGATTGTGAGGCTGGAATGTTCTTTTCATTGTAGTAACCTTTATTAAAAGTCCAAAATTTTTCGGTTTGCAAAGTTAGTAATTATTCGAGATAAATCAAGGGGTCAGAACAGCCGAAAAGCACTTTTTAGCGTCATAACAAGACATTCCCCAACACCCATTCAACTTATCAACAATCTATTAACACATTTAATTTACCGACATGACCAACCTGATTTATCTACCCATCATTTAAGCATACAAAGTTGTAGGTCTACATAAGACGTTTTTCCATCATTTTTTTATTGAAGCAAGCCCTTTTAACTATATTGTTTGAAAATCCTAGAGACTTTTAGTCTGAATTATTATTGGCAGGTATAGAATGGAACTTACACCGTTGGACATCCGCAACCAGACATTCCACAAGAAGAACTTTGGCGGCATCGACCCCGAAGAAGTCAAGGCCTTTTTGGAAACTGCAGCCAACGCTTTTGAGCAAATGTCCCGCGACCGCACCGATCTTACAGAACGTCTGAAAGTGGCAGAAGAACGCGTGAACTACTACCGCCAAATCGAAAAGACCATTCAAGATGCCGTTGTCACCATGCAGCGTACAGTCGACGATGTAAAGGCCACCGCCGAAAAGGAAGCCGAAATCATCGTTGCCGAAGCCAAGGCCCGCGCCGTCCGCGAAGTGGAAAACACAAAGCAGGCAGCAGAAGACCTCCGTGCAGAAATCGAACAGTTAAAGCAGCTCCGCACCAACTACTTCATTCGCTGCCGCGCATTGATCCGCGGTCAAGAAGACCTGCTCGCCGCCATGGAAAACGACCAGAAGGAACTGGAAGCCATGGACCTGACTAAACGTCCGGCATCTCCCATGGGAAAGGTTCTCGCCTAATTCAGACGACTGCAGCAAGCATGCGAATCAACATCAAGGTACACGCCCGAAGCAAGCGCGAATCCGTCACTCCCCAGCCCGACGGTAGCCTCAAGGTAGAAGTAAAGGCACCTCCCGTAGAAGGTGCCGCTAACGAAGCCATTTGCGAATTACTAGCCGACCATTTCAAAGTTCACAAGCGCGATGTACGGGTGGTACTGGGCAGTACCAACAACAAAAAAGTTGTGGAAATTGACGGCCTTTAGTTTTTTCCGTTATGCCAAAGCGGAAGTAATGAGAGAAAGTATAGGTAGGGAAATGCTTTGGTAAATGGGTTGTTTTTTGTGTTTTTTGCGTTTTTTGGGCGTTTTCACTCTCTCACGAGAGTGATTTTTTTTGTTTTGACGAAATTGCCGTTTTTGCGCGTTTTTTGCCGTTTTGTTCCGGTTGCAATTTTCTCTCACGAAATGTGCGTTTTGTGATTTGGCGTTTTTAGGCTGTTTAAGCTATTTTGAATTTTGGGGTGGGGAAATGGCGACGGGAACTGTTTTTTAAGCGTTGCAGTTTCGTGAGAGAAAAACGAATGTGATTTATCAAAGCTTCGTGTTAAATTTTTCGGAATTTTTTAACACAAGAATTTTATCGTGTTAATTTTTCGAGAATTTTTTAACACAGAAGTCTGCTATCGATGAAAAAAGCCCCGGAAATCCGGGGCTTATGTGCTTTTATAATGCTTTTTTAAGAGGTTTTTTGCGGTGTTTTAACGGGGTTTTGCGATGCCTTTTCGCGGCGTTTCTTGAGGATTTCGGCATATTCCTGGAGTGTTGGTACTGTCGTGCAGCCTTTGCCGTACCGTGAGTCCGTCCTGATGGTTGGAATGCCTGTTCCAAGGCTTCTGGAAGAAAAGTAGTGTTCAACCATCACACGGATGTCGTAAGTGCTGAAATTCTCCTTTATGCGATCGATGCCGAAGAACTGGACCACGGTGCCGACGTGAGGGTCCTTGAACTGGATTTCTTCGCGTTTGTCGCAAAGCTTTCCTAGTTCTTGGAGCAGGAGCGGCAGTAAAAGAGCCACCTGTTGCTTTTCTTCTTCGCTGACTTTGGATGCTGCGCTTCCGAAGTCCTTCCAGTTCCTGAGGGCTGCTTTCCAATCGGCCAGAGGAATGCCGTTCTTCATTTTCCAGCCGCTCATGGCATAGTAGTTGAAGAATCGCTTGGCGCAGTCTTCGGATCGTCCGATGCTCAAGGCGTATTCGATGGCTTCTGCTTCGCTTGAAGGCTTGTTCCCGGAATTTGTGCGGGTGTTCTTGCCGCTTCTCTTTACGCTTACAACGCAGTAATCGTCCTTGATGCCATCGGAGTCCTCTGAATGGCAGATGAAGGTGATCCTTACGGTGAGGCTTCGGCCTGTTTCCTTGCCGTTGTCCAGCTCAAAGAGGATGAGGCGGTCACCTGTTGTGTAGATACGGTCCACTTTGTAGATCACAAAGGTAAGCTCGCCGTTTAGAAGGGCTTCAAATTCCCTTTTCTTGACTTTCAAGATGTGTTCCATGTGGTTATCTCCTGATGTATTGCCAGGACTGAGGGGCTTTTTTGACATCAAAGTCCTTAAGGCGAAGGCTTTCGTCGAAGATTTCCGCTTCTTCGATAAACCAGCCGTAAAGAGTTCCGTCGCCCTTGTATTCCTGGATTTCTTCGACGGAGAGGCAGGCGTATTCTGCCAGGTTGTCCGTGATTTGTTCAAGTTCACGGATTTCGCTTATGGTCATTTTTCCAGGAATGCTTTTGGTGTCCGTGTTGTACAGATAGACGGTCGTTTCGCCATTTCCGAAGGAAACGGGCGCCGTCTTGCGGAGCTCAACGGTCTTTTCGCCGCTGAAGATGAGGTCGGCCCACTTGCCGTGAATGCTCATGAGTATTTCTGCCATATTCTACCTAGAATTTTTCAGTCCAAAAGACTATTGTTTCTGGATTTAAAAGGTGTTCTATCCAGAACTCGTGATCGCAGACGCAGATAAGTTCGTCTTCGCCGATGGTGCCATTGGTCGTCTTAACAAGTATCCTCTTGTTATAGGGCGGTTTTTTGGTGGCGACAGGCTTCCAGATGCGTCGCTTGATTTTTCTTTCGGAACTTATAAGGATGTCCGGGTAATAATCGTCCTTTTCAACGGACTGAATGTCCATGAAATCGCCATTTCTGTCGCCAACAAGGACTTCATATTCCTGCGAAATTTGGCTCAGTTTTTCGATTAGCTGTTTTACGTTCATCTTTTTCCTTAAAAAAATGCCGGTTACCCGGCTGTTTCATTTTCCAAGGGCATAACCCTTTGTTGAAGTTTTTCGAGTTTTTTCTTTTCCCTTCTCCTTTTTGACCGTTCCCTTTCGTATGCCTTGCGTTCTGGAGTCTGGTTTCTTAGACGGTCCTTTTCGCGTCTTCTTTCCTTGACTTCGGGGCGGTTAAGGTATTCCTTTGTCCATGCCTTTCGTTTCGGGGTGTTACGGCGTTTGGCGTCGCTCTTTCTGCCAAGTTCTCGTATGCGTTCCGGGTGTTCCTTAGCCCACCTTTTGACATTCTTCTTGTTTTTCTCCAGAGAGGCCTTGTAGGATTCGGGGGTGTTCTTCTTCCAGCGATTGAAGGCTTTCGACTTGGATTCCTTCTTCTGCTGTTCCTGGTTCACAAGCTTTGCCGCGGGTCTCATTTTTTGAGAGATTAGCTTCTCCCAGTCTTCGCCATAATCGTTATTCATAGGCCAAACCAATGGATGAACTGAAAGAAGAGTTCCGCAGCCTTCCATGCTCCGAGAATAACGACGATGCAGAGGGCCAAGAAAATGACGACATCCTTTTTTTCGTAGTGGTAAATTTTATCCTCCTTGTTTGTTGATGAGTACCGGGTAGTTGTAAAAATCGTCGTGGGTAAGTTCCGTGACATGGAGCTTTGCGTTGGTGTAGGCCTTCAGGTAACGCCTGTAAATCCATTCGAACTGTACGCGTTGCTTGTTCTTGTTGTAGATTTCGCCCTGGTCTTCATAGAGGAAATTGTAGTGGCTTCCTCCAAAGGCCCTTACCGCATAGTAAACGGCGTTGCGCTTGATTTTGCCCATGCCTGCATATTCCAGCATTTCGCGGAGAAGCAGGTCTGCATACTTGCGGCTCAAGAATCCATGGTAGTTGATGTCGTGAACAAGCCAGGCATACATGATAAGCAGGTTGCCGATTTTCGGGATGATGGGATTCAAGAGGTTGCTGCCGCTTCTAAAGTCGGTAAAGTAGCCTGCCTCGATTCTGATCTTGATGATGCCCGGAATGTTCTGGCTCTTGATTAGAATGTCGATGTATCTGCTACGGAGTTCGTAGAGATCGTCCTTCCTGGAGTATTTTTCCCAGATGGGTTGCACAGGTCTTGCGTAAAGTTCCATTATTCTTCCCTTAATTCCTTGAGTTCCTTTTCGATGTCCTTGATTTCTTCGGCACATTTGTGGAGACGGTCGTACAATACAGACATACGGTCCTTTTTGAGTCTCTGGTTCACCTTTTCTGCGATGTCGCCCATGCGGGTGTAGAGATATTCACCGGGGCACTCCTTGTTTGCAAACCAGCGGTGTACCGTCATGTTCTGCTTATCCACCTGGCCGACAAGGCTCTTGTCTGCCTTCCAGAGCAGCTGCTTGATCTGGTTACGTTTGCAGATATCTACCAGAAGCTCAATGAGGCTATCCATGGCCTTGGAGTTCACTGCATAGGGAGCCTTCGCGTCGCTGCTCACCTCGATGGTTACGGCACGGTTGTCGTTGTTGCGGTTGCTGCTGCTCCAGGCACGGTCGCATTCTTCCACATAGCAGCCGATAAAGCCGTCCTTGTCAACGCAGTAGTTGCTGCTGGCCTTGCGTTCGGGGTTATCGAACATCTTGCCCAGGCTCTCGACGCTGCACTGACCGGCGGTGCAGTGGATGGTAACCGTATCGATTTTGTGGTTGCGTGGACTTGTCCTGTTTGGACTGATTTTAAGATAGTCGGTAAGCTGACTGATGGTCATTTTGCGCTCCTGCGATTTGATTGGGTAAAAAGAATGGCTGGCGACGGCGGTGTTGTGTAGTGTGGTGTGTTAAGGAGTTTGCCGCCACCAGCCCAGGGAGATTTTTATTGAGGGTGCCAGGGCTTACACCTGGCCGAAACGCCACTCTCTTCGTTCCGTGTCTATGCAACCCCCATGGCTACATTCTATGCGACAATGGCTATAAAACGCCTAGAATGTAACCGTGTAAGTGAGTGTCGCCGCAGCTATCCAATAGACCATCTTCTTGATGTCGCCTTGGCAGGCGTAGCTTACGGAGGCCGCGAGGTTCAGGGCTATGAGGATGCCCGGAAAAATCCGTGGATCCATCAGCCCTTCTCCCACTGGTTCAAGAGGTCGATGATTGCCAGGTGAGGAGACGACCCGAAGCCTTTAGCAATGGCAAAGTGGCTGTTATCGTCCATGACCATCGCCTTGTATCCGAATTGCGGGTCAGCTTCGAGTTTCACCTTGCCCTGGAACAGGGCCAACGTTTCATTGGGCAGCATCTTCCACCTCCAAGGTAACGGCGATGTCGTTGAAGTTGAGGATGATGTTCTGCCAGGTCTCCCCGGAGTCTGTAACCGCCTTGCGGCGGAAGATGAGGGCAGTCTTCGTGGACTTTACGATGATGCTCTCCTTGAGAAGAGTCATTGCCTTCTTCCACAAGGGGTCCTCGATATCCAGGTGCAGGAGCTTCAGCAGCATGGCGGTATTCACGCGACCGCGCTTGTCAACATTGAAAGCCTGACTGATCACCTTGGCAAGGTCGCTGTCCGCATCCTTCATGCGTTCAGAAATCCACTTGTCCACCTGGGTCTTGACCATCTGGAGCTTTTCGTCGAATGCGATGAGGTCACTGGAATTGCGTTCGATCACCTGGTCACCGGCGAAGTTCGCAAGGAGAATGTTGCCCTTCCAGCCTTCCTTGATGCGGTTGTCCTTGGCAAGCTCGTCAAGGTACTTGTCGAGCGCCTTGACTACTTCGACCTTGCACTTGGCCATCTGATCGCTGAGCTTTTCCACCTTCTTGAAGACGGATTCCACCATGGCGTCGCGCTTCTTGTCCATGACGGGCACGTACTTTTCGGGAACCGGGGTTCCCTTGGCATCGAGCCAGTTTCCTTGTTTATCTTTCTTTGCCATCTTGTCCTCTTTGGGGATTGGTTGTTGTTTTTGTTGAGTTGAATTCTTCGGGGGTCGCCGCCCCCATAGCCTTGATAGCCCTGATAAGCACCTTGGCGTCGGCCTTGCTTATCCATGCGAGGACCGACACGCCCGTGAGCCTTTCGCAGAATGCGTTCAGAGCCTTCTTGCGGGCTTCCGAAGTCCTTGCCCTGGAAACCCCCGCCCACATGGCCTCGATGGCTCGGAGCTGTGCAGGGGTGGCCTTGTGCTTCTGCCGGTCCTTCAGGTCGTTGAAGTTTCGGGCCTTCTCGCTCACCTGGGCGGCAAGGAGCCTTATTAGCGCCGCCCTGCTCTGCGGTGTGAGTTCCTTGGAGCTCTGCACCCCGTATCGGTCGCGGAGCATATCGCGGTAGGCATCGTCAGTCATTCCCAGGAGGCGCACAAGTCCGTGAATCTTGCGGTACTGTTCCGCTCGCTTGTCTGCCGGAGTCATTGGAACCTACTGCGCGACCACGAGCATCTGGGATGCGGTCTTCACGACTTCTTCGCTGAGTTCCGGGATATTGTTATTCTGCATCACCACGCGGCTCCAAAGGGCAAGGTGGCTGAGCAGACGGAAGTTCCTGCGGCTGATGCCTGCACAGAGTTCCACGACACCTGCAGCGATCTTTTCGAAACGGCTTTCGAGGTATGCCTTGATGTCGGCGTTGTCCAGAAGCTTCGCCCTGCACGGTGCCGAAATTCGGCTGTAAATCTGCGCGTAATGTTCCTTGTCGCCCTGCACATTCTTTTCCAGGCGGGGCATACCGCAAAGAGCAATACCCACATGAGCCTTGTCATACACGCGGCGGATAAGTTCAATCGCACGGTAAGGCAGGTGCTCTGCCTCGTCGATGATGATCAGGCGACCGGAACCGTCCAGCTTCTTGACGACGCGTTCCAGCTTGTCGTGCAGGGAACCGCGCTTGTCGAGGTTCAGCAGTTCGCAAAGTTCCTCGAAGAAAACCTTTGCGGTGTAGCCGTGGTCCGCCTCGATCATGATGCAGGTGGGGTGTGCTTCGGCATAGGCCTGGAGCGCCCTGGTCTTGCCGATGCCCGCTTCTCCGGTGAGCATACCCATGACGCGGTGGGTAAGCACCAGGTTGCAGAAACGGTGGATGGTGTTGAAATTCTTGGTCTTGACGGTCACATCGTTGGACTTTGCAGCTTCGCGGTATGCCTCGGTAGCGAGGAAGTCCTTGATTTTCTCGATGACGGACTCATTGTTGCCCTCGTAGGTACCCTTGAGAATACCGCTGATGGTGGCTGCACTTACGCCGATTGCGTTTGCCACCTTGTTCTGGCTGACTTCCTTGGATTCGATATAGTATTTGAGCTGGTTGATGGCTTCATTCATGATTTGCATCCCTTGTGGTGTTTAAGTGATTTATCCGTTTGCCGTCAGGTCGTCCCATATACTGTGGACCTGTTCCTCGGCTACTTCTTCTTCTGAAAGCAGGTTGATGATCTCGGAGTTTCCAATCTTTCTGTCGGCTGCAAGCGCGGCGCTGTCGCTGTCGTGGCGCGTAGGCTTCATGGGGCCTTGCGGGATGAAGACATCCTGCTTGCCAACAGCCGTTCGCATTGCCCCGATATATTCCTCCGCCTGGCCCTTGGTCATTTCCGGGACAAGTTCCTTCAGGAGTCTTTCCTCGCGGTTTTTGCGGGCGACACCCTCGGATATCTGGGAGCGTGCGACCGCGTCGCTATCATCAACCATGGCACCCACGGCTTGCTGAAGAACACATTCGCCAATAAGCTTCTTTTCGGAGTCATAGCACCAGGCAATACGCATATCCTCCGGATCGTACCTGAGCGTGACCTCGCGGCCCTTGTAAACAGGCATCCATTCGGCCCAATACCAGGCATCCAGGGCGGCAATGTGGAAACCCATGTGCACAATCTTCCCGGAAACAGTTCTGCTGGTGATCATGGCAAGCGTCTCCTTGCTTACGCGCTTCATGGGTTCCCTCTTCACGATTTCCTCGTTCCAGAGTTCCGCACGGCTCTTTCCTTCGTGGTTCTTGCCAAGGCACGGGAGTCCAGGGAAAACCTCGCGGAGGTAGTTGTCGGCAAGCTTTGAGAACTCATCCCAGGTGAGGAAGTCGCCACTCTTGAGAACACCCTTCAAAGGCTCCGGCTTTTCGACTACGGTACCGCCCTTGAAAGAATTAAAGAGTCTATCAAAGCCGTTTTTAATCACCAGGAACTGGCGTTCAATCACCTTTGCGCGGGCGTTTCGCACGATAGCGAAGTGCATCTTGATTCCCAGTCGAGTGGCAAGCGAGTCGGCATACTGCTCGTCGATGTCTATCTTGTGCATTCGGCTCTGGCCCGAGAAGTCGCGGTTACGGTATTCGCGACCATTGTCCACATACAAGGCTTCCGGCAGGCCGTACTTCTCGATACCGTTGCGCATAGCCCTTAAAGTGTTCTCGGTACTCGGGGAACTATGGTGCAGGCACCAGCCTATTGGCATGTATGTCTTGAAGTCAAGGAAAAGTGTGATGTAACAGGTGGCGGGCTTTTCCTGACCGGGGACCTTCACGAAAACGTCCCAGGTGCGTGTATCGCCAACCCATACGCTTCCTGCCGTGAGGTCGCTGTAGTCGCGGTCCAGGTGGTAGCCCTTATTGTCATAAAACTTCTTTTTACCCTCGCGGGCGAAGTAGATTACATCCGGGGCCACTTCGCGGTTCAGACGGCGCCTGAAGGCATCCTTCGAGGGGAACTCCTTCTCGCTCTTGATGTCTCCGCGCTGCATGGCGAAGCCCATGGCAATCATGCGGGCAGAAAACACCGAGAGCTTGTTTGCGGTAAGGTACGCATTGCGGAAATCCTCGAACCACAAATCCTTCACGGTGGAACCCATCACGTCCTGGTGGTTGATGAGCGCAATCTTGCCGCATTCGGCGACCAGGGAACGCTGGCGGTAGATGCTCTGTACGCTGGTCTTCAGTTGTGGGTGCTGCTCGTTCCAGGACTTCACCCAGCGCTCCAGCTCGCGTGTACCCGTGATGCCGTCGCACTTGGTAAGGATCATGGTCCACTTGTCGAAATTCTTCTTGGCGCGACCGTTCGCGTGTTCGTAGGCGCGCAATGCAATCTCCGTATCATCCGCCTTGGCTGTCTCCACCTCCGAAAGTTCCGGAAGCTGACTGAGCACATAGCGGTCGCGTGCGTCCTTGGGAAGGCTGCGCAAGTTGATTTCAAGAACCTTCTTGCCATTCTTCTCTGTCCAGCGGTATTCCCAAAGGCGCAGGCTGTTGCGAACCTGGCGGGGAGTAAGCCCCACGAGTTCCCCAACATCAGCCGTTGAAAGCCAAATCGGGTTCATTAGCGGTGGCTCCTGTTGAAGAGGAAACGGAGAAGCTTGCCGCTACGGAGGCAATCTGCACAGGTGTTAACGCCGTTGATCGTTGCACGGCAGCGAACGCCGCAGAAACGGCAATACTTCATGGGTTTTGCTTCTTCCTGGATATCCAGAGGGAGAACGCTGTCATTGAGAGCGAGAGTGGTTGACATGTTCAATTCCTTTGCTAAAGAGCGGTTCTTAAGGGGTTTGAAGAGGTTAAAGGTTGCTGGTATCGGTCGCGTACTCGTGAGCCTGCATAAGGAGCATAAGATGCCCGAACTGTGAGCGGGCGTCGTCCAGTGCGTCGTGGACCACATTGTCGTCGGGTCTAGGATCGGCCTTGATGTCCGGGTAGAGCGCCTTGAAGGTGCGGTAGCAGCGCTCGTTCCAGAACTTCCACGGGGTTGCAATGCCGAAGGCTCGGAACGCGTTGTTCAGGATAGGCTGGTCGAAGCTTGCACCGTTGCCCCACACCTTGACCTTGTCGCAGTCGAAGTAGCGCTTCACCCACTTGCAGAACTGTTCAAGAGCCACATTGGCGGGCGTACCGTAGGATGCCTCGCAGATACGCTTGCGGGCAACCTCGCTGTTGAGCATCCACCAGCGCACGGTGTCGAAGTCGATACTGAACTTGTCACGGGGGAGCGAGTTCGGGTCGATAATTTCGTTGAACTCTACCATGTTTCCGCCAAGGCTTAAGCCGACCGCACCGATGGACAAAATGACTGCGTTCGTGCCCGTACCGAGGGTCTCGATATCCACCATGAAGTTGTTGTCGAGTTTGTAGTTCATATCCCTAGTCCTCCAGAGTTTCGAGTGCCTTTGTGACCAAAAACTTCACGAACTCCTTGTTGTTCGGGAAGGTGTGGCCCTGGTCGTAGAGTCGCTTCTTGGCGGCGTTGATCTTGTCGGTAAGCGGACGCGGGAAGGACACGCTCTGGAGATTGCAGGGGAACAGTTCCAGCTGCACGGGCTCCACACCTTCGGAAGCCTCCACCTGGGCGGGCTCAGCGGGCTTGTAGTCGATCTTGCGGCTCACCTTGTACTTGCCGGTCTTGCGGATGGAGGGGAGCACATCCTCTACCACCCACTTCTCGAAGCTGCGGGCTTCCGGCATATGGGAACGCATGATGAGGCGGTAGAGGTCAGGTTCGGAAATGGCGATCATGTTCTGCTGGCGACCGACGGAATCCTTGACGACAATCTTCTTGGCGAGTTCCTTGCCGTCTTCAAGGTCCTTGGTATCATAGACCTTGTTGCAGTGCTGCTTGATCACGGCGGCGGTGTCCTTGCTGTAGCCAAGAATCTTCACCACATCGTCGGCAACGAACCACACGTTCTTGTTATCATCCATGGTCCAGCGAACATTGTCCTTGTCGTTGAACAAGCGGTAACGGAGGCGCAGGGCTTCGGCGGTGTTCTGGTCAAGTTCTTCTTCCTTGACCTCCACCAGGGCGTTTTCGGTGGTGGGATGAACAACCAAATTGGTTGTGCGTCCGTCTTCATTTTCTTCTTCGATATCGATGGGAGACTTAAGCATTTTGAGGTTCCTTCTTGATGAGTTTGAGTTCTTCGAGGATGGGGCGGAGCTGGTTGTTGGTGCGGTAGCCAGTGGCCACTTCCCTTATATATTGGGCGCTGTAGGCCTTTCCGGCCCTTTTGGAGACTTCCCTGGCAGCTGCCGCCCAGGAGAATTTCGTCACAGTAAGATTGGCTTCCATTCGGTTTGCGTTCCTTTTTATTAGCTTTGTTTGTAGTAGTGTTTTACTACCACTACATACCCAAAGATAAACAAAGTTTAGTCAAATGTCAATAGAAAAGATAAACAAAGTTGATTTTTCTGCGGATGATATCAGAGATTTCTCCAAAAAGAAGTATGGGACAATAAAAAACCTAGCTGATGCAATGGGAATTAGCTCACCTCATTTACACGCGTATTTAAGCGGAAAAAGGGAGTTTGGAGCATCTTTTAAGATGAAATTGCATGAGGTAGGCTTCTTTGAATATTTACTTCCCTCAGAAACACCTGAAGAAGAGAGTAAACAAAGTTTATTAAACAAAGTTCCGTCAAATGTCAATGGGAAAAATGAATTAAACATTGACATCGACGGAGCCATAGAGCTATCCAACACGCCTGCCCCCCGCCTTGCCCAGCTCATGGGCGTACCCGCCGCCATCCTCGACACCTGGCGCACAGGTGCTTCCACCCCCACGCTTGACCAGCTGGTCAACCTGTTCAACCTCACCGTGGCCCTGGGCCTTTCCGCCCGCCACGCCCCCCCGAAACCCCAGGACACCGCCGCCCCCGCCGACGAACCCACCGCGCCCATGCCTCCCTCCCAAGCCACCGCATAATCGGCAACATCATCTACATCGAGAGGTAAGCCAATGAAACGAGAATCTTCAATAAAAAAAGAAGGTGTGTAAAATGCTGTTTGAAAACGACAAAAGAGCCGATAGCAGGCTTGTACTAAAAAGAGCTGGAATCCAGCCGGAATCAGGGAAAGAACGTCTATTATTTTGGGCATCCAAGGGAACCCAACTGAACGATTACGCCTTTTATGACGACACCTACGATAACGAAGGTAATCCGTCGAATTTGTGGAGGCATTTCTTTCGGTTTCCGAATCATGAAATGAAGGAAGACGGCTACATTTGTGTTTATACACAATCGGGAAATAGCTTTGCAACGATGAACGGAAATCGAATATTGACATATAGAATGGGCCTAGACAAAAACATCCTGAACGAGGATGGTGATACGGTGCACGTGATAAAGATTCGTTCTACCACTGTTTACGAGCTTATAGGTGATAAATAATGCCTGGAAACAAATTCTTTATTTTCAAAAGCTTCCCTGACGTAGACACCGTTAAACGAGTTTATATAGATACGGTTAAAAAAGTTATCGAAGACCCGACTATAAACGCCCTGTATGATTCCAGGACATTCTACGAAGATTCCATGAATAAGGTCCTTGCTTTTCTCGGAATCGCGGTCACTATTTTTATAGGTTTGTTCGCATTGAAAGTGTTTTGGGATGTTCACGAAAGCAAAAAGTATTCCCAATCCTTGCTTGATGATATCGAAAAGAAAATAAAGGATATTGACGAAAGAACAAATGAAACAAAGGATGTTATTGAAGAACAGAAAAATTCCATAAAAAAAGCTTTTGTCACGCCCTGTCTTAAGGCTGGAGAGAATGTCTTTGAAGCCAACGGAAAACAACCGTCTTCGGAATCGTTCAGCCAGTACATATCCGCTTTGTACTACATATTGATCCTGAAGCCTGCAGAATCTGACCTTGGTCTTATCAAAGATGTTCTCGAAGGTATCGGAAACAACTGGAGAGCTGTAGGGGCTATAGGTAAACATCCTGTAATTGACCCTTTAGAAAAGTTGATAGATGAAATTGACAAGAGCGAATGGAACAGCAAGTCTGACAAACAGGGCGCTCTGGATTATGCTCACCGTTTACTTGATAATGTTGTTGAAGGCGGCAGCAACGTATTTGTAACAACAATGAACAACAGGTTAGTTCCAAATGATGAATCGGAAACAGAGGATGAAGAAGGTGGCGAAGGTTAGATAACCGGCTAGAAATTTCAAAAAAAATCTGTTTGCGTCCTTGACTTCATTATCGAGTTTTCTAATTGTTCTGGAAGTTTCTTTTTCTAACAATTTCAAAGTGTTGTGATTGGTTTCCAACTGAATCTGCTGCTTGTCAAATTCGTCAAAGGCGTTTAAACATACCGATAGTCTATTGTCATTCATCTTTGATTTCCTTTGTTGATTTTTGAATTATTTTGTGCTATATTTAGGGCACAGGATGAGTAGCGTCTGGGATTCCCTTACAATTGATGACATGCCGAACGAGGACCTTAAATGGGTTGCCCGTACTATTTCCATTGATGTGGCAAAGCGCATCTGGAAGCGTTTCAGCGGCAATCATGTAGCCTGCCCAGCCAGGATGAGCCCGGATGCAGTGCGTCGCTATATTCGCGAGAACTGCACCAAGAGCGTTCACCAGCTTGCGTTCGAGACAGGCGTAAGCGAACGCACAATATACCGCTATCTTAACTTCCGCGAGAAGCCCGCAGCGGTCGTCGCCCAAAAGAATATCCAGATAAGTCTGTTCGATCATTAGCGCCCCAGCGTGTTCCCGGTGATGTGCATGACCATCATCTTTTCCATTGCCTGGATGTCTTCGTCCTGGAGGATCATATAGGGCCTTGCAGGGATGTCTGAACCGGGGTGGTTTACCTTTTTCCTGAATATGCCTAGGAAGTGCAGGGCCTTTCGGTTCTTCGCCCTGATTTCGTGTGGCCTTGTCTTGCCGCCAAAGTGCAGTATTGCCGCATATTTCGTTGGAGGCGTGGCGATGGTAGTTCCTTCGTTGTCAACGGTGTAGTGGATGTGAGTGTAAAGGAATCCTGTTCCAATCATCGTCTTGCCCTTGGTCTTCTTGGATTTTGCCCAGGCGTTGGGGCGTCCACCGTCTATGAAGTTTTTCGTTATGCTCTTTACCGCAAGGCTGCCGATGGCGGCAAGGACGGGCTTCGGGTCAATGGCATTATCGTGCATCTGCCTTACCAGATGCTCGAAATTGTGTTTGTCTAGTCTTGCGTTGATGATTTCTGGCATGGGGT
>JAZLKF010000057.1:0-27947 GCA_045597525.1 Fibrobacter sp. | reverse complement strand
ACACCGACCCTTTCAAGGGTGGCCGGTAATCAGTCCACAATGGCTTGAACGAAGAGAAAGCCAGCGTCATTAAGGCGCTGGCAGTAATAACCCCTTCTAGGGGTAGATCAAACCACCCCTCTTAGGGGTGGTTTGTGATTACCCGCCCCTGCAGTCAGCTCGTCCACTTTGCTATGTCATCTCGGACGTGGTCCGGAATCTCTCGTTTTGTGCTAGAACCTCACGCAGTGGCGTAGCCCCCATTTGTTATACTTGTATCATGAATTTCGAAGATTTCTTTACCCAGTCCTTTGCCACGGCCTCCTTGGAGGGGGAGCAGGTTGTTCTGGAAGGCCTTCGGGAAAGGGATTCCAGTCCCGAGGCTTTGGGAGCCCTGCTAGCCTCTATTGAAGAATGTAAGGATTATCTGGCGGAGCATCTGCCTTGGGTAGACAGAACCGACGTTGCAGATCTGAAAAAGAGAATCCGCTCCTGGATTCTTGCGGAACAATTGAGTCAGGGTGGCTGCTGGAAGATCTTGGAAAAGAACTCTAACTCGTTGACTGGCTTCATTATGCTGGACGTAAACCTGAAAAATCGTTCCGCTACGGTGAGCTATTGGCTGCTAAAAAAATACTCCGGAAAGGGGTACATGACGGAGGCTTTGAAGCTTTTGTCGCTGTATACATTTTCCACCCTAAAATTGAACCGATTGGAACTTTTTGCCTCGGTTGAAAACGCGAAAAGTGCAGCAGTCGCTTCCCGTTGCGGCTTCCTTGAAGAAGGAATTTGTCGCGATTTTGAGCTAAAAAAGGGAATTTTTATAGATCATCGCCGATTCTCAAAGCTCGCTCGAGACCTTTAGTGTGCCATCTTCGTTGTATACGAACGTTTACTTGAGTATACGAGAAAGTCTTTTTATTTTTGGTTTTTGAAGGGTTACTCTTCTATCTTTTGTAGTATGGAAAATGAAGAAGTGAGAAAATTAGTAGAACCCGATGTACTGCAGTACACGAACTATCGCGTGTACCTAAGGGACTACTATGAATACAAAAAGAAGACTGTTGCCGCCTTCAGTTTGCGTTTTTTTGCCGAAAAGGCCGGGCTGTCCAGTCACGCCCATTTAAAACTAGCCATCGATGGCAAGCGTAACATTACAAAGAATACAGTAACTAAGCTGATCCATGGCTTGAATCTGGAAAACCAGCGTGCCGCCTATTTTGAAAGTCTGGTATTCTTCAACCAGGCTCAGACCGACGAAGACAAGAAAATCTACTACGCTCAGTTGGTCAAGGCCAGCCCTCGCTCCAAGTTGCACAAAATGGACAAGGCTCAGTTGCGTATTTTTAAGGAATGGCATCATTCTGCAATTCTTGAGATGGTGGGGCTCAAGGACTTCAGACCCATTCCCGATCAGATTTCTAAGCGCCTTCGCGGTTTGGTAACTCCGGCTCAGGTTACGGAGTCCTTGAACTTGCTTCTTGAACTGGGACTTTTGGTGAAAACCGCCAACGGTTATCGTCAGAGCAATCCTCTGATTACTACCGACGATGAAGTCCAGGACATCATGGTTAAGATGTACCATAACCAGATGTTGACCTTATCTGCACGTATGCTGAACGATCTTCCGGGTGCCGAAAGAGACGTTTCCGCCCTTACTTTTGGAATTAAGCGCTCAGATTTCGCCAATTTGAAAAAACATTTGCAACTAATGCGTAAAGAACTACTAGATTTCTCTGCAAAAGCTGGAGAAGCTGAAGATGTTGTACAAGTGAACATTCAGCTGTTCCCTCTTACCCGAGGAGTGTAATGAGAATCTTTAAGTCCATAGCTCTAGTTGCCTCTGTGGCACTTGCTAGTTTCTCGATGCTTGGATGCACTGAGAAAACTGCAGGTATTGAAATTGGCAACCCGAGTATCGGAGATGGAGATACTTCGACTACCCATCCGCCTCTGCCGGAAGTTCCGAAGTTGGTTTTGACTGCGGATTTCTCCATAGATTACTCCGATTTGGAAACTCGTGCTCTTGCAAAATCCGCTACCAAGAATGAACCGGTACTGCTGGATTCCTTTGCCATGGATCTGTTTGAGGTCCGTACTTATTCTAGCTATTACTACTATATGCCTGGCTATGACCTTGTCAAGGGTATGCGCGTATGGCCTACAAAGTGGGAAGTTGGTGAAGAAGAGGAAGACCTGGATACTCTTGCGTCCCTTATGAATATTTCTTTTACGAAGGGAACTTTTGTTGAGGATGCTTTTGAAAACATCTCTTTGATGGATGGTGGATTCCTTAAGGAAATCGGCGTTGCATTTAAGAATGTGAATGTTGATGATATCCGTGGTCGCGTTCTGATTGGTGATGAATACGTCCATTTCGTCTACGATATGTCTGAGTTCCAGAATGTAATGCTTCGCTACCACTACTCACAGATTGAAATAGACTCCGCAAATAGCAAGGCTAATCTACCTGTGGTGTTCCTAGCAAAAAGGTTTACCTCTGGTATTGATTTCTCCAACGCAACGATATCTGAAGACGGTGTCATTTACATCGACCAGAAGAACAATGTGGATCTCTGGAACAAGTTGAATAAAAACTTTGTTCCTAGTTTCGGTCCTCTCCGCTACTTCAAGAATGAAGACTCCGTTTCCTATTTCATTGACGAGGTTTGGAAAGATCTTGCTCCTGGTGTTAAGGAAAATGCTTTGATTAACGGCAACTTCAAGTCTCCCTTCAGCACGGACTGGATTTTGGTAACCCAGTACGGTGGTAGGGCTGACTCCTCGGTGATTGAGGAAAAGGGCGGCAGCCGTATCATGGAAGTTAACGTAAGTGCTGGCGGCGATAGCTCTTTCAGTGTTCAGCTCTTGCAAGAAAATATTGCTTTGGTTGAAGGTGCAACTTATCAGTGCGTGTTCACTATCTGGTCTGACGTGGAAGACTCCATTACAGTTCGTATTGGTGCCTACGATACCTACAAGACAATCGGGTTCTCGGAACACGTGAATGTGGGTAAGCTTGGTAGCGGTAAAGAAAGCCACGCCATTACGTTTGAGGCAAAAACCAGTTCTCCCTTTGGCAGGTTTGAAATGAACTTGGGTAAGAGGAAACGTTGGTTCCGCATTAAGGACCTCCAGGTCATTCGATTGACAAAGTAAAATTCAAAGGACGCCGAGTTGTGAAACTGGCGTCTTTTTCTATTTTTACGCTGAAACAAACAGGTAAAAAAGTATGGCAATTATTCCTACTCTCAAAGACAATCTCGTTATCGAGAATATCCGCCCGAACATCGAAGGCGGCCGTTTCATGATCAAGCGCGAACCGGGCGACACCGTCACCGTGCAGGCAGACATCTTCCGTCACAGCCACGAGAAGTATGATGCTGCCATCTTCTATCGCCATGTGCCCGCAGAGGCTCCTGCTAAGAAGACTACTAAGACTGCCAAGTCTACAAAGGCTGCAGCCGTCAAGTGGGAACAGGCACCCATGCACTTCGTGGATAACGACCTTTGGGAAGGTTCCTTTACCGTCAATAGCATTGGCTACTACGAATACAAGATTTGCGCCTGGACCATCGAGCCCAAGGACAAGCCCACTGAAAGTCCGGTGATGAAGCTTCGCGTGGACCCGGCTTATGCCCGTACCGGTACCTGGTACGAAATGTGGCCTAAGTCCCAGGGTACCGACGCTACCAAGAGCGCTACCTGGAAGGACTGCGAAAAGCAGCTGGACTACATCGCTGACCTTGGCTTCGATACCGTTTACCTGGTGCCAATCCACCCCATTGGCGTTACCAACCGTAAGGGTGCCAACAACGCCCTCCACGCCAAGACCGACAAGAAGGGTAAGCCCCTGGAACCTGGTTGTCCGTATGCCGTTGGTAACAAGTTCGGCGGCCACTATGCTACCGATCCTGAACTGGGCTCCATGAAGGACTTTGAACACTTTGCAAAGGCTGCTCGCTCCAAGGGCCTCCGCCTTGCATTGGATATCGCTCTCAACTGCTCTCCGGACCATCCTTACGTAAAGGAACATCCGGAATGGTTCTACCACGAACCCGATGGCTCCATCAAGTTTGCAGAAAACCCGCCCAAGAAGTACGAAGATATTTACCCCTTCGACTACTACAACAAGAACTACAAGGAACTGTGGCAGGAAATCGAGAACATCATCCTGTTCTGGGCAGACAAGGGCGTGGAAATTTTCCGTATCGATAACCCCCACACCAAGCCCTTCCCCTTCTGGGAATGGCTCATCGCCGACGTCAAGGAAAAGCGTCCGGAACTGGTGTTCCTGGCAGAAGCCTTCACCCGCCCCAAGATGATGCATCGTCTGGCCAAGGCTGGCTTCGACATGAGCTACACCTACTTCGCATGGCGTAGCGCCAAGTGGGAATTCGAACAGTACCTGAAGGAACTGACTCAGTCCGACGCCAAGGAATACATGCGCGGTATCTTCTTCCCGACCACACCGGATATCTTCCCCAAGTACCTGGCCTACAAGGGCGCAAACGCTTTCAAGCAGCGCTACTTCCTGGCTGGTACCTTGAGCAGCCTTACCGGCATGTACAACGGTTACGAGCTCTGCGAAAATATTCCGTCTCCCATCAAGGAAGAACTGCAGGATTCCGAAAAGTATCAGTACAAGGTTCACAACTGGGCAGGCCCTGGCATCCAGGACTTCGTCCGCCGCGTGAACACCGCCCGCCTTGAACATCCGGCTCTCCAGGAATACGATAACCTGGACTTCCACTACTGCGCCAACGACCAGCTCATGGTTTACTCCAAGAAGACTGGCGATGACGTTCTCCTGTTCGTCTGCAACATGGACATGGACAACGCTCAGGAAGGCATGGTGGAACTGGACATGGCAAAGCTTGGCCTTAACGAAGACAGCTTCTTCTTCCTGAAGGACCTGATCACCGACGAATCTTTCGTCTGGCGCGGCAGCAAGAACTTTGTCCGTCTCGACCCGAACAAGGCTCCTGGCCACCTATTAGTGCTGAAGAAAATTTAGCGCTTGCGGAGTGCCAAGATTTAGGCTATCTACGCTTAAGAAGAATTCTTAGGGAATTAGTAAAAAGAACGTCGCGGCATTCGGCTCGCGGCGTTCTTTATTCTTATTTTTAAAACATGACTCGCGAACTCATCATCAACGGCATCTACCGTCATTTCAAGAATCTCTACTACCGCGTAGAGGCTGTGGCGAAACATTCTGAAACAGAAGAGGACTATGTAGTTTATCGCAAGATGTACGGCGATAGAGGTCGCTGGATTCGCGAAAAGCAAATGTTCCTAAGTGAAGTAGACCGGGAAAAATATCCCGATGTCCAGCAGCAGTACCGCTTTGAATTTTTGAGATTGCAATCCGAAAGGATCTTCCTGCGCCCGTGGGAAGACGGTGACGCCCCACGTTTATTTGAACTGGCTGCGGATCCTGACATCGGTCTTCGTGCCGGCTGGAAACCTCACCAATCGGAGGAAGAAAGCCTGAGCATTATCCAGAACGTCTTTAAAAATGACAGCACCTGGGCCATCGTCCTTAAGGAATCCGGTGACGTTATTGGCGCCATGGGTTACGGACCTTCTTGCAACTGCGGGCTGCCTGCCGTTGGCGACGAACCGACCGTTGGTTACTGGGTGGGAAAGCCTTACTGGAATCAGGGCTACTGCACTGAAAGCCTAAAGTTGATGCTTGACTTTATGCGCGAACAAAGCGGAAGCAAAAGTGTTATCAGCGGCCATTTTGTAGACAATCCTGCATCGGGACGCGTTATGGAAAAATACGGCTTTGTGGCCACGGGTGAAGAATGCCTGTGCCCAGAACTATATGGTGGCGAGAATCGCCCCGTCAAAGTATTGCGACTAAAATTCTAGACCAAAACTCTAAAAAAGATTTCGCGTAGAAAAAAAGCAGTTTATATTATAGAAGTCAAAAAACTTCATTGCTAACTGTTAATTGTTAATTGTTAATTGCTATGATCGACATTTACGCTCTTGCAAAAAATCCTCTAGTATTCCAGAAGCCGCGTACAACTACGTCTGCTTATATCGATGTATCCGGAAAGATGGGTGTTGCCCAGACGGTGCTTATGGTCCAGGATAATTTTACCGAGAACTTCGGTAAGATCAAACAGGATAACTTCTTCGTGAAGGAGAAGGGTGGCTATTGGGTCATTTCCAAGGCCAAGTTCAAGTTCTTTCAGCGTCCGTTCTGGGGAGACAAGGTGATTACTACTTCCTTCCCGGCGAACAATGGCTTGATTCGCACTTACGAAAATACGGCGATTACCACGGTAGAAGGGGAGCCCATTGTCCTTGCGGTTCAGGAAGCCTGCTGCCTGGATTTGAATCGTCACCGTCCTATGAAACTTTCTGCAGTGGATTTCCCTACAGAAGGTTTCCCGGAACCGGTTCTAGATGATAAGTTCACCAAGTTTGAACCTACTGCCGACGAATATAAGGAAATCTACCAGCAGCGTGTTTTGCCGCAGCACATTGACATGTCTCATCATATGAACAACATCGAGTATGTGAAACTTGCCATGAATGTTTTTGCTGCATCAGATTGGGAACTCTGTACGCCGTCAGAAATGGAACTTCATTTTGTCGGTGAGTCCATGGAAGGTGCCATGCTGAAAATTTTCCGTGCAGATCACAAAGGCGCTACCTATATGAAAATCGAAGACGAGACAGGTCGTCAGGTCTTCGAAATGAAAATCAAGATGAAATAAAATTTTTGAGAATATAAGACGCGGGTTTCATGGCCCGCGCTTTTTCAATTTTATGAATTAGCCTCTTTAAAATTCTTGGAAAAATTCCGGGCGGTGAAAGTCCGGTTTTTCTGTTTCTATGGGGAAGGCGCTTAAGTAATGAGGAGTCTTTGCCTTGTCGGCGCACTTGTAAAGGTTTCCTCGCAAGGTCACGCCCTCAAAACTGGACAATCCGAAAATGCTGGCAGGAATTCGCACGGTCATTCCCCAGCAAATCAAATTGCCAGCAACACTTGCCACCTGCTTGGCGCGGACAACCTTGGCGATGTCTTCAAGTGAAAGAACTTCACGGTTGTTGCGGTCTGGTCCGTGGGCTGCCAACAGATACCCGCGGCTTGTGGTTTCGAAGTTGAAATATTCTTCAGGTTTAGCGGGATTCTGCAGAAAAATCTCTACGCAGGAATCTTCCCAGCTTCGACCGTTGTCTTCGCGAACGTCTGCGCAAAAACAGTCGGCCGGTTCTTCAACAGTGAAATTTACGATAAAGTAATCGGGGGTGATGGATGTTTCTGCCATCACGGTGGGAAGTTGCTTATTCTGGTTTTGTATCCAGCTCATGTTTGCTTTTAAAATCATACTTGTAATTTAACTTATTAATCACCGATTAATCAGTGATTAATCATTTTTGATCGCTCCTTAAAAAATTGAAGTTGCTTTTTTTCAATAAAAATGGCAGTTGTTTTTTTTGGCATGGCTTTTGCAATTGGAACGTTGTCATTGGGCGCCTGCAATGACGCAGGGGGCAATGAGATAACAATCAAATAGGAGGCCATGTATGGCAGCTCAGGAAAAAGAAGAACAGAAGGCAACTCAGTTTGATTGCCTTGCTGTAACTAGCGTTCAGGTATTCCCTTTTAAGGAAGGCCCTAGCCTCGGTCACATGAAGGGCTTGGCATCTGTCGTTCTTAACGACCAGATGTTGATCCGCGGCTTGCGCGTAATGGATGGTGAAAACGGTTTGTTTGTGGGTTATCCCAACGACCCCTTCTACAAGGGTGAAGACTTCCGTTCTATCTGCAATCCTATTACCCGCCAGCTTCGTGAACACATTGAAAACTGTGTGTTGGAAAAGTACCAGGCAGCTGTAGCTTAGGCAGGTCCATCTTGTTTCGTCGAATCCGTTCTTACTGTTTATTTGGAATAAAGGCAGTTCCCGTTAGTGTCGAGGTAGATGCGAGTCAGGGATTGCCAGGTTTTACTTTGGTTGGTTTGCCGGATAATGCGGTAAGGGAGTCTAGGGAGCGAGTGGTTTCCGCCATCCGTTCCATAGGCAAGGTGGTGACTGGTTTTCGTACAACAGTAAACCTGTCGCCCGCGGATTTACGAAAGGAGGGCAGCGCTCTTGACTTGCCCTTGGCCATAGGACTTCTGGTGGCCACAGGAGAAATTGATGTCCCTCGATTGGAACGCTATGTTTTTGTGGGGGAGCTGTCTCTTGATGGCTTGTTGAAACCTGTTCGCGGTGTGCTTTCTGTGGCGATGAGTTTAGTTGCGGATAACAGAGCTGATTCAGATCACGAATCGATTCTTGTGATTCCCAAGGCAAATGAAGATGAAGCGGCCTTGGTGGAAGGCGTGAAATATGTATGTGCAGACTCATTGAAAGAATGTGTAGAGTATTTGATGTGCGAAACGGGCGTGAATGTCGCCTGTGGGCTGAAAAAATTAAAACGTACTTTCTCTCCCGTTGATGTGCCTGACTTTAAAAACGTGGTAGGCATGGAGGGGGTGAAAAGGGCTTTAGAAATTGCTGCTGCAGGTTCCCATAATTTTTTGCTGGTGGGCTCCCCTGGTGCGGGTAAAACGCTGTGCGCGAAATGCTTGCCCGGCATCCTTCCTGAAATGACAGATATTGAAATTTTAGAGACCACTCGCATCCATTCTTGTGCAAGAATACTGGGGGATGCTGATGGTTTTAAACCTGTAATGAGCCGTCCAATCCGCACACCACATCATTCTGCATCTATGGTGTCCTTGGTTGGCGGTGGGGCGAAACTTCGCCCGGGGGAGGCTAGCCTTGCCCACAACGGCCTGCTGTTTTTGGATGAACTACCGGAATTTAACCGAGGGGTTCTTGAGGCTCTCCGCGAGCCGATGGAGGAGGGGTTGATAACGGTAAGTCGTTCCAGCGGGTCTGTTGTGTGGCCGGCTCGTTTTATGATGGGTGCTGCCATGAACCCATGCCCCTGCGGTTACGCGATGGACCCAAAACGCAGTTGTACTTGCCTTGCCGATGCTCGAAAGAAATACCAGGAACGAATATCCGGCCCCCTGCTGGACCGCATTGATATTCAGGTCAGCGTGCCTCCGGTAGACACGGCACTATTCGCGAAAAAGGGGCTTTCGGAACCTTCTAGCGAAATTCGCAAGCGTGTCTGCGCCGCCCGAGAAATCCAGCAGCAGCGCTTTAGGGGAACGCGGTTTAAATCAAACGCTGAAATGAGTTCTGAATTCGCAAAGGAATCTTGCGGACTAGATGCTTCCGCAGAGCGCTTTGCCATTTCTGCGGCGGATAAGATGGGCCTAAGTGCCCGAGGCTATTACCGCCTCCTTAAAGTAGCAAGAACCATCGCGGATCTCCGCAATGGCTCTTCAGTAGAAATCCAGGACCTTTCGGAAGCTTTACGCTACCGCTCTTTCAGGTCCTAGCTGATTTATCGAGAAATTCTAATGGTGGAAACGGCCCCTGCACAATTGGGGATAGCCATGGGCTTGCTGACGGAGACTTCCGCAGCTTCGGCTTTGGGGTAGTGGTCCAGTATGTACTTGGCGGTTTCTACAACAAGCGTTTCTTCTAATTGGAAACAAGAAAGGCGGATAAACCCTTTCAGGTCTTCCGCCAGTTGAAAATAGTCAATGGAATGGGCCAGGTCCTCGTTACGGGCGGCCAGGGTAAAATCAGTCCAGACAGAAACGTTCAAAATAATGGGTTGTTCGTTTTCGCGTTCAACGGGAAGGGTCCCGATGATGCAGTCGAACTGGAGGTCCTGGATTGAGATTTTACCCTTGCTGATTACCATACGAAGAGCACGACTGCGCCAGCGATAGATGCACCGGCGAGGCCAAACCAAATGTTACGAGCTGTGGCGTAGGAGTCGTAGGTCTTCTTGTTGATGGCCATACGTTCCTGCATGTCCTTCAGGGTCCAGGTGGTTTCCAAGACGCCCGGGCGCTGTGCGTATTGTGTCATAGCAGCTTCGCATCTTGCTTCGCCCTTACATGCGTTCTTGAACAGCTGGTTGATTTCAGCCAAGCCATCGTAAGCGCTCTGGGCTTCGTTTGCCTTGGTGTGCTGGTAGACGCCCATGGCGATGCTTGCACCGGCGAGAACGGAGAGACCAACTGCGGTCCAGAAACGGACTTCGTCAGCAATACCGAAACGGTCGCCAACGTCGGAGGCTGCGCTGCTTGCTGCGTAGTCGCGGTCGTCGGCGGTGTTGTCGATAGGAGCGGAAGTTCTGTACTTGGCCAGTTCTGCTTCTTCACATTCTTCGTCGTCTTCGTCGCATTCTACTTCTTCATCGCTAGATGCTGCGGCGGTTGCTGCCGGTTCATCGCTATCTTCGGAAGCAGCTGCGTTGTCGCTACCCTTCAAGGTTACCGGAGAACCGTCGATGAATACGACTGCGGAGGAAAGTCCCGGAGCATAAACGGACTTGCCGTCGAAATAAACTTTTTCTTCATCGGCGCCAACGGACATTCCGCGGCGCTTGTAGAGCTTTGCGGTGACCAGCTTGGAGTAGTCTACGCCGTCTGCGGAAAGTGCGGTCATGGAACTCAGGTCGCCAGCGGCACCCTGGAACAGCTGATAGGTTGCGGAAGCGTCGTCAAAAGGATCGACGAACTTCTGGCGAACGACCAGACGGCCGCTCTGAAGGCTTTCAACTTCATCTGCCGGGGCTTTCTTAAGCTTGCCGCCGAATTCGGCTGTAATGTATTCGTCGGGAGAACCGGATCCTTTTCCGCTAAATTCATCAATATCGTAGGAACCAGCGAATGCTGATACCACAGAGAGGCAAAGTGCCAATAAAAGAGAACGTTTCATTTTTGTGCTCCAAATGGACTATTTTCTTGGAAATATATAAAAAGAAAAGGCAATTAGCTCAAAAAAGAACGATGAGGGAACGCAAAATAGTCCCTTGTATTTTACAAAAAACTTACTTTTCTTTAAAATGTAAAACAAACTTTACAAATTAAGAAAAGCCTCTATTTTTTGAAGGGTTTTGGGCTTCCGTATCTTCGGAAAATGGCTATGTATAAGCTCTTATTACTATATTTTCGCCTGTAAATTTTAACTCTAACCAGAAGGTGCTAATCATGGCAAAGCTTTCTATTGAAGATCTCGAACTCGCTGGCAAGCGCGTGTTCATCCGTGTCGACTTCAACGTTCCGCAGGACAAGGTCACTGGTGAAATCACCAACACCAAGCGTATCGAAGCTGCTCTCCCCACCATCAAGTACGCTCTTGATAAGGGTGCTTCCGTTGTTCTCGCTTCTCACCTGGGCCGCCCCAACGGTGAAGTGAACCCCAAGTTCACTCTCGCTCCGGTTGCTAAGAAGCTCGAAGAACTCATCGGCAAGCCGGTTAAGTTCCTCTCTGACTGCGTTGGTGCAGAAGTTGAAGCTGCTTGCGCCGCTGCAAAGCCGGGTGACATCATCCTCCTCGAAAACCTCCGCTTCCACATCGAAGAAGAAGGCAAGCGCAAGGTCAAGAACGCTGACGGCACCGAAGAAAAGATCAAGGCCGACAAGGAAGCTGTCAAGGCATTCCGCGCTTCTCTCACCAAGCTTGCCGACGTTTATGTCAACGACGCTTTCGGTACCGCACACCGCGCTCACTCCTCCATGGCTGGTGTTGAACTGCCGCAGCGCGCTGCCGGTTTCCTCATGAACAAGGAACTGAAGGCTTTCGACCAGGTTCTCAACAACCCCCCGCGTCCGTTCCTCGCTATTCTCGGTGGTGCTAAGGTGGCTGACAAGATCCAGCTCATCAACAACCTCCTGGACAAGGCTGACAAGATCATCATCGGCGGCGGCATGGCATTCACCTTCAAGAAGGTCATGAACAACATCGAAATCGGTTCTTCTCTGTTCGACGAAGAAGGTGCAAAGCTGGTTCCGGAACTGGTTGCTAAGGCTAAGGCTGCTGGCAAGGAAATCATCCTCCCGGTTGACTACGTTGCTGCTGACAAGTTCGCTGCCGACGCTGCTACCAAGTGCGTTTCCGACGCTGAAGGTATCCCCGCTGGCTGGATGGGTCTGGACGTTGGTGCAGAATCCACCAAGCTCTTCGTTGACGCTATCAAGTCCTCCAAGACCATCGTTTGGAACGGTCCTGCAGGCGTGTTCGAATTCGAAGCTTTCGAAAAGGCTACCAAGGCTATGGCTGACGCTATCGTCGAAGCTACCGCAGCTGGCGCAATCACCGTGATCGGTGGTGGCGATACCGCTACTGCAGCTAAGAAGTACGGCGCAGACAAGAAGGTCACCCACACTTCTACCGGTGGTGGTGCTTCTCTGGAACTCCTCGAAGGTAAGGAGCTGCCGGGCGTCGCTTTCTTGAGCGATAAGTAATCTCTAAGAAAAATTCCTGATTAAGGAAGTTTCTTTAAAAGAGTCTCTCGTGATGAACGAGAGATTTTTTTTATATTAAGTCACAAAATACTAATGGGGGTTTTATGAAACGTTATTGTACGTTTATCCTTTTTGCGATTGCATTTTGCTGTGCCCAGTCCTTTGCCGGTTTTAGCAAGGTTGTGCCCCAAAAGAGCAATTATACCATCGTTCAACAAAGCGGTTCTGCAAAGGCTTCGGCTGAAAAGGCTGAGGTTCAGGAGGAACCTGCTGCTCCCGAGGCTGTTCATTCCAATTATGTTGTTGAGGCTCCGGTAGACTACAGTGATAGCGTTAACTACTACAGTCGCCTAGCCGAAGATCTGAGGGCGGAAGGCGCTGTAACTAAGTCCAAGGGTGTTGGTATGCTGATTGGAGGTGTCGTGGGGTCGATTGGTGGCATTGCTCTCATGAGCTATGTCTTATCCAACGACGATCAGTACTGTAGCGAAATTTATTCTTCATCTACGGGCTATGAGTGTCAATTGAATGGAACTGGTTCTCTCTTGACTTTGTTAGGTCTCGGCATCGGTGGTGGTGGTACTGCCGTCGCTATTGTCGGTGGCGTAAAAATCGGCTCCGGCAGTAGAAAGGTCCGCAGGTCCAGAGAATATCTTAGAAAGGCCGAACGCTTTGACTCTATGTCTCAATCGGCGACGCTTTATATCAAGCCGGAAGTGGACCCGGTTAAGAAAAGCCTTGGCGCGAAGCTTGCTCTGGGTCTCTAGAGAAACGGCTACATTTGATTTTTCAAGAATCGTTTTTGTATATTGCTAGACTATGATCTTTGATAGCTTTTTTATTTTTGAATTTTAAGGAGGAGAAAATGAAAAAATTATTTGCTGTAATGATTATGCTCTTGGCAGTAGCATCCGTTGCCTCTGAAATGGACACGCTCTTTGCTATTACCACGGATGGGGAGACTGTTGGCCTTGTCTACAGGAAAGGCGAAATTCCTGTTATACCTGAAGGTATGCGCCTGGTTGACGAAGTCTCTGCCGTTGAGGTTGTAGAACAACCTGTTGCTGAAGCCGTGGAACAACCTGCCGCAGAGCCGGCCTTTGTGAACGATTATGCAAGTGCTCCTGTTCCTCAGGCTGTTCGTGTTAACCGCAATGTTTATTCAGGTAACGGGCATTCTAGAAATTTACTTGCGCAAATAGACAGCGTCGAATACTACCAGAATCTCGTTGATCGTTATAACCGTTCCGGCGAGACGAAAAAGCGTCTTGGCAATAGGTTGATGATTGGCGGTGGTGTGGCAGCCGTTTTGGGTAGCTTGATGATGCTTGATAGCTACAATGAGGACAATGACGAGTTTCTTTTGGGGTACTTATCTATGTTTTTTGGGACGGGTGCGTTTGTAACGGGTGTTTTCGTTAAACGCGCAGGTGTGTCCAGACTGCATAGGGCTAAGGACTACGAAGAAAAATTGCTGTCGTACCAGAATCGTAACGCTTATGCAGTGAAAGTTGCTCCGGTTGTTAATCCTATAAGCAGATCGGTGGGTGGGGCACTGGCTTTGAATTTCTAGATTTTTCTATATTTCGCCACGTAATGCGAGGTTTCTATGTCTATTATCGTGGTTGATTACAATGCGGGTAACTTGACTTCTGTGATGAATGCTTTGGAACGCATCGGTGCTGATGCCGTTTCTAGCCGCGATCCCGAAGTGATTGCCAAGGCTGAACGCTTGATTTTCCCGGGCGTTGGCGCTGCGGCCTCTGCCATGGAAACCCTGACTACTACAGGAATCGGCGAAGCTATCAAGACGGTGGTGAAGGCCGGCAATCCGGTTCTGGGTATTTGCATCGGTTGCCAGATTATTCTTGAAGAAAGCGAAGAAGATGGAGGCGTGAAGACCCTGGGAATTCTGCCGGGTAAGGCTGTTCGCTTCAAGGATGAACCGGGCCTGAAGATTCCTCACATGGGCTGGAACCAGGTGAATTTCACCCGCGAACACCCCATTATGAAGGGCATTAAGAACGGTAGCGACTTCTATTACGTGCATTCCTACCACCCGGTGGTTCCTGCAGAATACAGCTTTGCAGAAACAACCTACGGCACCCAGACTTTCCAGGGCCTGATCGGCAAGGATAACCTTGTCGCCTCCCAGTTCCATCAGGAAAAGAGCGGTGATGTGGGCCTTGTCATGCTAAAGAACTTCTGCGATTGGAAGGTTTAAAACCTTTTTACGAAAAAATGCAAACTGCATAAATGGTGATTTTGAATTAAAATTGCCATTTTTTTGTGTTCAAGAAAAGATTGAAATTTGTATCACAAAAATCTTGACTAATGATACAAAAGATGTTATATTGTAGGGTATAAAGGCGGAAGTGGCTGACTAGGTTAGGAGACTTGGGTTAGGAGCGATGCTACTTCCGCCTTTTTTTGAAACTGGATTTTAGATGAAGCCGATAACGGAATATAAAGACTACCGCTGCTATATGCAGGATTTTTATGATGAGCGAAAACGGAACTCGTCGTTTACTTGGCGAGAGTACGCTCGCTTGGCAGGTTTTTCATCTCCGATATATTTGAAGTTGGTGTGCGAAGGCAAAAGTAATCTTAGTGATTTAGGAGTTGAAAAAGTTGCTTCTGCCATGGGCTTGGGCGGCTTCGAGTTGGTCTACTTTCGCTATCTAGTGAAGTTTAACCAAGCTAAGGAAGACAACGCCAGAAAGAATGCCTATGCCAGTATGAAGGATATTGCCGAGGCAAATAAGATTCGTGTAGTGGATAGTGATGCTTTCTCTTACTTTGAATCTTGGAAAAATCCGGTGTTACGCGAACTGGTTGCCATGATGCCGGGGGCCACACCCGAGGCTGTGGCGGAAATGTGCTGGCAGCCGATTACTGCAGAAGAGGTCCGTAAGTCGCTGGACTTTATGATGAGCGTCGGTATCCTGCAGAAAAAATCGAAGAATGTCTATGTGCAGACGGACAAGGCCGTTATGGGTACGTCCGAGGTGATGCCTGTGGCGCTTCGTTCCATGCATCGTGAAATGGCTGGTTTTGCACAGAAGGCCATCGATGAATTTGATGTGACGGACCGTAACATTACGGGGGTTACCATGGGCGTTGATCGTGAAGCTTACGAGCAAATTGTGCGGGAGCTGGAATCTTGCCGAAGAAAAATTGTTGCTATTGCCAATATGAGCAAAAAACCGGATTCGGTTTATCGATTGAATTTGCAACTTTTTCCGATGTCAAAGAAAGTTCCAGCAAAATAATTAGGAGAGGGTGAAAATGAATAGGTTTAGTATACTTTTCTTATTTGCGTTGCTTATATCTGCCTGTTCGGAAAAGGAAGACTCTCGGCCAAATATTGCGGGGACTACCGAAGAGGATAACGCCCTGGCTCAGAGATTGTCAACTACTCTATATTGGGACCGTTTTGATACTTATGGTCGTGTGGAATCCGAATCACCAGAAGAAACGGCTGGTTACTGGTACTGTTATAGCGACTTGGATGTCGGCGGAAATTCTCAGGTAAATTTCCCTAAAGATGTGGAAGTAAATTCCTATGATAATTTTTTTGGCGGGTTGATAGAAGCTAATGATGGAATTAAGGGTGAAATTGTCATTGGAAATGCCGTTGAAGGTGGGTTTGCTGGAATTGGCTTTAATGTATGGTCGGAATTACAGGAGGGTGTCGATGTGTCGGGCTGGGGCGGTGTTTGCATTACCTACAGTTCTTCAGTTCCGTTTAGGTTGATGCTGATGTCTGAAAAACAAACGGAAAAATATTATGTGGATATTCCCGCATCAAATGAAGAGAACGAGGTTTTGTTTGATTGGGCTGCATTTAATCTAGATGTAAAACAAACGGGAAAGAATGCTTTCCTGAAGAATGTAGCAATGGTGTGGTTGCAATTCAGTGAATCAGGTAATTTCTTGATACAAAAAATTGCATCTTTGAATGCTTGTCAAAAATAATTTGATTTCCGTATATGAGAAGACCACGACATCTGTCGTGGCCTTCTTACATAAACGGAACTTTGACCGATTTGTCGTAACGAATCGTGGAGTTCGAAATCCTTACGGCAATTCGCCGCCGATGAGTTCCATCTGCTTTTTGTAGATGTCCTTGCAGGCGTTTTCGCCGAGGTCCAGCAGGGTGTTAAGCATTTTGCGGTCAAAGCTGGCGTGTTCGCCGGTGCCCTGGACTTCGATGAAGTTCTGGGCGTCCTGCATAACGACGTTCATGTCGACATCGGCTGCGGAGTCTTCCACATAGCAGAGGTCGCAAAGGGGCTTGCCGTCAACGACTCCTACAGAGATTGCGGTAATGGCGTGCTGGAGAATTTGTTCGGTAAGACCCAGACGAGCCTTGATTTTCTTGAGGGCGATGGCGAGGGCTACAAAACCGCCGATGATGCTTGCGGTACGGGTGCCGCCGTCAGCTTCGATGACGTCGCAATCGATGACGATTGCGTTCTCGCCCAGAGCGGCGAGATTGGCGGCACCACGGAGGGAGCGACCTACCAGACGCTGAATTTCCTGGGTGCGGCCGCTGGCGCCTTTGCGTTCGCGTTCCACGCGCTTGCCGGTACTCTGCGGAAGCAGGGAGTATTCTGCGGTAATCCAGCCGGTACCGCGGCCAGCCAGCCAATCCGGAACTTTCGGGAGCAGGGTGGCGTTGCAGATGACGCGGGTGCGGCCCATTTCAATAAGAACGGAACCATCGGCGCTGGAAATAAAGCCAGTGGTCATCTTCAGATTTCTGTATTCGTCAAATTTTCTGTCGGTACGTTCGTATGCCATAATAATCCTCTTAATACTTCAGTGTTTCAACCACGCCTTTCTTGAAGGTGCCCAGGATGTAGATGAGGCTGGTGTAGTTCTTCAGTTCTGCAAGGGCAGCCTGTGCGTTTTCGTCCTTGGCGTTGGCCTCGAAGGAAACGTGGAAAATGTATTCCCAGGGCTTATCCGGATGAGGGCGGCTTTCGCAGCGGGTAAGGTTCAGTCCGCGCTTGGCAAAACATCCAAGGGCATTGTAAAGTGCACCCACTTCCTTGGAGGCGGCCAGTTCAAACAGGATGGTTGTCTTGGCGCCTTCACTTTCGGCGAAATCTGCGGGAGTTTTCTGGATGCCGTAGAAACGGGTAAAGTTTGTTCCCTTCAGGTTTTCAAGGCCTGCCTTCAGAATGTCCAAGTTGTAAATCTTGGCGGCGTAGGCACTGGCGATGGCGCCTTCGTCACGGGCACCACGGGCGGCCAGTTCTTCGGCACTGCCTGCTGTATCAAATGCGGGAACTGCCTGAATCTGCGGGTTCTCTGCAAAGAACTTGGAACATTGTGCCAAAGCCTGGGGGTGACTGTAAACGCGCTTCAGGTCTTCTTGCTTTACGCCGGGCATAACACACAAGGTGTGCTCGATACGCAGCATAACTTCGCCTACGATACGATGACGCCACTTGTAAAGCAAATCGTAATTGGCTTCAATGGAGCCTGCCGTAGAATTTTCAATAGGAATGGCGCCGCCGTCGGCTTCGCCAGTTTCAATGGCCTGGTAAATTTCTTCGAAAGTATCCTTAGGCAATGTTTCAATATCGTCGCCAAAAAGATAATGGGCTGCACAATCGCTATAAGCGCCCTTACGACCTTGGAATGCAATTTTCTTCATAGTCTTAAATTAGAAAAACTTTAGGAAGGCTCTTACTTGAAACGTCGGGCGCCCTTATACTTTGGGCTCCAATACTTGTCGTTCATGGGGGAAATCATGACACCCCTGCTAGTGCTGGCGTGTGTGAATCGATCCCCGCTTAAGTAAATGCCGATGTGACTGATTCCCCAGAAATCACCAAAGAACACAAGATCACCTTCTTTAAGGTCCCCTCGGCTTACGGATTTTCCTCGTGAGTCCTTGTAAATTTTGGCTGCGTTATGGATCAGACTGATTTGGTAAAGTTCTTTGTAAATGACCATTACATAACCGGAACAGTCTATTCCGGATTTTGTGGTACCGCCCATTTTGTATTTGGTGCCTAGCCATGTGTTTGCCAGTGCTTCCAGGGAGGTGTACTTTGGCGCAGCTTGACGTGCGGCCATGCGAGACGCTTCTTTCTTTTTTGTGGCGTTTCTAACTTTGGCGACGGAATTTGGCTTTGGCTTAGGCTCCTGTTTAGCTTGGGCTGCAAGAACAAGACTGTTGAGGGTTGTGGACTTGGCTGCAATTTTTGCGGCGATTTCGTAGGGGTCGTCGTTGAGAGGTGCTCCCTTTGGAATGGGCTTGTAGGCTCCCCGCTTACGGTCGTAACTTGTCCTAGTGGGGAACGCGCAAGATGCAAGAAAGACACACGATAAAAGTATCGTTACAAAAATCTTTAGATTATGCCTTCCCTGAAATGCCATCAACTGAAATGTATTAAAAAATCGCTGGGATTCTTTTGTCTAAAATGGAGCTACGCCAAGATCTGTTGAGTTCTCGGGAATTTTCGTGAGAATTTCTAGGCCTGTAAGTTCTTGCATCATGAAAATGTTGTCGTCTTCCATTTGCAAGTTTCCGCTGATGCCATAACGGTTTACGATGATTCCTCGAATGTCGAGGTCGCGAGCTCGGGCATATTCTACAGTGAGAACGCAGGAATTAATGCTGCCCAAAGCTGCCGTGGTGACGATCAGGAGCGGAAGGTCTAGCTCCTTCATGATGTCGGCGAGGAACAACTTTTGCGGGTTGTCATTTGCGTCGGATTGACTGCAGGAAGGTGCTGCCGCGGGCTTGTCAAAGCGGATGGGGCAGATGATGCCGCCGCTACCTTCGGCGAAAACAAATTGGTGTTTGCGGGTGGCTGCGTCGAAATCGGCTTTGACTTTCGCCAACTCTACCGGGTTGCCTTCCTTGCGGGCGGCGAGATGCGGAGACACCGCTTCTTTATAGACGTAGCTCACCAGTTCTTCTTGAGAGTCGGGGAGGTTCGCCACGCGTTTTACGTAGTCTGCGTCGCCTGCAATCCACTTACCGTCGCGGAGTTCTGCTCCACTGAGGGCCGCCTTGTAGTAGCCGGCGTCAATGCCGGAGTCTCGCCATTTTTTTACGAGGAGTGCGGTGACAAAAGTCTTGCCTACATCAGTGCCGGTGGCTGTAACGAAATAACCCTTGGACATACTATTTTCCTTTCAAAACTTCTGCGATGGCGTTGGCGGCTTTCTGCAAATCCTCATGAGTGTGGGTTGCCATAATGCTTGCCCGAAGTCTTGCCTGGCCTTTGGCTACGGTTGGGTAACGGATGGCGGGAATCAAAATGCCTTTTTCCTGCAGGGCTGTGGAAGCAGAGAGAGCCTTTGCTTCGTCGCCAATGATGATGGGGACGATGGCGGATTCGCAAATTTCAAGTTGCTTGCTGTTGGAAACTGCTCCGGATTTCACAAGCGCGTCGCAGAAGAATTCCACGTTCTCTTGAAGTTGCTGAACCCGTTCAGGATGATCTGCGATAAACTGCAAATTGTTTGCGGCGGCTTGCGCCATGGCGGGGGACATTGCTGTTGTGAAAATAAAACTGCGTGCCTTGTTTTTCAGGAACTCGATGAGTTTGCGGGAACCTACCACAAAGCCCCCTTCGCAGCCAACGGATTTACTCAAGGTCCCGACGGTTACATCGGCGTGTTCGCAGGGAATTCCCTTGTCGTTGAAATGTTCTGCAAGACCGCGACCAGTTTTCCCGAGAACGCCTGTGGCGTGGGCTTCGTCAATCATCAAAAGGCAATTGTTTTCACGAGCGATTTTCTGAAGTTCCGGGAGGTTTGCCAAGTCACCGTCCATGCTGAAAACGGCGTCAGTTACGATTAAGTAGCGTGCAGAATATTTTTTGTCATTTCCGTCAGAAAGCTCTGCTGACTTGTACGCGAATTTGCCGCGGGCCTCGTCAATGACCCGCTGCAAATCTGCCATGTTGTTGTGCTTGTAAACATAGCACTTGGCGCGGCTCAAACGAATGCCGTCGATGATGCTGGCGTGATTCAGTTCGTCGCTGAAGACGATGCATTCACTGGAGGTTCCGTTATTATGGATTTGCTTACTTGCGAGAGCTGAAATGGTTCCCACGTTTGCCATGTAGCCAGTGGCAAATGTGATGGCTGCCTCTTCGCCTTTGAAGCGGGCGAGGGCTGTTTCCAAATCTTCGTGAGGAGTCTTGTTGCCTGTGGTGAGGCGTGCCCCGCCACTGCCTGTGCCCCATTTCAATACGGCTTCGGCCGCAGCCTGCTTTAATTCAGGTTCGTTGCACAAATCCAAGTAGCTGTTGGAAGCGAGAAGAAGAACGTTGCGGACGGATTTGATGTCGGATGTCGCACTGATTTCTGTTGCGGTCTGCGCAGATTCTACAATTTCAACGTGGCTTGCTTCCGGTGTACAAATGTGGCGCATGGTGCGGTATGTGTGCGCCTCTTTTGCTGCTTGCAAAAAATCGTCGGTAAAATTATTTAAAACAGACATCTTGATATTTTTTCTAACTTTAACGCTCATGAATTTAGAAAACTAAGACTCCTGCCGATGACGGAAATCTTAATCCTTGCAATTTTTTGTGTAGCACTTTTGATGTCGCTTGTGGTTGGCGTGCCTTTGCTGTATGCGCTGGGCTTTGGACTGCTGCTTTTTGGCGGTTATGGAGTTCGACGATGCGGCTTGCGGAAAACTGCGGAAATGTGCTGGGGTGGCGTGAAGACGACCCGCGGCATCTTGCTGTTGTTTGTTCTGCTGGGACTTTTGACTTCCTTGTGGCGGGCCAGCGGAACCATTCCGACGATTGTGAGTTTCGCCGTGGAGTTGATTCACCCCACTAGCTTTATTCTGCTGACGTTTCTACTGAATTCCGCCATGTCCCTTTTGACGGGAACCGCTCTTGGAACTGCTGGGACCATGGGCGTAATTTGCGCTACGGTTGGTCGCACTCTTGGTGTTGATGATGCGTGGATGGGCGGCGCCATTCTTGCAGGCGTTTATTTTGGTAACCGCATTTCTCCCATTTCTTCCATGGCGCTACTTGCGGCCAATGTAACGAAGACGGATATTTACCAGAATGTTCGCGGAATGCTGAAAACAACTTGGTTGCCGTTCTTGCTTAGCTGTGGGATTTACTTCTGGGCGGGACTTGGCGGAGATAGTTACTGCGGTGAGATTTCTATTTATGATAGAGTGGAAATTTATATAGAAGCTTTTGCTCAGGAATTTTCACTTTCTCACTGGGCCTTGATTCCTGCGGTGGTCATTGTTGTTCTTTCTATTTTGCGAATTCGCACCAGTTTGGTTCTTTTGTGGAGTTCCCTATCCGCATTTGTTCTAGCGCTTGTAATTGAAAACAAGGGCGTAATGGAACTGCTGCAAAGCTTGGTGTTCGGTTATAAAACTAGCATCCCTTATCTTGAAGGAATAATCAATGGTGGTGGCCTCGTTTCTATGGTGAATGTTTTTGCCATTGTGGTGATTGCAGGATGCTTTGGCGGAATTTTCAAGGGAACGAATATGCTAACGCCTTTGCAATCTCTGTTGTCGAAGTTGTCGAAAAAGACCAATCCCTTTGTAGCTACTTTGGCTGCAGCTGTTGTAACCTCTTGTGTGGTTTGTAATCAGACCTTGACCATTATTCTGACAAATCAAATGACGGAAAATTTGGAAGGCTCGAATCGTAATCAACATGCCTTGAATATTTACGACTCTGCCGTAACCGTAATTGCGCTTGTTCCCTGGTCCGTGGCGACAGCCATTGTCTTGACGGCAGTCAATGCTCCCAACAGCGCTGTGCTTTGCGCATGTTTCTTGTACCTGTTGCCGCTATCCAGAATGCTTAATATATTTGCAAAGAAATGATTATTTCTGCAAGCATTCGTACCGATTTACCGGCGTTCTATTCAAAGTGGTTTTTGAATCGTATCCGCGAAGGATACGTGCTTGTTCGCAATCCGTACAATAAGGATTTTGTAACTCGCTACGATTTAAATTCAAATGTTGTAGATGGACTTTTTTTCTGTACAAAAAATCCAACCCCTCTTATACCCCATTTGAAAGAACTTGCGGATTACCGTTGGCTATGGCATGTGACCCTGACGCCTTATGGGAAGGATATAGAACCTTATGTCCCTGATAAGCATTTTGTTGTGGAAAAGTTCAAGGAACTTTCTGTTGCAACGAATCGTCACAATGCGAATTTTGGAAAGTCAAGTTCTATACTTGAAGATGATTTTACTCTTGTAAAAAATCTGGATGCAGTGCAGTGGCGCTATGATCCGATTTTTATTACAGACAAATATTCCGTAGAGCAACACGTAAAATCTTTTTCTGTAATGGCGGAACTCTTGGCTGGCTACACTCACACTTGCATCATAAGTTTTGTAGATATCTATAATAAGGTGGCTCAAAATTTCCCGGAGCTAAAACCTGTTTCGAACGAAGAGGAAATTGCGATAACCAAGGCCTTTGTTGAAATTGGGAGTCGTTACGATATTTCAATAAAAACCTGTGTGGAAAATTCCATGTTGTCAAAGTTCGGTGCTGATTGCAGCGGCTGCAGTACGGCTCAGGTTTTTGAAAAGGCTTTTGGTATTGAAAATAGTGCGTTGACTTTTGCTCCTCCAAAGAAAAAATTCGCCCGCTCCGAATGCGAAGTTTGTGTTGTCAGCGGTGATGTTGGTGCCTATAGCAATTGCTTGCATCTCTGCAAATACTGTTATGCAAATTATGGTAAAGACGTGGTACTTTCAAATCACAAAATACATGATCCAAAATCACCACTGATTATAGGCAATTTAAAAACAAATGATGTGATTCACCAGGCAAAGCAAATCAGCTGGATTGTTCCTAGAAACGATAAGCAGATAAACCTGTTTGAGAAATAGAAATTTTGGTAAAATGATGAGTAAGTTTTCTGATTATATCGGTAGTCAGTTTGGAAACCCCCGCGGTTTTGTGGGTATGGTTTGTTGTGTGATTATGAATGTCATCAACAAGGCCATGTATAAGAATACGGTTGCCCTTGTGGATGTTTTTCCCGAAGATAAAGTTTTGGACATTGGCTTTGGGAATGGGTTCTTGCTGCAGCACCTTTATGACAAGTGCAAGTGCGATATGTATGGCATTGACATTTCTCAGGACATGGTGAATGCTGCTACGGCGCGAAATTCTCAGGCGGCTCGTGCGGGAAAACTTCATTTGCAAATTGGGGATTGCTGCAATTTGTCCTTTGAGGAAAATTGTTTTGCTGCGGTCACGTCCATCAATACCGTCTACTTCTGGAATGATACGGTAAAGGGCTTGTCTGAAATTCGTCGTGTGTTAAAACCTGGTGCAACCTTCTACAATGTGGTCTATACCAAGGAATGGCTGGATAAACTTTCCTACACGAAAAAGGGCTTCAAGAAATTTGAACCTGAAGATTTGATTTCGCTAGGGAAGGAGGCGGGCTTTGCTGAAGTGACTGTCAAGGAAATTGTGAAAGGCAAAAGCTTTGTAACTCTGTATAGGAAATAAGTTTTCCTCTTTGTATATTGAAAATAGAATGGAGCTTGTATGGACTTTGCACATTATTTGCCTGTGATTTATGGAATCGGAATTCCGTTTTTAGGAACGGTTCTTGGAGCTGCTTGTGTCTTTTTTATGAAGGGCAGCTTGCGCCCTAAGGTACAGCGTTCCATGATGGCCTTTGCCGCTGGCGTGATGGTGGCTGCATCTGTATGGAGTCTTTTGCTTCCTTCCATTGAATCTGCGACGGGTTACGGCAAGCTTGCTTTTGTTCCTCCTGTAGCGGGATTTTGGGCGGGCATTCTCTTGTTGTTCTTGATTGACAAGATTACGCCCCACTTGCATTTGGGCAGTAACGATCCCGAAGGCCCCCGCGTAAAAATGAAACGCACAACGATGCTTGCCCTTGCCGTAACCATCCATAACATTCCAGAAGGAATGGCCATTGGCGTGGTGTTTGCCGGATGGCTTGCTTGTGCTGGTGCCATTGCGGGAACTGCTGGCGATGTTGCAAGCGTGGGCGCGGCGGGCGGAATCTCGTTGGCGTCTGCAGTTGCTGTTTCCATCGGCATGGCCTTGCAAAATTTTCCGGAAGGTGCAATTGTTTCGCTGCCCTTGCGAGCCGAGGGCGAGACTCGTTTAAAATCCTTTGGACTTGGTTTTGTTTCTGCAGTTGCAGAAGCGGGCGCTGCTGTGGTTACTATTCTTTTGGCTAGCACCATTCTCCCTGCCATGCCCTACCTGCTGAGTCTTGCTGCCGGTGCTATGATCTACGTGGTGGTGGAGGAACTTTTGCCCGAAGCCAATGAAGGCGTTCACTTTGACGGCGTAACCTTGCTTTTCGCTCTGGGATTTTCTTTGATGATGGTGCTGGATACGGCGCTGTAATCATGTATTTGAACACTTAATCGAAAAGCTTTAGGAAACTCAAGAGCCCTTAAGGGACCTTTACATTTCAAAGTTAGACTGCAGTCTTGCGGACAAGTTCGCCGTTCAAATACTTGTGAAGAATGGATTTCATCAGTGTCTGGTACGGCATTCCTTCGGAATCCGCCATTCGCTTAAATCCTTCGATTTCTTCTGGGTCCATGCGCATTGACACCATGACTTTTTTGTTTGCACGGGCCTTAGATGCTGCAATGACTTTTTGTAACGCTCCTGGACCACGAAACGAAAGTCCGTTCTTTTCAGCCCACTCGTCATCCCTGAGTTCTTCTTCTTCAGAGCGATTTTCGAAATAGGTGGCCTTGAGGGCAGCGTCCTGTTCTATTTTGTCAACTTGAGCCATTGTGTTTTCCTCAACTTGAATGCCGTTGTAACTGTATTTGTTTCGTAGGAATAAATAATCTTGCAAAATTGACCAGATAAGATAGCCATGATTTCTATGCAATCTGCATATTGGCTAGACTGAATGGCCTTAACAACAGGAATTTTCTCATCAAACAAATCGCAGACATCCTGCTCTGAGATAGAGCATTTTTCCATATGTTCTTTTGCATGATCGCTGATTCTTACATTCATATTCTTATATAACAAAATGTATATACTTTGTCAATACGAATTTTAAAGTATTTTGGTTTATTCAAGTTGAAGGAGGGTTATTATAGGGGCCCTTTGTCATGTCCTTTATGCAAGTACACTTTCCAACCTCAAATCGTAAATGCTCTTGTAGGTTTTCAGCGGAAATTCGCCGATGTATTTGTCTATGTCTGCACGGGTGATTTTTGCTCTTTGAATAAAGCCCTTGATACGGTCGGGAGCTTCTTCTTCGCATTCGTAGTCCGTGTATTCCTCGACATCCTTTAGCAAATCTAAAAGTTGCAGCGTGCTCACATTTTCTCGAGTCACGGCAATTCGCGAACGACGGATAAAAAATGGAGTTTGTCCGACTTTCACTTCGCGCACAACCGCTGTAGCGTTGTTTGATACAATTTCAGCCTTGTAGGGCACTTGCAAGGTTAGGCCAAGTTGGTTTGCAAAGGTGTAGCCAGAATAGTATCCGTACACATCTTGTTCGTTGCGGATGTACTTGTATTCTGCCACCATGTTGGCCGAGGGCTTTGGGTAATATTCGCCATTGGGATCGGGCAAGAAGAATACGCCCGCTTCGAAGCGGAGTAGCTGATGACTGTCGCACAGCTTTTTAAATTGCTGACGAAGATTTACGGGGGACAAACCCAGACATTCTGCGTCAGCTGTAAAAATCGGCTTTCCGGGGCCAAAGTTCTTTTTCAAAAATTCAAGCAGCATATTTGCCTCGTTATTAACGAGATTTAATATATGAAATCAAATTTTGTTAGTCAAGAAGGTGTTAATGCATTTGTTAATTTGCAAAGTTCTTCAATTAGAGATCTTTTAATTTTTCAACGAACTTTTTGGGGAGAGGTGTCAATACCGACAACTGCTGCTCCGATAATGATAGCATTTACAACGTCTTGATTTCTTCGGGAATAAAACCTACGGAAATAATCATGTCAAGATTGTATAAGGCTACCTTTCAAAAATATTCTTAACGCAATTCCTGCCAAGTTGTACAGAACTCGTCGTAATTGTCTGGAGTAATCGTAGCGACAGTCGCGTCCGGGTAGCGGTTTGTAAAGGCCTTTGTGACGCGGCTTTTTTTGTTTGGATTCCACTTGAACTCGAACGCCTCTATTTTGGATCCGGTGACTTCTATGTAGTCCACCTCCATCTGGTCCGTGGTTCTCCAAAAATACGGAAGTCCGTCGGCCTTGCCGTAAGTGTTCCGTTTCAGCCTTTCAGAAACCAGGTAATTTTCCCACAGAGCACCCACATCATTCCGCATGGAAATAGGCGTGAAATCATTCAGCACGGCATTGCGCATGCCGTTGTCGAAAAAGTAATACTTGACACCCTTCTTGATTTCGTTGCGCTGGTTGGTGGAGTAGGAATTCAGCGGGAAAATGATAAACGCCTGTTCCAAAATTTTCAGGTAGGATTCAATCAAGGTTCTCGAAACTCCCAGCAGCCCGGCAAGCTCTGTAGTTGAAACCTCACTTCCGCATTGCAGCGCTAGCGCCTTCAGCAGTTTTTCAAGCAAGGCCGGCTTGCGGATCCCTTCGTATTGCATCAAGTCGCGGTACAGGTAACTTTCGGCAATGGACTTGATCGTGTTTTTCATTTCATCGCCGCTCAGAACAACCTCTGGATAGCTGCCGTAGAGCAAACGCAATTCCAGATTTTTTTTCTCTTCGAGAAATCCAAAATGCTCGGACAGTTCCGAATAGCTGAGCGGGAACAACCTGTAGGCAAACTTGCGGCCAGTCAAAGGTTCTTCCATGGAATTCGCCAGCGCAAACGAACTTGAACCGGTAACAATCACCTGGATTTCGGGCCGGGAATCCACCAGGAGCTTGACTGCGCGGCCAAGATTTGGAATCTTCTGCCCTTCATCGACAAATACCGATTTCTTGTTGCCAAGAATCTGCACCCACCTGTTCGCCGTAACGGTTTGAAAGACTCCAACATCCAGGTCGTCGTCGCCGTTTAGCATTACTGGGTCAAGGCCGTGTTTTTCGATGAGTAGCCTTACCAGCGTGGTCTTGCCGCACTGGCGCGGGCCATAAAGCAGAATGGCCTTCCCCTTGAAAAGATCTTTAGAAAAGTCGCCCAGAAGTTTTCTTTGGATTCCGTTCATATTTAGCAATATAACAAAAACCTCTTAAAAAGTCAATATTTTGCATTTATAAACGCATAAAAACTATATATTTTGCTTTTGTAGATGAAAATCGTCGAAATATCTAAGCCGGTAGGATTTTTGGAATGGAGAATGGCTAGGTGCGGGAATCAACCGCTTTTGCTACACGGCAAATTGAGTGATTTCGTTTTCCTTAAGGGGACGCCCCAGCTTTTGGGAAAGTTCAATCGCTTTGTGCAAGTCAAAGTTTTTCCCGTTGGAGGGTTCTGTCAGGCGGCCATCCTTCATGGCGGATCCAAACTGATCAAAAGATTCGCTAGATTTTTTTTGAATCATTTTGTGTCTCCTCGGGAAAATACTTTTGGATGAGGCGAAGTGCCCCTTTGGTATCAATATACATATTTTGAGAGTCGATTGCTACGGCCCCCAAAGTTTTTGCATAGTGATCAACCAAGTTTGTTTTTGCCGT
>JAZLKF010000056.1:0-262826 GCA_045597525.1 Fibrobacter sp. | reverse complement strand
ACTGGACAACGACAACCATATCGGTGATAGTGTCAACCAGATCCGTGATACCGAGGGAAAGGTGTAAACCATATCAGTGAAACTGTCAACTCGGTCAGTAAAAACACCCCAAAAGTGTCAACCTTTTTTAGGGAAGGTCAGGTATTGCGGCTCATTGATATAACCTGCATTTTATTGAATTTCTTTCGAATTTGCATAGAAACCATATTGGAAATTTCTTCTGCCTGATCATCCGTAAATTCGCCGGTCAAATGAACAACAACCTTATATTGAACACCCAAATCCAACTGGGCAGCAAGTTTCGTACGGATTTTACTTTCCAAGCCAACGATTGCCTTTTTAACGACATCTTGGACAACAGCGCGCTGGGATTCGTTTTTTCCCATTTTCATCTTCACAGATTCGCTGCCCAGAAGTTGTGCCGTCGAGGCCTCGCTTGCAGTCAAATCAAGAACAATATCCTCTTCCTGAATCATTCCGGAATACGTGATGTTGATGTCAGCACCAACTGTCAGACCAGCCACATAAGCAAGGTCTTCATCGTTACCAGCAATGGTAGACTGAAGTTCCACAACTTCATCCAACTGAGCCTGACTTTCAAGACCTACAACGTTGTAATCACGGCTAGTCAGGTAGGAATTTATAACTTCCATGGCCGTCTTTGCCAAGGGGTTTTTACGAACCACATCAACACTTGCCGCCGTTTTTCCTGAGATTGCCGGAGAAACAAGAACTGTGGGAATCGTCTTAAATTTCACTTCGGGTTGCTGTATTACAGGTTCAGTTTCCTTGGTTCCTGCGCACGAAACCAAAGCAAAGGCAACAAGAGCTAAAACAACAAAAAAGACCTTATACTTCATCAAAAAACCTTTCTTCAAGTATAAAAAATTTACTCTCTCGTAAGACCACCACTTTGCACTAAACGTTGGTATTCTTGATCTTGGGGAAGAACACTGTTTCTAGCCAATCCACCAGGATGGTTAGACATTAGGCAATAGACTTCGTACGTTTTTTTTGCACGATAGTTTTTTCCATTTTTCCCTGTCACAACAACTTCAAAGTCGGCAATCTTGTTGCGATTGATTTCAATAGGCACTTCATAAGACAAAGATGTCAAATCATTTTCTCTAATGGTACGTACAACTTTTCCGCCACGAAGAACGGTAATAGAGTTCAGATTTTCCAAATCAGATCGACCAATACCCGTCAAATCAATTTTCAAGTTTGTCTGGTACTTTGTTGCAGGCAAATCCAAATGTATTCTTTCATTGCGGGATCCAAGTTTAACATTTAAAGCAACATCCTTATAGACTTTACTTACAGTAGTATCGGCCACAGCGGAATCTTGAGCTAAGGTATCTTGAGCTAAGGAATCAACAGCGCTAGAATCAGCATTTGTAGAATCTGTTAAAAATGCAGGAGCCACATATTCAGTAATCCACATGTAGCAAGGCAACTCTACAGAGCCGTCACTGCAGCTAGCCAGGAAACGCTTTGTTCCGTAAGCGTCATCGTCCCATTCAAAGGTTCTTTGGTAAACACCATTCGCGCCAACCGTATCTTTTTCGCCCAGTACAGAAACAATGACTCCTGGAGAGACACGAGCCTGCAATGTTACTGAAGGTACGTATGTGGTATCCGCCACACGACTTGCCTGGAATTTCAAAGTTTTCTCAAAGGATTTCTGACGCTGGGCGTAAGTACTATCAAAAGCTTTCGCGGCTTGTTCCAAAGTTTCTACAGAGGCTGCCCCAGCAGTTGCAGAATGAATTACAGAGTCCATGGCCTTGGCCAAATATTCTGTACCAGAAGAAGCCAGTTTCAACTTCTTCGCGTTGCCTAAGCTATCCACCAAGATGGTTTCATTTTCAACAATCTGATGAACTTCACCCTTATTGTCGGTGACATCAACAACACCTTCCTTCAAGGAAGCAACGGTCTTTCCACCCACATTGCCGATAAAGCCCGCGGTACCTCGAATGGCGGCACCTACACTTCCTGTTTTAAACTTGAAGGAAGCATGACGCTGCTTTTGGATATCAAAATAAACTTTTCCTTCCCCAATACTCACAAGGTAAACAAGCGCACCCAGATCTTCTCGATGAGCGGTTAAGGTCACATCCGAATTTTCTGAAACTACCAAAATAGAGCCATCAACAACGCCAAGCTTTGCCTCAGATTCAATCAACGTTTTGACTCGATCATTTTCAACAACCGTTTGGCCTATACGCAGCTGCTTCCATTCATCGCCAATACCACCTTTTAAACGGGTCACATCGCCAATGCTGCTTTGAACCTTCGTTTTTATCAAGGTGTTTGCAAACTCCTCATTTTGAGAGGAATCCGATTTTTGCGATTCTGCGCTGGCAGATTCCTTTGTTTTGGAACCATCCTTACAACCGCTTGCTAAAATCGCAAAGCCAAGGGCTGCAAGCAGAAATTTCTTCATGTTCTCCTCATATAGACCAATTCATGTTTAAATAAATCAATCTGTATTTACAAATAAAATATAATATGTATTTTTATTGCAGAAAAAAGACGACGGTCTAATAACGAAGTTTTTGGACATATTCAAGGAGAAGAAATGAAAAAGATGTTCGCTGCATTGGCCATAGCAGCCCTGCTTATTGGCTGCACCAACGCTCCGCAAGAAAAAGCCGACGCACTGGCCGATTTGATTTCCACAAAGAACTACTACATTCATCAAGGGAAACTCGCAGGCATCGGCATTGGAACATCTTCCAACGAGCAGGTGGCATACGAAAAGGCCGATCAAAGCGCACGTGTTGATTTGGCAAAGCTTCTGGACGCACAAGTTCAAAGCATCACAAAAATCGTCCAGGAACAGGTGAACATCGACGGCGTCATGGAAGTCACAGAGCAGTTCCAGAACTCCACTAAATCCGTTGTTGAGACCCGTCTTAGCGGAGCAAATCTTTCCCATGTCAAGGTCGAATCCACCTCCGACGGCAAAGTCAAAGTTTACGGTGTAATGCTTCTTGAAACCAAGGTTATCGACGAGTACATTTTGTCCATTGAAAATTCTGAACTGAGAATTTCTGAATCTCAGAAGGACCTCATTCGAGAATTGGCCAAGAAGGTCTACGACGAACTGGAAGAAACGTTCCCCTTGGTAGAGTAACTTCAACTAGCGGTGTTCATTGGTAGAAGGTTCTAGACCGCGGAAGAAACTCAAGCCTTCGTAGTCTTCCTTCAACACCTGAACACATTCGCCAATCATATAGAGGCTCCCTGTGATCAACACGGGGAGTTTTTCTTTTTTATCCTTCACGTCTAAATCCGCGGAAGCACGAACGCTGTCCAGAAATTCTCGACCCAACATACCCTCGCTGGAGACATTCAATCCCAAGGCCGCCAGCTGGGAGCGAAGATCATCAAGTTCACGGAAACGCGGATAAGGAGTCTTCGTAATATGCCAGTGGCTTACATGGGGGGACATCAACTTCAGCATTTCGTCGACGTCCTTATCTTTTAGGGCGCCAAAGACACAGTGGAATTTTACGCCGGGATAGTAACGGTCCAAAGTCTGCACCAACCTGCGAACTGCATGGGAATTGTGGGCTCCATCCAAGATATAGTCCACACGCCCCTTACCATCACTCAGTTTCTGCATGCGTCCAGTCCAAGATCGACTTGCAAGGGTGCGAATAGCCAAGGCGTCATCATAGGTGACACCATTGGCACTCAAGAACTTTTCTGCGGCAATCAAAGAAAGGCCGGCATTTTCTACATAATGTTGTCCTAAATTCGGCAGGCAAATATCCGAACGAATTTCGGGCACAACCACAGAAGCTCCAAGACCGCAAGCGTATCCACGCGCTTCCTTCAAAAGATTTTCAGACAAGCCCCCAAGAACGAAAGTCTTTCCCGACACGTTTTCCTTGGAAGTTCCCAGCACCCCCATCTTTTCTTTCAAGATGGCAGACTCTGTAGAGCCTAATACTTCTGTGTGTTCCAGGCCAATACTGGTCACCACAGCCATTTGCCCTTCGGCCACTGCAGTACTATCAAGACGTCCGCCCATTCCTGCTTCTAGAACAGCAACTTGAACACCCTCATTAGCGTAGTGCAAAAAAGCAACTAAAGTCAAGACTTCAAAAAAGGTCGGTTCAATCTCACAACCAGGCTCACAATCCTTGTTTACCAAGGCGGCGGCGTCTCGAACTTCCAACAAATATTTATTCAAGTTTTCATCGCTAATGGGCTCATCATTGACGCGAATGCGTTCTCGCATACTCACCAAGTGGGGGCTGGTGTAAAGGGCGGTCTTTAGACCGTGAGCTTGCAGTACGCCAGACAAATAGTAGCTGGAGGAACCTTTTCCATTTGTACCAACCACATGAATGGTCTTGAATTTCTTTTGCGGATTACCCAGGGCCAGGCAAAGTTTGCGAGTAGATTCCAGACCGGGCATCATCCCGAACATTAAACGGGAATTCAGATATTCCATACCTTCTTTGAGCATACATCAAATATAGAACAATCCTTTTTCATAAAAATGAAGTATCTTTATTTGAGTAAAGGATTGAATCGCCCCATTCATCCACTTTTTCATTATTCATAGATGGGTTCATATATGCGTCGTAGAATTTCAGGACCAAAGTCCTTGTCTCTTCTGGTTTTGTTTGCTGTTATCTTCCTTGCCTTGTTTGTAGATGCCCAAGCCAAAGTTGACCCTGAAGCAAAACCTAAGCACTACGATTACCGTGGTGCAGGGCAGCAAATGCGTCGCATCTATTACGGCGAGCTACAAGAAACCCTTTACTGCGGCTGCAAATACCTGGACAAGAAAACGGTAGATTTTAGCACTTGTGATTTTGAACCTCGATACAATCCCAAACGAAAAAGTCTAAAGCGTGCGCAATCCATCGAATGGGAGCACATCGTCACGGCATACAACATGGGACATTTCCGTTCCTGCTGGAAGGAAGGAGGCCGCAAGAATTGCAGCATGAACGACGACACTTTTAAAATCATGGAGGGGGACCTGCACAATCTTTATCCCGCCATCGGAGAAGTCAACGGCGACCGCAACAACTTCATGTACAGCCAATGGACCAACAATCCCACCCCCATGTATGGTAAATGCAAAACCATCGTAGACTTCGAAGGCAAAAAAGCCCAACCCCGCGAAGAAGCCCGCGGAATCATCGCACGAGTCAGCTTCTACATGGAGAAAACCTACGGAGTAAAACTTTCAAACCAGGATAGAAAGCTTTTTGAAGCCTGGGACAAGTTGCACCCCGTCACCCCTAAAGAGTGTGAACGAGATCGTCGTATTTTCAAGGTTCAAGGAGATCACAATCCTTTCGTCTATGAAAAATGCAAAGAAAACAGCATTTAGCGAGGATACACAAGCCTTCCTCACCACCTTTTGTAAATTTTTTCTAATTTAATTTTGAACTTGGTCAGAGGATTACTATGCGTCGTTTAACAGTTTTTCTTGCACTTGTTACTAGTTGCGCTTTTGCACAGGTGGAGTTTCCCATCGGTTCTAAAGTCGTAAACGTTACTAAGGACCCTTACTTCGCAAAGGCCGATGGAAAACACGATGACACAGAAGCTATTCAAAAGGCTTTAAACGACCATCCGGATGGTGATTACATCATCTATCTTCCCCATGGTATCTACAAGATTTCAGAACAGCTGACCTGGCCTCAGACCGACAAGGACGAAACCGCAACTCGCCGCACAATTTTGCAGGGGCAGAGCATCGGCGGAACAATCATCCAGTTGGCCGACAGCACCTACAGTTTTGACAACGAAGACTTCCCCAAGGCAGTTCTTTATACAGGTTCTGGACCAGAGCCCCGTATCCGCAATGCAATTCGCGATTTGACCTTAAGAACAGGCAAGGGAAATCCTGGCGCCATCGGCGTTCAATTCAACGCCGCAAACCAGGGCATCATCAGCAACGTCAAGATTTATTCCGGCGACACGACAGGCGTCTATGGTATCGACCTTAGCTTCACCGACAAAATCGGCCCCCTCCTGTTGAAGAATGTAGAAGTCCGCGGATTCAAGGTCGGCGTGTACACCAAGGGTGAAACCGGCGCTTTGACCATGGAACACGTGACTTTGGGTGGACAGACCAAGTACGGTCTTGAAAACGAAGACATGAACCTGGCAATTCGAGCCCTTCGCTTCAAGGGCAATGTTCCTGCAGTTTACAACCACGGTCCCTACGCCATGATGAGCCTTGTGGACGGCACCCTGGAATATGACCCGGGTAAAAAGAAGCCTTCCAAGGTAACAGCAATCATCAACGAAAGTCACTTGTTCGCCCGATCCATGAAAATCAGCAAGTTCGGCACCATGTTGAAGTCCAACAAGAAAGGTGTCATGGAAGAACTGGCCAACAGTGAAATCATTGAATACACCACTGAAGAAAGTAAGCAGCTTTGCCACAGCCCCAAGCAGTCCATGCGCGTACCCGTGGCAGAAACGCCCAACTTCGCAGAACAAAAGGCTGGGGACTGGATTACCATCGCCGGTGACTACGGCGGAAAGGCAAATACCGGTTCCGACGATTCCAAGGCTATTCAAGAAGCTATCGACGACGGTGCGGAAACCATCTACTTCCCACCAGGAGGCCGCTGGACCATTAACCGCGACATCTACGTTCGCAACCGCGTCCGCCGCATTTTGGGAACCGAAGCTCGCATCGACGGCAAGGGCAAGTTCATTATTGAAAAGGGCGCGTTCAATGAACTGACTATTGAACGTTTCTCTGAATTTGGCAGCGGCATTATCCAAAAGTCTACCCGTACCATCTTGCTGAAGAATATGATGGTAAAATCCCTGGAAACAGACGAACTGGGCAAGGGCGACATCTTCCTGGAAGACGTTTCCATTGGCACAATCCAAATGAACTACCAAAAGCTCTGGGGACGTCAGGTTACCATGATCGGCGACACAAAGGGCCCCAAGATTTCCAACAACGGTGGTACCATATGGATTCTGGGTCTTACCGCCAAGAAGGGCAACACCGTGTTGCAGAACTTCAACAAGGGTTCAGCAGAAATCATCGGTCTGGAAGTCGAAGCCAGCGATAAGGCCAAGGAACGTCCCATGTTCATCAACGACAACTCCGGCCTTAGCGTAACAGGCATGAGAGAAACCTTGACTCGCGGTAACCCCTTCCTGAAAATTGTAGAAGACTCCCGTCAAGCATCAGCAATCAAGACTCTCTTCGGAAAGCAGCTGACCCACACAGAAAACGGCGGTTCCATGCTGCCCATCTTCGTGGGCTATTCACCGAAGCAAGGGGCCAACGAAAAACCCAACGTTTCTATCCCCAAAGAAATGATTCTTGTGCAGCCAAACCGTCTGCGCATTACAGGTCATGTAGAAGATGACGGACGTGGCGATGGTCTTTGTGAAGTTCCTGTCCGTTGGAAAAAAGCCCTTGGCCCCGGTAAGGCTATTTTCTCAGACACAATGGCTTATGAAACCGACGTGTCCTTTACTGCAAGTGGCCGTTACAACGTGATCTTCACTGGCGACGATGGCTACCAAGTCGGCGCCGACACCGGCAAGGTTTACGTATTCGACAAGCGCTATACAACAATGGATAACCGAGGAGACAACATTCCCAGCGGCCGTGGCGCAGCAACATGGATTTCCGAATTTGACAACTACAGCCCCCATAGTTCCGATCCAGAACTGCACGTCTCCAATATTCCGGGACAATCTGGAAAGATCTACTTGAAATTTGACCTTTCCGCATTGCCTGGTCCACTGTTTGACGTTGCACTGCAGTTGAATATGCCGGACTCCCTCACAAAACCCATTCAACTGAACATCTTTGGTCTCAAGGAAAACTCCAAGGATATGAACTTTGGCGATCAGAAGCTGGGCGTTGACTGGCAAGACAATGAACTCACTTGGGAAAACGCTCCTGCAAACCTTCCCCAGGCAGGCGGTCAATTCAATATCCGTAAGAATTCCGGCGGTGGCGTAGACACAAAGTATGCTGATTATCTGGGCATTATCACATTAAATCCCAAGGCTACTTTGGGCGCCTTCCTTCGCTCTCCTACCCTTACGGAATTTTTCAAGCGCAAACACCAATCCAATACATACACCCTAATACTCACTTCCGTAGAACCTGTGGAGACCATCATGAATTCTCCCAGCGCAGGCAAGCAATTTGCACCGTCCTTGTATGTAGGATACTTTGACAACACCCGCTCTGTAGGTGGAGAAGCCATGGATGGAGGTTACACTTTGTCCAAAGTAAACGTGGACAAGTTCTCCTTGGACTGCAACTTCGATCTGACCGTAGGTTATCCGCAATTTGTTCAGATTGAAATCATCAACGAATTTGGTAAGCGAATGCTGACTGTTGCAGCCCGCGATCTGGATGGTGAAAAGAAAACCAATTTCAAGTTTAAGGCAAAGGCATTCCCCACCGGCAAGTACACACTCAAGGTTAACGGCGAAGCATTCAACGCTGAACAGAAATTCTACATCTTGAACTAGGACAATAACGATGAACATGACAAAGCTCTACACATTAGGTTTGTTCTCGCTTGGTTTAGCGACTTTCGTCGCATGCGACAAAGGCAGCGGAACATCTCCCAACGAAGACGAAAGCAGTTCTTCTTCTGTACCCTCGTTCAAATCCAGCAGTTCTTTTAGTGAGCGCGCAGACATTGAATACAAGGGAGAAATTGTTCTTGGCGACACCATGCGTATCAACGTGGAATTGTTCTCTGGAGACAGCACCGAAATGGACTCCAGCGAGGTCTACATAGACAGCAGCGCCAAAACCCTGCCCATGTACTTGGGTTACCTGCCTCAGGGTTCTCGCATCAAAATTGCAGCAAATACAAGCAGCATCGAAAACGACCAGATTCGCGTAAAGAGTGAATCCGGAGAATACCTCGATGCACTGATTGCTATCAAGAAAGCAAAGACCGACGAAGACTCTTCTTTCACCAATTTCTTTTCGCCCAGCCTAGGTTCTGACACCTCCGCAATTTTCAAGGATTCCAACGAATTCGTCGTTCTGAAAGACAACCACTACTTTGTTGAAGTAGGTGGCGATTTTAACGATAATTCGACCTTCAGAATGAGAACCACAGTAGATACTTCTTACTACCAATGTGTTGGCGATTCCCGATACGTAGGCGATACTGCAAGTGTCAACATGAAGACCACAGACACAATCCGTGGAATTATTTCCATTGACAACGCACCAAAATTCATCGGTGTCAATTTCGCTGCGGCGGAAGGATTCAGCGTCAATCTGAATACTGAAGGAACCAACATTACAAGAATCAGGCTGAACAAAGGCGAAAAGGAATTGGGTATTTACGACTCTAGCGTAGACACTCTCCTCGTGCCCAACGATTCTGCAAAGTGGACTCTGCAAGTAGCCCCCATTAAGCTATTGAACTACAAGACTGGTCCCTACGCATATTTCATCGCTACCACAAAATCCCGTGCTCTGGAGCAGGGCGAATACTTTGCAAAGCCTGACTCTATAAAGATGCCCGGTGAAGTCTTTCTCCGAACCCGTCCCAAGGATGACCCCAACAAGGCCATCTATAAATACAACCTCCGTCAGGAGCAGTTCGTATGGATCGGTAACTTCAAGAAGGGAGACTCCGTACGTGTAAAGCACGGCATCTACAACTACGACGACGACCTATTCAAGAGTCAAGTTACGCTAGAAGTTTTAGACAAAAATCAAAAGAAACAATTCTCTGTAAACCCAGCCTATGGTAGCGGATTCACCATTACCGAAGACATGCCAGAAGGACCTTATTATCTCCATTACCTCCGCTTAAATTCCGCACCTCTTGAACAAGTTCGCGATTCTCTACGTTACGTTCTTCAGTTGCACACGCTAGTTCAGCACATGGGCTCCGTGGAATCCATGGATATGGTGAACGCTAATAACGACGGCAAGGTTATCGACAAAGTTACTTTGGAACTGGGAAGTAAAATAACCCTGGACGATTTCGTTTTCTATATGGAAGCTAAGAAAGAAAAAGGCTGGGAAGAAGTTGGCGATAAAGTCAACTGGTTCGTACCCTGCAGTTCCCTAAGCATCATCAACAACAACTACAAAGTTGCTGATTGCGAAGTTAATGGTTCTGAACAGGAAATTTCCGCAGACTACTTGACCGTGCTGAACGACGAAGACAACGTCCGTAAGGTTGCTTTGCTGATTGCAGAAAGTGTTGCAGATCCATCCATGAGAGACACTTTAAGCATCACCGTGAGAGCAGCAATCAGTTCTGAGGACTAAACTATTCTTCCCAAATCTGATTGGGAAGTTTGCTGATATCGCGAAAGTCTAGCTTGCCTGCGGAAGGTGTAGAAACACTAACCAGGCGAGCCAAGGGCTTACCGGCACGTTCAATTACGATTTCTTCGTCTTTCAAGGCAACCTGGTTCAACAGGTTGCCAAAATTTTGACGGACTTCCATTGCAGATACAACTTTTGCCATAGTATCCTAAAAATAGAAAAGAAATAATTATATTCACATCGTGGAAACAGAAGTAAAGTCCTATACAGTCACCCAATACATGACTTCCCTTAAGAGAAAAGTGGAAGAAACCCCTGCTGTATGGGTTCGCGGCGTCATTACCCAAATTACGCAAAAGCCAAACATCATTTACTTGACTATTGCTGATTTTGAAGAAGGTAATGTTAAGCCTATTTCTGTAATTAGCCTTTCTTGTTTCGCAGGCCGTTTTGCTGCCATCCAGGCAAAAATCGCAAACTGCGGCAAGCCCTTCAAATTGAAGGACCAGCTTAAGGTCAGTTTCTTGATTAAGGCCGAGATCTACGTTCCTTACGGAAAACTGCAGGCCCAGATTCTGGATATAGACCCGGTGTACACCATCGGCGAGCTCGCCATGACCCGCATGGAAATTTTGCGAAAGCTAGGAGCCGAAGGTCTCATTGAGAAAAACAAACTTCTGGAACTTGCCCCCACCCCCATGCGTATTGGCTTGATTACCGGCGAAGGCACTGCAGCGTTTAAAGATTTCACCACTAAGCTGGCAGAATCGCCCTTCGCATTCAAGGTAATGACGGTCTATGCAAAAATGCAAGGTGCAGAAACCGAGCCCTCGGTTCTTGCGGCGTTGGCAAAACTTTCCCAGGTTGAAGCAATCGATGTGGTCTGTATCGTACGCGGCGGCGGCTCCAAAACGGATTTGAATTTCTTTGATAGCGAGGCATTGTGCCGCGCCATTGCAAATTTTCCAGTTCCAGTTTTTACAGGTATCGGACACGAAATTGACAAGAGTTTGGTAGACGAAGTCGCTTACCAAAGTTGTATCACACCAACAGACACCGCCAAGCGTTTGGTTGACCGCGTTGCCGATAGTTGGAACAAGATGCTTGTCACCGCCCAAGAAATTGCAGCAGGCGCCAAGGACTCTCTTGTACAAGAAAATCAAGTTCTTGCAAATCTAGGCAACGCACTGCATCAAAAAGTTACAGGCCGCATTCAAAACGAAAAGACTCGTCTCACACTTTGTTCTAGCAACTTAAAGCGAGACTTGCACTACGTACTCCGCGATGAAAACGCCCGTCTTGATCGCAATGCGGAAGGATTGCACCAAGGAACACGAAAAATTCTGGATCTTGCGAAATCCCAATTTACTTTGTTAGAAACCAAGGTCAAGGCTGCAGATCCCGCCACAGCTCTTGCCCGCGGATATTCATTGACTCTCGATGCCAACGGAAAGTTTGTTCGTAATGCCAATCAATTGAAAGCCGGCGATAAGCTCACCACCCGTTTCAAGGATGGAGAAGTAACGTCCGTGGTGCAGTAGCTATTCAAAAACCGGCAACGTTTCGATTTTTTCAAATCGTTTTGTGGCCGGATCTAATTTAAAATAGCGCACAGCATCGCCCAATGAAAGCATCACATAGTTGGGTGTAAGAATTTGCAAGTACTTATTCAGCTGTTGCTGAAGTACCGGCCAAGTGTATTCACCAGGCGCTTTACATTCCACCAAAAGCCAGGGCTTATCGATAGTAGCCCCTGCACGAAAATTATGGACCATAATGTCCACGCGGTCATCAGTTTTAGAATCAATGGATCCCAAGGGAAACTCTACTGCAACCAAATGTTCCGGAACCTTCACCTGATCCAGCAAGTAGCGGACCGTAGCCTGACGGACATGTTCCTCGGGAGTTGCAGGAACATCCTTCTTGCGGATAGGATCGTACAAGGTTTCAGGCGACATACGCAAAATGTAAAAAATTAACAATTAACAGTGAATAGCGAACAATGATTAGTCACGCGGCTTTGCCGCCCTTAGTAGGGCGCAAAGCGCCATTATTCTCATTTTTCATTTTTCATCGTTCATTGTTCATTGAATTTTATTCTATAATTTCACCCATAAGTTATTGAATAATTTTTTTAACCGGAGTATAAAATGAGAAAGCGTTTGCTTACCGATGGCGCCAAGGAACTGTCTTACGAAATCCGTGAGATTGTGAAGAAGGCGAACCTCCTTAAGACGCTGGGTATGCCGAACATCCACTGGGAAAACATCGGCGACCCCATTGAAAAGAAGTGCCAGGTCCCTGACTGGATCAAGGATATCGTTGTTGACCTTTCCAAGACCAACAGAAGCTACGGCTACTGCCCGTCCAAGGGTATGCTGGAAACCCGCGAATTCATCGTGAAGGAAACCAACAAGCTGGGTGGCGCCCAGATTACCGTCGACGACATCCTGTTCTTCAACGGTCTCGGCGATGCCATCGCAACGCTCTACAGCCTGCTGTCCATGACCACCCGCATTATCGGACCGTCCCCGGCATACAGCACCCACAGCTCTGCCGAAGCAGCACACGCACACGCTCCTGCTATTACCTACAGCCTCAAGCCCGAAAACCACTGGTATCCGGACCTTGAAGAACTGGAAAACAAGGTGAAGTACAACCCCTCCATCGCTGGCATCCTGGTTCTGAACCCGGATAATCCTACCGGCATGGTATACCCTCTGGAAATTTTGAAGAAGATCGTTGATATCGCCAAGCGCTACAACCTCTTCATTATCTGCGACGAAATCTACAACAAGATTACCTACAATGGAGCACACGCCTACGCCCTGGCCGAATACATCGGCGACGTTCCGGCAATTGCCATGAAGGGCATCTCCAAGGAATACCCGTGGCCGGGTGCTCGTTGCGGATGGGTTGAATACTACAATCGCGACAAGGACGAACAGTTCGACGCCTTCTGCCGCGCTCTGGACAACGCCAAGATGGTGGAAGTCTGCTCCACAACGCTTCCCCAGATGACCATTCCTCGCGTGCTGGGCGATCCTCGCTTCATGGAACACCGCAAGGCCTTGAACGAAAAGATTGGCCGTCGCTCCGCTATCATCAACGAAATCCTGAGCGACATTCCCGAACTTTACTTCAACCCCACCTACGGTGCATTCTACAACACCATCATCTTCCGTGAAGGCGTTCTGAACAACCACCAGTCCATGAAGATCGACAATCCTCAGATCAAGGCCAAGGTTGAAGAATGGTGTTCCAAGACCGACAAGTTGGACTACCGCTTCGTGTACTACCTATTGGGCGCCAAGGGTATCTGCGTGGTGCCTAGCACCAGTTTCAGCACCGACCTCATGGGCTTCCGCGTGACGCTCCTTGAAGAAGACGAAACTGAACTGCGTAACGTGTTCACCACCATCCACGACGCCATCATCGAGTACCTGCATAGCTAGCAGGAAGCCTTGCCTTGCAAGGCTTTGAAGAGGTGCGAGGTTTTTCCTCGGTTTCGTATGCTATAGACAAAAAGGCGCCCTTGGCGCCCTTTTTGTTACATACAAACTAATAACTATTATGGTGCTAAAGTTTTTACAAAAAAGTAATTCTGTTTAAAACAAACCCTTGCAAATCCAAAAATATTATACTAACTTTGGCTTCACCTAAGAAAAGCCCAGGTAGCTCAGTGGTAGAGCACTTCCTTGGTAAGGAAGAGGTCTCGGGTCCGACTCCCGATCTGGGCTCTAAAATCTCTGTTTTAGAGTAACGAAAATCACGAAAAGGCTCGTCTGCAAGAGACGGGTCTTTTCTTTTACATATAACTTGCTATCTTATCAAATATGAATCGGGATGAATTAAACAAAGCGGCATCAAGGACGGCTCTTAAGATGTTTTTGGTAATTGCACTGTTCGCAACAGCCTTTTTATTTGTCGGCTGTAACAACGATTCCTCCTCCGGGAAAAAAAGAACAGTGTCCGTAATGATTTACAGCGAATATACAAACCCAGAAATGGAGACTGACTTCAAGGAAAAGACTGGTTTCGAAATCAAAATGGACCAGTACGAATCCCAGGAAGAAATGATCTACAGGCTCCAAGCTGTGGGCACCGAAAAATACGATGTAATCATCGCAAGCGACGTGGTAATCCAGCAGATGATCCACCTCGGACTCATCCAGTCCTTAGACACTAGCATGATTCCCAATCACGTCAATATTGCTGACCAGTTCAAAAATTCCAGCTACGACCATACCAACAGGTATTCAGTTCCCTACCTGTGGGGAACCACGGGCATTCTCTACCGAGACACAACCGTAGACCCAATGAATGTCAGCTACGATATGTTATTCGACGCCAAACAGACCAAGGGAAGCTTCAGTCTTTTAGAAGAGCGCAGGTCTATGCTCTCCATGGCATTGCAAGCAAAAGGCTTTGACGCGAACTCTACAAATAGAAGGCAAATTTCTGCGGCGGTGGAGCACTTAGTCAAGGCAAAGCAAGACCCTCACTTTTCTGGCTTCGTAGGTTCTGTGGAAGGAAAGAACAGAGTTCTCTCTAAGCAGGATTGGGCAGCAGTGGTATTCAACGGAGAAGCCATGTCTGCCATCGCAGAAGACTCTTCATTGCAATACGCCATACCCGTAGAAGGCTCCTTTATGTGGGTCGACGCCATGCTACTCAGCGCAAGAACACCCAACAAGGAAGGCGCCTACGCCTTCATGAATTATATTCTCGACGCAAAAGTTGGCGCCCAGCTGGCAAAATACGTAAACTTCGCTACGCCAAACAAAGAATCTCTCAACTACCTCGATGGCCGTTTCAAGAACAACCGAGTCATCAATCCTTCTGACGAAGAATTAAAGCGCTTGACAATTTTGAAGGATCCCGGATTAACGTCTCGAATCTTTGACGAAGCCTGGGCAATCGTGAAAGCTAAGTGATCTAACAGACGCCCTTATTCTTCCATTTTCTTAATAGGCAGAGGTACGAAGGGCGGTTCCAACTCAATACTAATGGGGCAATGATCCGACCCCATCACACCGGTGTGAATATTGGAGCTAACGATATTAGGAACAAGACCAGCATCCACGAAGGCGTAATCCAGGCGCCAACCCACGTTACGAGAACGAGCGCCAAAACGATTGCTCCACCAAGAGTACATGTCGCGAGCCTCGGGATTCAAGTGACGGAAACTATCCACGTAGCCGTTTTCCACGTACTTGTCCATCCATGCGCGTTCAATAGGCAAGAAGCCGCTGACGTTTTCGTTTTCCTTGGGGCGGGCAATATCAATTTCCTTGTGGCAGGTATTATAGTCGCCCACAGTCACTACGTGCTTACCGTCTGAAATCCAACGGTTACAATTTTCAAGGAAGGCATCGTAAAAGCGAAGCTTGTAGTCCAAGCGGTCGTCGCCAGAACCACCATTGGGGAAGTAGATGTTGTTCAGAACCCAGTCCGGAAAAACCAGCTGAAGCACGCGACCTTCGTCGTCAAATTCCTCGATATCAAAGCCGTAATTGACGCGATCCGGTTCAATCTGAGAGTACACACCTACACCACTGTAGCCCTTTTTGCGCTTACAGGGGTTCCAGTAGACAGAATAGCCCTCTGGAGCGGCGATGGATTCAGGAATTTGATCTTCTTCAGCACGAACTTCCTGCAAGCACAGGATATCGGGCATAGTGGTCTTGAACCACTCTTCAAATCCTTTCTTCATTACGGAGCGAAGTCCGTTTACGTTCCAGCTATAGATATTCATATGAATCCCTAACTAATCTCCGGCCCAAAGATAGCTTTTTCAACTGACAGAAACAGGCATTTTCCATTTTTGCCCAGATTCACCCCTTTTTTGGAGCAAAAAAACAATTTTTGTTTATAAAAGTTTACATTATATCAAGGCAGACCCCATTATCCTTCACATAGATCAACTTTTTTACTTTATTTCGCTAAAAAAATGCAATTTTAAATAATAAAGGTATATTTAGCTATATGAAAGCAAAACTTTTGTTCGCATCTTCTATCGCATTTGTGTCTCTTTTGGCAGGCTGTGCAGGTTCCAAGGCCAGCGTTGGTCCCGAGAATCTGGAAATTCCCACAAACTTGCCTCCCATTTGCCGAGACATCGACTTCGTGGCTCAACCCGATATGCGAGAAATGTGCGGCGTTCGCGTAAGCCACTCCAAGGCTTATAAGAACATTCCCCAACAGCGCTATTTGATCAAGCCTGCCGAAACATCTCTTGTTTTGACAAACGGACAGTTGGAACTTCGTTTCCAGAACGCCCTCCCCCTGAACTTGGAAGGTCCCATTGTAAATGAAATTCATTTCAACCAGGATACTCGCCTGCAGAAAATCAAAAACACTTACGACTACCACGAATACTTTACCAAGAATTCCGGTCGAATCCGTATTTTCAAAGTAGGCATCCCCACCGACGAAGGCAACACCTACAACTTCTGCTACAGCATTCCCGAAAAGAAGGGTAACGCAAGAACCCGTAGCGTTGCCATGGGCAACCGCATCGAAGAAATGAACTGCTATGACTTCGACCAGATTGTTGCAGAAAACACCAAGAAGAAATAAGGTTCAGTACATCAAATTTTCTAAGCACTCCTGTTTAAAACGGGAGTGTTTTTATTTTTGATCTTAATTTCTATACGCCATTTTTTCTAAATTTCCGCTGAAAATGGCAAATGACGGCAAATTCATACACAACGCTCTAAAGCAGGTCCACGTGGAAACATCCTGTTCCACAGTTTCTGGCTTTTCTATCTCAGGATTGGCCACTTACCTGCAATTGCCCGAACTTGATTTTTGCATTGACATGGGCGAATGTCCCCTGTCGGCAACATCTTTGAATCACGTATTTTTGACTCACGCCCACGGAGACCACGGTCGCTGCATTATGCGTCACCATAGCCTTCGCAAAATGATGGGCGTGGAACGGGACAGCGTCTACTACATGCCGGATTTTATCTGCGATGCCGCCAAAGCGTGGATCAAGGCAGAAGCAATGTTCGAGGGAGTTCCCGAAAACAAATTTCGCTATCCTGAAATCATTCCAGTAAGTGCTGGAGAACTGCAATTTTTAAAGTACCGCAAGGATCTTGCGTTGGAAGCCTTCGAGGTGAAGCATTCCATTCCGGCCATGGGCGGAACTCTGTACTACTTCAAGAAAAAACTGAAAGACGAATTCTTGACCAAGACTCCAGCAGAGCTTATTGAATTGCGCAAGAACAAAGTGGAAATCACCCGCGAAGTCTACGAACCTTTGGTCAGCTTCATGGGAGACTGCCTGGGCGAAAGTCTGCTGGACAACAGCCGAGTGTTCCAGTCCAAAGTTCTAATTACCGAATGTACTTTCTTGACTCCCGACGACGAATCCATGAGCATCAAGAAAGGCCACTCTCACATCAAGGATATCGCTCGGGCACTCAATGAAGTGGGCGACGATGTGAAGTGCGAAAAGATCATTTTGAGCCATTTCTCCATGAAGTATTCCGATAAGCTGATTAGAGACATGGTCGACAAGTACATTCCTGAAAAATTTAAGGATAGAGTAGAGATTTTACTTTAGAGTGGTGAGTGAAATGAACGAAGAAAAAATTGAAGCCGCAGAAGGCGAAGAAGTTGTAGAAAAGGAAGTGGTCATTCCGGAATTTTTCCGTGACTTGAAGGAAGACGAAAACGCCAAGTCCCTTTGGCACTACGTGTTCCGTACCAACGGTGACCGCAAACCTATCGCCACCCCCGACGGTCTCCCCCACAAGTTGGACTTTGACTGGAAGGACATGTTCCCCAAGCACAACGACCACATTGAAGTGGAAATCGGCTCCGGTAAGGGCGGATTCATTTCCGAGTATGCAGCCAAGCACCCCGACTATTTCATCATGGGTAGCGAATGGGACTACACCTGGGCAAAGTTCGCCCAGCGCAAGATGAACAAGGCCGGTGTTCTGGATAACGCAAGCATGCTTCGTGGCGACGTTTTCTATTTCCTTCGCGATTGCGTCAAGGATAACACCGTGGACGCATTCCACATGTACTTCCCTGATCCGTGGCCCAAGGAACGTCACCACAAGAACCGTTTGCTGCGCCCTGACTTTTTGGAGCAGGTAGCTCGCGTTCTTAAACCCGGCAAGAGAATTTTCTATTGGGGTACCGACCACAAGGAATACAACGAAGTGGCCCTGGAAGTCTTTGACAACTTCGCCGGTTGCAAGGTGCTGGTTCGCAACGAAGCAGAACCTACCGAAGGTATCATGACCGGTTTCGAAAAGAAGTACCGCAAGGAAGGCCGCCCCATCTACCGCAGTATCGTGGAGTTTGAAAAATAGGTGAACAATTAACAGTTAACAATTTTATAATGGCGGCTTTGCCGCGTGGTTTTAATTATTCATTGTTCATTGTTAATTCCAAGTTGTCATCTTTTGACGTTCGCTTTTTTGTAGTTTTTTCCGTACTATGTTAAAGTCACTTTCTATCAATGGTTTCACTCTTATAGCCCAGGCAGAGGTTAACTTCCGTCAGGGATTTACCGCCATTACAGGCGAGACTGGCGCTGGCAAGTCAGTATTATTAAAGGCCCTCCGCATCGTTTGCGGCGACAAGGCCCAAGCCAGCATGGTACGCGGAGGTGAAGAGAAGGCCGTTGTAGAAGCCACCTTTGACATCAGTAACGAACCTCAAGTCAAGTCCATTCTTGAAGAACTGGAAATTGATTCCGACGACGAGCTGGTAATCCGTCGTGAAGTTCTTGAAAGCGGCAAGGGGCGCGCCCGCGTCAACGGCTCCATGGTGAACCAGGCCGACCTGCAGCGCCTCGGCGAAGAACTGATCCAGATGCATGGTCAAAGTGAGCAGCTCTTGCTGCGCGACACTCGCACCCACGCCCAAATGCTGGACGCCTACGCAGGCAATGGCTGTCTGCTCGAAGAATACGGCAAGTTATGGGCCAGTTGGAACGAAATTCAAAATAAGATTTCCGCCACCGAAGAACGGGCCAAGAATCTCGCCGCCCAAAAGGACTTTTTAAAGTTCCAGCACGACGAATTGACTAAGGCAGCCCTCAAAGACGGCGAAGAAGAAGAGCTGGAAGAAAAAGTCAGCAACGCAAGCAAGAGCGAAGCGGAACGCCGCCATCTAGGCGATATCCAGGGAATGCTGGCCGGCGAAAACGGTCTCTTGGACATGGTCCAGAGTTTGCAGGCCCGCATGCGCACCTTGGCCATAAAGTGCCCCAGTTACGAAGAAGATTTCAAGGCCCTTGAAGAAGTGGCAGATCCTTTCGAAAGCGTTTGCAAGGACCTGATGCGCTTAACGCCCTCCGCCGCAGTAAGCGCCGCAGACATCGACCGGGCAAACTCCCGAATCGCCCAGATTCAAAAGTTGAAGCGCAAGTACCGTACCGATGTTTCGGGCCTTATCGCCCTTACGGAACAGCGCAAGGAAGAATTAAGCAGTCTTGAAAATCTTGATGCAGATCTTGAGGAACTGACTCGCCAATCTACCAAGACTTTGGCTGAACTGGAAAAGGTTGCAGCAAAGCTTACTGCAGCCCGCGTCGAGGCCGCAGCCCGATATGACCAGGCTGTCAGCGACATCCTGCATACCCTGGGTATGCCCAAGGCCGAATTCAAGACCTCCATCGAAAAGCAGGCCTTGGGTCCTATTGGTTCCGACCGTATCGAATTCCTACTGGCACCGAACCCCGGCGAAGGTTCCAAGAGCTTGCAAAAGGCAGTCTCTGGCGGCGAACTTTCCCGCTTGCTGCTGGCCATCAAGAGCGTCATGGCCGAACTGGATAAAGTTCCCCTACTGATTTTCGACGAAGTGGATTCCGGTATCAGCGGCGAAGTTGGCAACAGCATTGGCGATGCCCTCCGCAACCTCGGCAAGCACCATCAGATTTTGACCATCACCCACTTGCATCAGGTGGCAAGCCGTGCCCAGAACCAGCTGGCTGTCAGCAAAAAAGAAATTAACGGACGCACCTACACATCTATTATAGAACTGGACCACGACGGTCGTGTACAAGAACTTTCTCGTATGTTAGGCGGCGATAACGAAACTATCCGCGAACATGCAAAGCAACTTTTGGAGAACAACCAATGACAGAACAAAAGACTGAGGAAAACGTTTCCGACGTAAGATTACGTTCACGAATTTGGAGCGCCCTTCGCGTTGCAGTATTTATCTGCGTCACGGCATTCATCTGGAATGACATGCCGAAGACTGCAACAGCCTTCGTGCTCATTGCAATGGCTATGGGTTGGGTCAACCTCTACCAGCTTCGTTCCGAGGAAGTTGAAAAGCCCTATTACAGGCTTTGGCTCAACACCATCGACGGAGCCCTCTCCTTTGTGGTCATGGCAAGCATCTTTATCCACGACCTTCTTAAGGAAGAATCCGCCGAAAAGCTATTGGCCGTGGGTTGCGTGCTCCTACTGGCTCGTCTAATCGCCCACACCCTGTTCTCCCTGGGCGTTCTCCGCGAAGGTAAGCAGCTTCCCCGCAAGCGTCGTTGGAGCAAGCTTTGCAATATTTCCATTACAATTACCATGGCCGTGTATCTTTTGGAATTGGAAGATTACCAGCAAATTTCCATGGTAACCTCCATGTTGCTTATGGGTGCAAGTACTGCAGCCTTTGCCTATTGGTACTATCGCGACCCTGCACATCGAAAGCCTTTGTCCATCGCAAGCCAGCTCACCATGAGCCGCATCGTTTTGACCCCCTTCTTCCTGTGGGTATTCTTCTACGACAACGACCTGGATTACAGCAACAACAGCCTGGTTTTCAAGGTTCTTTCCCTCGTCATGGTTTTGGGCTTTATGCTCACCGATTTCCTGGACGGAAAACTGGCACGAGCCATGGGCGAAGTCAGCACTTTGGGCAAGTACCTGGATCCCTTCAGCGACAAGATTTCCAACATGACCATTTTCATGTGCTTTATCGCAACTGGTTACGCTCCGGTTTGGATGGTTGCAGTGATCTACTTCCGCGAATCCAGTGTTGAAACCTTGCGTACACTGGCCGCAAGCGAAGGCTTGATTATGCCCGCCCGCCGTAGCGGCAAGTGGAAAACAGCATTGCAGGGCATGGGTATCGTTGGAATTCTCGCAGGCGCCATCGACCCGATCCGCCACTTTATTCCCGGTTTTGACGCAATTTGGCCCTACTTCCCCCAAACCATCATGGGCATCATCACCTTGGTAACCGTGCTTAGCGGAATTGATTATTTTGTGGCCAGCAAGCACATCCTCAAGAAATTCGTTTAATTACCCTTGCCAAAAAGGATGTAATTAACTATATATGGGCTACCTCGACGCGGGGTGGAGCAGTTGGTAGCTCGTCGGGCTCATAACCCGAAGGTCGCAGCGTTCAAGTCCTGCCCCCGCTACTAAAAAAAGAACCAGTGAAAACTGGTTCTTTTTTTTGTTGCAAAGGGCGGGGCCTTCCCCGCCCTCTGGACTCCCACCCCTTACTGCAATGCCGATCCCTATACAGCAGAACACCCACCCCTTACTGCAATGCCTATCCTTTAACCGCGGGACTTCCATCCCGCCCATTTCGGCTTTTTTCTACATTTGAAGCATGGCTAGAATGTCTGAAGAAGAAGCTCTTGATTTATTTTTGAACGCTCCGCTGGACGAATTGTGCGGTCGCGCCAATGCAGAAAAGGAACGTCGCCACGGTAAATCCGTCTACTGGGTGAACAACCGTCAGATCAACTACACCAATGTGTGTGTTCTGCACTGCAAGTTCTGCGCCTTCAGTAAAATCAAGAAAGATTCCCCCACCGCTTACGACTGGGACTACCCCACTATTCGCGACAAGGCTGCTTTTGCCATTGAAGGTGGCGCCCGTGAACTGCATATCGTCGGCGGCCTTCATCCGGACCATCCCTTCGATTACTACATCGAGATGTTGCGCAAGCTCCGTCAGGAATTCCCCAAGGTAAACCTGAAGGCATTCACCGCCGTAGAAATTTGCCACTTCGCAAAGATTTCAGGCCAAACGCCCCTGCAGATTATGCAGACCCTAAAGGAAGCGGGGCTAGACGCCCTTCCCGGTGGCGGCGCCGAAATCCTCCTTCAGGATGTTCGCGACCAGATCTGCCCGGGTAAGGAAACCGGCGAAGAATGGCTGGACGTTCATCGTGCCGCCCACAAGATCGGCATTCCCACCAACGCAACCATGCTGTTCGGCCACATCGAAAAGCCGGAGCACCGCATCGCCCACATGAAAATGTTGCGGGACCTGCAGGACGAAGCTCCCGGTTTCTTCGCATTCATTCCGCTGGTGTACCATCCGGAACACAACGCCCTGCACAACATCGTTCCCAACATGACTTCCCAGGAAGACATTCTGCGTACGGTGGCTGTGGCCCGCCTGTTCCTAGATAACTTCCCCCACATCAAGGCTTACTGGATCCAGATGGATATTGAAACCGCCATGAAGGCTTTGCACTCTGGTGCAAGTGACTTGGACGGAACCATCATCGAAGAAAAGATCACTCACGCCGCCGGCGCCAAGGTACCTGTGGGCATGAGCCCCGCCCGTATGCGTGAATTGATTTTGAACGAAGGTCTAACGCCGGTGGAACGCGACGCCAAGTACGAAGTCTACGGCTAACGATTTTTTATTTCAATTCTGTCATTCGTTTTACGGCTTCGGCAAAAACATCCGGTTTTTGCAACAAGCTAATTACCACCCAGCCGTCTTCATCGAAGTCGAAGAAAAATCCCGGCTGGACAAGAACATGCTTTTCACGCAACAGGCGAAGGGTCAATTCCTCATCGTCTTCACCGAGATGCACCACAGCGTACCAGCCTCCAAGAACCTTGGGGCAATACTTATTCGGGAACATAGATTGCAGCGTGCTCCAGTTTTGTATGAGTCGCGCCGTCACCAAAGTTTCGTACTCGGCAGCGTGAGCCAGGAGCGGTGTCGCCAAAGCCTGTGCGCAGGAACTTGTACTAAGGTACGCATCCTCCACAAATTCCAGGGCCGCGCGTATTTCCTCAAATCGTTCCGCGGGCGCGTAGAAAGCCATCCAGCCGAACTTCAACTGAGGCGCACCCACGGCCTTGCTTAATCCGTTCAGCCAGAAGATGGGGCACTGGGGTCCATCTTTGGGAGCAAAGACGAGATCGTTTCCGCCGCAATCGAAGTAGTCCGAAGAATCGCCCCTATTTGTCATCCCCGGCTTGACTTCTGCTGTCATCCCCGGCTTGACCGGGGATCTAGAATTCTCATCCAAACCAGAGTGGCCTGTCAGATCCTCGCCTACACGAGGATGACTTGCGAACGATTCGCGAGAATGACTTGCATGCCTCAAATACTGCCAACTGCGTTTGACTTCATCGCTAAAGCCATAGTCGCCAAAAACTTCATCCACCACCAAAACCAAGTTGTTCTCTTCGCAGAAACGAACCACCTCATTCCATTCCTGCAGGCTTACGATATGGCCTGTGGGATTGTGTGGCGAAACTAGCAAAAGGATGCGAGCATTTTCCGGAGCAGCCAACAGACTGTCTATATCCAGTACAAAGCGGAACGAGCTTTGAGTTTTGAGCGAAGAGTTTTGAGCCTTGTGCCTGGGGCCTTTCTCGCGGGTCAACTTCAAAAAATACGGCGCGCATTCCAAATGTTCCAACTGGGCAAGCGTATCCAGCAGCGGATAGCCAGGCATGGGCGTCAAGATTACGTCACCTGGATCGCAAAAGGTCTTGAACAAAACGGAATAGGCTTCGCTGGTACTGGCCGTAACAATCACCTGGTTGGGAGTAAAAGCTCCCCCACGTTCCTTATAGTACTGGGCAACAGCCTCGTGGGCTTCTCGCCAGCCGGACGCATCGGGAGACCAATGACCAAACTGCGAACGAGCCTGATCTACAGCTCTTTCCAATTCAACAGGCAAACCAACACGTACCGGCGAACTGACGGTCATATCAATAAGGGGTGCGACATTCCCATCGGCGGCGCATGCAATAGCAACTTCGACCTTTGCCTTTTCCAATTCTTCAAAAAAAGGACTTGGGGTCAAGTCCTTTGGCAAACGTTTTGACAGTTTGAAATTTGCGGAGGCCATCCGACGCCTTACTTATTACGGCGCTTCTTGATGAAGCCCACCAGCAACGTAGAAATCAAGATTCCCGCAGGCAAAACCACAGCTACGGTGAGCAAAATCAGCTTCTGGAAATCGCTCATTTCCTTCAAGGATTTCTTGAAATTCTTGAGGCGGGTCAAGAGCCCAGCTTTACCAGCGACAACAGCTCCTTCGGCGGTCTCGCCATCAGAAGTATCGCCCAGATCTTCAGAGCCCGCAAAAGCCTTGGGGTTAGGAAGCTTGCCCAACAGATCCAATGTAGCCTTCCAAACAGGGCCAGCGAATGCACTGACCTTGCCGGAATACTTGCGGTACCTTTTCGCAAACGGACGTACTAATCTGCTAGTCAATTCCATATTCGTTCCTAGATTCTTCGCTTCGCTCAGAATGACACGCGGGTTTACTTATACAGCAGGTTTACACCACCAAAGAGAGCCCGCATGTTAGCCTTCAGAGTATCGCTAGAAACACCGCGGCCTTCCACTTCCTTGCCGTTAGCCTTCAGCACAATACGGCTGAGACCGCGACCGGCCCACAGCTTATCCTTTTCGGGAACCACCACCTGGCGGTACTTGATCAGTTCCACCGGCAAGCCAATTTCGCGCATGAGGATGAGGCCAGCTTCAATAGGACCTTCGGCGGTCACGGACTTGACCAGAGCCTCGCCGTCCTTCTTGAAGTGGAAGATAAAGCGGCCTTCGTCGGGAATCACTTCGACGTTGTTGAAAATCAGGCGACCGTTTACATTCACGCGCTGTTCGCGGAACACGTCCAGAACGCGTTCGGCGCTCATTTCGCCTTCCTTTTCGCTGTAGCTCTTGAGGATGGGCTGCAGTTCGGCGGCTTCGGCCAGGCTCAGCTTGTAGCCGAACTTGGTGATGATTTCGTACACGGCGGTACGACCGCTCTGGCTGGTAAAGCTCAAAGAGTCGTTCTGGTTACGGCCAATGATGGAGTAGTCGATGGGGCGGTATGCTCCCTTCTTCATGTCCTTGGTCTTGGAAGCACCATCCTGATGGATACCGCTACGGTGAACGATAGCTTCGGCACCAATGAGCGGAGCGCGGGTATAAATGCTAACGCCGGACCACTGGGAAATCAAAATGGCGGTTTCGTAAATCTTGTCCAGGTGCAAGCCGGTATCAACGCCGGAATTGTGCAGGCCCAGAGCCACTTCGTAGAAGTTGGTATTGCCGCAACGTTCGCCAAGGCCGTTTAAGGCAACTTCCAGCTGGGTTGCACCCACGAAGAAGCTTTCGACGGTAGCAGCGGTGGCCATACCCAGGTCGTTATGGCAGTGAACAGAAATGGTCACATTCTTGGGCATGGCATCGTACACCTGCTTGATCTGGCTGATGTACAGCATGGGGCGGTAACGTTCCACGGTGTTGGGCAGGTTCAAGGTAGTTGCACCAGCTTCCACCACAGCCTTCAACACTTCAATCACGAAGTCCATGTTTTCCAGGCAGTCGCCAAAATGTTCGCAGCTGAATTCCACGTCACCCTTGTCGCCCACCAGGGACTTGGCAAGCTTTACGCAATCTACGGCGCGAGCCTTCACCTGTTCCGGAGTCATGTGGAGCACATGCTCCATGGAGAGGGGGCTTGTAGCCAGGAAGGTATGGATTCGCGGATGGGGAGCATACTGGACGGCTTCCCAGCAACGCTGAATGTCGCTGGGGACGCAACGGGCCAGACCGGAGACCACCACCTTCTGGGCAACTTCGTCGCCTGCGGCAGCCATTTCGGCAGTAAGCTGAGCCAGTTCCTTTACGGATTCAAAATCCATTTCAGAAGAGGCGGGGAAACCCACTTCGGCACCCTGCACACCCAGCTTCAACAACTGGAGGTAAACATCCTTCTTCTGGGCATTGTTCCAGGGCTTGGGCAAAGCCTGGTTACCGTCACGCAGAGTGACGTCATAAAAGAACGGTTTTCTTGCCTGATCGGCACAATCCATCATACAGTTCATTTTTATCTCCTGCCGGCATCCACACGCCGCAAGCCTTAATTTTACGCATCAAAGATAAAAAATTTGACCATAAAAAAAGAACCCGCATCGTTGTGGAAGCGGGCCTTTTTTTGGTTAAAATCCTTGATTTGTAGATAATAGCCTAGAACCTCGCCTCGGTATCACGAAGAGCGATGCAAAGTAGAAGTCGAAGGTCTAGAATCTTTTTCATGTTTAGGAATATACAAACAATCTTTTAAATTGGCAAGATGGTTTTTCGGTCCAGCAAAATTCATTTATTATCTTTAAATTCATGATCGAGTCTATTCATTCCGTAATTTCCAACATCAGCAATTTTCTGTACCAGCCCTTTATCGTGCCTCTATTCTTAGTGGCAGCTGGTCTGTACTTCTCCATCCGAATGAAGTTCCCCCAGATACGCCTTTTCAAGGAAACCATTCGCGTTACCAAGGAAAAGCCCATGGAGGGCAGCGGCATTTCCTCCTTCGGAGCTTTAATGGTCTCTACCGCCTCTCGTGTAGGTACCGGCAACATTGTGGGCGTTTCCTCTGCAATTTGCTTGGGCGGTCCCGGAGCTGTTTTCTGGATGTGGCTTATCGCTATTTTTGGAGCATCTTCAGCCTTCGTTGAATCGACACTTGCTCAGATCTACAAGCGCGAAGACTTGGTTACCGGTCATTCTTACGGTGGTCCATCCTACTACATCCAGACAGCACTGAAATGCCGTTGGTTGGGCATTATCTTCTCCGTATTTGTTTTACTGACCTACGTCATCGGATACAACCTTCTGGCCTCCTACAACATTCAAACCTCTCTTTCCAGCTATAGTTTCTACAGCGAAGGAACAACCCCGGCAATCGTAGGCATTCTTCTCGCCATATTGTTCGCTGCCTGCGTTTTTGGTGGAGCAAAACGACTCACCAAAATCACAAGCTACTTGGTTCCCATCATGGGCGTCATCTACGTGTTGGTCGCCATCGGTGTTATTCTCTACAACTTCACCAACATTCCTTCTATGTTCGCCTTGATTTTCAAGGACGCCTTTTCCTTTGAAGCTGGAGCAGGTGGTTTCGCCGGAAGCTGCATTATGTATGGTATTAAGCGCGGTTTGTACTCTAACGAAGCAGGTATGGGATCCGCACCCAACGCCGCCGCCAGCGCCAGCGTTAGCCACCCCGTAAAGCAAGGCCTGGTCCAATCCTTCTCTGTCTTTATTGACACCTTGGTCATTTGCACCGCTACAGCACTTATGAGTCTTTCCACCGGCGTATCCCCCAACGGAAATCTTTCCGGTATTCCTTACGTTCAGGAATCCCTCCGCAGCGTCCTTGGTGGCATCGGTCCTATTTTCATTACCATTTCCATTGGTCTTTTCGGATTCACCACCTTGATCGGAAACTACTACTACACCGAAGGCTGCCTCCGCTTTATTATGGCCAAGCGTCCAGGCAAAACAGTCATGACCATTTTCAGAATCATCGCAACAATCATTGTTTTTGTGGGCGCCATTTCCAGTGCAGGTTTCGCCTGGGATTCTGCCGACTTGTGCCAGGCCTTGATGGTTGTGGTAAACATTCCCTGCATCTTGATTCTCTCCCCCATCGCTTTCAAGGCCCTTAAGAATTACACGGACCAGAGAAATGCAGGCAAGGAACCGGTCTACATTGCCAAGGAATGTGGTGTAAAACAGGATACCGATTTCTGGAATAAAGAAGAAGACTAAGCAGGGAATAATGGAACACGAATTCACCATTAGGGGCAGAATCTCCAAGGGGATTGATTTGGGCGCAAAGCTGCAATGGGTAGAGCAGGACTTTGAAAGCCTTGGTCTAAAATTCAATTCCCAGGACTCCTCCAAGTTCTCCATGAAAAGCGAAGATCTTGCCAACGACGCACTGGAGCAGGCTTGCATTAATTTGTCCGTAATTCTCGGATGCAAGGTAGCCATTTGCAAGGACCACGAAATATATGGCGTAGCCAACGTGTTTAATGGTGGTTCCGATTATGAAGTGGTAGACGAAGATTGCTTTTTGTGGGTTTACGAACGCGGCACATGCTTAGAAAGTGAACACACAAAATTCTTTAACGAAAAATTCGTATCTTTGCCACTATGATTCTTCTTGTGGCAGAAAAACCTTCCGTTGCAAACCAGCATTACAGACCTATGCTGGAACGTTTGGAAGGTGAAAAGTTCACCCAAGGGGACGGGTGCCTTATTGGCCAGAACCATTGCATTACCTGGTGTGTGGGTCACTTGATTACCCTGGCACCCTTGGACGCCTACCCCGGATTCGAAGGCGGTTGGCGACTGAGCAATCTGCCGTTGCTGCCAGAAAAATTCCGCTTGATGGAAATTGAAAGCACCCGAAAGCAATTGGCTGTGGTGCGGGACATGATGAGCAAGGCAGACGTTCTTGTGAACGGCGCCGATGCTGGCCGCGAAGGTAACCTGATTTTCGATTTAATTCTGGATTACACACCGGATTTCAAGAAGAAGCAAGTGAAGCGCCTATGGGTCAACAGCTATGTGGCAAAGGACCTGGACAAGGCCTGGAAAAATCTTGAAGATGCCACAGAACGCTTGAACCTGAGCTATGCCGCACGGCTGCGCCAGCGGGCAGACTGGATGGTCGGTTTAAACGCCACCCGAGCCTATACGCTTACAGCGGGCCGTGGCAAGATGATTTCCGTAGGTCGCGTACAGACCCCTACCTTAAACCTCATCGTTGAGCGTGACACCATCGTAGAACAGTTCAAGGAACTGTATTACTACAGCGTGGTAGGAACCTGGAAAGGCTTTCAGGCTCAGCTTTTGCGCCCCGATCGAGACGCCAAAAAAGGAGATCTCGGCTCTGAGGCCGGGATGACAATCCCGCTGAAGGTAGCCGTCTTCGAAAAAGAGGAACCGGCCCAGGCTGTGGTGGACAAATGCGCCCCGCCGGAAGATGCCGTCATCACAGGTATTGACGTCCAGCAGAAAAAGCAGTTCCCGCAAAAGCCTTTCGACTTGACGGAACTGCAGAAAGAAGGCAACAAGCGTTTCAAATACAGCGCCCAGCAGGTGCTGGACTGCGCCCAGAACCTTTATGAAAAGAAGCTACTCACCTACCCCCGTACCGATTCCGCCTACCTGCCCGACACCATGAAGCAGGAAGCCTACCAGTTGGCCATGCGTTTGGCCAAGCCGGAGCAGCAAAAGATCATGCGTCCGGAATCGGAGAACTTCGTTTTCATCAATTCCAGCAAGGTGACGGACCACTTCGCCATCATTCCTACCGGGGAACAGCCCAATGGCCTTCCCGAAATGGAAGAGAACATCTACAACCTGGCCAAGGAACGTTTTATCCAGGCATGGCTCAAACCATACGTCTGGAACGAAATGGAAGTGACTTTGAAAAGTCCTGCGGACTTTTCAGTTATGAATTACGAATTACAAAGTACGAAAGAGGTGAAGGATCTAGCCGAAACATTTAGATTAAAACTGAAACAGAACGAGGACCTGGGTTTCCGCGCCTTGGTGAAAGAAGAAAAGAAAAAGAAGGCGACCAAGAAAGGCGATTCGGGTTCCGATGCCGGCGCAACCGCAGGCGACTCAAAGGACGAAGGCAATTCCGACGACATTACCAATATCGTGGAATCCTTCCCCGACTGGAAGCAGGGCGACAAGGCTCCCTTCGACAGCATTGAACTGCAAAAGAAAAAGAAGTCCAAGCCAAAGTACTACACCGAGGCAACCCTACTTGCGGCAATGAAAACCGCAGGTAAGCAGATAGACAACGAAGAACTGGCCGAAGCCATGAAGGACCGCGGTCTTGGAACTCCGGCAACTCAGGCAGGCATCATCGAAACGCTGAAAAAGCGCGGTTTCATCGAAGCCCAGAAAAACAATCTGGTCAGTACCCTCCGCGGCCGCGAAGTCATCGCCCTCATGGACGAAAAAGTCAAGTCTCCAGAAATGACTGGCGAATGGGAATACAAGCTTTCTCAGGTGGAAAAAGGCAACTTGGATCCTAAGGAATTCCGTGACGGCATTGTAGATTACGTCCGCGACCTTTTTGTGCATCTCCATGAAAAATACGGTAGCCAATTCGAGCGCGAGACCGTAACCGAAGCCCTGCCCTGCCCCAAATGCAGCCAACCCATGGAAATCGCCCCCTGGGGCTATGTCTGCAAGAATGCCGAATGCGGTTTCAAGGCTGGCCACACCATTGCAGGCCGCACCTTAAGTCACGCCGAAATGGGCAAGCTCTTAGCCACCGGCAAAAGCGACATTCTCAGCGGATTCAAGAGCAAGAAGGGTACCACTTTTAGCGCCACCCTAATTCTTGGTGAAGACGGCAACATCGGTTTTGAATTCAACGACGAGCCCCGCAGCGCCACCCCAACAAATTTCATTTGTCCCAAGTGCGGCAAGCCCATTCTTGATTCCGGCAACCGCCTGATTTGCGAAAGTTCCAGCGGCGAAACCCCGACCTGCGATTTCGTATTCTACAAGACCATCGCCGGCCACATCATGAGCGATGAAGAAACCGCAGAACTTTTCAACAACGGCACCACCCGCGTCATCACAGATTTCATCACCAAGAAAGGCCAGGCTTTCAGCGCCAAGGTGATGTGGGATAGTGACCATAAGGCGACTTTCGCATTTGAAAACGATGGCCAATTCCACGGCTCCGAAACCAAGTACAAGTGCCCTATTTGCAAACACACTCTTGAAGAAAACAAGAACGCCATTTTCTGCACCGGCAAAGGCACCGACCACGACGAGCAAGGCAACCCCTGCGACTGCAAATTCACGCTCTTTAAGACCGTTGCCGGCAAAAAACTTCGCGCCGCCGACATCAAGGCTTTGCTCACCAGCGAAAAGACCGAGCTAATTTCCGGATTCAAAAGTAAGAAGGGCGATACCTTCGACGCCTTCCTGAAAATGAGCCCTGTAGGCCGCGTAGAATTTGAATTCCTTCGCAGAGACTTCCCCTGCCCGGTATGCGGAGATCAACTGCAATTCCGAAGCGGAACAAACGCCCAAGGCGACAACCTATCTGCCTACGTTTGCCGCAATCCTCATTGCAACTACGGCATTCCTCAAGTTTTCTATCAACGGACCTTCACCGATACAGAAATCGAGAACTTCCTCAAGAACAAATTCACGCCCATCCTAGAGCCATTTAAAAAGAACGACACGGTATTCCGTGCCGCTCTGGAGTTACGTGAAGGAGGTCGCATTGGCTTCAACAAATTAACTGTAGAAGTCATTAAGAAGGTCTAAACCGCAACGAATGCGGTGAAGATATCAATCCAAACGTTCACCAATAACAACACTTGCATAAGCTATCGCTACTGCAGCGGCAGCAACAACACTATCAGAACCAGCAAGCATTCCCGCAAAAACCAAGGGAACCATTGCCATAAGAAGAGCAAACAGAGTATTGTTGGTGGAGATGTTCAAAATCTTGTTCATATTTATACTTCCTTTTTTCTTTTTTACATCATCAAATATACAATTAGTTTATGTCACAAAATGACACAAATCAAAAGAGGTAAAAAAGATCAAAAAAAGACCCCAGACCAAGTCCGGGGCGTTTACTAACAAAACGTTGTCACGCCCGCCAACGAGCGGACGTTTTTCTTGACTATCCGAAAATCTTTGCGGAAAGTTCCGGAGCGAACTTCTGCAAGTAACCCTGGATAAAGATTACCAGCACAATGATCGGCAGAACCCACTTGATGTAGAAGCGGACAAACTTGTTGGTGGGGAACTTGAAGCCAGCGCCGGTATTGACTTCTTCGTAGAACTTGTCCTGGCCCCAGCCATAGCGGGAGTTACAGAACACCACGAAGAACAGGGAACCCAACGGGAGCAAGGTGTTGGAAACCAGGAAGTCTTCCAGGTCAAGAACATTGCTTCCCGGGCCGAAAGGTTCAAAGCCGGACCATGCGTTGAAACCAAGGGCACAAGGCAAGGAAAGAATGATGATGGCAAAGATATTGACAGCCACCACCTTCTTACGCTTAAAGTTCTTCAAATCCATCCAGAAGGAAACGATGTTTTCGAACACCGCCACCAAGGTGGAAAGTGCAGCAAAGCTCATGAACAGGAAGAAGGCGGAACCGAAGAAACGGCCTGCAGGCATCTGTGCAAAAATGTTGGGCAAAGTCACGAACACAAGGCCCGGACCTGCACCCGGCTCCACGTTAAAGGCAAAGCAGCTAGGAATAATGATAAGGCCAGCAAGCAAGGCAACCACAGTATCCAAGGCACAGATATTCACGGCTTCCTTGGCCAAGGTGTGCTTCTTGTTGATGTAGCTACCGAGAATGGACATGGAGCCGATACCGATACTCAAGGTAAAGAAGGCCTGACCCATGGCAGCAAAAATCACCTCGTTAATACCCCTTTCCATAAGGCGGCCAAAATCCGGCAGCAAGTAGAACTTGAGGCCTTCTGTGGCACCCGGCAAGGTCACCGCGCGGACGGCAAGGGCAATCATGATTACAAACAGCAAGGACATCATCCACTTGGTAATGCGTTCCACGCCCTTCTGCAAGCCGAGAGAAACAATGCCAAGGCCAAGGAGGGTAGCCACAATCATCCAGCCGGACTGAATGCCGGCATCGCCCAGCATGGTACCGAAAGCCTCGCCCACTTCGGCAGGAGTCTTGCCCTGAAGGTCACCAACGAAGGTCATGCGGAAGAAGTAGTACATCATCCAGCCGGCCACTGTGGTGTAGAACATCATGAGCAGGTAGTTACCGGCAATCATGGGGAACTTGGCGTAGTGCCACTTGGAGCCCGCAGGTTCCAACACGTCAAAGGAACGGGCGACGCCGCGCTTACTGGCACGACCGTTGGAAAATTCAGCAATGAGGGCCGGTAAGCCAAGAATTACCAGGAAGAACAGGTAAATCAAAACAAAGGCGGCACCGCCGTACTGACCGGTGATAAAGGGAAAACGCCAAACGTTACCAATACCGATGGCACAACCCGCTGCGATTAAAATAAAGCCGAGGCGGGAACCAAAACTTTCTCTTTCGTTCATGATAAAACAATCCTTTATGTAAGATGTTTGAAAGATAATAAAAAGAGTTGTGAGCAATGAGCCATGAGCCGTGAGTAATGAGCATCTTTATTTGTCATCACCGCAGCATTCCATGTCATCTCGGCCACTTTTATTGTCATCCCGGCCATCGAGCCGGGATCTCCATTCCCTACGATTTTTATATATTTACCGCCGTAAAATTGGAATTTGGCGGAAAAAATGAGCGAAAATTACAAGTACGGTTTTGTCACAGATATCGAGAACGACTCTTTTGAAAAGGGCCTTAACGAAGACATCATCCGTCGAGCCAGCGCTCTCCGCGGCGAACCTCAGTTCATGCTGGATTTTCGCCTGAAGGCCTACGAAAAGCTCTTGACCATGGAGCAGCCCAACTGGGGCGAGCTGAATTTTGCCCCTGTGGACCTGCAGGACATCGTCTACTATTCCGCCCCCAAGAACAAGAAGTCTCACGAAAAGATCGAAGACGTGGACCCAGAACTTCTGGCCACCTTCGAAAAGCTGGGCATTCCCCTGGACGAACAGAAGCGTCTGGCAAACGTTGCCGTGGACGCCGTGTTCGACTCCGTCAGTATTTATACCAGCCACAAGAAGAAGCTCATGGAAATGGGCATTATCTTCTGCAGCATTTCCGACGCCATCAAGGAATACCCGGAACTGATCGAACAGTACCTGGGTAGCGTGGTTCCCGCAGGCGACAACTACTTTGCAGCCTTGAACAGCGCCGTCTTTGGTGACGGTAGCTTCGTCTATATTCCTGCAGGCGTCAAGTGCCCCATGGACCTGTCCACCTACTTCCGCATCAACAACAAGGAAGCGGGCCAGTTTGAACGCACATTGATTATCGCTGACGACTGCGCCGAAGTCAGCTACCTGGAAGGTTGTACCGCTCCGGAATTTAGCAGCAAGCAGCTGCACTCCGCCATCGTGGAACTGGTGGCCAACGAAAACGCCAAGATCAAGTACAGCACCGTGCAGAACTGGTACGCCGGCGACCGAGAGACTGGCGCAGGTGGCGTCTATAACTTTGTGACCAAGCGCGGCAAGTGCGCCGGCAAGAACAGCCGCATCAGCTGGACCCAGGTGGAAACCGGATCCGCCATCACCTGGAAGTACCCCAGCTGCGTGCTGGTAGGCGACAACTCCGTTGGAGAATTCTACAGTGTGGCATTGACCAACGGCCATATGCAGGCCGATACCGGCACCAAGATGATCCACATCGGCAAGAATACCAAGAGCACGATCATTTCGAAAGGCATCAGCGCCGACAATTCCAGCAATGCCTACCGCGGCGAAGTTTCTATCCGCAAGTCTGCCGCAGGGGCACGCAACTACACCCAGTGCGACAGCATGCTTGTTGGCGACAAGAGTGCCGCCCACACCTTCCCCTACATTACTGTAGCTAACGGTACCGCCCAAACGGAACACGAGGCAACTACCAGTCGCATCAGCGAAGACCAGCTGTTCTATTTCGAGAGCCGCGGCATCAAGCGCGAAGACGCAATACAAGCCATGGTGGGCGGTTTCTGCAAGGATGTGTTCAAGGAACTGCCCGGCGAATTCGCTACCGAAGCCCGCCAGCTGTTGACCCTGAAGCTGGAACACAGCGTGGGGTAACTCGCGCGTCATCCCGAGCGTCCTCGCGCGTCATCCTGAGCGAAGCGAAGGATCTATTTCCATGTTTTTTGTCACTAAACGTGAATTTTTCTAAGTTTAGTGACACAATTCTTACTTTGTCTGCAAAGCAGCTTTAAAAGTTTTATCACCAAATCATCTAAAAGACCTAATTAGTGACAAACAAAGAGTCTTTTTTTATTACAACTAACAAACAACCCGCCATTTTTAATTACTTTGTTTGAAATTTTTGTCACTAAACACACATTTTCTTGGATTTGGTGACACATTTTCGCGAAAACGACCCTTTCAAACGTTCAAATTTCAAAGACTACTCGATTTCTGTCCAGCATTTGTTATTTTAGCATTCAACAAGCAATCAAGCACATTAAACAGAGGTACCTAATGAACGTTCTTTTCTTGATGGCAAATGGTTTTGAAGAAACCGAATTCGTCACCCCCTTTGACTACTGGCAGCGCGGCGGTCTGAATGTGGCCTTGGCTTCTATCAGCGACAGCCTGGATGTTGTAGGCGCCCACGGTCTTGCTATCAAGGCAAACGTTCTCCTCGGCGACCTCGTCACAAGCGGCAAGCTGGCTGAATTCGACGCAGTCTGCCTCCCCGGAGGCGGTCCCGGCGTCAAGAACTTGAAGGCATCTGCAGCCGTGGCCGAAGTTCTCAAGAGCTTTGACGCCGCTGGCAAATGGATATTTGCCATCTGCGCCGCGCCCCTGGTGCTTTCCCAGGCGGGCCTCCTCAAGAACAGGACCTGCACCTGCTTCCCGGGCTGCGAAGTGGAGCTGGATTGCAAGCAGTTCCTTACAGACCGTGTGGTTGTAGACGGCAACGTCATCACAAGCCGCGGCGCAGGCACCGCCGAAGAATTCGCATTCGAATGCCTGGCTCAGGCAACCGACCGCGCCACCTCCGAAAAAATTCGCAACCAAGTCGTCGCCCGCTAAGGCCACCCGCGCATCAATCATCACAAAGAAGCCTACCAGTCTCCTGGTAGGCTCTTTTTACTCAATCCAAATACACCAAACAACGATCAGAATTATCTATTCGGATGAACATAGATCACTTCGCAAACCTTGCTGTAATCAAGCCACTTCTTGCCAGTGAAGAGAATAGACATCCAATTCAAGAACTTAGACCAAAAGTTATCATACTTTGATCCTTCAAGAACATACCAGTCTCCATCTGGAGTCTTGCAGTAGTATTCGTTCTCCTTGAAGTTCAATTCATTTTCACCAACAAAAAGATCATCATCCGTCATAGCCTTATCGTCCTCAATACCCTCGGGAATCAGATCTTCGTTCACCTTAGTCATTGACTCATCAATAGTTTCCGGGGTAACGGCAACGACCTTATCCTTTTTTTCATCGACTTTTTCAGGAGTCCCCGACAAATCTTCCACTATCGCACCAATTTCCGGATCAAATTCTTCCTCAGCCTCTTCGGAACCGGAAGACTCAGGTTCGGAGGTTTCCTCACTTGAACTGGATTCAACCACGGCACTGGAGCTAGACTTGGGAGCAACAGAGCTGGAACTTACAACTCCATCATCAGTTTTATCAACATCAGACTTGGAAGGCGAATTCCAACCCACCTCTTCCAAATCACTAGTAGTTCCCGCAGAAGAGTCAGCGGTACATGCAGACATTGCAGCCATCAGGGCCACGCTAGACAAAGCCAAAACAATCTTAGAGGAAAGATTTTTCATATTTCGCCTCACTTTCTTTTTACACCCTAAATATAGCCCCTAATTTCAACTCTAAGACACATTTTGTAAAAATTTCACAACACAAGATGAAATATGTGATATAAAGCAAAAAAGCTCCCCGAAGGGGGAGCTTTTTTAATATGAGATAGAACATTCTAGAGAGCTGGGTGCTCCATAAACATCAAATGTATAGGATTGGTTGCTGCTCAACGTAACCTTTGATGAAGACGTATTCCACGCAGGAATCGTCAGCTCATGATTTCCATCAATTGCACCGATAGTAGTTTCACTAGAAATCACGTCGGATTGAGAAACATGACAGCCAAATCCAGTAGGACCATTTGTCAAATCTCCCGTTTTTATTGTGTATGATGTTTTGGTTGAATAAGAAACCCAAGTGTCAGGCTTTACATCCCGTGTACCACCATCACTCAATGCATCCATAACGACATTTACGGACTTTGCACATTTTGCAACGATATCTTCACCAGAAATAATTTTATAAAGATAATTATTCATACCCAATTTAGATGGTTTAAACGATAATGACGTCACACAATTATAAGACAAATAATTACCATCATTTTCAATAAGTTGAGCACTATAACAAGGATCAGAATACGAAGATTCAAATGTTATAGATTCACCTATAACAATTTCTGAAACATCTACGCCATCTTTTTTCCAAGAACAATTCAATGTTGCCGCAGCCGATTCAAATTCGATGGTACATTTCGTCGAAGCAACATCAGAACCACGCTTAAGAGACAACACATAGGAGTTTCCAGCCGTACCAGACACGGTGACGTTTCCACCATTGTTTGCAAAAGTGGACACGCTTCCGCCATTACTTATTTCCCAGGAACATTCGCCATCAGCCCCATCACAACCATTAACTGAGGGTGTAAATGTTGCAGATGTTCCAGAGAACTTACCTGTGGGGCAATTACCCAAAGTCAATGTAGACTTGCCAATAGTGTACGGAACAGGATCACAAGCTTGAGTTCCATTAATTGTCAAAACGAGATAATATGTACCATTTCCGGTAAGTCCTGAAATTGACTGAGAATACGTTTCATCCATAGTAATTGCATGTTCACTACCGATAACATTTCCCTGGGGATCATTATACCAAAGCTTAGCTGTATACGAACCGTAATTACCAGCCTTTAAGTCGGCCTTGAAATTAGTGCCATCTACGCGACAATTTTCCGCAGTTGCCGGAGTAGATTTTGCAACAACAAACGACCTATCGCAATACTCACCATTATAGGTCACACGGTAAGTGTAGGCACCCTCGGTTGAGCTAACTTCGGGAGTCCAGTTTTCAGAGCAAACGCCACCGCTAGAAGCACAAGTAATTTCGGCACCAGCAGTCTTTGGACCGCTTAATTCAACAGACACAGCACATCCACTGGGGGGACAATTAGCAATGTTATATGTAAATGTCGGAATATCCTGTCCTTCAAAAATTTCACTTCGAGAAACACTACAATCGCCCATGGTCGGTTTCTTCACTTCAACAGGTTTTGTCGTACAAGTCGAAGTTCCACCCTTTTCATCTTTCATGGTAATCGTAAAGGATATATCTTCATTATAATTCAGCGATGAGAACAAGTCGGTTGCAGGAGCAAAGAAGTTACCATCCATGCTACAATCAGTAGTTACTGTCTCCACCAAATTAGAGGAACTTGCAATTACACATCCATTTTGAGGAGCCTTCTCCGGATGAGATATGTTGGGAGCAGAAATATTGAAGCCTGTTCCTGTAGCGTTCAATTCAGCATAGCAAACATTGCCAATACCTGTGGCATTGGGGCAAGAACTTTCCACTCGCACAACATCAAACTGGTACGGGCCATTGAACACGATGCCCGAAACGACCTGTGGATCAAAGCCATCCTCAGTCATAAGATTTACAACAGAAACCGTAGTACCCCGGCTTGCGTAAGACACTGTAAAGTCATTACTCTTCTTACCATTCTGATCAACAAGATAGGCTGAGACGGAGCCTTCCGAAGCGTCAGAATTTATAGCCACCACAAGGTTTGCATCGCGCAAGTTTACAGTTTTGTCGCTTTCAAGATTGATTTCACAATCGTTTCCACCAGAACAGTACTTCGGAGATTCCTCCGAGTAAAGTGTTTCATTGATCAAGCAAGACTGCACATCACCAACATAGAACGTACCGCAATCCGCTGTATAAATGGAATGACCACAACGAATCATTGCCGTAGCATTTTTTGCATAACCAGTCTTCTTTGTAGAAACAAGCCATTCAAACCACTTACCCGTTTGATCCGTAATTCTAACTTTGTGATCCCCCTTTTCCATAAATCGATAGGTACTCCCAGCCATTCGAGCACCTTCATTCCAAAAGGCACCTACATTATTTGTACTATTGCAGGAGTAAGAGCGACTACCATCGGTAAAAGCTATTGAGCCACCTGCAAAATAACTGGAGGGGACATCGCAACCGTTATAGTAGTACTCAGGGACAACGTTTTCTTCACATTCGTCATTATCTTCAAACCAACTAGAATAGCCTACCCAAGGAGTGACGTTGGAATCATAAGGAACCAAGCCTCCGATATATTTGTTTCTAAAGGAGCAATAAATCTGCGGTGCAGCAAAACAACTAGATTCCTTATCTACATCTGTTGTTGTCCATGATATGTCATGGTAGTGATACTTTGAATTTTTCAACTTCAAGCCAACATGATACCTTTGATTTGCAGAGTTATCCGAATTGGCAAGAGTTTTACCTTCCGCAGGAAGATTTGGTATATCGTTAAGATTCAATGTTGCGATACCAATGGACTTTGTAGAATTTTCAGAGTAGCCTAACGCAATTTCAACAACAGGACCATTCAATGTTAACTTTATGGTGCAATCTTTTAACGCCGACGTAGGTATTGAGCCAAACAATGTCGTAGATGACTTCAGAATACTCTCTCCCTTGCAATAGTTTTTAGTAGTATTTTGTCCACTAGCATAGCAAACTTTAGCCTGAACATCAAAAGAAGCGTCCCAAGCCTGAAACGCAACCAAGTTTAACACAAAATAATTCGTCGCAGATTCGTTGGATCTAAAAATCACCCCATCATCAACTTCGTCTCTGGTATCATCAAATCCAAGGATTCCTCCTCCAGAAACAGTTCTCTTTACGGTCATCGTTCCATTAAAACCAGCATTCACATAATTAAGCAATACCATCGGTTTTGAAAGATTATTTGGAGCGTTGATATAAGCCGTAGTCACATTAGGAGTAGAGTACACATACGTGTCATTGTAGTGAGTCACACATGCACCTAAAATATAAGACTTACATTTTTCACCCTGAGAATAAACAGACATCCAGTTTGCCTGATGATCAATTCCCTCTCCAATAGAGCATTGTGATACCGTTTCACTGCAATAATCGATGCAGTTTTCATAATTAGCTGCGGTACATTTATCCAGGAAATCTTCAGACACACCCTTTCTGTTTTCCTTCTTGCCAAACGCATCGTAGAAGCAGTGTTCGTCACGTACGTTAAAGTAAGCAACCAGGGTATCATTAGAGTTAATACCCATATCATCAAATCTCTTATTTCCGTAGCTCTTTCTTGGGCCGCAATCGCCACCGGAGCATTTCCAGGTCGAGAATTTGTTGCTACCACCATCATCCGCAACTGCCGTAACAGAGTAACCGGCATACACATTGTACACGTCATACCCATTAACATGTTCACTAGGTGTTGCAGCTGTAGATTCACCGTTTATATAAACCTTTGTCGATGCACCAACAACATCATTGCCAGAAATATTCACAAAGAGTTTGTATGGTTTTCTCTTAAGAGATGCATGCAACGTGTAGCTTCCATTATTTTCTGCCTCAAGAACTGTATCACGAATCAACGCAATACAACTTCCAGATATACTCCTGTTCTGCAAGTGAATGCCTAGATTCGTTCCGCATTTCCAAGATTCATTTTCAACAAGGGTATTTAGGCTATTGCAGTAGGGATACACCCATTCCGTTTTCTGTTGAGCGCTATTACAAGACGGCCAATTATCGCTTGTTATCGCAGAACAATCATATTCATCCCCATCTACACTGCGAATCTTATCGTGATCCGAGCAGTAGCTGCTGGGAATATCTGTTCTATCAACATTTGCAAAGCCCGTGATAGAAACCATGAAATAGTTCGGAGTACCAATAACGCAACCGTTGTTAGGCGGAATCAGTTCAAAAACCACAGTACCGCTAGATGCACCCGGCAACGCCTGCACAGTAAAGGCAGGGAAACTTTCATGACTTGCATCAAACGTTACGGTATAGTAGCGATCATTCTCTGCGCTTGCAGAAATATTATGCTGAGAAATCCCAGCTTGCGGAGTAATAACCCACTTTTCATCAGGAATGTTAGATACGCGAACATCAACAGACTTTGTTCCTGTTCGAGTGCCAGCAGAAGTTCCCATGTTTATTGTAATTGCAGGGCCACCCGGAGCAATTTTTTCATCGGTACCATTGAAAAACACCTTAGGAGTTTCACCATTTTTACCGGCGACAACCACCCAGAAAGGAATACCATCAACAGCATAGGTAGAGGACGTATAAGTACACTTATAAAGTCCTTCACCAATGGGGCTACCCTCGGTATAAAGCTTTCCTGTAGGAAGACTTGGGTTACATTGGACGTTAGAAGGATTCTTTTCTTCCGTAGCCTTGTTGAGATTGATAATACTATAGTAATCAGAAAGACGGCCCATCGGATCCTGAGTCAGATAAATCACTCGCGGAAGCACGATAATTGAAGGTGCAGGGGTTGCATAGTCATTCGAACTTAACTTTTCAGGATCAAGTTCCCTGTTCTTGTACTGAGATTCCAAAGAAATATGAAGTTGAGGAGCTGTTGCAATATGATAGCTGTCTCGAACAGCGTTAGAAGTTGTCGCACTAGACTCTCCGCTAGAACTTCCACTTGGATTAGCAAGCTTTGTATACTCGGGATTTTCCTTAATAATTCCGGCACCGACCAAAGCTGTTAATACGCTCTTTTCAAAATGGAAGGATCCACTATTCAAATCTTTAAAGGCAGACCCCTTAGCCATAATGGCACTACCCTGAATATCCAGTTTATCTAGGAAGTTATCAATATCTGCTTCGGAGTAGATAAAATAGCGATAGCTAGTGCCATTTCCGCCCTTTTGTAAAGTTGCTGCACCTTGGGCAAAGTAGAGCATGACCACGGCATCGTCCTTTGTAGGAGGAACACGCATCTGGCTGGGTTTCGCTTCAAAATAAAAGACGAACTTTCCATCAATTTCTTGACTTCCAACATCATTAAGCTGGGTATTGTTTATTTTTAGAACTAGAAAACCATTATAGAGATTTTCGGGACTGTCTGACGCCAACTTCTTATAGCAATTGTTCATTGCTGAAATATTGGAACTTGACAATCCATTATTCGCAGGAACATCATAACCAACGTTCATACAAGCATTATTACCAAGTTTTCCCAACCAGGCGGTAGAATCTTTGAGAAGCAGAGGCTGAGGTACATTTCCGTCACTCGCAATTAAATTGCCATAAGCATTCATCTTACGGATACGTTCCCAGTAATTATTACCGATATTCTTTAGAACACCATCATCCTTATCCCACTTAGAAACTCTATTTGCGGGATCCGTTTTCAAATTCGCCGCAGTAAATGAAAACATTCGACGATTTTTACGATTATCATCCGAGTCGTCTATTTGAGGCTGGGTCGTACCCTTGGTAAACGCTCCAAATCTCATGGGGTTGTTATTTTTTTGAGTTAACAATTCATATTCATTTGCGCCCGCATACTGATACACATTTCCCGCAATCGTAATTCGTCTATTTCCATTGACATCACCGCAAGAGCCACCACAACCAGCATCAATTGTTTTAGGAAAATAAGCGTCGCCCTTTACTTCAATCGTACCAAAATTATCACTACCAACTTTCAATGTGGCCTTATCAGTGAACACAAGGTTCTTGCCAATTACCGTGTTATAATTCTGAGATCTTTCGAAAACGCCATTAACAGTAAGATTACCCGAAACATTCATAGCGCAATTTGCGCTAATATTTCCATTAACAAACAAATCACCACAAACAGTAAGGGGACCACCTGCACAGGTCGTCATATTGCCGCCAATGTAAACAACATTGGTATCTTTTCCTGCCACACATTTACCGGAGGCATCCGTGTCACCAATAGTCAGCGTTCCTTGGTTTCCATAATCCCCCTTGATATAAAGATCCTTACCTTGATTAGTTCCACCTTGGTATGTAACGCTACCTGTAACAAGAAGATTATCCGTAATTTTTGGAACGTTACCCTTAAGATCACCATTAATCAAACCAGACTGCAACACGTTGTCGCTGGTAACGTTACCCAACTTACCAGAAAAGGCCTGGTCGAAATTAAGCGATGTTGATTCCTGAGGAATGTTAACGCGATAAAGTCCATTTACCTTAAGAATTGAGTTTTCACTGTACTTGGCATTGCCATTTCGGGCAGTTCCTACAGAAGTGATTTTCAACTTATAACTTGAGGTTTCAGTATTTGCACCTGTTAACCAAACTGTGTAATTCTGCTTAGAATTGCCAAAGTCTTTGACAACATCATTGAGCTTAATAGGCTTCTTGCCATTAGAAGCGCTTTGATACTGTCCGATAAGAGCGCCCACATCGTTGGCGTTAAAGGTCATCCAAGCACGAACTGCATCAAGACCAGCCCTAGAAGACTGCTGAGCCTCGGCAAGGGCCATTCGACTAGCACTTGAACTTTGTGTTGTGCTTAACCACTTATAAGTCGCCGTTGCCGCAATAGTAGCAACCAGCATGAACAATAATACCGTTACTAAAGATACACCCTTTTTATTAAACATACTTGTCTCCCTTAATCTCTAGGACCATTACTGGGGATAGGAATAACCTGACGAACCGTAGAGGTTTCGCCATTTTTCTTTGCAGACAAAATCAGAAGGAATGCCTTGACATTCTTTTTATCATCCACTTGAGGCACAAATGATTCATCGTCAAAATTAAAGTTGGACGTTTCAACCTTTTTAAGTTGAATATCAGAAATCGTTACAGAACCATTTGCAGCAACAGGAGAATAGCTGGCAAAGGTAAATGCCATGCATGCATTATTTACCGCACTGCTAGTTGTAAAACGGAAGGTTCTCCTTGTCGGCTCATTTAAAGTTACAGGGAAGAAAAAGTTAAAATCATCTAGACCTGGGAAGCTGTTTCCATCCATATTGCGGAAACCAACAGCAGCATAGTCTCGACCTGGGCAGAACATTCGGCTAAGGTCTTCCTTGAAAGGCAAAGAAAAAGAAATTTCATATTCAATATTGGCCTCAAGATTCACCTTTTTGCAAAGAGTAGGCCAGGACCCGGTACCGCTACTGGCTTCTCCAACAAAAACCTGGTTCGCCTTTTTTCCATCAAGATCCGGAGTTCCGTTTTCCATATCATAATTTGTGGAAAAACCAGAAAGTGTTGCAGACTCCTTGTCAGTCGAAGACTCTACCGCTGTAAAGAAGAAATCGCCATCGCCATATCTCGGAATAAGCCTAAAAGCTTTTATGTCAGGATTGCTATTTGGAAGCAGGACTGATTGTTCATAGGCAGTCACCGTAGCAGAGCCAAGTACGCGAGGTTTAGCAGGAACCACCTTAAACCCGGAGATGTTATCAGCCATCTCTACAGCCTGCAACGCTTCAGAACCGTTCTTTTGCGGGCAATCATTCGAAGCAGTTGAAGACGTATTGGGAATCGTACGACAAGATCTAAACAAAGAATTATTGCGCAAGAACCACTTCACTTCTTCCATTGCCATAAACTCGCCCGTAGTTTCATGGTAGCGAAGTCGACGAACAACCAAGGTATCCGTATTACAACCAGATGCAGGGCACCCATCAGTTTGAGGGACAATTCTAAAGGATGAAGAATCCTTTTTCAATACAGCAGCATTTTGAGGATCAATGTAAATGGAATCACCCGTAAGAAACACATCTGACGTACTTGCTCCACCTTGGTTGGAACTCTTCGCTCCCGTTTGAGAAATATCTTCAGCCATAAGCACCGCAATATTGCTTGCCGTTTCGCTGGACCTGATCATGGATTCTGAACGGACCCTAAACTTCGTACTATCACTGAACACCTGCCCAGCAATAATAACGATGACCCCCACTAGGGCAACATACACCATCAGTTCCATGAGGGTAAAGCCCTTTTTAGCGTCATTCGTAATACGACAATTAAAATTTTCCTTCTTCATATCCAAATCACCATAAAAAAGTGAGCATTAAAACGTTCTTTAACGTACCACGCTAGACACAGAAATAGAATGAGGAGTTCCCTTATAGGACCATTCAACCTCAACATTCAATTTTTTTGCATAGACATGATTCGTGGGATAGTAACTCGTTTCTACAGTACTCTTGTAGTCATCATCATCTGAAATGTCTACGCGGACTGTATAATCAACAGAAGTTGTATGTGCCAACGTTCCTGGAGTTCCTTTCCACTCACGGGTTTTATGCAAAACAAGCTTCTGCTTAGCGCCCGAAGCATCCTTAGTTAGTTGCAACGCAGATACACCCACAGCGGAGAGAGAATCTATAACCTGCTGAGAAACAGCTACAGCACCATCACGAGATCGGACTCGCATAATGGCATCACGGTTGCTGCTTTGCAATTGATTCAAGGCGACAATCATAAAGCCCAAAACCGCGGCGGAAACCAGGATTTCAGCGATGCCAAAGCCAGCTTTACGACGTCGAACCGTCGAAGACAACCTATTTTCTGTTTTAAAAATCATAATGCGGACCACCCTCCATTGTAGGTGTAGGAACGGAAACGGTTATCCGTAGGAACCTTGGCAACACCAGCCCACTTACCGGATGTTGTGTATTGCATCAAGAAATAGCCTTCATTGGATTGGTCACTTAAATTGCTTCCTCTAAAGGAATTCAACCCCAATCGAGGAATGAAGTACGCTGATTTTCCCGAAAGATTCGTTGTTGCTCCGGAAACAGGGGAACTTACACCACTAGCCGAGGAGCGAAAAAAGACCCCTCCTTCCAAATTCATAGACTCTACAACATCCCCTTGGCAACCTCCAGCAGTCTTACGCAGTGTTATAGTTGAAGAACCATTAGCGGCCTCAACGCAAAGAGAATCACTTGTTTGCCTAGCTATAGTAGAAGCCTTTTCCAAAAATGCGGCAACATTTACAGCAGCGTCTCGAACGCGGTTATTCTGAACCGCACCTTGAAGACCAGCAACACCCATACTAGATAGAACGCCGATGATAATGACAACAACAAGGACTTCCACCAAGGTAAAGCCCTTCGCGTAAACAACACAACATTTGCGAGTTTGTCTAATCATATCCAAGTCCACCAAGAAAACGAGATGCACACATAGCATCCCCTACCCGATTTAATATAACTTTATTTTTACACAATGGTCCTTTTTTTATACCGGAGCCCCCCTTTTATAGGGGGGTAGTATTCTATTTTGGAACGTTTTTCCTGCAAAATGTTAACGATTCTTTACCTAACTTGATGAAATTAATTTATCTTGAACGGGTATTTGTTTCAAAATGGGGAATTTATCATGAGAACGTCAATCAAACATATTGCTACTTTGAGCAGCATTTTAGTCATTGCTCCCCTGTCGGCCTGTTCTTCTGGTACCTCAAGCGCCACTACCGCAGATCTTGAAGAAACAGGGGTGATGCAGGCGGTTAGGCCGAGTAAAATCGAAACCGACATGGAGGTTTCCGGCAACACAAACGCTGTTGCAGGGGATATCGAGCAGCTGCCGTCCAACGATTCCATCTACGACGTCAAGAGTAACGTAATGGCTCCCGTTTCCAGCGCCAAAATAGAAGTTCTCGAGGAACTGAAGCAGAAACTGGAAGATGCGCAAAAGGGTGACGACGAAAGCGTCACGGAAATCGACGGTTTCGAACAGGTGAATCCCGACGAATTCATTGTAACGGAGCAGGATCTTATCGAGAATGAATACTACTGCTACGATGCCGACGGCACGTGGTTCTATATAAATAACAAGTACCTAAGCAACTCCCACAATGTACTTGTCAAAAACAAGGGCGTAGACCACCGCTTAAGCATGTGCGTCGACGTATTCATCTACAAAAAAGACTCTGCAGAATAGTATAAAGCAGGAGTGTCGAAACAGGAGTGCCCGCGAGGCACTCCTTTTTTTACTACATTTATCCATATGAATTTGAAGGACCGCATTATTCGTTCTACGGGCAAGAAAGCGCCATTCCGCCTTGTTCTTGTGGATATTACCAACACAATGAATGAGATTGGCGCAAAGCATGGAGCCCAGTCCTATTCCCTGAAGCTCATGGCAGAAACTACAATTTCGTCCATTTTCTTGAGCAGCAGCCTCAAGATGAAGGGCACGGTGAGCGTCACCGCCACCTTCGGTGGTGAAATTTCCTATGCCAAGGCAGACACAACCCCCTACATCAGCCGAAAGGAAGATGAAGAATCTTTCTATTTCGTACGAGCCATGATTCCCCAGGACGACCTGCAAGCGATCAAGGGTGACGAACCGGCCCTAATTCCACAGAACTATCAGGTTGTTAAACTGAACGAATTCGGCAAGCGCGTCCACGAAAGTGTGGTGCAGGCGGTCAGCGTATCCATGGGCCAGAACCTGGCCACCTACTTGTACCAGTCTGAACAGATTCTCTCTGCCGTAGGCATCGAGGCTCAGTTCAACAAGCAGGATCCCAGCAAGTTGGACTATGCCATCGGTTTTTATGTAGAGGCCTTCCCCGAAATGGAGGAAAAGGACACAACCATCCTGGAACAGGTGGTATTGAATCTCCCCAAGTTCTCTGAAATGTACAACGCCCAGGAAAACGGCGGCAAGACCATGGTAGATGAGCTGCTTTACCAGTTCGAAGGTCCTTACGAAATTGAAGTCATCAAGGAATTTGGCGCCAAGGCATTCTGCCCTTGCAGCAAGGAACGCACCATCAGTTCTCTGGCAGCCTTACCTTTATCCGACCTGAAAGACCTGGAAAAAGATGGCAAGGATCTGGAAATGGTTTGCGATTTCTGCCGCAACAAGTACATCGTGACTATCGATGACTTGAGGAATTTGATTAAGGAACGAGAAAACAATTAACAATTAACAGTTAACAATGAATAATTATTCGGCTCCGCCGACAAGTTTCAATTGTTCATTGTTCATTATTCACTGTTCACTAAATCCGAAGGATTTACCCTATGTTTACTAAGCAATGTGTCGTGACTCTGGACCTGGAAGGCGTTCTCGCTCCCGAAATCTGGATTGCCGTAGCCGAAAAGACCGGCATCGAAGACCTGCGTCTTACCACCCGAGACATCCCCGACTATGACGTTTTGATGAAGGGCCGTATCAAGATCATGGAACGCGAAGGACTCAAGCTTTCTACCATCCAGGACGTAATCCGCAACCTGGGTCTTCTGAAGGGCGCCCGCGAATTCATGGACACTCTTCGTGACGAAGCCCAGGTGATTATCCTCAGCGATACTTTCCAGGAATTCGCCTACCCCATCATGCAGAACCTGGGCATGCCCACAATTTTCTGCCACAACCTGATTGTGGAAGACGACATGATCAAGGGCTACCACCTGCGACTAAACGACCAGAAGACCAAGGTGGTCAAGTCCCTGCAGGACCTGAACTTCAAGGTGTTCGCCAGCGGCGATTCCTTCAACGACACCGGCATGCTGAAGCAAGCCGACAAGGGTTGCTTCTTCTGCGCCCCGGACTCCATCGTAGCTCAGTTCCCCCAGCTGGATTCCACCAAGACTTACGCAGAACTTCTTGAAAAGTTCCACCAGTTCCAGGACTCCCTGTAATATGAAACTCTACACTACAGACTTTGTTTCTGGAAAAGAAATTGAAACCATCCAGATGGTCAAGGGCAGCATCGTGTTCAGCAAGAACGTGGTTCGCGACGTTTTTGCAGGCCTTAAGTCCATCATTGGTGGAGAACTTGCAGGCTATACCGAAATGCTGGAACAGGCCCGTCAAGAAGCCACGAACCGCATGGTTATTCAAGCCCAGAACATTGGTGCCGACGCCATTGTTTCCGTACGTTTCATGACATCTGCCGTTATGGCTGGCGCCGCAGAAATCATTGTCTACGGCACCGCGGTAAAATTCAAGAAATAAGGAGACCCTCCCCATACGGGGACCATGCGCACTAAGGAATAAATTCCTAAGTGCTGTCCGCCGGCTCGGAGGCCGGGGTGACATTTGAGGCAGGTCCCCGCCGTTCACAGTAAAAAAACACCTGGGCGAAAGCCCAGGCGTGTTTTGTTCTAATCCAAAACCCCAAAAAAGTCTTACTTCAGAGTGGGTGTTTCCCAGTCGATCCAATCGGACTTATTCCACTTAATCTGCTCAGAATTCTTGGTGTAGTCGATTTTTCCGGTCTTGATGCCATCCTTACCTACCAGGAACTTGTTGATGAAGTCCTTGACTTCGTCAAACTGTCCGTTGGGCAGGCTGCAGTGAGCGTGGTTACCTTCCTGGCTGTAGGTGTAGTTTTCACTTACGCCAAGGGCGTCGTACACTTCCTTGGAAGCCTGGCCACAATAGTTTGAGGGAACTTCGCCAAGCCATTCCTGACCAGCATTATCAATGATCAGCAAGGGACGTGGAGCCACCATAGCCACAAGCATGTGCTGGTCGAAGGGCAGAGTGTTTTCCTTACCGTCATAGTTCTTGAAGGTTGTCTTCATCCAGTTGCCTTCGGAGCCAGCACTGTTCAAGCCCTGGACAAACTGCTTACCCTTCTGCTTGTTGACTTGGGCGCCAACGCGCCAGAGGGAGGCGCCACCAGAGCCGGATTCCTGAGGAACGGTAAGGGCGATTCGGGTATCAAAGGCTCCAACCGCCAAGGAACCCTTACCCCAACGAGAACAACCGGTAATACCAAGACGCTTTACATCGATACCGGCTTCCGGATATTTTTCAAGAGCATCAATCAAACGGCTAACGCCCCATGCCCAGGCCATGATTGTACCGGCTTCGGCATTAGAGCCATAGATATCGTAGAACTTACCCTGACCACGGTTTGATTCCGGAGCCACGTTATCGGGGTTAAAGATAATCTGGGCTATATCAAGACCCGTAAGGGCGCCACCCAGGCTACCGCAACTGTTACCCATAAAGCCACCGCCAAAACCAATCATGGCAGGCTTAGGACTATCCTTGGTTCCTGCGCCACTGATGTTTACGGCGAAGGAAGCTGTCTTACCCTTGTCAGTCACGGTCACTGTAAAAGTGCTTCCTGCAAGTTTGCCTTCCACCTTTTCGGGCTTACGGGGCTTGCTACCGAACATGAGTTTTTCGTACATGGCGCCAATTTCTTCACGGCGGCACTTCCACTGGCTCTTGCTAGTGATTTTTTTGCCATCCAGACCCACAAAAGGATCGGGCAGCTTAGCATTGTTGATGCTTGTGGGGATATCACCGATGGAACATTCGTCGCGGTAGTCTTCCTTGAAGGCAGCGGGTTCCGGAGCAACAACTTCTTCGCTAGAGCTGGATACTGGTTCCACCTTTACACTGGAGCTTGATACAGGCTTTTCGTTGGAACTAGATGCAGGCTTTTCGGCGGAACTGGAAGCCGGCTTTGTCTCCTCACTGGAGCTGGAAACGGGAGCAACGTCTTCGCTGGAACTAGAAAGCTGATCTTCGGGCAGAACGGCTTCTGAGCTGGAGCTGAGGTCATCAACAGGACTTACAGACTTCTTGTCGTCACCGCAGGCATTAAATACAGCCAACATGGCAATGGCCGTAATGGCCAGAATCTTTGTACTCTTCATTTTATACCCAAAACAACCTCATCCCAACCATTTGAGATGGAGGTAGCATAAATATAAGTTTTCGCCGTGTTCTTCATCACACTACATTGTCGGAATGCGTTGTCCTTGGACAACTACCAAGCTAAACGGCACCTGTTTTACATCGCTTTTACGCAACCTTTACCCATGCCTGGGGTATTCCAAGTTGGAGTATTCGTCCTAACGGGGAAAAACCCTATTTTCTGCTTATTTTTGCCGTTTTTTCAACCAGTTATCTTTTTTTTAGATATACTTGATAACAATGGAACAGGTCACTCTTTCATCAAACCAAGAGCACATTATTGACGTGCTCATGCGGAAGAATCCCGAGCTTAATCGCGAGATTCTGTCTAAGGCTGTTGCCTTCATTGCAACTGCCCACGAAGGGCAATACCGCAAGAGCGGTATGCCATACACAGAGCACCCCTACGAAGTAGCAAAGATTCTAGCAGATCTTAAGCAAGATCAGGCTACCGTTTTGGCCGGTCTCCTACATGACGTGGTCGAAGACACGGAGTATACTCTTGAACAACTCGCAGAAATGTTCGGCGAAGACGTCGCCTTCATGGTGGATGCCGTTACAAAAATCACTGCAGCCCAAGAGGCCAACAAGACTGCGCAAAAGGCAGAAACATACCGTAAGCTAATCATAGCCATGGCCAAGGATCCCCGCGTCATCATGATCAAGATCGCGGACCGCATCCACAACATGCGAACCATGCGCTACATGAAGCCGGAACGTCGTCAGGCAATCGCACAGGAAACCCTGGACATCTACATTCCGCTGACACACCGTTTCGGTCTATACAAATTGAAAACGGAACTTGAAGACTTATCCTTCAAGTACGTGAACCCAGACGAATACCAGAAGCTGGTGGACGCCCTTATCGAGAACAAGGAATCCCGCGAAAAGTACATCCAGTCTGTGATTGGCCCGCTTCAGTTCAAGATGGCCTTGGAAGACTTCGACTGTACCATCCAGGGCCGCACTAAGAACATTTATAGCATCCACAATAAGATGATTAGCCGAGGCTGCCAGTTCGAGGATATCTTCGACATTTTCGCCATTAGAATCATTGTGGAATCCATTCCGGAATGCTACCTGGCTCTGGGTTACGTACATAACCTCTGGACCCCGCTCCAGAGCCGTTTCAAAGATTATATCGCCACTCCCAAGCCCAATTTGTACCAGAGCATCCATACTACGGTAATCGGTCCGGACAACAAGATGGTGGAAGTCCAGATTCGAACCAGGGATATGGACGTTGTGGCAGAAAAAGGTTTTGCCGCCCACTGGGCCTACAAGCTGGAAACCCAGCACGAAGGTGAAGAGCTCGCATGGCTGAACCACATGGTGAAGCTCCAGTCCGAAATCTCAGACTCCAAGGAATACCTGGACTTTTTGAAGGTGGACCTGAAGCCCCAGGGCATGACCGTGTTTACCCCGAAGGGAACCTCCATCGAGCTTCCCGACGGAGCCATCGTGTTGGACTTCGCATTTGCGGTTCATACCGAACTTGGCTTGCACTGCATCGGCGCTCGCATTAACGACGAAGTGGTGAACCTGGACAAGGTCATCCCCAATGGAGCCACCGTACAGATCCTGAAGAGCCCGCACCAAGAGCCCAGCCCCGAATGGTTGGAGATGGTGAAAACTGTCAAGGCAAAGCAGGAGCTGCGCCGCTGGATTCGTTCCAGTTTCATTCAGCAGGCAAAGGAACTTGGCAAGGAAATTTGGATTCGCGAACTTCACCTGCAAAAGATTGAAAAGGACAAGCGCCCGAAGGAAGAAGATATCTGCAAGTACTTCGGCACTGAAGACGTCAACGATTTCTACCAACGTATTGGCGAGGGCGAACTGCCACTGGCGGACATTCAGCGTTTCATCAGCGGTGGACGCGATGTCACCAAGGAATCCGCATCGCTTCGTTTCTTCCCTGGCTTCAACAAGGACAAGAAGAACGATGTTCGCGACGAAATGCCGTTGCAGATTGGCGGAGAAACAAAACTTCTCATTCACTTCGGTCAATGTTGCGGGCCAGTTCCTGGCGACAAGATTTTAGGCGTCCTTCGCCCCCAGATCGGTATTGAAATCCATTGCGCCGACTGCGCTGAACTGAAGAAGTTGCCAAAGGAACAACAAGTGGCTGTGGAATGGAACGAAGAAACAAGTCATTCCTTCACCACCCACCTGACCATCCAAACTGACAACCGCAAGAACATTACTTTGGATGTACTCACAGAATTGAAGAAGGCCAACATCTTCCTGGAAAGAATGACTGTGGCAAGCAAGCATTCCTCAGGCAGGATCAAGATTGTCTGCAAGGCTTTCCGCAAAGACCAGATTGAATCTGTCATGAACAACATCAAGAACATTTCCGGTGTTCGTGAGGTAGAGAAACTATGATTTCAACTCTGCACCATAGCGACTACACTTTAAAGAACCGCGCATTCAACTGCCGCATGCGTAATCGCTATTACGAAGAGGTTTATTACGCCTTCAGAGCCCTATTCCCTAACGACATCGCGGAGCGCAAAGAGGCAAATCCAGGATCTGACGCAATTTGGTTCCAGCATCTCAGCCGAGAAATCAAACGTTACGAGCGCTTATTGTTAACCTGTCTCGAATACGCACAGGCTGCCGTTTTTTACGGAAAAAACGGCAATGCAGCATTGTATTCCAAGGACAAACGCTGGGGTATCCTCCAAGAGGAAATCTTCTTGGTACACTTTTTGCAGGAACTTCAATCTACGACCCGCTACATCATCGCCCGTATCGATACCGACCAGATGCTTCAGCAGTGGAGCAGCAAGATGCAGGACATGAAGGCGAAGCCGGTAGGATCAGGTTACGTCAACACCATTCAGGAAAAATTGAACCAAATGAATGCAACAACCATCGATGAATTCAAGGATTTGTTGAAGCACGTTCTGGACCGATTCCAGATTGGCAATACGTTGTTCGGAACAGTACAGGAATTGCAGAACTTCTATTAATGAGGCGCGAGGTTCGAGGTACGAGTTTTAAATCATAAACAAGAAGTCATATATGTCTGAATATATAATCCTATCGATTTTCCTTTTTCTAGGAGCGTTCATCGCGGCGGCAGCCACGGTGGTGGGCCTATTATTGGGCTATCGCACTAGAAAGACAAAGAACAAGATGCTTCCGTACGAATGCGGTATGGAGACCTTCGGGAACGCCCGTATCCAGTTCAAGGTGGGCTACTACGTTTTTGCCCTGCTGTTTTTGGTTTTTGACGTGGAAGCCCTTTTCTTGCTTCCCGTAGCAGCCAATTTCAAGGAAATTATGGCAGGTAACGCAGGGCTCTCCCCTGCTGTTGTGGTGATTGACTTGGTGATCTTCCTTGCCATCCTGGTCTCTGGCCTGGCATACGCTTGGAAGAAAGGAATCCTCAAATGGGAATAATCAATTTTGCACCTAAGATCCTGGACCCCATTCCCGGCGGCAAGTACGTTGTCAACGCCGTGGATTATGTGGTGAACTGGGCTAGAGCCAACTCCATTTGGCCTCTTACCTACGGTACCAGCTGCTGCGCTATCGAAATGATGAGTAGCTCCATGGCACGCTACGATATTGCTCGCTTCGGTTCCGAAGTGTTCCGCGCCTCCCCCCGCCAGGCCGACTTGTTTATTCTGGCAGGTACCATCACCAAGCGTATGGCTCCCGCCATTCAGATGCTGTGGGAACAGATGCCCGGCCCCAAGTACGTTTTGGCCATGGGCGCCTGCACCATTAGTGGCGGCCCCTTCATTTACGACAACTACGCCGTTGTCCGTGGTGCACAGAACATTTTGCCAGTGGATGTTTTTGTACCGGGTTGCCCGCCCCGCCCCGAAGCTTTGTTCCACGGTCTTTTGACCCTCCGCGAAAAGATTCTGAAGGAAACCTGCCGTAATCCCTGGCAGGAAGGCTATCCCGAAGATGTTTCCCAGACTGACCGCTACCGTGAGGCAGCCAAGGCCTGGGCGGAACTGGAAAAAATCAAGGACGAAGAAATGGCTGAGGCCCGTGAGAAGTTCAAGGCCGAGAATCCGGATTACAAGAGCAGCTTCAAGCCTACTCGCGTTGTAAAGGAAGCTTTCCCTGAAGTGGAACGCCCGGCAGCAGCAGCCCTTACCCAAGGTGAACTTTCCCAGGCGGAAATTTTCAAGAAAATCAAGACCAAGTTCAACAGCGCATCCATCCAGGGAGTCGATCCCGAGGCAAAGACCGAAGATGGCCAGAGCGTACTGGAAAATACCTTGGCCAAGGCAAGTTCCGACAGTCCCGTAGAAATTACACTGGATGTAAATGAATATCTGGCTGCTACAGAATTTGTAAAGAACGATCCTGCACTGAAGATGGATTACCTCATCGATGTAACTGCCATTGACTACCCGGATCACTTCGAACTGATTACCCAGCTCCGCAGCATTGATTTGGGACACAAGGTCTTCTTCTGCATCCCGCTGAAGAAGGACGAATCCATCCCCGAAGAAAAGCGCGCCACGTCCCTGCTTGCAAAGGTCCCCAGTATTACGGGTCTGTACCCTGCCGCAAGCGTCAAGGAACGCGAGGTCTACGATATGTTCGGCATCAACTTTGTGGGTCACGACGACCTGCGCCGCATTTTCCTGGACAAGGATTTCGTAGGCTACCCGCTGCGTAAAGATTTCACCCACCCCGATATGATCAAGAGGCCGGTATGAGTATGACACAACTCCCTCCGGGATTCAAAATCATCCGTAATGATAGCGACGAAGCCTATTCCGATGAATTCTTCGTCAACATGGGTCCCCAGCATCCCAGTACCCACGGCGCCCTTCGCCTTGCCATCCGCATGGACGGCGAAACCATCGTAGAACTGGTTCCCCATCACGGTTATATCCACCGCGGCATGGAAAAGCAGGCAGAATCCATGAGCTACCTGCAGTATTTCCCCATGTCCGACCGTCAAGACTATTTGACCGCAATCCAGAACAACCTGGGCGTTGCTCTTGCCTACGAAAAGGGCATGAACATCGGCGTTCCTCTCCGTCAGGAATACATCCGCGTGATGTTGCAGGAACTGGGCCGTATTGCAAGCCACATGGTGTTCTTCGGCTGCTTCGGCGGCGACTTGGGCGGTCAGACCTGCTTGCTCTTTGGCTTCAAGGAACGTGAAATGGTTCACGACATTCTTGAAGAGGTCACCGGTTCTCGCTTGACCATGAACTACTTCAGACCAGGCGGAAGCCGTTTCGATGTGCCGGATACATTTATCCCTCGCGTCAAGGCTTTCCTTGACCACATGGAATCCACCATGAAGGACTACGAACGATTCTTGAGCAAGAACGTTATTGTCCGCGAACGTAGCATCGGTATCGGCGTTCTCTCCAAGGAAGACGCTATCGCCTACGCTTGCTCCGGTCCTGTGGCCCGTGCCAGCGGCGTGAACTTTGATGTTCGTCGCAACAATCCCTACAGCATTTACAGCCAGTTGGAATTCGATGTTCCCCTCGCCTACAATGGCGACTGCTACGACCGATACAACGTTCGCATTGCTGAAATTCACGAATCCATGCGCATTCTTCGTCAGTGTGTTGACAAGTTCCCTGCCGAAGGTCCGTGGCGCAGCAAGGAAAAACCCGTGAAGCTGGCACCGGGTCGCTACTACAGCGAAATTGAAACAGCCAAGGGCCTCTACGGCACCTACGTCGTAGCTGCCGCCGGCGACAAGCCCTACCGCATCCACACACGCGGTCCAAGCTTCCCCCATATTGGCGTTTTGAACAAGATGTGCCAAGGCCTCACCGTTTCGGACCTTGTCACCATCATGGCAACCTTGGACCCCGTGATTCCGGAAATTGACAGATAGGTAAGTATATGTTTGTACCCTCAGTAACTAATCCTATTGGCGACTTCGTCAGAGAATGGGTGCCAAAGCTTGCAGAATATCTGCCAGCCGCCATCCAGTCTGACACATTGAACAGCGTCGTCGCCTTTTTGGTGAACGCAGTTATCTGCGTCATTGCTGTTTGCCTCGTGAACATCGGTTCTGCGCCGATTCTCATCTACATGGAACGTAAGGTTTGCGCCCACGTGCAATGCCGTATGGGTCCCATGCGTCTTGGCTGGCACGGTACCATTCAGACCATCGCCGACGTCTTGAAGATGCTCTTCAAGGAAGTCTACGCACCTGGTGGAGTTGACAAGTTCGTCTACTTCCTGGCTCCGTTGATTGTGCTTGTGGCACCGTTCATGGTGGCAGCACTTATCCCCTTCGGCGAAAACCTGCTTGTAGCAAACATCGATATGGGTATTCCCCTGATTATCGCTATTAACGGCTTTGGCGTGCTGGGCATTTTGCTTGGCGGCTGGTCCAGTAATAACAAGTACTCTTTGCTTGGTGCACTTCGTAGCGGCGCTCAGATGATTAGCTACGAAATCTCCTTTGCTTTGGTGCTTTTGTTCGTGGTGATGATCGCAGGCTCTACCAACTTGATGGCCATTACCCAGACCCAGAGCGGAACCATTTTCGACTGGACGATTTTCCGCGTTCCGGTTCTTGGTTTTATCGCCTTCATCATGTTCTTCATTTCTTCTACCGCAGAAATGAACCGCGCTCCCTTCGACATTGCCGAAGCAGAACAGGAACTGACCGGTGGTTACCACACCGAATATAACGGCACACCTTTCGCCATGTTCTATCTGGCAGAATACATTGCCCTGGTCACCAACTCCTCCTTGGCTGTCACATGCTTCCTGGGTGGTTTCTACGCCCCCTGCGTTGGCATTGCTCCCATCGACAACATTCTGACCATGATTCCTGGCGTTGTTTGGTTCTTCGTCAAGGTGTTCTTCATGATTTGGGCTTACATGATGGTTCGCTGGACTTTTGTCCGCCCCCGTGTAGACCAGTTGATGAGCTTTGAATGGAAATTCCTGCTGCCCCTGAACCTGCTAATGCTGGTGGCTGGCGCTGCTTATGTGGCTTTGGTAGGCTAAGGTAGAGGTATTTTATGGATCAAAAGATTTCTACAAAACAGTATATCAAGGGATATCTCAAGAAGTGCATTACAGGCCCTTGGAGTTTGCTCTGCGGTTTGTCCGTTAGCCTTCGCTATTTCTTCAATCCCAAGCGTGTAGTTACGGAACAGTATCCCGAAAACCGCAAGACTTTAAAGATGCACGAACGTTTCCGCGGTCGCCTTTCCATGGTGGAAGACGCCGACGGCAACAACCGCTGCACCGCCTGCGGTATGTGCGAACGCAGTTGCCCCAATGGAAGCATCAACGTTCAGGCAACCAAGAACATTGCCGGCAAGAAAGTTCTGGGCCGCTATGTGTATCACTTTGCCAGCTGCACCCAGTGCGGTCTCTGTGTGGAAGCCTGCCCCTTCGGTGCCATCGAAATGGCTCCGGTATTTGAAGTGGCAACGACCGACATCAAGTCCCTGGAAATGATTTTGAACAAGAAGGAGGGTCAAGGCTAATGTTCCCGGATCTTTCAAGTTTGGCAACCTATTTCCCCGTAAGTGGAATGGATATTGCCTTCTACGTGGTCGCATTTGTCATGGTGGTTACAGCCATCTGTACAGTTGCGGTCAAGAACATTCTCCAGAGTGCCGTATTCCTTATTTTCTCTTTTGTAGGAACCACGGTTCTCTACTTGCTGCTCCACGCAGAGTTCAACGCCTTGGCACAAATCATGGTGTACATCGGCGGCGTGGTGATTTTCGTAATCTTCACCATCTTGCTTACAAGCCATTTAGGTGAAGATGCCTTTTCCACAAAGATTCCTCGATTCTTCGCGGCTTTCATCTTGAGCATCGCCTTTGTAGTGATTATGCTGAAGTGTGTTTTGCCGGTGCAGGCTCTGACAACGGCAACGGCTGCAGCTCCCGAGGGATTCGCCTCCTTGAAGGCCATGGCCGTTCGACTGCTGGATTACAGTGCCGACGGATTCATTATTCCCTTTGAAATTGTCAGCGTATTGCTTTTGGCAACTTTGATTGGAGCAATTACGGTTGCCCGCCGTGGTAAGGAGGACAAGTAATGACTTTAATGAACTGCCTTATCCTTTCGTTCATTTTGTTTGGCATTGGCCTTTGGGGCCTGATGCGCCGTCGCCATTTGGTAGGCATGTTGATTTCTATGGAAATCATGCTGAACGCAGCCAACATGAACTTTATTTCATTCGCCTACTTTAGCGCAAAGGACTCTACAGCAGGCGCAGTCTTTGGTATTTTCGTCATCGCAGTGACTGCATGCGAAATGGCAGTGGCCTTGGCCATTATCGTTAGCATGTACCGTCGTCGCAAGAGTCTTGACGTAGAACAGTTGAGGGATCTCCATGATTAATGATGTCTCTATCAGCTACCTAATTTTCTTGATGCCCTTGCTTACCTTCGTGGTAAATGGACTTTTCTTGGGCAAGCGTTCTGCCAAGGGTGCGGCAGCCTTTGCAATCATCTGTAACGGCATCGCCATGCTTTCTGCCATCATGTTGGCCGTAAGTTATTTCGGTTCTGGTTACGCCCCTCAAAAGGCTGTTCTGTTCGAATTGCCCTTCTTGAAGTTTGCCGAAACATTTGTTGCAAACATTGGCCTTCTGGTGGATCCTCTTTCCATCATGATGCTTGTGGTTGTTACATTCATCGCTTTTTTGGTGAACATCTACAGCGTCGGCTACATGCGCGGAGACCGTGCCGAAGGTCGATTCTTCGCACTGCTTTCTCTGTTCAGCTTTAGCATGCTTGGCCTTGTAGCCGCCACCAATCTTTTCCAGATGTTTATCTTCTGGGAACTGGTGGGTGTCTCTAGCTACTTGCTCATCGGCTTCTGGTACCACAAGCCTTCCGCAGTGAGCGCCTCCAAGCAGGCATTCATTCTTACCCGCTTTGCCGACAGTTTCTTCTTACTGGGCATCGTAATCGTAAGCTTTGTGGTCCAGAGTTTCGACTTTGCAACTTTGAATAGTCTCACCATGGACGCATTCAAAGCCCAGTTCATTGATCTTGGACTTATGACGGTTACCAAGGCCGACGCCTTGATTATCGGTTCCGTTCTGATTTTCACAGGTGGTTGGGGCAAGTCGGCCATGTTCCCTATGCATATTTGGCTTCCCAACGCCATGGAAGGTCCGACCCCGGTTTCCTCCATCATTCATAGTGCCACCATGGTGGTGGCAGGCGTTTACCTGGTAGCACGTTTGTTCCCCTTCTTTGCACTTTGCGGAGACACCATGACCTTGATCATGGTTGTTGGTGCATTCACCATGGTATTTGCTGCAGTCATCGCCTGTACCCAAAAGGATATCAAGCGAATCCTCGCCTACTCTACCCTTTCTCAGTTGGGCTACATGATGTTCTCTCTGGGTGCATGCAAAAGCGGCGATGTCATTATCGCAACCGGTTGGACAGCTTCTACATTCCACATTTTCACTCACGCCTTCTTCAAGTGCAGCTTGTTCTTGATCGCAGGTTCTTTGATCCATCAAGTTCATACCAACGATCTTGACGCCATGGGCGGTCTCCGTAAAAAGATGCCTTTGACCTACGTTTGCGCCTTGATTTCCATTTTGGCAATTTCAGGTATTCCGCCCTTCTCTGGATTCTTCTCCAAGGACGAAATCATCTTGACAGCTTACCAAGGACATCATTACGTTGTGTTTGGTTTGGCTCTGTTGACCAGTGGTCTTACCACATTCTACATGTTCCGTCTGTTCTTCCTGGCATTCCATGGAGCACCCCGTAGTGAAAGTGTCAAGGCAGGCCATGTTCACGAAGACTTCTTCATGACTCTTCCCATCGCCATCTTGGCTGTGCCTGTACTTGCTAGCGGCTTTGCTGCAAAGGGTCTATTCGAACACTTCTTCGTGCCGGGCAAGCTTAACGTTCCCCAGCTAGTGATGCTTCCCGAAGCCCACTGGATTCCCTACGTTGCCGTAGCCGTTGCTGTAGTGGCACTGCTAATCGCTTGGGTTCTTTACGCAAGCCCCAAGGCAAAAGTGGAATGCGCTCTAGATGACATTAACCGCAGCGGAATCTACAAGGTTGTTTACCACAAGTTCTACTTCGACGAAATGTACTACTGCGTGGTTCGCCAGTTCGTCATCGGCGGTATCGCCCGTGTAGCAAGATTTATTCAGGACTACATTATCGAAGGTATTTTGGCCTTTGTTGTTTGGTTCGTTCACAAGTTGGGCGACCTAGTCCGTACCGCACAAAGCGGCAACTTGACATTCTACCTTGGATCCTTGGTGGTCGGCGTACTGCTGTGGTATTTCCTTGGTCAGCTTCCGTTTTAAGATTGAGAGGTTATAAGTACTATGGATACATTACTTTTTAATCTAATTTGGTTAATACCTCTTTTGACAGTTCTCGTCTGCGTTCCTATTCCTGGAAGCAAGATGAAATTAATCAAAGGGATTCACGCCTTCTCTGGAACTTTCGTTCTGGCCTTGGTTGGTTATTTAACCTATCGCGTCTACACTTTGTCTGGTGCACCGGTTGACGAAAATGCGGCACCCCTTGCACTTCGTTTCTTCACGGACATTCCCTGGTTCAACAGCCTTAACGCCCACTACATTGTAGGTGCTGACGGTCTCAACATTTTCCTGTTGCTCTTGACCGCAGTTATCGTGTGGGGCGGCATTCTAGTCAGCTGGGAAATCAAGGGTAACCAGAAGGTTTTCTTCGCCTTGATCCAGATGCTTGCTACTAGCGTCTACGGCGTTTTCATGAGTATTGACTTGGTGCTGTTCTTCGTATTCTACGAAATGGAAGCACTGTGCATGTACCTGATGATTGCCGGTTACGGCTCTGGCCGCAAGGATTACGGTGGTAAGAAACTAACCTTGACATTGGCATTTGGTTCTTCCATGATTCTGGCCACTTTGTTCGGCCTCTATTTCGAAGGCGGAGCTTCTAGCTGGAGCATCGTGGAACTTTCTAAGGTTACTCTCCCCACGGAATTCCAGATGTGGGCATTCCCCCTGATGTTCATGGGATTTGCAGTCAGTTCTTCTTTATTCCCCTTCCACTTCTGGAGCCCGGATGGTCACGCCTCCGCACCTACCGCAGTTTCTATGCTAGCTGCAGGCGTCATGATGAAGATGGGTGCCTACGGTTGCCTTCGCGTGGCCATGTTCTTGATGCCTGAAGCAGCCAAGATTTGGCTCCCCTACGTTGTGGCCCTGCTGATCTTCAACGTGGTTCTTGGTCCCTTCATCGCCTTGCGTCACAAGGATCTGAAGTACATTACAGCTTATAGTTCCATCAGCCATTTGGGCTTGATTTTCTTGGGCCTTGCCGCTTTGACGCCTGTTGGACTTCGCGGTGCAAGTCTCCAGATGATTTCCCACGGTTTCTTGACAGGATTGTTCTTCGCTACCATCGGTATGATTTACGAACGTACCCATACCCGCGACATTACCGAAATGGGCGGCATTATGCGTAAAGTTCCTTTCTTGGGCGTAGGTTTTGCCATTGCAGGTTTTGCAGGTCTTGGTTTGCCGGGCTTTAGCGGATTCGTTGCCGAAAGCAACATCTTCATCGGAGCCTTCGCACAGGATTCTACACTCACCCGCATCGTAACCATCCTTGCAATCCTTTCTATCACCACAACAGCAGTTTACATTCTGCAAACTGCAAACCGCATGCTCCACGGAAACATGCCCGCCAAGTACGAAACCTTGACCGACGCAAGCTGCCGTGAAAAAATTGTGGTTATTGTTCTGGTACTTTGCTTGCTCCTGATCGGTATTTTCCCGGGTTGGATTGCCGACATGCTGGACATGAGCATCGCCCCGATTTTTGCAAAGATTTCCGCAGCCGCTGCCACGGCACCGGTAGTTGGAGGTTAATATGAGTTTTGAAATTCCAAACTTCATTCTTCCTGATTTGATTCTCTTGATTCTTCCGTTCCTTGTGATCGGATGTCGTTTGCTGATCAAGAATTCTAAACTTCCCTGGCGCCTTGCCTGCGTCGGCTTAATCGCTGTGTTTATTTTGCTAAACTACCTGCCTCTCGTTGGCGGCAGCGGCAATTACTTCATTAGCAACTGGCGTGTAGACGACTTTGGCATTTTGATGCGCGAAGTGCTTACCTTGAGCGCTCTTTTGGGACTGCTTCTTGCAAAGGACTACTTCGATCATGGTGCAGATGGAAAGCCCCAGCTGCATCAGATTGCAGAATTCGCAGGAACCGTCGCTTTCGCAACCTTCGGCGGTTACATTGTCGTTTCTGCCTGCGACCTGCTTACGTTCTTCCTGGGTCTTGAAATGGCAACCATCCCCATGTACATTCTGACAGCTTGGAACAAAAAGGACCTTATGGGTTCCGAAGCTGCCACCAAGTACATTTTGATGGGTTCTGTGGCAACGGCATTCGAATTGTTCGGATTCAGCTATCTGTATGGTTTTGCTGGATCCATCCACTTCGACGCCATTTATAGCGCAGCAGCTGCAGGCACGTCCCCGCTACTTTGGATCGCCGTGCTGTTCTTGTTCTGCGGAATCGGTTTCAAGCTGACTTTGTTCCCCTTCTACACCTGGGCTCCCGATGTTTACGAAGGCGCACCAAGCCCCGTCACCGCACTTTTGGCTGTAACTTCCAAGGCTACCGCCATTGCATTCCTGGTGATTCTGGTCTTTGGTCCCTTGGCTCCTGTGCAGCAGCAAATTGCTCCGTTTATCGCCATCCTTGCTGGCGTTACTTTATTCGTCGGTAACTTGGGAGCATTGAAGCAAAGCAGACTTCGCCGTTTCATGGCCTACAGTTCCATCGCCCAGGCAGGCTACATTATGGTAGCTCTCCTTGGTCCTGTAGAAATGTCCAAGACCGCAATCATTTACTACTTGTTCGTCTATACTTTGGCCAACTACCTGGCATTCTTCGTCTTTGGCATTATCGGCCATCGTCGTGAAGAATCCTTCGATTCCTTGAAGGGCCTTTCCAAGCAAAGTGTAAGCCTCGCCACCGCATTAGCAGTAGCTATGTTCAGCTTGGCAGGTATTCCTCCTCTTGCAGGTTTCTTCGGTAAGTTCCACTTGTTCTTCAGCGGAGCATCTACCGGCCATTACGGCCTTGTAGTATTTGCTGTTTTGAACAACGTTCTTGCACTGTACTACTACTTGCAGGTAATCAAGAGTGCCTGGGCCGACGAACCCGAAAAGGAATTGTCCCCCCTTCGTATGACCAAGCGTCAACGCATGACCATTATCTTGCTCACTGCAGCTGTCATTCTGATGGGTATTTTGCCCTTCTTGAGCAACAATATCTTTGCGGGAATGTCCCTATAAAATTTTCTTAGGCTAAGCATAGTTTCTAAGAAAGTTGATTTTCTAGCACCTGGCGAAAGCTGGGTGCTTTTTGTAAACACTTAGTTGATTGAAAGTTCTTCACTAGCCTCCTAAAAATGCTAGATTAGAAGCGATAAATTTTATTAACCCTCCATTCAATGGAAATCTATATGAGCACTAAAGAATACCTTGCCGGCGCCAAGATGGCCGGTTCCGTCCAGAAGCTTATGACCCCGGGTCTTGCCGTGGAATTCATCCAGCCCTGGTATACCCCGCTTTCTACCACTCCGTCTACCACCGGTATCGCAGTGGGCGGCATTGGTTCAACCTTTACTGCAACTCCCGCAGGCACCACTCCGGTGATGAACGTAATGCCGGGTGTTCAGGTCCGTACCGAAAAGCCCGAAGACCTCCGCTTCAACAACTTCTTCTTCCGTGAAGCAGTGATCAGCGAAAAGGCTCAGTTGGTTATTTACAACTTCGCCGCATTTACCACCTATCTTGGCAAGTTCACTCTGGTGGACGCCAAGGGTGCAGCCCTCTTCACCGAAACCGACCAGAAGAAGGCCGAAGCCAAGTTGAACAAGGTTCTCTCCGACAAGGACTTCATCAAGAACAACCAGGCAGCCTTCGACCGTTGGCACATCCAGTTCAGCGACCGCACCGCAGCTCTCCTCGCCAAGAAGGGCGCCAAGGTTGAAGAAGTAAACCGCGCTGTAATGATTGATTTCTTCGATGGTGTTGTGGGCGAAAAGATTGCCCGTCAGGGCGCTCTCACTGCCGCATGGGCAGACGACAAGACTTTCCTGGGTCAGGAAGGTTACGATGCATCCAAGATGCAGTACACCGCCCTCTACCCCGTTGCCGAAACCAAGTACGAAGGCAAGGGCGTTCAGATTACTAAGACCCAGTCCAGCTATGTGACTCCGGGTGACGAACGTCTCTCCAGCCTGCCGGTAAACGCAACCGTATTTACTCTCGAAAACACCACCAAGGAAACCCGCGAAGTGACCTTGGTTCAGGTGCAGGACAGCCTCTGCGGCTACTACGCCCGCAAGGATCGTCAGGGCGTGCAGGACTCCAGCTTTGTTCTGGTTCCCATGGCCAAGAATCCCAAGGCAGTTAGCTTCAGCATGGAAGCTGCCGACGGCCGCGAAGTCCGCGGTATTGAATTCTACAACGAAGAACAGCAGCCCGCTTCTGACTTTAACGGCTGCATGGGCATTTCCGTTGCATGGAACAAGAAGGACAACCTGAACGTTTCCGTGAAGCCCATGTTCTACCAGGACGACGCCGCAGCTACCGTAAAGGCAGCCCTCCAGAGCGGCCGCGTCAACAACATTTTCGTGAAGAACGTCTATAGCGGCCGCGAAACTATCGCCGGTGCCATCGCTGTGACCGTCGTTCTCAAGCCCAAGCAGAAGGTTTCCTTCCAGTTCAACATGGTTCTGGACTTCCCGGAAATCAAGCTTGTGAAGCTCACCAGCCAGAAGAAGTACACCGCCTTCTACCCCGAAGCTTATGGCCGCGTTGGCGCAATCCTGGACGAAGCTCTTGCAGCTGACAAGACCATGGACGCTCGCCTCAAGGCATTCGAAGCATTGGTTCCCAAGGCCAAGGTTGCAAAGATCTACAAGGAAGCAAAGAAGCAGGTGGAATTCAAGAGCCTCGCTATCAACACCCTCAGCTTCCTGGCAGAAGCAACCGTATGGGACAAGGAAGACCGCTTCCTGGTTCGTGAATGCGCCGACTATCCGTTCTTCAACTCCCTGGACGTTTACTTCTACGGCAGCTTCAGCCTGCTGGCTCTGATGCCTCGTCTGGATGGCGTTGTGATGAAGCGTTTTGGTGACGCTATCCTCGCCGTGAACGAAAACCGTCGCCGTCATCACGAATACGTGAACCTGCCCTTCGCCGATCTTCCGGATCCGAAGCTGGAAGGCCCCCGCGCAGTTCGTGGCGCAGTGATTCACGACCTGGGCAGCCCCTTCGACGCAGAACCGGACGCCTACGACTGGCACAACGTGAAGGAATGGAAGGATCTTGCTCCCAAGTACGTTCTCATGGTGCTGCGTCACTATGTGACCACCAAGAACCTCGATGTTCTGAAGGAATGCAAGGACGCTGTCTACGCCGCCATGGAATATCTGGAAAAGATGGTGAATGAAGGCGAAAACTTCCCGCTGACCCACGGCACCGACGACACCTTCGACAACCTCAGCTCTCACGGTATTTCCGTTTACTGCGGTTCTCTCTGGATTGCAGGTCTCCGCGCTGCAGCAAAGATTGCCGAACTCCTGGGCGACAATGATCAAGCTGCCAAGTGGAACGAAAAGTCTGTTGCCGCCAACAAGGAATTCGACGAAGCCTTGTGGGACGAAAATGAAGGTTACTACCACTTCTTCGTGACCCCCATGGAAATGAAGGACGTGAATGTTGAAAAGTACGCCGCCCTCCGCGAAGCCGTGAAGGAATCCATTGAACTTCCGGAATGCCCGAAGGCTGGTGTCGCCGCCATCAACGCTTGGTTGAACGCTGCAGAAATTCCTTCTGACGTGGATTTGGAAAAGAGCGAACTTCGCGGCCTCAAGAAGGCATGGCTCACCGCTCAGTGCAAGGAAGCCTTCACCGCATCTTGGGAAAAGAAGGTGACCAACGACTGCGACGACGTTTTCGTTGACACTCTCCTGGCCGACACTTACCTGCGCATGCTTGGCCTGAAGCCCATCTGCGACGCTAACAAGGCAAAGAAGAACCTGCTGAAGGTCTTCAACACCAACTATAAGGCAAACAGCCCGCTGATCGGTGCCGCAAACCTTGTTCACAAGGATGGTTCTCCCCTGGATGAATTCAACTTCCAGGCACACGACGTTTGGATCGGTATCCAGTACAGCGTCATGACCGCTTGCATGATGCACGGTCTCGTGAAGGAAGCAGCCGACCTGGGCGATTCCATGACCCGTAACCTCTACGACGAAGCTAAGGTTCCCTTCGCTGCACCGGAAGGTTTCAACGGTTCTTGCCGCCTCCACGCTGCCGCCCTGGTTTCTGCATTCGGTCTCAGCCAGGCTGCTGCCGACAAGATGCACAAGGCACTGCTGGCCAAGGGCGCACTCCTTGCCGACAGCCGTATTAGCCCGAAGCTGCCCCGCAATGTGGTTGCCTTCACCAAGGCTTATGGCGCCATCGCCAAGGATGCCAAGGTGGATGCTGAAAAGCTGTTTACCCTGATGCACAGCACTGCGCTCAAGTATACAGCCGGTAAGTACTTCCGACCTGGTATGGTGTTCGCTCTTTTGTACAAGTAAGTTACGGTCCAGGAGGTATGCTCGTACGCCAAACGGTCCTCGCTTCGCTGCGGATTGTTTGGCTTAGCAACTTGCTCAAGCCCACACACCTAAAACCGTTCGCACTTACTTGTAGTCGAGCTATTTTTCGGAAAACATCTGGAGAAATCCGGATGTTTATTTCATTTATGTTCCCTTAGCGACTTATCTCACTTCCCTATAAATTGTCGCACTTATTTATATCGTTCGCTGTTGCGATAGAACGTCAAGAGGCGGCTGGTTGCAGACGCTTCTTTTTGTTTGATTTAACGACACACCGCCCTCCCCTACACAATTATTTATACATGCCGTTTTTGCGGTTGTTCGCTCTGCTCTATAAGTAATTTGCAGAAATGGCCACAGAGTAAGATCACACGAAAACAATTTACGTCGCTACGCTCCTTTGTTATTTTCTTAGTGACTTACTCTGCGTCCCATAAGCAAAAAAAATACTTATAAGTTCCGTTTTTCCAAAAACATCAAGAAGCGTCTGGTTACAGGCGCTTCTTTTATTGCTTTATATAAAGCACGCAAACACTGCGATGCCGATTGCTTTATTTTGCCTTAGGCTTAATTACGTCTACACCTTCGAAAACGATTTCGTCGATGCTTAAGGTCGTTCCCTTATACACAAATATGCTAAGGATTCCCATCTCGCACCATATTTCATCAAGTTCCACCTGATTGCTTACAGAATCCAGGATTTCCTCCCCGGGTCTAAAGACTACTTCGGTCCATTCATCGGTAGCCTCAGCCCTCCAGAATGCCTTATGGTAGTTGCCATCCCCATCCTTCTTGTAATGTTCCAGAGCAACACCGATTTCGCTGTTTCCCTTGATTTTCATTCGAATAGCAGTCAGCTTTCGAAGATCAAAGGAAGTGGTGTCATCACCAAGATGCACACCCATCTGAACCATTCCAGAATCCCCAAGGTCAAACTCGCCCTTGAAAGACAAGCCCTGGTAGGCGTCCTGAGAAGTCAAGGCCTTTTTGAAATTTCTAGAGGAATCAGGATTTATCCAAGCAGCGCCCTTGGACGACACCAGGTACCAGCCGTAATTGGGATAATCCTTCGCAAGGTTGGTCAAACTATCGCCATCGTCAAAGTCTTCCAGCACAAACTCCTTGGTCAAATTGCCAAAGGAAATCAGGCGGTCCAAATATTGTCCTGCAGAAAGTTCTACAGTAGCCAAGGCAGAATCCTTAGACACAATATTAAATACACCTTGGGGCACCCGACCAAAGTTATAATCACCACCTAAACGCAAAGCAGAATAGGGCGTATTTTCCAAATGGATTTGATCAAACAGCAGCGCCGTATCCCCATTGGCCACGCCGGAGCGAACATTCAATTTTGCAGAAGGCAAGAGGGTCATCTTAACTGTGGAATCTTCATTTTCCACATTCAGTTTTTCCCAAGACATCAATGCAGAATCCTGACCGAAGATACCTTCCGCATAAACACCATTTGCCTCGGACACCTTCTGGTCATCCACACGTACAAAACCGTTGGAATCAGATTCCGCACTCAACAACAATGTATTTCCATCATGATCATAGAAGGACAGGCGAGCAAGAGCCACAGGCTTTTGATTATCATCAAAAACCGACAGGGCAATTCCATTGGTGGTTTCGCTTGTAGCCCCAGCGGATTCCGTATGGGAACAAGCGCTCACCAAAGCCAGGGGAATCAATGTTGCAAGCAAGCGTTTCATTGTTCATCCTTCTTCTGCATCATAGGGAACAACTGAAAATTTAATTGATAAACGCTGTCGCATTCATCCGACGGCATGGAATTTACGATTTTTACAATGCTTTTTCTGGTTTCTGCCAGGATTTTACGGATTCCATCCAGTTGCTTTGAATCCAAGGCCATGGTCAAGGTGCTGACATCCCGAAGATCTTTTGGAATATTCACCACCGACTGTTTGGCAAGTTCCACAATGTTTTGCTGGTAATCACTAATGGATGCGCTAAGCCAACGCTCCTGAGTCTTGATGTGGGCTTCTGCAGGAACATACCGTCCACGGTGCTTACGGACAAAACCCAACTGCACCAAAGCCTCCACCGCCGTCGTCACCTGAGTCGCCGTTAACTTAGGAATGCAGGACTCGCCCAACGCAGCGGCATCCTCCTCACCATGGTATACGAAAACATCCAAGGCGGAACGCACCAGAGGGTACTGCCAATTCTGAAAATAACGATACTGGGCCTCCGTCAATTCACGGCAAGCAAGGGGTCGCATTTTCTGCAGTTTCTCAAAATGGGATCGAATCTGAGGATCAGTCTTTGCCTTGGCATAGGCGATTAATTCTCGAAAGTATTCCGACTTGCCATCTTTAAAATTAAAGAAGCGAATAAAATTTTCAATGCTCTTCGAAGATATATGACGTTTGCCCTGCATGATTTTAAGCAAAAGGCTGGCATCCATATCAACAGCGGCAGCAAACACACGATAGCTAAAAGTACCGTCCATGGATTTTTCCGCTTCGTAAAAATCCGCAAGGAACTTTTGATACTCCGTGTAATCAAAAATGTTTATTCGGTTTTTTGCCAACATACTTTACCTGAATTTTACGTCTACAAACATAGTTTTTCATCAAATATATTTCAATGACCCCAATCACTTTTTAACCGAAGTGTGGACACATTTGTCCACACCTAAACAAATAAATACATAGGATTTTTACGGTCGTTAAATATATTTATGCCCAAAGGAGTTCCAATGATTATAAGGAAATTTGTCATTTTTGGTAGTTTAATCGCAACCACAACCCTGTTTGCAGCCCAGTACGAAGCAGAAGATGCAACATTATCTGGCGGTGCAAAAAATGTCAACAGCGCAAGCGCTTCTGGGGGAGCTTACGCCGACATGCAGGAAGGCAACATTTCCTTTACTGCAGTCTCCGTTGACAAGGCAGGAAAATACACCTTAAAGATCCATTACAAGGCTGGCGACTACAAAGCCAACATTCTCAAGGTCAACGGAGCCACTGCAGGAAATTTGGATTTTCCCGCAACCGCTCAATGGACCGACATAGAGACAGCAGTATCCCTTAAGGCAGGCGCAAACACCATCGTCATTGAAAAATCCTGGGGTTGGATTAGCGTTGACTACATTGAAATTCTCCCCTACGAATCAGTCGCTTTCAAGATCAGTAACGATCCGGTCACTCCTGACGCAACCGAAAGCGCCAAGAAGCTTTACAGCTTCCTTCGCGAGAACTTCGGCAAGAAAACCATTAGCGGCATCATGACTGGGGACATGTCCGCCTACACAAACGGCGCAGACTTCAAGACCCACGAAGACGTAAAGAACATCTACACCCGAAGCGGAAAATACCCTGCCCTGGTAGGTGTCGACTTCCTTTTCGCCACCGGCCCCAAGGCTAGCGAATCATGGAACGAAGGATACACCCAGAAGGGAATGTCACTAGCCAAGGACCTTTGGAATCAAGGCGGCATTCCAGCATTCACCTGGCACTGGAAGGATCCTCTGGATCAAACCGACGCGTTCTACATCAAGAGCGCTGCAGGCGATGGCGCATACACCGACTTTGATTTCGCCACAGCATTCAAGGCAGGCACAACCGAATGGAATACCGAAAGTGCAGCCTACAAGGGAATCGTCGCAGACATCGACCATATTGCAGACTACTTCCTAGACTTGCAAAAGGACGGCGTGGCAGGCATATTCCGCCCGCTCCACGAAGCCGGAGGAAAGTGGTTCTGGTGGAGCATCAATTCCGGAGAACAGTTTGCAGCCTTGTACCGCCTGGTCTTTGACCGCATGGTTAAAGTAAAGGGCGTCAAGAATATGATTTGGGTTTACAATCCCGAAGGCAGCACCGTTACCAGCTGGGATCCCGGTCAGGAATATTACGACGTCATTTCAATCGACATCTACAACAACGGAAACGACCACTCCAGTAACGCCAGCGCCTTTGACAAATTCAAAACCGCATCTAATGCAAGCAAGATTATCGCCCTCAGTGAAAACGGCCCCATCCCCGACGTAAACAACATGCATACCGACGAAGCAGTGTGGAGCTGGTGGATGCCTTGGTACGGTTCTTGGGGCGGCAAGTGGCCCGGACAAACTTCCAATGCCATCTGGAAAAGCAATATGGAAGACGAACGAGTCATTTCGCTGGAGGATATGCCGGGCTGGGCCAACTACATCCCATCCGCAACCATCGAGCCCGTCAACCCGGCAGAACCCTCCGCCATTTTAACCAAGCAGTCAATCATTAACGGCAGCGAAAACAACATTCAAATTTACGATTTCAACGGAAAGTACCTTGGCGGCAACGAAATCAAGCAAAGTCTCCCCAAAGGTCGCTACATTGTGAGATCCAATCGCTTACCACGGATTTTCTTAAAATAAAACGTTCTTCAAATCTCTCAAATCCCATACAACAAGCGTTCTCCTGAGCAATCGGGAGAACGTTTTTTGAGATAACTCAATTTTTATACAGAGAAATTCCGCGATCCTATTTCGCAAGACACTGCGCAGCTTTCAGCATCATTTGCATCTGAAGGCCCTTAGGTTCTTCAAAGGCCGTCTTAATCAAGGACTTGACGGTAAAATCCTTTTTGAACGCATTCAGCACGCAAGAACAAATCTCGGCATTCAAATCACCGGATTTCAGACACTCCTTATTGAAAGCTGCATCTACTTCCGGAGGAAATTCTACCGGAAGACAACCTTCGATCATTTGGTAACCCCATTTGTTAAAGTTACTCATGTCGCCGTTTCCAGCGCCGGCCGCAATCATGCGTGTTGCAAGATTCTGATCTTGTATTAGGTTGTTGTAAGCGCACAAGCAAGTCTTTATGGACTGATCGTTTCCGAGCCATTCCTCAGACTTCAAAGAACAATTAGAAATAAAGGTGCTCTTCAAAAAAGGCGTGCGAAGCATCGCCATAAGAATGGCAATTTCACCTGCAGAAATTTGAAATCCTCCTATATTGATTCCTCCCTTTCCAGAGTCAGCAACATTACTCGGCGGAACAGCAACTTTTTTTGTAGCCCCAGTCACAGACACATTAGTCGGAGCATTAGCCGGATCAGCGGCGTAAGTCATTGATACAAAAGAGGTTATAAACGCAAGCAGAATGGCAGCAAAATTTTTCATGCTCCCAATATACAAAAGCTTATTCCGAAGGTTTCTTTTTCCCTAAACAAAAACCCGCCCTTTTACTAAATTGTGGCTACTATGAGCTTAAAATTCGAAACCCCGATTACTGAAGTCCCGCTGTTCCACCAAGGTAAAGTACGTGACATGTACGACCTGGGCGACAGCTTCCTGATGGTCGCTTCCGACCGTCTTTCCGCCTTTGACGTGGTTCTCCCCACCCCCATTCCGGGCAAGGGCAAGATCCTGAACCAGCTTTCTCTGTTCTGGTTCAAGCAGCTTGGCATGAAGAACCACCTGATCACCGCTAACGTGGACGAATATCCGGAAGTGCTGAAGAAGCACGCCGACTACCTCCGCGGCCGTTCCATGATCGTGAAGAAGGCTCACCGTCATTCCGTGGAATGCATCGTCCGCGGTTACATCGTGGGTTCTGGCTGGAAGGACTACCAGAAGACCGGTAAGATCTGCGGTCATGTCCTCCCCGAAAATCTGCAGCTCTGCCAGAAGCTGGAAAATCCGCTCTACACCCCCAGCACCAAGCCGGACGTTGGTCACGACGAAAACATCAGCTTCGAACAGACCTTCGACATCGTTGGCGAAAAGGTTGCAACCACCCTGCGTGACATGTCTCTGGACATCTACACCAAGGCTCGTGACTACGCAGCATCCAAGGGCATCATCCTGGCTGACACCAAGTTCGAATTCGGTGAAATCGATGGCGAAACCATCCTCATCGACGAAGTTCTCACTCCGGACTCCAGCCGTTACTGGCCTGCAGACAAGTACGAAGTAGGCAAGAACCAGGAAAGCTTCGACAAGCAGTACATCCGCGACTGGCTGGAAACTCTGGACTGGGGCAAGTGCTATCCGGGTCCCGAAATTCCGGCAGACGTTGTGAAGAACACCCTCGACAAGTACATCGAAATTTTTGTTAGACTTACCGGAAATCAGCCGGAACTCTAACAAGAATTCTAAGGAATTCAAAAAGACCTGTCCTCATGACAGGTCTTTTTTCACAAATCGCATTTTGCGGAGCGCTACTTCTTCTTGCTCAGACGGAATACACCCTGCTTATTATATTCCGGGGAATCCTTAGGGAACGGAATCTTGGTTTCTTGACGAAGCACGTAGACCTCATCCTCACCCACTTCCACTTCAGAGCCAGACTTAGCAGGTATTCCATCACCAAAAATCACATCTGCAGCAAGCAACAATGCTTCCTGGGCATTTTCCTCGGCAGCGCTAATGCAAAGATCCGGCAAAGCAAAGCAAGCCATACCCAAGGTATAAATCAAGTCGCCATTTGCAACAAAGTTGATCCACGGGTCCATGGGATACTCTCCATCATCAACTTCATCGCGAAAACCTTGGATGCTCCAGGCGGCACCAGACTGCTGCATGTAAACACCCTTGGCACCTACGTCAAAAAGCTTAAGTATGGCCTTGTTCACCTGCGACACTTCGTCGATATTCTTTACTTCACCAAGCAAAAAGAGCAAAGATTTATGGGCGTCAATAATTGCGATTTCTTCTGCAGGCACATCCTGATGTTCCTTGAAGATATCAGCAAGCCCATCCACATGATCCTTACGAACAACGTTAAAAGAAACTGTGCATCCGGGAATAATGGCGGTCTTTGCATCAGCGACAATGGTTACATTTTCATTGACGACAATGGAATCTGCAACAGCACAGTCCATTGGAAAAGCAAGTATAAACTGAGGCATAAATTTTTCTCCAATCCAAGAGTTGATAAACTATTAAATGCTTTCAAGAGCTGACTTCACTGCAGTAGCCAAGAGAGACTCCTTTGGCGGTTCCGGAATGCGAACAGAGGGATGTCGTTCAATCATTTGCAAAAGATTACGCGCATTGAGATTTCGTTCGCTAATACAATTAGCATAGCCCGCGCGATTCAAGTCCTTGGCAAGAATACTCTGTTCATACTGTCCCGGCGTAGGCACAAAAATACACTTCGCACCAAGATAAGCCATATCCATGACAGTGCTGTACCCGCCTCGAGAAATCATCCATTCCGAGTCTCTCACAATCGAGGCAAATTGCACATGAGGTAAATGAGTGTAGAAATGAATATTTCCTTCAGTCCAACTTTTCACACCGGCAGCCGGACGACCTTGAATGATTACATGTTCCCCAGGGATTGAAGCAAAGGCCTGCTTAAGCAAATTTTCAAATTGACTACGAGCGGGCTCAACCCCGGAAACAACAGCAACAAACTTGAAACGTGGTGGAGCCCCATCTTGCGTCGCGGCATCGTCAAAATCCATATCAGAAAATCTTGACAGCGCGCCCACAAACTTCAAGGGCTTGGGACAACCGCTCACATGGGACATTCCGCCCGCCAACCCAGGATATTCCTCATAATCAGGAATCCAGACCTCATCGAAACGTTTCATCACAGAGGAATGCCACAATTGCCCCACAGGTTCCAGAGAGCACAGTGCTTTAGGGAACGCAATTCGGCGCTGGTGAGTCATGTAAATCGACTTCACCTTATTGGAGTAAAATCCAAAACGATTGTCAGACAAAATCAAATCGTAGTGACAGCGATTCTGCAACTCTTCTGCAAATTTATGTTCAAAACGAGCCACAGCATTCAAGTGAACGCCATTCTTAAAAAGCCACAACCCCATGTTGTATCCGTGTTTGGGATACACAATGTTGTATGACGGAGCCAAACGCTGGCGCAGCTCCGGAAAGGCCTCACGCAAGAGTTTTGCATTAGCCTTCACCACAGCCAATTCCACCTGAGCACCTTGCCGCAAAAATTCCTTCACTACAGGAATACAGCGGGTTGCATGACCCAGACCCCAGTCCAATGGCGCAACAAGGACCTTCAACTAGCGTCCCCCCAACCAGGCATTAGCCCAGTCTCCGTGGTCGCAGTCCCTATCGTCACCGCCCTGGTCAATTTGGAGCTCCAATTCGCGGACGCCACTTACATCCACGTTAATAGATTCCTTCTGGGAGGAGTACATTCTGCTACTGCGATAGAGTACACTTCCATCACCCTTCACGACGAAATAAACGCCATCACCGCAAGCACTTTCATCATCCAGGCCGATTACAGCATGAAGCTTTTTATAATTGGCGGAGAGTTTATACAAGATTCTAGAGCTGGCATGAGAACCTATTCCATAACGGAAAACTTCCTTATCCAGAGTGATCCTACCATGTTCCACAGTAGAATTCATTTGAGGCTGTCCCCAATCCTGACTAAAGCTGCTAATACGAGTTTCCGACAGAAGCAACACGTCAGGGCCATTCACAAAGAAATCTTTGTTGGGAGTCAGCGTATCGCCATCGGGCATGGGACATTCAAAGCTAGCACGGTTCATTCCGCTAACAATCTTTGAAGAATCCACAAGAACCGTATCAGACTCCAAAGAAACCAAAAGATCTTCCTGGAACTCTCCATTCAAGGTGTACTTACAAGAAATTGTTTCCGGGAAACGTTTATTCAAAACAAACTTTCCGTCAGTCATATCAGTCACGCTGAAATTCTGTTCGTAATTGGACACACCTTTCTTGGAAATGATCTTGTAAATGGCCAAGGGATAGCCGAACATTTTAGGTTCCAGCAGAACTCGTTCGTTCTTGTATTTGCCCAAAATTTCGTCCACTTGATCCGTAGTCTTGAAACCAACAACACGACTCTTGCGGTTTAATTCTCCATAGCCATCTTGGCCGCGAACCAAATAAATATTCCCCTTTGACAATTGCATCCACTTGGCAAAAGTTTCCACGTCCCAGTTCATAAAGGTTCGTTCGCTAAAGGAACTATGTCTTGATGCAAGCATTTGCCAAGGACGAGCGTAGATAAAAATTGAATTTTCCGGATAACTTTCCAGAGCCCGATCTAAATATTCCTCTTCAGCCAACAGCTTGTTCTTGTAATAGAGCATGTTATTGCGGTAGCTGTTACCGTGGTAAACCATAAGGCCAATGGAGAGCGCACCAGCAAAAATTACAACGATATATCCAACAGCATCGTCACGCATCTTTGTCGCAAAGCTCAAGGCATCAAATATACCCAAAGCCATAATCAAAGCAAAGAGCGGCAAGGCTACCAGTACATAGCGCTGGTTAATGTCTATGGTAAAGGTCCCAGATACATTCAGGAGGATAACGAAAATCTGGAAACAAAAGGTAAAACCGAGCACCAAACCGCGAAGATATTTTTTCCAGACAATGGCGCGAACTAAAAGCCACACTGTAGCCAAAAGAAGAATAACCGTAAAACTAGTATAGAACGGATTTTCAAGAATACCGCCAAAGGCCGGATCCGTTTTCAGGTTCATCATGATTTCAATGTTCGTCTTCATGTTGAACCAGAAGTTTTCCAAAGAATGGGCAGCATGTTCACCACCTTGGAAATCGTAGCCGCGATAGGCTGCCATGGTGTTCACAGCAGGCCAGCTCACGAAAATGGTCGACGCTACGAAGAAAGGCAAACGGTGGATCTTTTCCAGGAAATACTTGTAGTAGAACAAAGCAAAAGGCACAAAGGCGAACACAGTTTCCTGACGAGTCTGAGCGAACAGGCCAAGCAAAGGAACCGTCAAAAGGAAGTGTTTCCATGTGACTTTTGCCGCAGGTACAAAGGCATACCACGCCATAAGCGTAGAAAGCAAGAATATATAGAGAACTTCTGTAGATGCAGAACGAGCCTGCAGTAGGTATATGGGCATACCGCCCAAAAAGGCCACCGCAGCCAAGGCAGCACCTTCATTCTTAAACCATTTGGATAATGCTAGGAAAAAGAATAAAAGACTCAACAAATAGAAAGGATAATTCACTAACAGAGCCGTATCACGTCCTGGTTCCATAAAATTGAAAACCAGAGAGTAGACAAGACCCAGAGCCTTACCCTTGAAGTTATTTACTTCCGTCTTGCAATCTAGTACACCATCAGTCCAAACACCTTCATTGCAGATTCCTCCGGAATTTTGAAAGTACATCTGCAATCCCATGGATTCCCAACTGGTTTCATCACTAAGTACACGATGGGAGTTTCCAATGTTCGCAAACATAAACACGGAGAACACCAAAGCAAAGCCAGCAAGAATGCAGAATCCTTTTCCACTGGGCAGGTAGGCCTTTATATTAGCCAGAATAAAAGGCGAATTTACAATAACACCCGCAACAAGCAACAAAAAAGTTAGAAGAATCGAGTAGTAACCCCATTCTATATCCCAACTACGGGCAAACGCAACAGAAGTGTTATTGAAAATTAAAAAAGCGAGAAGCAAGACCACAAAAGTGATCCCCGCCAAACAAAGATGTTTTCCGCCAAGGTTCAAAGAAGCAAGCCATTTTTTCATGGGAGTAAATTTAGAAAAAAGAAAGCCTTCTGGACTTGAATCCAGAAGGTTTCTAAATGTCTTTGCTAATTAAAATTAGCGGCGACGTTCATGATGTTCAATTGCCTTAGCACGTGCAGACTTGTGAGTCGGCGGAGGAGGATAGGAAAGGCGGATGGACATACGTTCACGCGGATCAATTTCGCGAGCGATACGGCCACCGTTTTCACTAATGTTGAACACTTCAGTACGATGGTTGCCAACAATCAGTTCTGCATTCTGAATTGCACGATCGCAACGAAGACCATAGGTCAAGGAAGTGTTGTTAACATTAAGTTCGCAGCAGTTGCCGCCATCGCACAGACGAGTATGAACGTTGGGCTTCGGGGGGTAAATCAGGTGAATGGACATTTTCTCGCGAGGATCGATATCGCGATGGAGGCGACCATGATCATAGAGACGGAACACTTCACTACGACGACCACCAACAGTCAGTTCAGCTTCCTTGATTTTGTGATCACAACGAAGAGTGTAGTTCAAGGTACGACCGTCAACATCAAAGTTACAGCAGTTGCCACCTTCGCACAGACGTTCATGGAGTTCACCACGAGGAGGGGGCGGAGGAGGTTGGTGGGTATCACTTCTGCGAGGAGGTGCAGCAAATGTTACAGAGCCTGCCAGCACAGCACTAACAAGAATTACTTTATTGATTTTCATTTGGTTCTCCTTTAAATCAACCGTTCCAAAATGTAATAATCACTGAAGAACTTTTTTGTTCTTACGTCAGTTTTGATGCATTTATTTCAACATTGGTTGCATCAAAAATGAATTTTTTTATCACCTCAGCAATTCCACCATGGTTATTATCCCTTTCGGTAATATAATCAGCGCAGGATTTCGCGGTTTCCGATGCGTTAGCCATGGCCACCCCCACCCCGGCAGCGGAAATCATAGGGCAGTCATTCTCTTCGTCGCCACAGGCAATAGTATCTGACAGCGAAACGCCATAATATTCCGCCATAAAACGGACAGCGTCGCCTTTATTGGTCCTAAGGTCAGAAAATTCCAGCATCTCGGGTTTACTGAACACATCGAATAATTTGCCTTCCGTGGTCTTACGCATCTGCGTACGGAAATCCAACAGGCTAGTGTGGTCTAGAGGCGTAATGACGTTGACTTTAATGGGCGGCTTAATCACTACATTGATGGGAGCATTGGGAACTGAAGATTGCGAACTACTTTGTTCAAAATACTCACGAATATCGTTCACCACAACGTAGTCCATATTCATCAACTTGCAGTAATTTTTCAGTTGCGGTGTTTCATATTCCGAAACAACCAAGTCCCCAGCATAAGTGTGGGCATGGAAGCCAGCCCGATGAGCTTCGTCCATAATAAACTTGGCATCGTCTACAGAAATGTTCCGGGTTAAAATTGCTTCGCCTGTTCCGCAATCATAAATCAGTCCTCCGTTAAAGCTCACCAGAAAAAAACCTGGCTTAAAGAAGCCATATTTTTGAGCCAACAACTTTGCACTGAACAGGGGACGACCTGTGGTAATCAAGAACTTATGGCCGGCTGCAAGCATACGGTCGATAGCAGTCATGTCCTCGTCCAGGATACGCTTGTCATCGGTAAGCAAAGTGCCGTCTAAATCAGAGAAGAGAATCTTCATAAACCGGTTTAGCACCTAAGTTACAATTTATCTAGGAAGCTATCGGCATCCAGACTGTCCAAGTCCTGTTGCAGCGACTGGAGAAAGTCATCGGTAATTGCAATCTTGGCAGCTTGGTTTGCTTCATTCTCCGCAGCCCGTTCCTCGGATTCTTCCACCATTTTCTTAATGGTTTCTGCAACTTCGGACATAGAATTATCACGACTGACTACAGCATCTAAGGCGCGAGCTAAACGCTTTCTCAAGTTTGAAAATTCCTCACGGTCCATTTCAGAGATTTCGCCATGAAAATACATCAAGGGAGTCTTGCAGCGGGCGCAGCAAAACACCATCATGTTAGACGGTTCGCCATCAATCTGAACTTCAAAAGATGAGCCACAATGGGGGCAATCAATACGCATTTCACTCATACACCCCCAATGTAGAAAAAACAGGGCTTTATCGCGAGCCAAAGACGTTACACCCCCCTAAAAAGTTTTTAAATTCGTGCTGTAAATTTTTCATTTTTTGTAGATACGAACTATGCTCTGTCAATGGCTTTATCATCTTACCAGCATCGACCTTTTTGATGGTCGTCTGTTCCGCGCCGGCGTTGCCGCAATGCTTTCCATCATCATGGTTTTGACCCTGATGCCCATTTATATCCGCAAATTACAGGCCCTGGATGCCACCAGCGACTTCGATAAGGATGGTAAGACAAAGTCTCCTCCAATTATGGGCGGTTTGCTTTTGGTCGTTGTGGTAGAAATCGTTTCTCTCTTGGTTTGCAAGATGAACGGCTACACAATCTCTACCCTGGCGGTGTTGGGAGCTTTCTCCGCCGTGGGCGCCATCGACGATATCGCCAAGGTCCGCGCCAAGCGTCTGGTCAAGTTAGGCAAGTTAAAGGCAGCCGACTATATGGATAAGGCCGACGGCATTTCCAGCTCACTCCGTCTTTCCCTTTACTTCCTATTCAGTTTGGTGGTAGCAATATTCTGCTATAAATTCATTCCCGAACTGAAAGGCGACTTGACCGTCCCATTCTTCCCCCACGATGTGTTCCAGATTCACCTGCCCAACTGGATTTTTGTAGCCTTTATGACTTTCGTGATTGCAGCGTCCGCTAACGGCACAAACTTTACCGACGGTCTGGACAGTCTTGTTTCTGTACCTATCTTGACTAGCATGGTGTTCGTGGGTCTGGTGGCTTACGTTAGTGGAAACTTCATCTTTAGTCAGTACCTCAGTGTACCCTACCTGCCGGGTTGCGATGAGCTATTCCCCTTGGCCATGTCTATTGCAGGTTCTCTGTTGGCATACCTGTGGTTCAACAGTCCTCCTGCAGAAATCTACATGGGTGACGCAGGTTCCGTGGGCTTTGGTGCAGCCATCGGCATTATGTTCATCTTGGTGCAGGCAGGTCTTTTCTATCCCATCGTCTGCATTATCATCATTGCAGAAGCCTGCTCCGTACTGTTCCAGATCTTGTGGTTTAAGATTACGAAGAAAGCTACAGGCACTGGCCGACGTATTTTCCTTTGCGCTCCGTTGCATCACCATTATCAAAAGAAGTGGGAAGGTCAGTTCCCCAGCAAGCCCCTAATGAACTCTAAGATTGTGTGGAGAATGCATTTGGTGAGCATCTTTGCACTGATCGTAAGCATGGTGATTTTCTTCGGGATTAGGTAGCCTTCGCAGGCAAGAGCTGAGCCTCCGGCGGTTTCTTCTTTGCGGGGAGAGGGCCCGCACTCGTAGTTTCGAAGGCCGTCAGCCCTCTCGCCCAGCACCCCTCACCCGCCCGGCCACGAGCAAGCTGGTTAGAACATTACTACAGGTAAGTTCTGAGCATCGGGTAAATTCTGTGTAAGAGGGCAAGTGCTGAGCGTAGAATAGGTACTATGTAAGTGGGTTAGTTCTGCGCGTCGGGTTTGTTCAGTGTAAGTTGGTTTAAAATTTTATCGTAGGTTAGATATGTTTAGTGAAGATATGATTCAGATTTTGAAGGATGCGGGGCAGGATGACTTGCTGAAGCATTTGGAATCTTTGAACGGTGAAGCCCGGGCAACTTTGGAGCGCGATATTCTGAGCCAGGACTGGGAAGAACTGAAGGCACTTCATGCAGAAAAATCCACCGCCAGTTTGAGCGACAATGTTTCTGCAGACCTTAAGCCCATGCCTTTCAAAATCGCTACCGACGATCTTCGTTACGATTACTGGAAAGAAACCGGCGAAATTCTATTGGGCAAAGGCCAGGTGGCCGCATTCCTGGTTGCAGGTGGTCAAGGTTCTCGCCTTGGTTTTGAAGGTCCCAAGGGTATGTTCGATATCGGTCTTCCCAGCCACAAAAGTTTGTTCCAGCTTCAGGCAGAACGTCTGCTGAACTTGGGAGCCCAGGTAGGTCATCCTATTCCCTGGTGCATTATGACCAGCCCCCTGAATCACGAGGCTACTGTCAACTTCTTTGTCGAAAATAATTTCTTCGGCATGGACCGCCAGAATGTCCGTTTCTTTGAGCAAGGTACCATTTGCGCTTTGACACCCGAAGGCAAAGCAGTGCTGGACGGCGACAACCATCTGGCTTTGGTTCCCGACGGAAACGGAGGTTGCTTTAGAGCTTTGGCACAGAGCGGAACTTTGGCTTGGCTTATTGAACGCGGAGTGAAGTACGTATTCCTGTACAGCGTTGACAACGCACTTTGCCGCGTTTGCGACCCTGCATTCATCGGTGCATTGGCCAGCGAAGGCCGCAGCATGAGCGCCTCCAAGGTGGTGCACAAGGCTAACGCCAATGAAAAGGTTGGCATATTCGCCTTCCAGAATAGAAAGCCAGGTGTAGTGGAATACAGCGACCTTCCGGAAGAATACCGCGACATGACAAATCCCGACGGAAGTTTGACTTTCGATGGTGGAAACATTGCCATTCATTTATTCAAGATTGAAGGTCTGCGCAAGTTGCAGACCAGCAAGTTGCCCTGGCATACCGCCCGCAAGACAGTCTGCGGCATCGAAAAGTGCTGGAAGTTTGAACAGTTCCTGTTTGACGCATTCCCGCAGCTGGGTTCCATGATGCCTTTTGGCGTCATCCGCGAAGAGGAATTCAGCCCGGTGAAAAACGCCGATGGCAACGATAGTCCCAAGACAGCCCGCCAAATGATTGGTCAGCTTCATCGCGATTGGTTGCGCAAGGCCAACGTGGAAGTAAACCCCCGCAAGCTTTACGAAATCTCCCCTGCCATTAGCTACGCCGGTGAAAATTTGAATCGTCGTACTTTTGAACGCGAACTGGGCAGAGGAATTCTGGAATTCGACGCTGAATAAGTGAAATACTTTGTCTACAAAGCCCTATTTTACGTAATTCTTCGTTTGCCGGATTTCTTTTTTGGCATTCTGTTCAAATTAGTGTTTCCCATTTACAAAGCGCTCCACAAGGAGCGTGCTTTTGGGCGCACGTTACGTCACCTGGAAAATGCCAAGGCAGACTTCATCAAATCCGGAAAAAATTTCGCAGCATTGAATTGTTGCTCCGCAGACGATGTTTTCAAAGGCATTTTTTGGAACGCCATTGATTCCTATCGCGGGCTAGCTCGCCTCCCTCATACCACAAAACGTATTGTCTTTGAGAATGAAGAAATCATTTGGGATGCTGTTAGAGGGAATGAGGCAAAGGGCATCGTAGCGGGGCCCATTGCAGCAATCAGCATTCACCAGGGTTCCTTTGAATTGTTACACCGCAGCCTTTGCCGTTACAGCGACAATGTTCATCTCGTCACTGACACTCTGGGAGACGGAGCATTGCGCCAAAACATTCAAGAGTTGCGCAGCGATAAAAACCTGACAGAATATTCGCCCAATGAGTCTCGCGTCCTCATTCGCAATCTTTTCAAAACCAATGGCATTCTGGCCATGGTCATTGATCAAGGCAAACACACCAAGGGCAATCAGGTTAAACTCTTTGGGCAAGACTCCACGTTATACTTAAGATTGCCGGAATTGGTGAACCAGATGGGGGCAGGCATCGTCACCTTTAGAACCTTTACAAAATCAAACCGCGAAATGGCAAGTGATGAACTACGCGGAAAGGTTGGCGAAGACCTGCGCGGATATATCGTCATCCGTTTCGAAAAATATTATCAGCCACAATACGACAAGGTCCGAAAAGAAAGCGATGCCCCCTTGGTAGAGAGCATCGCTAAAGAAGTTGAAACCTGGATTTCCGAGAATCCCGCTCAATGGAGCTGGAATTACCACGGAAACTTTCGTGTCTAAACCTTCACGTTGAAATATTCAATTTCAGGGTGGCTGATGTAGAGGCCGCTGACAGATGCCTGCGGGTACATGGCGCCATTTTCCGTAAGGCTAATGCCTACGCTATCGAAGTCGACAAGCTTAGCCACGTTGAAGATTTCCTTGATGTTGGGCAGCACCGGATAACCTACGGCGGGGCGAATTCCATTCCAGCCGTTATTAGCAGCCAGTTCACGACTCAGGTATTCCGCACCGGCTTCTGCCAAACGGTCAGCAACGGTTTGCATCAAGAGGACATCGTAGTCGCTACCACCCTGTTCTGCTTTCAGCTTTTCGAGGCGCTTCACGAAGGTGTCGCTGACGGTTACAGCAAAGGCACCCACAATATCACGGAACACCTTGTCGCCAGCTACAGAGCTGTAGACGCTTGCGGTCTTTGCATCGGCGGGGGCCACGTAGTCGCAAAGGGCAAGGCAAGTGCCTTCGGGATTTTGCTGACGGGCTGTAGCCACTTCCACAAGGTCTTCGGCGGTGCCGGTGCGGGCAGTGTTGAAGACCACGCTGTCATCGGTACCTGCGGCGGCGTAAAATGCCTGTACTGCACGGAGGCTGTATTCAGGCTTGTTGAGATCCTTGAGCAGGGCTTCTGCGTCGGCCTTTAGCTTCTGGGCTTCTTCGCAATCGGCCTTCACCTTCCAAGTGAAGAAGAAGTATTCCCAGCTAATAAGCGGGATGACCTTTTCAAGTGCAATAGGCGGCAGTTTGCTTTCGCCCATAAAGGGGGGCTGAACCGGGCTGTACTTAGACCAGTCGCAGGCAAAGCGGCGTTCCAGCGGAGTAGATTCCGCAGCGGCCATGGCGACCGCCTTTGCAGCAATCTTGCCGGATTGTTCATCACGGATTCTCTGCTGTTCCTGGCGGTTTTCCTCGATAGTCTGCTCGCGGGTTGCAGGATCCAAAAGCTTTGCGGCAAGGCCAGGATTGCTGGCAGCGTCTCGCACATGGAACACGGGACCATCGTAGCAGGGAGCAATCTTTACCGCTGTATGAGTGGGGCTTGTGGTGGCTCCACCCACGATAATAGGAATGCGAAGTCCTGCCTCCTGCATCTTGGTAGCTACGGTGCACATTTCTTCCAGCGAGGGCGTAATCAAGCCAGAAAGGCTCAGGATGTCAGCCTTATTCTCAATGGCGGCCTTTACGATTACATCTTCAGGTACCATCACCCCAAGGTCCACCATTTCAAAGCCGTTACAGGCCATAATCACAGACACGATGTTCTTACCGATATCGTGAACGTCTCCCTTCACGGTGGCGATGACAATCTTTCCGCGGGAAGCGGCGGCACCATCGGCAGACTTTCCGGCCTCGATGTAGGGCTGCAAAATTTCCACAGCCTTCTTCATGGTACGTGCGGTTTTCACCACCTGAGGCAGGAACATTTTGCCTTCGCCGAAGAGACGGCCCACTTCGTTCATGCCATCCATCAATGGTCCAGAAATAATGTTCACCGGACTATCGCCGCGGTTGATCAGTTCCATCAGATCCGGCTGCAAAGTGTTAGAAGTTCCCTTCAGCAAGGCTTCCTGCAAACGCTGTTCCGGAGTGGTTTGGACAGCGGCACCTTCTGCAGCGGCATCGTTACCTGCGCTAGAGCCTGCGCCAACGCTGACGGCAAAGATTGCTTTGGGATCGTACTTGGCGCCGCTTTCCTTGGCGGCCTGCTGGGCGGCATTCATGCGGCCCGCAATATCAATCAGTTCTTCGCTAGCCTCCGGATGGGTATTAAAGAGTACTTCCGTAATAGCCATGCGAAGTTCCATAGGAATACTCTTGTATTCCACAGCGGCAGCCGGGTTCATAATGGCCATGCCCATGCCGTTGGGAGTAGCATAATGAAGCATTGCAGAATGCATGGCTTCGCGGAGGTAATTGTTACCGCGGAAAGCAAAGCTCAAGTTAGAAAGACCACCGGAAATTCGAACGCCGGGCAGGTTGTCAATAATCCAACGGCAAGCGCGGATAAAGTCGTGGGCGTAGGCGTTATGTTCCGCCATGCCTGTGGCAACCGTCAAAACGTTGGGGTCAAAAATAATATCAGAAGGATCAAAGCCGCACTTATCCGTAATGATCTTGTAGGCGCGGGATGCAATTTCCACACGGCGATCATAATTGGTGGCCTGGCCTTCTTCGTCAAAGAGCATCACGATTACAGCAGCGCCCAAGCGCTTCACGGTCATGGCGTGTTCAATGAAAGCTTCCTCACCCATCTTTAACGAGATGGAGTTCACAATGCACTTGCCCTGGGCACACTTCAAGCCTTCTTCAATAACCTCGAAGCGGGAGCTATCCACCATAATGGGCACGCGGCTAATAGCCGGATCAGAAGCTAGCAAGTTGAGGAAGGTTCGCATTTCCTGCTTGGCATCCAGAAGGCCGTCATCCATGTTCACGTCGATGACCTGGGCACCGTCTTCCACCTGTTTGCGGGCAATGTCCAAAGCTTCGTCGTAATTCTTTTCGTTAATGAGGCGAAGGAACTTCTTGGAACCTGCCACATTGCAACGTTCACCTACAGGAACGAAGTCCTCGGCGTTGCAGCTTTCTGCGCCGTTGCTGGGGCGCACCTGATTCACCAGGAGCGGTTCCAGGCCTGCCAAACGAAGGCGGGGCGAAGTAACAAATGCGGGAGCAGGCTTGCGACGTTCATAATCTGCAGGCAGGGCATCCAGCATCTTGCGCATGGCGGCAATGTGTTCCGGAGTGGTACCGCAGCAACCGCCCACCATGTTCACCAGCTTTTCTTCCATGTAGGGCTTCAGCTTCTGAACCATGTCTTCGGGAGTATCGTCGTAACCACCGAACTGGTTCGGGAGACCTGCGTTAGGATGGCAGCTGATATAGCAAGGAGCAAGTTTACCCATACGACGCAGGTAAGGCACCATGCCGTCGGCACCAAGGCCGCAGTTCAAACCGATGGACAAAGGCTTAGCGTGCATCACGCTAATGGCAAAGGCTTCTACCGTCTGTCCAGAAAGGGTGCGGCCCGAAGCGTCGCTCACCGTCATGGAGAACATGACTTCCAGCGGGCGGGTTGTCGATTCCTTCACCTTCATGTAAGCGCTTGCTGCAGCCTTGGCGTTCAAGGTATCGAAAATAGTTTCAATGAGAATGGCGTCCACGCCTTCTTCAACAAGCACCTGGATCTGTTCCAGGTAGGCATCTTCCAATTCATCAAAAGTAATGCTACGGCTGGCGGGGTCGTTCACATCCTCACTCATGGAGAGCATCTTGCTGGTGGGGCCCACGTCGCCCAGAATGTACACCTTGCGGCCATACTTTTCCATGGCTTCTGCGGCAGCCTGCTTGGCAATGGCCACGGAAGCACGGTTCATTTCCGCAATGCGGTGTTCCTGATGATATTCGTGCTGGCTCACTCGTTGGCTGGAGAACGTATTTGTAGTCAGGCAATCTACACCTGCATCCACATAGCGGCGCTGGATATCCAGGATCACATCCGGACGTTCGATGCTCAACATATCATTGTTAGCCCCCTTAATGCCATAAGTCTGGATTACAGAACCCATGCCACCATCCAAGAGCAACATTCTACTTTCAAAAGCCTCACGAAGAGTCATATTCAAGAACCTTCTTTGCTATCCCTGCCGTGCCAAATCACCCCGGACCGGCACTACAAGTTTATGCATATATTCATTTTTATGCATATATAGAAATATTTGAGAATTTATTCAACATAAAAAATCCTAGGAAACTATTCCTAGGATTAATATGCTGTTTTTTAGTAGGTCAAGCCAAATCCGTACGGGAACAAGCCTTCCTTGCCATCCCCCTTGTTAATGGGAATCTGGCTTGCATCCTTAGGCCAAGTGTGGGTCAGCTTACCTGTGGGTTTTACGTCACCAAAGAGCACATCGGCAACGCCAGCGCCTTCGCTACCCGGGAGCCAAGCGACAACAAAAGCGTCAGCCGCGTCAATCAGGCTCGTAACAGGCAACGGGCGGCCTGTAATCAACACCACAGTAACCTTCTTGCCAGAAGACTTCCAGGTCTTGATTTGATTGACATACTGATCTGTGCTACCAAATTCAGTAGCCAAGTAATTAGCGGCTGTAATAAACTTGTTGTTGAAATCATTGCCGCGGAAATCACCCAGCCATTCAGCGTAAGGAACTTCACCGATGACATACACAATAGAGTTCGCCCCATCAGCGGAGCTAGTGCGAGCACCCGCAGCAACCATATCGAAACCTGTTTGGATGGATGTGGCTCCAGATATAGCACTGCTTGAGCCTTCCCAGCCCTGAGTCCAGCCACCACACTGTAATCCAGTATTATTGGCGTGGGAACCGGTAAGGAACACGGGAGCGGACTTAGACAATGGCAGAACATCGCCTTCATTTTTCAACAGCACCAAGCTCTTTTGCACAGCTTCGCGGGCAATGGCACGGTGTTCTGCACTACCGATATTTTCGGTCTTGCCCACATACTTTTCCGGGCCCATGGGGTTTTCAAAGCGACCCGCACGAACCTTCACGCGAAGGATTCTACGAACAGCATCCTTTACACGATCTTCTGAAATTTGACCACTAGATACGAGATTTCCCATGGCACTGATAAAGGTAGTTGCAGACTGAGGCACCATGGCCATATCGATACCAGCATTAATAGCGCGACGAACAGCTTCCTGGCTGGAAATTCCCGTGGCTGTACCAGAATAATTTCCTGCCTCGCCAGGTGTAGTCGAGTTCTGAATACCTTCCCAGTCCGCAATTACATAGCCATCAAAGCCCAGTTCTGTCTTCAAAAGACCTGTCAAACGCAAGGAGTCAACATGCTGATGCACTCCATTGATTTGATTGAAGCTAGCCATTACACTTTGAGCGCCCTGTTCAATGGCAGCAATATATGGCGGCAAAAGGTTGGTACGAATAAACTCATCAGAAATTGTGGCGTTTCCACGATCGTGACCCTTGTCGGTCGCACCATCACCAATAAAATGTTTGACGGTTCCAGTCACACGCCATTCTGCATCAAAGTTGTCGCCTTGCAACCCACGCAAATAAGCTGTACCCATTTCAGCTACAATTTCGGGAGTTTCACCAAAACCTTCGTATACACGGCCCCAGCGTTCATCTTGAGGCATGCTCAAAGCCGGAGCAAAGTTCAAGTCAATGTGGGCAGCCCACATTTCTTCAGCCACAGCCTGGCCAATGCGACGAACAAGAGCGGAGTCCTGAGTGGCACCCAAACCAATATTGTGAGGGAATATGGTCGCACCCTTTACATCGCCCATACCGTGAACGTTATCCTTACCGTAGCTCACAGGAATGCTCTTTGCCCAAGCAGTCTTATAAAAGGTCGACGAGTAATCGCCACCGCCTTGCAAGGCAGAACCGAGAGTCTTCCCATTATAAGTTGCGGTAGGAACCTGAGCTTGAGTCATCTGAGCAATCATATCATCCATGGACATGGCTGCCATCAACTGATCAATTTTATCTTCAATGGGGTCGCGCTTCAATACGATTGCTTCGTTTTCAACCATAGAAGCTACAGACAAAGTTTCGGGCAAAAAGCCTGCCTTGCGGACAATCAAGGCATCTTCACCTGAAGCAACAGCCTTGCGAAGTCCCGTCAAATCACCACTTGCCATGGATTCGCCGAATTTTCCAAGCGCAACTCTCTTACCGTTTTGGTTTGCTACGGCAACGTATACTCCTCGGGAAAGTCCCTGACTGAGGGACTTGGCCAAGAGTTTGACATCGGCGGTATTCGCAGAAACAAATTCACTGCGAACCACTTTACCATGCAAATCCAGAATTTCCAGGACAAAATCTCCTTTCAGTACCGAGAACTTCTGAGGATTCACAACACTTCCGATAGAAAGAGTCTTGTCCTCAAACTCGAACTTGCCGTTCTCATCAGACAAGGTTCTCATACTGGACAAAATATTCGGAAGTGTCTTAATAGAAACTACCGCATTTTTAATGGGAGACTTGGCTTCATCAGTCACTACCCCAGAAATGGTAGCACCAGCCGGGCCTACTGTAATTAACGTTGCCAATGTTGCAGCAGAAAGAATTGACTTTTTCATACACCAACCTTATTAATAACTTAAACCAAATCCATAGGGAAACAAGCCCTTCTTTCCATCCCCATCATTAATGGGAATCTGCTTGGCATCCTTAGGCCAAGTGTGGGGCAGCTTGCCAGTGGGCTTTACATCACCAAAGAGCACATCGGCAACACCGGCGCCTTCGCTACCCGGGAGCCAGGCGGCAACAAAGCCATCCACCGCATTGATCAACTTGGTAATGGGCAACGGACGACCCGATATCAAAACAAGAATCACCTTCTTGCCCTGAGCCGTCCATTCCTTGACCTGCTTGATATTTGCGTTGGTACTTTCGAAATGGATCATGTGGGAACGTTCCGTGGTAAACAGTTTTCCATTGAAATCCTTATCGCGGAAATCGCCGAACCATTCTGCATAGGGAGTTTCACCAATAACGTAAAGCACGGTGTTTGCGCTATCCAAGTTTTCTACACGAGTGCCGGGAGCAACCTGGTCAACGCCAGCCAAAATAGAAGTTGCACCGGGAACAGCGCCGCGAGTACCCTGCCAGCCAAGGGTCCAGGCACCGCACTGAAGCCCCGTATGATCGGCATGGGAACCGGTTACAAAGACCTTGCCGGTTTTAGCCAAAGGCAAAACCCCTTCGTTCTTCAACAGCACCAAACTCTTTTGCACCGCTTCACGGGCAATGGCACGATGTTCTGCGCTACCGATGTTTTCGGTCTTGCCCACATACTGGGCAGGACCCATGGGATTATCCAAGCGACCTGCGCGAATCTTCACACGAAGGATTCTACGAACCGCATCCTTAATGCGGTCTTCAGAAACCTTACCAGCCTTTACCAAGTCTGTCAAAGTACTGACAAAGGATTCTGCGGAAGAGGGCACCATGGCCAAGTCAATACCTGCGTTAATGGCGCGGCGGATCGCCTCTTCGCTGGAAATGTTGGTGATCTTGCCAGAGTAGTCTCCGGCATTACCCGGCGTAGTAGAATGTTGGATGCCTTCCCAGTCGGCAATGACGAAACCGTCGAAGCCAAGTTCAGTTTTCAGCCAGCCAGTAAGACGCAAGGAATCCACATGCTGGTGGACACCCTTGATGGTGTTGAAGCTAGCCATCACACTTTGGGCACCCTGTTCCACGGCAGCGATGTAGGGCGGCAAATGGATCTTGCGGATCTTATCGTCATTTACAATGACGTCGCCACGGTCCCAGCCCTTGCTGGTGCCACCATCACCAATAAAATGCTTGACCGTACCGGTAATGCGCCATTCTGCGTCGAAGTGATCACCCTGAAGGCCGCGCAAATAGGCAGAACCCAAGTCCACCGCCAATTCAGGCTTTTCGCCAAAGCCTTCGTAGGTTCGGCCCCAGCGTTCATCTTGAGGCACGCTTAAGGCAGGCGCGAAATTGTAGTCGATGTGTGCCGCCCACATTTCTTCGGCAGTGGCCTGACCAATGCGGCGAACCAAAGCTGAGTCGCGGGTAGCACCCAAGCCAATATTGTGGGGGAACACCGTGCCATTAATCAAGTCTGCGGCACCATGCACGCAGTCCTTACCATAGGTCACGGGAATTTTCTGAGCCCAGGCCTGCTTGTAAAATTCAGCGGCGTAAGCACCTCCGCCTTGCAAGCCGGAACCGCAAATGCTGTTGCCGCACTTTACCTTGGGAACCAAGGCTTCTGTCATCTGAGCAATCATATCGTCCATAGACATGGTTGCCATAAGAACATCCACGCGGTCTTCCACAGGATCACGCTTCAGAACAATCTTAGCTGAGGAATTCGAAACGGAATTTGCAGCCTTGGCGGAATCCACCGCAGCTACAGACAACGTCTCCGGCAAGAAACCCGCTTTACGAACAATCAAAACCTGAGAATTTTCAAACTTTTCCTTAAAGGAAAATTCTCCCTTGGCATTGGAAAGAGTTCGTGCATCCGGCAAAAGGTTCGGTAAAGTCTTAATGCTAACCACAGCATCCTTAAGGGGAGCGCCGGATTCGTTAAATACAGAACCCTGAACAGCAGCGTTGGCCATAGAGGCCAAAAACAAAGTAACAGCAGCGGAAAGGAGACTTTTTTTCTTCATACTACAAATTTAAGCAAAAACAAGTCCAATTTCATAAAAAACACACCGAATCCAGTGTACAATTGAAAACAAAGGATTTGACAGGCCTCTTTTTTGGGTATATTGTAGAAAAAGGGTGTAAATATGGGATGTTTAAAAAATTGGGTATTTGGCGGATTGGTGTTCGCTCTTTGCGGTACGTCCTTTGCAGACATCGTCTATCAGGGAAAGCGAGTTCAGGCTTGGCCCGACGAAGCCATCACAAAGTTTGATAATTCACGAGGTGCCTGGAGAAATCCTGGTGCGGAAAGCGTGATGTTTGCGCCTCCCAGGGAAAAAAGCCACTACTCCTCCCCCAAGGGCAAAATCTACGGGCTCACCCTGCTGGTAGACTTTTCAGATCAAACCGCACCTGTCACCAAGGAAGAAATTTCCGACTGGCTGAACAAGGAAGGTTTCAACCGCGATGGTTGTAACGGTTCTGTCCGTGATTACTACCTGGACGTTTCCAATGGCCAGCTGGACTTTACCAACGAAGTCTTCGGGTGGTACCGAGCCAAGTATCCAAAGTCCTATTACGAAGGACTGGAAGGTTATTCCGGTTCCGACATTCTGGTCAAGGAAATTTTTGAATACTTCGATTCCCAGGTGGATTACTCCCGCTACGACAATGACAAGGATGGGATTACCGAAGCCATCAATATCGTGTACGCTGGTCCCGGTCTAACATGGGGACAGGGACTTTGGCCTCACGCCGGCTGGTCCAACGAAATTCGCGACGGCGTCAAACTTCAGAAGCACCAAATGACGGACATGCCGGGCAAATTTTCCATCTATGTTTTCATTCACGAAAATGGACACATGGTCTTTGGCTGGCCCGACCTTTACTGGTACGGCGACTACTGCACCATGGGCAACCGCGCAAACGACTGGAATCCGGTTGCGATCAACGATTTCTACCGCGCAGACCAAGGCTGGATTCCCTTTGTAGATGTAACCGCAGAAGATCTCGGCAAGGTTTCTACAACAGCTGGAGAACAATGCTACCGCTTCAAGAACCCGAACCGTCCCGACAAGGAAGGCTTGGTCTGGTCCTACGTTAAAAACGATGGACGAAACAAATCGCTGAAAGGCAGCGGCATTCTGATGCAGCACTACGATTTTTCCATCTCTGGGAATTCTGCCGCAGACAAACTGGGGCTGCGAATTGTACACGCAGATTCCAAGGGCAAGAACAGCGATCCCGAAAACGACCAGTGGCCCTCACCCGGCAGCAGAGCCGGCGCGTTCTTTAATGCAGCAAATTCCTACAGCGCATTTTCTGATGCGCTCTACCCGGCAATCCGCTGGTACAGCGGCGCAGAAACTGGGCTGAAATTCACGGACGTCAGTGTTAGCGGAAACAGCCTCAGTTTCTGCCTCGGTGGCGATTGCTCCACATCCTTCGGCCCTAGCAACGGCGACTCCGACGAGCCCTACACCATCACCGAAATCGCCATCGCCACCGAATTGCCGATTAGTAGCAATTACGGTTCCGTTACCGTGGACTTGCAAGGTGCAAAAGCGGCAGCCGCATTAGGCATCGCACAAAACGAAATTGCCAACAAGGCCAGTTTCTACGCCGTAGAGCCGGACAGCACACTAAACAGCAACACCACCGGCGAAGGCACCGGCCATTGGTTTGATTCCAAGGGACGCGTCGCTGCATGGAACACAAGCGGCCCCAGCATCGTTTTCTCTAACGTAAATCTCACCACCATGACCACCAAGGTAGGACACATGCCTAACCTGGTAAAGCCCGGCGACACCTTCACCATCAGGCAGGCCGTGGTCTACAAAAACAATCAGGTGACATTTACTATTACCGTCAAAATTCCCGGAGGCGAGTCCGGCAAGGATTCTACAGTTGTTTCCGACTCCAGCTCCACAACAATCGCTCAGTTGCGTCAACTTCCTCTGGACTTGTCCGCAACCGCAATCCAGTACTTCGACATGAACGGAAACGCCCTGAAGTCTTCTCCCAAGCAGGCGGGCGTCTACCTAATGCGTGAAATGAAAAACGGAAAGGCAATCCGCCAATCCGTTATTCGAGTCAAGTAGTTCTTACTTCTTGATGGCCGCCAAGAAATCCTTCAAGCGGTCATCCTTGGGATGCTCGAAGATTTCTTCGGGAGTACCCTGTTCCTTAATGACCTGGTCGGCAAAGAACAGCACACGGTTTGCCACTTCACGAGCAAAGCCCATTTCGTGGGTGACCACCAGCATGGTCATGCCAGACTGAGCCAAGTCCTTCATGATTTTCAGGACTTCGCCCACCATTTCAGGGTCCAAGGCGCTGGTCGGTTCATCAAAAAGAATGGCTTCGGGATTCATGGCGGCGGCGCGGGCAATGGCCACACGCTGCTGCTGACCACCAGAAAGCTGTGCCGGGTAATGGTCTGCACGATCTGCCAAGCCAACGCGTTCCAAAAGTTCCTTGGCCCGCTTTTCACCTTCAGCCTTAGTCATCAAGCCCAATTTCACCGGAGCGAACATGATGTTTTCCAAGGCAGTCATGTTCTTGAACAAGTTAAACTGCTGGAACACCATGCCAACGCGGGCTCGAATAGAAGGCTTAGAAACCTTCTTGTCCAAAATGCTTTTGCCATCCAGCAGAATGTCGCCGCTGGTGGGTTTTTCCAGCAAATTCAGCTGGCGCAAGAAAGTCGACTTACCACAACCGGAAGGACCGATAATGGCAACCACGTCACCCTTGTAGAATTCCGCATTAATATTCTTGAGAATCACCTTGTCGCCGTAGGACTTGCAGAGATTCTTCACTTCAATCATTACTTGCTTTTCACTCATGGTTCGTCCTCCTTAGCGTTCGTTTTTCTTCAGTCTCTTTTCAAGACGGGCAACGCAAGCGGAAAGGCCTGCAACAATGATGAAGTAAACAATAGCCACAGAAATCAACGGGAACATAGCTTCATAAGTAAGGCTTCGAATAATATCGCCACCGCGGGTCAAATCCGTAAGGCCGATGTAACCGCAAATGGAAGTTTCCTTGATGAGGGAAATAAACTCGTTGGTAAGTGCCGGCAAAGAATTCTTGAAAGCCTGAGGATAAACCACATGAAGCATCACCGTCTTGAACTTCAGACCAAGACTGCGGCCAGCTTCAATCTGACCCGGATCCACCGCCTTAATGCCACCGCGGATAATTTCAGAAACGTAGGCACCAGAGTTAATACCGAAGGCGATAATGGCCACCAGCAGCTTATTGATGTTCACAGAAGAAAAGACAATGTAGTAGATGATCAGCAGCTGAACCATCATAGGCGTACCGCGGATTACCGCCAGATATGCCTTGCAAATCCAGTTGGCAATCTTGTATTTGCCGTTGAATTCATGATTCACACGGACCATAGCCACCAAGAAGCCGATGAGAATGCCAAGCAGAGCAGCGCAAACCGCAATAATCAAGGTGTTGCGAAGACCTTCGGCAATGTACTTCCAGCGGTTATCCTTAATGAAGTTCTTGTGGAATTTTTCACCGAAAGTTTCTTCAGAAGCTTCCTTCATACCTGTACGAACAAGAACCACCACGCGGTTATCCACCAGCTTGTCAGTAAAGTTGATGGACTTCTTGCGTTCCTCGGTAACGGTAAAGCCCGAAAGACCAAGGTCGGCCTTACCGGAACTTACTGCGTTAATCACTGCATCAAATTCAATATCCTGGATTTCCAGCACACGGCCCATCTTATCGGCCAGATAGTAAGCCAGTTCTATTTCCAAACCCACGATGAATTCACCTTCGTGGTATTCGTAGGGCGGGAACTGAGCGTTAGTTGCCAACACCAGATGTTCCCCATCCTTCACCTTCTGGGCGTAATGATAGGAACCAGTGCCGTTGATATAGGTATTCATCAAGGAATCAAAGATTCCGTTGTCGTGCATTTCCTTCAGCACCAGATTGAAGGTATCCAGCAAGCCTTCGCGACCCTTGGCAATGACGCCTGCATAAGTTTCCTCAACGAAAGCCTCATCCAGAACACGGAGGATGGGATTCTGCTTTACGAAGTAGATTGCCGGCTGGTCATCCAAAAGTACAGCGTCAATCTTGCCCTGTTTCAGAGCCTGGACAGCATCGGCCAACTTGGTGAAACGTTCCACATCAATCTTGTTGGTATCGCCACCATATTCAGAGGCGTAAATATCAGCGGTGTTACCAATCTGAACCCCCACCTTCTTATGACCAAGATCCGAAACCTTGAACACACGATTAGCAAGGGCTTCATCACCACTTGTGGAACAGCCTGTAAAAACCATGGCAGATAGAACCAAGGCAACGGCCACTACCATATTAGATACATTACGGATCATATCCCGATTCCTATTGAAAAATACGATTTGAAATATAGGTTTATCAGCAGTGAAATTTTTCAGGTACTAGTAAATTCAGAACCGATTATCGTTTTAAATCAAACAAAATTACGGAACCTTTTACCAGGTGGGCATGGACCCGGTACTTACCAACAAATTCATTTTCCTGAAAAGAGTAAGTATACCATCCATCTCCATTTTCCCGGACATCCAACACCTTCCATGCCCAAACATCATTGGCACCACCTCTAAGTAACAGGGTCCCTCGTCACATTCGTAGTCATAATCCGCCTCAAGTTTTTTTAACAAGCCCTCGGAGCAATGGGATTTCAAAAAGGGATAACTTTCAAACTTGGAATTTTCCAACATATCCCGCAAAAAAGAAACAACGATATCAGCCTCCCCGCGTGGGACAAGCTGACCAAGGCAAGCAATAAGAGCATTCTTTTCAACATAAAGTACACCCGGGAAATGCAATTCTTATTGAAAAAATAGGAAAACCTTTGGACCCTAATTGATTTTTTCTAAATTTGCGCCGTTATTTCGGATGAGGTTTTTATGGCAGCAGAACTGAACGAAGAAGAACGCTTCCAGCTAGAATGGATCATGAACCACCACATGGAAGATAAGGACAAAGCTCGCCAGCAGGCAGAAGAAGCTGAGGCCGCCATGCGTCCCCAGACCCGTGGCCACCGCGGCAAGAAAATGGGCCGCAGCCCCTCCAGCTGGGAGCTCCCCGTTCCCGAAGATGAAATCGACCTTCACGGCTACACCTCCGAAGAAGCTGCCGCAGCCGTGGAACGCCGCATCGACGACCTGCTCATCGCAGGACTCAGCGTACTTCGCGTGATTCACGGTGGCGGAAACCCGGAATACGGCAACGTAAAGCACATTATCGACCGCAAGGCCCGCACAGAATGGAGCAACCGCATCGTTTTGTATAAGGTCGAACCCGATAATGCAGGCTCCAGTATTATGAAACTGGGAAAACCAGCCCCCAAGCTCAATTCCAAGGGTAAACCCAAAGCAAAGAAATAGTGTAAAACAGGCGAAATTGGCCAAAAATCAAAATTTTTCACTTTTTTGACCGATTCCCCTTTAAAAAAGCCCAATTTTTATCTATAATTGGGCTCACTAGAACGGAATATAGCTCAGTCTGGTAGAGCGCTTGCTTCGGGAGCAAGAGGTCGTGAGTTCGAATCTCGCTATTCCGATACGAAAAAAGAGGACCCTTTAGGGGTCCTTTTTTCGTATTATCTGGAAGCGAGATAGTCGAATGAACAAAGTGAGTTCGACTGGAAGCGAACCGAGTGTCGCAAAAACGAGCTCGCTCGTTTTTATGACCGAGGTGAAGCGTCAGAGCCTGCGCAGCAGGATCATCTCGCGAAGGCAAGCAAGTTTGCCTACATGACCGAGGCGCAGCTGGTGACGCCGAAGGGCGTTCATCTCGCCTCCTCACTCATCCGAGGTGAAGCGCCAGAGCCTGCGTAGCAGGCTCATCTCGCTACTTCACAAATCCCAGTCTTCCTTCCCCGCTCTGGAGATATTCGTTCATATAGTCCTTCCCAATCTGGCAGGCTTCCGGCAAACTCTTACCCAAAGCAAGATTTGCAAGAATAGCAGAACTCAGCACGCAGCCAGTACCATGTTTGCCTACCCCAGGCAAACGAGGGCTAGCAAACTTATATTCGCGACCTTCATGGAGCAAAATATCCACAGACTCAGCGCCTTCGCAGTGCCCACCCTTTCGCAAAACGGACACATCCTTCCCCATGACAATTTCGCCCTTTTCCTGAGCCTTGTCCAAACCGAGAAACTCATATTCCACGGCATTGGGAGTCACAAGGTCAATCATCTTCATAACAGGCAGGAACTCGCCGGCATCACGCATAAAGTGAAAACCGGCACTGGCGCTGGCAATGGGATCCCAGATGATAAACGCATCCGGGGATTTTTCACGAACATACTCCACCACACGTTTCAAGATCTTGGCCTTTTCCACCAAGCCAATCTTCACGTACTTAAAGGTATGCTTCTTGAAAAGAGTATCCAGCTGGGCTTCGATACGTTCCCAAATCACCCAACCGGGAGCAACAAAGTCATCTTCATTCTGTTCAGTCAACGCCGTACAAACAGCCTGGCCGTACACGCCGAAATGAGCCATGGTCTTAATATCAGAAATGAAGCCTGCTCCGGCACTTCCATCAAATCCAGCGATAGTCAAAGCGTAAATCATTTCGCTTCCTCCAGTTCTTCGCTAAATATATAATCCTATCAATCCAACCGTCACAGAACAAATCAGTACTACCGCAGGAACAATGGACTTCCGCATGGATTTAGCACCCAGGAAGAACACCAAGCCTCCCTTGGTCAAGGTATTCGCCAAACTTGCGAACAAAAAAGCCAGCACCAGATTACGAACATCAAGACCAGCCTTCAGATGCATATCAATGACAGAGAACGCCACCGCATCCATCTCCGCGGCGCCACCCAAAAAGCTGCAGGCCAGCAATGCCCCGGATCCAAGATAGACTCGGGCCGCATTGGCAATAAACATGACACAGGTAAACACCAAGCCGAATTTAATAGCAGGTCCCAGGTGGAATGGATTGGAAAAATCACCGCAATGTTCATGCTGGATATTTCGTTCTCGAATCTTCAGGAAAGCAGCATAGGCTAACCCTGGCACCACAGGCAACAGCAACGGCAACGCCAAAGGCTTTGCCAGGGAGCCACTCAGCACTATGCAAATCAGGTACAGACGCACATACATCACCGACCAGCTCAGCACAATGCCCAGGGTAAAATCTGGAGCATAATCCTCGTTTTCCCTACTGCGTCCCGCAAGATTCAAAGTCAATGCAGTACTGCTAGCGATTCCGCCTAAAACGCCCGTAAGCCAAATCCCCTTGCCGGGCCCCACCAGCTTAATCAGCACATAGCCAACAAAGCCGATGCCCGAAATGAACACCACGAAAAGCCAGATGGTATGGGGATTCAAGACCTCAAGACCAGGAGGGCCGTAGGCCTGATTCGGCAAGAAAGGCAGAACCAATCCCGAAATCACGGCGAACTTCACCGTGGCAAGAATATCTTCCTTGGAAAGTTTCTTGGCAAAACTGTGGAGCTGTTCCTTGGCCGTTAAAATCCAGAGCATCACAATCATAATGATGCAAGATTCCAGCAGCTGGCCATACCAGCAGAGTCCTCCCAGCAGATACACAATGACAAGAGCCACGCTAGTGGTAATCCCAGAAGTGGTCGGCGCGGAACCTTGCGCGGAACCTGGAGCAGTCCCACCAAAATCTCGATGACTCAACCCAAAAGCTATATGAGACGCCACCAGCAGCAAACCTATCACAACAAAACCCGTTACGAAAGGCGCCACGCTATTCATCAATGAAGCTAAGAAAGCTGCCATGGCACCGCCAAGACCCACCAAAGTAAAAGTACGGACACCAGCCGGATGGCGGTCCGACTGATCAAAATAAGTATGTTCGCGCTGCATGCCAATAATCAGTCCAATGCCTATGGCCGCAGCCAAACGATAGAAGACACTAAATTCCAACATAGTAAGTAATCTATACTCATTTTCAAAAAAAAAGAAAAGCAGCCCTCAAGCTGCCTATTCTAATTCACAATGTTTTTTGACTAAAATGTTCTACAAAAATTATTTGCGCACCAACTTGGACTTGGATTCCTTTTTCATGGTGTACATTCGTTCGTCAGCCACACGATAAACATCCTTGGCATTTCCACCTTCTACTTCACTGCGGAAAGCAACACCAAAGGACGCCTCCAGCTTTACGGACAAATTGGCAGAACGCGTCACAATCATTTCATCCATACGTTCCTTAACCACGTGAAGTTCCGACAAGTGAGAAGAGCGGATAATTCCCACAAATTCATCACCACCCATTCGGACTGCGGTACCGATGCCCACCAAGGCTTCTTGAAGGATTTCAGCAAAGGCTACAATCTGCTTATCACCGTTGGAGTGACCATAGGAATCGTTGACGAGCTTCAAGCCATTCATATCAATACTGATAATGGCAAAGTTTTCATCTTCCTGATCCAGCACGTCAAAAATCTGTTCGCACTTGGTCCGATTGAAAAGCCCTGTCAAAGCGTCCTTATAGGCAAGTTCAGCAAGAACATCTTTTTCGGCCTTAGCGGCAACAGCTTCAAAGGCGTAAACAATGTAAGCCACAATAAGGCAGAGAATAAGCAGCAACGCACCCCAAGGAGTCCACGTCATGCTCATGAAATCGCTGCTCATCAAGAAAACGTGCTGCAGCTGGAAACGAGCAACATCAAGCATTCCCACCACGAAGAATATTACAATACCTAGTGCAAAAATCTTCTCGGAAGTACCCATCTTCTTTGAATACACCAAGCCTGTGCCTATGGTATAAATTGCAAGGAAGAAAATAAACGCATGGAATACAGTCAGTAAATGCATCATGAGTACCACATTGACAAGGTGCAATACCACGGAGGATACCACAAACATAATGGCAACAATGGTCACTATCCTTAGGAACGCCCATTTCTTGGGACTAAGTTTTCCCTTATGCATATCCTGCAAAAGCAACAGGAACGGAATTGGAATCATGTAAAGGCAAAGGTATTCCATGAAGCTTGTGGAAACATAGTCCAGCGAGCACACCTGGATTACCTTGGAATAGCACATACTCCAAACGCCAACCAAAAGGGACATGGCACCAATCAAGGAAAAACGATAGAAGGTTTTACTAAAGCCATTGGCAACAAGGCCAAAAATGATTCCAAGAAAACCAAGAACAACAAGGAAGATACCAATGTACAAAGAGTAGGCATGGCGAGCCATGTAGTCGGTATAGGCAACTTCTGTAGAGAGCATTTCAAAAGAAGACACGCGGTCAAGAGGCTGATGGAAACCTCCATAGAACGTCACGTTCAAAACCTTACCATTAACAGTATAGGGCACTGGTACAGACAAGACACCTGATCCTATGTAACGATGTTGCATCAGGCGATCATAACCATACATGAACACAGTCCAGTCTTCAATTTGAACCCTGACAGCAGCATGGCTGGTCCTTATTCGGAACATGTAAGGCGGGCGGCCTTTAAAAACAAATCTCTTAGAGAAAGTAATGGAATCCATGTAGCCCAGCGGACCTTCAGGAAACTTATACACATCAATAGCTTGATCTTCGTACACGTGACCATTCTGCGTCACGGTCCAACCTTCATTCATCAGCTGGATATTGTTATCGATTCCACCGGTGCGGAAATGGTTGAACATGTTCACCATCAGCAAGGCGGCGCCAATGGCAATCATCGTCCATAGAACGTGTCTACGTTTTATCTTCTTTAAAAACTTCAGCATCGTCTAGTCTCTTATCCAAACCTGGAATGCTGTTGGGAAATCGTTCTTTTCGTCGGCAGGGAACAGTTCTTCACTTTCCATACGCCAACCTTCGCCCCATTCCGGGAAAAGAACGTCGCCTTCAACATTTGCCAGCACCCTTGTAATATACAGTTTTTTCACCAAAGGCATCGCTAATTTGTATATAGCGGCACCCCCAATGATAAAGCATTCCGTCTCACCTGCCGCCGAGGCTTGATTTAACGCGAATTCCAAGGAATTGCATATATTACAACCTGGAGCATTGAAATCAGGATTTCGGGTCAAAACGTAATTCACACGGTTGGGCAAAGGGCGTCCGATGTCGTCGTAATTCTTGCGACCAAGGACAATGGAATGACCTGTGGTAATAGCCTTAAAACGCTTAAGGTCAGCAGACAAGTGCCACGGCAAATGGCCTTCACGACCAATCACGTTATTTTCAGAAACAGCGACGATAGCAGAAATAAGCATAGGAAACTATTTATTAATTATGAAGTATGAATTATGAGATTTAATAATCGCGGCGAAGCCGCCTAACTAATTCTCGTAATTTGCAATTTATAATTCGTAATTAAACTGCGATGGGGGCCTTGATGGTAGGATACGGATCGTAGTCTACAAGTTCGAAGTCCTCGAACTTAAATTCAAACAAGTCCTTCACCCCGGGATTGATCTTCATGGTGGGAAGCTTACGAGGAGTGCGGGTCAGCTGTTCCTTCACCTGTTCAAAGTGGTTGGAGTACAGATGGGTATCGCCCAAGGTATGGATGAACTCGCCCGGTTCGTAGTCGCAGACCTGAGCAAGCATCATAGTCAGCAAAGCGTAAGATGCAATATTAAAGGGAACCCCCAGGAAGGTGTCCGCACTGCGCTGGTACAGCTGGCAGGAAAGCTTACGCTTACCACTCTTGCCCACACCGCCCACGTAGAACTGGAACAGGCAGTGGCAAGGCGGCAAGGCCATCTTGTCCACTTCAGAAACGTTCCAAGCACAAACCAGATGACGGCGGGAATCAGGATTGTTCTTAAGGCTGTTCACCAGATTCTGGATCTGGTCGATATGGCCTCCATCAGGAGTTGGCCAGCTACGCCACTGGTGGCCGTAAACCGGGCCCAGTTCACCATTTTCATCGGCCCATTCGTCCCAGATGGTCACCTTGTTGTCGTGCAGGTACTTGATGTTCGTATCACCCTTCAAAAACCAAAGGAGTTCATGAATGATGGAGCGCAAATGCAGTTTCTTGGTAGTGAGGCAAGGGAACCCCTGGCTCAAGTCAAAACGATACTGGCGGCCAAATACAGAACGGGTACCGGTTCCGGTTCGATCGGAGCGATCCACGCCATTTTCCATAATGTCTTTTAACAAATCGAGATACTGCTGCATGATAACCTAAAGTTTAAAGGTTAAAGGTCAATGCCTGAGGTTTCAGGCACAGGGACAAGGTTTAACTTTCAGTTTCTGCAGTTTCTTCTGCAGGGGCAAAAGGAAAAAGTTCTACTCGTTTATAAGTCTTTGCGTTTTCTACTTCACTTTCCCTAAGCAAATTGTTCAACGCATTCAAAATCAAATCCTGAGTATGGCGAGGAACGGGCTTTTTGCCCAGACGAGCCTTCTGTACCATCTTATGATTCAAGTGGGCAGGATCCATTTCCACTACATCGTGGTTGGAAGCTCCGATTTCAGTTAGAATTTCATCAAGTTTTGTCATACAAAATAAAGATAAAACAAAAAACAAATATTGTTTTAAAAAAAAGCCCCGGGAGGTTTCCCGAGGCTTGATTTTCTGCGATTATGTGATTTTAAACGCTATTCACCAACGTAGTTGCTTTCACACTTGGTTCCATCGTTGTCCGGTGTTGCGAAGTGCATTTCAATACGGCGGTTCATTTCACGACCATCAGCAGTGTTGTTATCATCCACAGGGCAGCTAGAACCCATACCAATTGCCTTAATACGGTTCTTCTTGATGCCAGCCTTGGTCAAAGCCTTCATCACTTCCTTAGCGCGGTTTTCAGAAAGCTTCTGGTTGGAGGCTTCCTTACCTACGTTGTCCGTATGGCCCTGGATAACAATGTTCAGGTCCATATATTCAGCAGTGTTAAGCTTCTTTGCCACGTTCTTGAGAATCAACTTAGCGTTGGATTCCAAGGTAGCCTTGCCAGACTTGAAGGTCACACCATCCAGTTTTTCAACAGCCTTCTTGGGGCAGCCATGGCCATCGTCGCCAGCCACATCCGGGCAGCGGTCAATGCCGGTGCACTGATCTGCGAACTGCTTGGTCAGTTTCTTGGTAGTCACCCATTCAGAGCAAACGCCGTCGTGGTCTGCATCCGGTTCGTCGTCAGACGGGCAACCATTGTTCCACTCCGGACCCGGTTCGTCTTCGCAACGGTCATAGCCAGAACATTCATCGGCAAACTTATCCAGCAGCTTCTGCTTGGTTACCCACGGAGAGCAGAGACCATCTTCGTCAGGGTCCGGTGCCTGAGCCGGACAGCCCTTGTTCCAATCCGGGCCCGCTTCGTCTTCGCACTTGTCGGTTCCCTTACATACGTCCTTGAACTTGGCACTCAAGCCCTTCTTTGCAACCCAGGGTGAGCAGATACCATCGCCATCAGGGTCAGGTTGGTCGTCAGACGGGCAGCCCTTGTTCCAATCCGGGCCCGCTTCATCTTCACACTGGTCCTTACCGGTACATACATCCTTGAACTTATCAAGTAACTTCTGCTTAGACACCCACTGAGAGCAGAGGCCGTCCTTATCCGGATCCGGGTCATCCACAGGGCAACCCTTGTTCCATTCCGGACCTGCTTCGGTTTCACACTTGTCAACGCCGTGGCACATTTCAGCAAATTGCTTTTGCATCTTCTTTTCGCTTACCCACGGAGAGCAAAGGCTGTCGCCATCAATGTCCGGATTGTCCATGGGGCAACCGTTGGCAAACTGTTCGCCGGGTTCAGTGGGGCACTTATCAATGCCAGTGCAAATATCGTCATATTGTTCCTGCATACCCTTTTCGGTAACCCAGGCATCACAGACGCCATCACCATCAGTATCCGGCAGACCCAGGGGGCAGCCTTCGTTAGACGCAGGACCATGTTCACTGGGGCACTTATCGATACCCTTACAGGACTTGTCAATGAACCATTCATTGGCAATGGTTTCATCTTCGGCAGCCTTTTCGAAATAGTAACCCATCTTCTTTTCGGCAACCCACGGATCGCAGAGGCCATCACCATCAACATCCGGATCATCCCACGGGCAACCCTTATTGGCCTTGGTACCCGCTTCGCCCGGGCACATGTCATAACCAGAGCAAGTTTCAGCGAAGTCACCGAGAACACCTTCATCAGTTACCCACGGAGAGCACATTCCGTCGTTATCCGGGTCCGGAGCCTTGGACGGGCAGCCATTGAACTTGGGATCACCGGCCTGAGTAGGACATTCATCAATGCCCTTACAAATCTTCTTAAACTTCTTGAGCATCTTCTTCTGGCTTACCCACGGGTCGCAGACGCCGTCACCATCCGGGTCCGGTTCGTTAAGCGGGCAACCATCATCGCCCTCACCTTCTTCGTTGGGGCACTGGTCATAACCTTCGCAAACGCTAGAGAATTCATCTTCTAGCCCCTTTTCGGAAACCCACGGATCGCAAACGCCATCTTCATCAGTATCCGGAGTACCCAGCGGGCAGCCTCTATTCAGACGATGGCCAAAATCATAGGGACAGTCATCAATGTCATCGTTAATTCCATCACCGTCAGCATCCTGAGGCATCAAGAATCCACTCCAGGTAATACCCATATAAATCGGCAGGTCTACAGACTTCGGCCACTTAAAGCCCTCATTGCCCCACGCAACCGTAGCACCAGCATGAATGTCAAAACCCGCTGGTAAGTGCAGAACAATTGCACCTGTAGCGCGATTATTGTAACTGGTTACGCTGTTTTCAACCATATTGCCGGCGTCATCAAGGCTTGGAACCTTAGTGAAGTCCATACTCCAGTAATATTCTGCAAACAGGGAAATGACATCTATCAGGAAAATTTCAGCAGCACCGCTTGCATACGGCTTAATCTTACTGTCTCCGTGCAGCGCAACCGAGACACCACCATTGGCATGAATCAAAACAGGGACAGCATCCATTTTGTCTAGATCCAAGGTGAAGGCGGCACCACCATTCAGCACAAGATCTTCCATGGAACTGCCAGTCGCAATACCATACAGAGCCAGATCTGCGGGTTGATCGTCAGGCAAAGGAAGGCGGAACTTGATTTCACCTCTTCCTGTCCAATAGTTATACGACTTATTTAAGTCACCACTTTCGACCAGCTTAATCTGACTATATTGCGGAGTGATACCCAAGCCGATATCAAAATAATCGCTAATTCCGAAACCAAAACCAGCAGCCCCGTTAAAGCCTTCAAACTGAACAGCCTTATCCTGTTCACTTTTTTCATAGCTTCCAAAGCCGGCATCTGTCAAAATAAAAAGTCCGAGTTTAGAATGCCCCAAAGTTTGTGCTGACTGAGTATAACTAACACCAGCAACACCATTCCTATTGATTGTCTGAGCATGATCTGCAAAAGCAGACACAGCCAACGCAAGAGCCAGCGATACAGCTACTTTTCTCATAGGTGCTCCTTTTATGGGAAACTTACCAAACCAACGTTTCCCGGTTTTCTCCTGTAAATATAAACTATTCAAAGGTTTCGGTTCACAAAAAACTCCGGATATAGCCTGCAAAGGCTGGTAAATCCCATTTTTCCTATAATAATATGGTCCAAAACGGGAATTTGTATAATTTTTCCGGCCGCACACAAGACCTTTGTGATGGCAATGTCTTCATCACTAGGGTTTATGGAGCCCGACGGGTGATTATGGGCGAAAATGACAGAAACCGCCCGGTCCTCAATAGCCTTGACGAAGGCTTCCCGGGGATGAACAGGAGTCTGATTCACAAGTCCCGTTGTCAAATCATGGATTTTTATAATCATATTGGCAGAATTCAAAGTTACCAACACAAGATGTTCCTGTGCTTCGAACTTCATAAAAGACAGTCGCGCAGCCAAAGTCTCAGGAGACGACACCGTCACAGCCTTGTCCCCTAGAATATAGCGGCCCGACAGTTCCAGGCAAGCCAAAATCTGGGAAGCCTTGACAGTCCCTAAGCCCCTAATTTTGCGAAGTTTCTCCAAGGAAGGCACAGTCGTTTCGGCAGAAAGGTAATCCGCAATACGGCGGGACAGTTCAAAAACATCGCAATCGTGGCAACCACTTCCCAGGATAAGGGCCAAAAGTTCCTCATTGGACATAGAATCCGCACCAAGCTTCACAATTTTTTCTCGAGGAAGCATTTTTTCGGAAATCGCTGGATAGTTAAAGGTTTTGTTCTCTTCGTGCATAGTTCTCCTTTTCTTGTTCACCTATACACGTTTTTTTTATTTATTAGAACCTATTTTTTCCAACATTTTTGAAAAAAAATTCGATTTCAGAATTCATCAAAAGGAAATTACCTAAATTTTAAGCATTTTTTACAACTTAGAGCGCAACGAATTCAAACTTTTAACAAAAAAAGTCTCGTTTTTTATCCGTAAAAAAGCAGATTATTCGAAACTTCAGTGAAAAAATTCACTTTTTTCATCTTTTTATTAATCAAGAGTAGCCTTTTTACACACCTTTGACTATATTTTTGCCATAAAATTGAAAAGTAAAACCATCCGAAAAGGAATTTTTATGGCAAATAAAACCTTAAGCGGTGCAGAAGTGATCATCGAATGCCTCAAGCGCGAAGGCATCGACACCATTTTCGGCTATCCTGGTGGATCCGCAATCCCCATGTTTGACGCAATTCTTGATTCTAACATCAAGGTTGTCCTCACCCGCCACGAACAGGGCGCAACCCACATGGCCGACGGCTATGCACGTCAGACCGGCAAGGTAGGCGTTGCCCTGGTGACCTCTGGTCCGGGCGCTACCAACACCTTTACTGGCATTTATACCGCTCTTATGGATTCTAGCCCCATCGTTGTGTTGGCCGCACAGACCACCACCCCGAACCTGGGTAAGGATGCCTTCCAGGAATGCGACACCAGTGGTATGACTTTCGCTGCAGTCAAGCACTCCTACCTGGTGAAGGATCCTAACGACCTTCCCCGTATCATGAAGGAAGCTTTCCACATCGCACGTACCGGCCGTCCGGGCCCCGTGCTCATCGACCTCCCCAAGGACGTGACTGCAGGTGCTTGCACCGCTCCGTTCACCGACAAGATGGACCTTCCGGGCTACAAGATTCCCACCCAGGCTCCCGCCGAAGCTGTGGAAAAGGCCGCTGAATATCTTAAGAAGTCTAAGAAGCCTCTCCTCCTGGTGGGTCACGGCGCCATGATTTCCGGCGCAAGCCGTCAGGTTATCGAACTTGCAGAAAAGCTCCAGGCTCCTGTGGCTTGCACTCTGCTTGGTCTTGGCACCTTCCCCTCCGACCATGAACTTTCTCTCGGCATGCTGGGCATGCACGGTACCGTGTACGCCAACAAGGCAGTCCTTGATTGCGACCTGATTCTTTCTATCGGTTCTCGCTGGGACGACCGTATTACCGGTAAGCTCGAAGTGTTCTGTAAGGACGCCATCAAGATGCACATCGACATCGACCCTGCCGAAGAAGGCAAGGTGCTTCAGCCGGATGTATTCATGTGCGGCGATGCCAAGCTGGTTCTTGAACAGCTCCTCCCCCAGGTTTCCAAGCTGGATACTGCAGAATGGATCAAGACCTGCCAGACTTGGAAGAAGCGTTTCCCGCTGACCTACCCCAAGCAGGGCGGCCTCCGTATGCAGCACATCGTGCAGACCGTGAGCGATCTTACCCAGGGCAAGGCAATCGTCACGACCGACGTGGGCCAGCATCAGATGTGGGTAGCTCAGTTCTTCCACATTAACAATCCCCGTCAGCTCCACTCCAGTGGCGGTGCAGGCACCATGGGCTTCGGCCTTCCCTCCTGCATCGGTGCTGCATTCGGTAACACCACCGGTTGGCCGGTCATCACCTTCTGCGGTGACGGCGGCTTCCAGATGACCGAAGCTGAACTTGCAACAGCAGCAATCCACAAGCTTCCCATCAAGATCTTCGTGCTCGACAACAAGTACCTGGGCATGGTGCGTCAGTGGCAGGAACTCTTCTACGACCACCGCTACAGCAGCGTCGACATGCAGGGCAACCCCGACTTCGTAAAGCTCGCCGAAGCTTACGGCATCCCGGGTCTTCGCATCAAGCGCGCAGCCGATGCAGAACGCATGATCCAGAAGGCTCTCGAATACAAGGACGGCCCGATTCTCATTCACTGCGAATGCGAAAAGGAAGACAACGTGTTCCCCATGATTCCGGCAGGCGCTCCGCTTACCTCCATGATCACTGAACAGCCCAAGACCCAGCTCGACAAGCCGACCGGATCGACCTAATCGCGGAAAGGAGATATAAAAATGATTTCTACAGCTCATTCTATTAGCTTGTTAGTCGCAAACCGCCCGGGCGTGCTCGTTCGCATTTCCCTGGTGTTCTCCCGCCGTGGTTACAACATCGACTCTCTCGTCGTGTCCCCCACGCTGGACCCCAACTTCAGCCGCATGAACATCGTGGCTCACGGCAACCCGGAAATCTTGATGCAGATCATCAAGCAGCTCGAAAAGCTGGTTGACGTTGTGCAAGCCAAGGACCACACCAACATGAATGTGGTGGAAAAGGAACTTGCCTTGATCAAGGTTCGTTGCGCTCCCGAACAGCGTACCGAAATCCTGCAGCTCTGCGATCACTTCAAGGCTGTTACTGTTGACATGACCGAAAACTCCATGATCATCCAGATTACCGGCAACTCCGACAAGATCGATGCCATGAAGAGCCTGTGCCAGAAGTTCGAAATCGTCGAATACATCCGCACCGGTAAGGTCATCATGCTCCGCGGTGAAGACAAGACTTAAAATCGCTACGCGATTTTAAGTAATTACGAATTACGAAGTATGAATTACGAGAAAGTCCTCGGTGATAAACCGAGGACTTTTTTTACACTTATTTTTGGGCGTCACCGCAAGTTTCTAGAATCCGATGACGGCTTCAGAAATTTCGTTGGCTTCGTCGGAACCTTCGTCGGCATAGTCGGGATTGAACTCACCCCAGGCTTCACTTGTACCGCAGCCCACGCCCACATCCAGGCTGGACCACTTGAACACTCCGTACACACGTTCAAAACGTTCCATCAAGTCGGAGAAAAATTCCTCGGGCATTTCCTCTTCAATCATGATGCTGCCATCCATTGCCAAAAGTTCGCCTTCGGGCAATTCTTCGAAGCGGCATTCGTACTCGTCCATCATCACATCGTCGACGGAGTACCATTCCCCGCAATCTTCGCTAGGGAGTTCAGCTTCGGGATACTGTTCCATAATGGCGTCGTAGACGGCGGACAGCTGTTCGCTCACACCGACAAAACGCATCAAGACTCTGCAATACATTTTTTCTCCATTCGTTTTCTATAAATATAACACGAATTAATAAAAAATGCAAAAAGGCCCCGCTGTTGTGCGGAGCCTTTTTAGTGGAGGTGAGGGGAGTCGAACCCCTGTCCAAGATCACATCCCTGTCCATTCCTACAAGCTTTCCCTTCGTATTTAAGATCTCGTCTCATCCACGCCCAAGAAGGTCGGCGCGAACTTCAACCAGCCTAGTAAATCTCGATTCCTGCACCCAGGTATTACAGAAACCTATCCCATATTGCGTCCGGACGTACTACCCAATGGGAGTGGGTCGAGGCCCGGCGTAGCCGCTAATTAGGCTGCGAGTGCGTAGTTTTCTTCAGCACTTATTTTTTTTCAGACTTTTTTACGGGTGCCCTCGTCTGAGACCCCGGCTTGCAACTAACACTTCAGTAACCCTGTCGAAACCAAAGCACCCCCAGGTGAGCGTCGCGAAAATGAGCTTGCTCATTTTCATGACCGAACCGCAGGTGATTCTGCTCGAAGAGCAGAAATCACCCCCGTTCTACTTGAGGTTCTTTAAATATAGTAAACTATTCGCTGTCACTTCTTATATATCGATACAACTTAGGCTTTTGTCAAATCTTCTTGGCATTTTCCAGCGCAGCAATCACCTTGTCGCACCAGGCGTCAAACTCGGCGTCTTCTTCCTGAAGTTCCGGGTGAGCCAGCACATTCTCGATGGTCTTGCGGATGCCCTGATCGAAGCGGGTTGTGGCGCAGAAGCCCGGCACCGCCTTCTTCAGTTTGGAGTTGTCGAACACCACGGAGTTTGCCTTGTCACCAATGAGACTGCCGGTAAAGTCAAAGCCCAGCGGGTCGCCTACGGCAGCAAGAAATTCAGAGGCTACATGAACGGCCTTCAGCTCTACACCCAGCACATTTGCAATTGCCTGGTAAACCTGATTCCAGGTAACCGTTTCATCGCTGGTAATCTGGAAGGATTCGCCAATAGCATGAATGTTTCCCATAAGGCCTACAAAACCCTTGGCAAAGTCACTGTTGTGGGTCATGGTCCAGAGGCTGGTTCCGTCACCGTGAATGATGACAGGCTTGCCTTCCAGCATGCGCTTGGCCACCTGCCAGCTTCCCTTCTTGCCGTGTACGCCCAGGGGAATCTTACGTTCATCGTAAGTGTGGCTAGGACGGACGATGGTAATGGGGAAACCTTCTTCGCGGTACATGCGCATCAGGTATTCCTCACCGGCAATCTTATTGCGGGAGTATTCCCAATAGGGATTTGCGAGAGGCGTTCCTTCATTGATGCGATAGTCGGAAAGAGGCTTCTGGTAAGCGCTGGCGGAACTGATGAACATGAACTGCTTGGTCTTGTTCTTGAACAGTCGGTAGTCACGTTCCAAGGCGCTGTAATGGAAAGCGATAAAGTCGCAGACCACGTCGAAGTTCAGATCGGCGATCTTTGCGGCCACATCGGCCTCGTCATAAATGTCGGCGACGATTTGCTTGACTGCGGGCGTTCCCTTATGAGGTCCATCAGCCAACACAGCCGCAGGCAGGTCCGCCGCATCACGATTTCCGCGATTCAGCAAATAGATTTCCCAGCCTAGTTCCACAGCAAGGCGTGTAATGGCCATGCTGATGTTTCCTGTTCCGCCAATAAATAAAGCCTTCATAATATCGCCACCTTTTATATGCAGTAATTTGTCAAAATGGGGTACCAAACAGGTCTCTAAAATGAATTTAGTACCCTATTTTTTAGTTTGTACGTTACGGAATTTTGTTCCCGGGGTACTAAAGACCAACATTGTCAGGTCGGAGTACCCGTCTAAAATGATTTTTTGATAAAAACAACCAGAAATTCGTTACTTTGTTTATAAAACGGGGTACTAAACAGGAGTTGTTTGGCTATTTGGTACCCCAAAACACTTTCAAAATTCAAAAAAAAGGCGCCGCAGCTCTCTCTCTGCGACGCCCCTACACCAAATGGATTAAACAGTTGCCTTTGCAGCGATCTGATAGACCTTGGTCACGTCGTCTGCGTTCAGCGGCTGGAAGCCCCAACCGTTGCCCGGGTTCAGCTTGCGGACCATTTCAGGAATATCTTCTTCCTTGGCGCCCAGTTCAGCAAAGTTGATGGGCATGCCGATGCTCTTGAGGAAGCTGCGGAAAGCCTTGATGCCAGCCTTGGCGGTTTCTGCAGGATTTTCGAAGTTCATGGCGCAGCCGAACACGCGGGTAGCCATCTGGCAGAAACGCATCACGTTGTGGTTCATGACGTATTCCATCCAGGACGGCATAATCACAGCAAGACCTGCACCGTGAGCGCAGTCGTACATGCCAGAAAGTTCGTGTTCAATGGCGTGGCTGTTCCAATCCTGACCGCGGCCTACACCGACGATGTTGTTGTGAGCCACCATGCCAGCCCACATGATGTTGGCGCGGGCTTCGTAGTTGTTGGGGTCTGCGATGACGCGGGGAGTTTCCTTCACCATGGTGCAGAGCACTGCTTCGCAAAGGCGGTCAGTGATTTCCACTTCGGTAGTGTTGGTGAAGTAACGTTCAAAGACGTGTGCCATAATGTCGGTAGCACCGCAGGCGGTCTGGTAGGCCGGCAGAGTGCAGGTAAGAGCCGGGTTCAGCACAGAGAAACGAGGACGAATGCAATCGCCACCGGCACCGCGCTTCAGCATACCTTCCACCTTGGTAATCACGGAGTCGCCGGAACCTTCGGAACCTGCGGCAGCGATGGTCAGAACGGTACCTACGGGCAGTGCCTTGGAGGGAGCAGCCTTACCTGCGTAGAAATCCCAGAAGTCACCTTCGTACACAACGCCCATGGCAATAGCCTTGGCGCTATCGATGGAAGAGCCGCCACCAACGGCGAGAATAAAGTCGATACCTTCCTTACGGCAAATTTCAATACCTTCGTAAACCTTGGTATCCAGCGGATTGGGATGAACACCGCCCAGTTCCACATGCGGAACGCCAGCAGCATCCAAGGAAGCCTTCACACGGTCAATAAGACCGGACTTTACAGCAGAACCGCCACCGAAATGGACCAAGACCTTGGTACCACCATGCTTTTTAACCAAAGAACCGACTTCATTTTCGCGGTCCTTACCAAATACGAATTCTGTGGGGCTGTAAAAGTTGAAATTTTCCATATTAATCCTCTTGTTTTTGGGAATAAATCTACAAGTTTATACGAAAAAACGTTAGTTTTTGCCAATATTTTCGTTCACACGGGAAAACATCCATTTTGGACTATTTTTCCGCCCAAAAAACGCTAATTTTTTCAAAAAAAAGTGGTTCTCATTGCTTTTTTTTGTTCAGTTTATGTATATATTGCTTTTAGAGCGCCCCCTATTGTGCGCAAAAAGGATATTTATGATTTCTTTCGCTGAAGCTTACAAGATTGCCGCCCAAGTCCACAAAGACCAACAGGACAAGGCCGGCGGACCTTACATTGATTTTCTCCAGAATGTTGCTGATTACCTTAAAAACAAGGGCGAATCCGAAGAAGTCCAGACTCTTGCAATCCTGCAGGACCTGACCACCGGCGCCACCAAAAAGACAGCAGAAGAAATTGTCGCCATGGGCGTCCCCGCAGAAACCGTAGATCTTATCCAGAAGATGACCTACCACAAGAACCAGGGCTGGATCGACGAATACAGCTGCAATCTTATGGCACAGGGCATGCCCGCCGAAGAGGCAACCTACGAATCCCGCGAAAAAGATTTCGTCCGCTTTGTGGAAACTCTGAAGGACAATCCTCTGGCAGCAAAGGCCAAGTCCGCAATTCTCAACGTTTTGCTTGAAGACAAGTATATCCACCGCCAGGAACGCCGCGAACTTAAGACTCAGTTTAGACTGAAAAAGTACAAGGCCGCCATCCAGGCGCTCGGCATATAACTAATTGACAATTAAAGAGTTAGGCTTCCGCAAGGAAGCCTTTTCTTTTTTCTTTCCTATTGAACCCGTGTGAATTTTATCAAAACCTGCAAAAACATCTACCCAAAACCACAGCTTTTACTAAATTTACCCCCGTTGAAAAACCAAATGGTTTTTCCAAAAACACTAAAAAAGGAACATTATCATGGCTAATAAGGTCTATAACTTTAGCGCAGGTCCCTCTGTCCTGCCCGAACAAGCACTCAAGGAAGCTTCTGAAGCATGCATCGATTTTGCAAACTCCGGCATCAGTATTCTCTCCATGAGTCACCGTTCAAAGCCCATCGAAAACATGTTCCTGGAAACTGAACAGTTGCTCCGTGACCTCATGGGCATTCCCGCCAACTACGACATCATTTTCCTCGGCGGCGGCTGCTCCCTGTTGTTCTGCATGATGCCCATGAACTTCCTCCCGGCTGATGGCGTTGCCGACTACACCGACACTGGCGTGTGGGCAAACAAGGCTCTCAAGGAAGCAAAGCAGTTCGGTAACGTTAACGTTGCTTGCTCCACCAAGGCTGATGTGTACAACCACATCGACAAGAACCTGCAGCTCAGCGACAATGCTACTTACCTCCACGTTACAGCCAACAACACCATCTACGGTACCGAATGGCACAACTTCCCCAAGCCGAAGTCTGGCTTCCTCATGGCTGACATGAGCTCCGACTTCCTGGCTCGCAAGGTGAACGTGGAAGACTTCGGCGTGATCTACGGCGGCGCACAGAAGAACATCTCCTGCGCAGGTGTTACCGTTTCCATCATCCGTAAGGACCTCCTCGGCAAGGTCGATCGTCAGATCCCCACCATGCTGAACTTCAAGACTCATCTCGACGAAAAGACCGGCGTGAACTCCATGTTCAACACTCCTCCGGTATTCGCAGTCTACACCATGAACCGCACCCTCAACTGGCTCAAGCAGATCGGCGGTGTTGACGCTATCGAAAAGATCAACCGCGAAAAGGCTGCTCTCCTTTACAGCGCCATCGACAACTCCAAGGTGTTCGTCGGTACCGCCGCTAAGGAAGACCGTTCTCTCATGAACGTTCCCTTCGTATTCAACCGCGAAGTTGTTTCCGAAGAAAAGGATGCAGACATGGCTAAGGACTTCATCGAATTCGCAAAGTCCAAGGGTCTCGTGCAGATCAAGGGTCACCGTTCTGTTGGCGGCTTCCGCGCTTCCATCTACAACGCAATGCCCATCGAAGGTGTCCAGGCTCTCGTTGACTGCATGGGCGACTACGAAAAGAAGATCCTCGGTTAATCCGCGGCGCTCCTAGCAAACCTTTAAGAATCCCGGTGCTTAGGCATCGGGATTTTTGTTTGCATAAATGATCTGTTGCCACTTTCACCCGAAGAATTTTTACTTTATAGTCATGAAGTTTATTAATGCCATTCTGCTTTCGTTGGTTTTGTCGTTTGGGCTATATGGCTGTTCCAAAACAGACGTTGTTGTAGGAGGCTTAGTATTTGGAACCTACATGATACTTGATGCGGGCTCCCAAGATACTAAGAAAACAGACTCCACGGCGATTGTTTCAGACTCCTCAAAAACGGATTCTACAACTCAAACCACAAGCACCGCAAAGAATATACGTTCCTTTCTAGGATATACGATTGCGATAGGCCTCATCGTCGGACTTCCCGTCTTACTGGTTGTATTGATGGGGGCAAGTCCCGGCCTTGGAGACTGACGACAGGATAAAAAATAACCCGAGTCTTTGACCCGGGTTTCTTTGTTTACAGATGATTTGCGGCAGCGTTCAATCGCCACACCAAACAAAATTAATCTTCGGACTTCTTGCCGGAGAACTTGTTGACCACGTCAGGAACAATATCCATAACCTTGGATACCAAAGAGCTGTCCTTGGAGATGGGCATAATGCGAACGTCGTCGCCCTTGATAACCAGGAATGCCACCGGTTCTACGGAAGCGCCACCACCAGAGGCAGAGGTATCGCCCTTGCCGGAATGACCACCAAAGCCAAAGCCCACGGAAACGCGGCTAACGGGAACCACGGTAGAGTCGCCGGCCTGGATAGGCTGACCGATAACGGTTTCGGCCTGGGTGATGAAACGGAGTTTTTCTAAGAGAGTTTCTGCAAGTTTTTCAATAGCCATGATTTTAATATAGATAATAAATTTTTTTCGTTAACAGGTTATTTTAGAAACGGGCTTCAAAAACACGGTCCGCAGCATTAAAGAACTTTCGTTCAAGGTCGAACCAATCCAGGTAACCCCAAACCACCACAACGCGACCACCAGCCAATTGCTTTGCCATACCGCGAGATACGAGCTCAGAATCAGCAAAACCATCTACGGTAAAGTAAACGCATTCGTTGTCCATGGGCATGCCCTTGGGTTTTGTCTTACGAAGCTTCTGGGTCCACTGTTCGTAGTTTTCTTCGGAAACCTGTTCCCAACTGCGAGCCACATTCCAACGCAAGCCTCCATCGCGATAGCTCTGGACCAGTACCGGGAACACAGATTCCACACCCAAGAAGAACTTGGTCTGGATAGAGGTTCTCCCCTGCTCACGATGTTCAAAAGGCAAGCTCAAGAAGGCCTGAGGAAATCCACCTCGATAACCGGGGAAAATGCGAACGAAATTCTCGAGATCGCTACGTTCATAACGGCGGAAACTATCATGCTTGAAAATAAAGATTCTCTCGTCGGCACGGAAACTCTGTTCCAAGAAATCACCTCTCAAAATCGGCGCACTTCCTTGGAACTTTCCACTGTTCATGTAATAATCCAAAGCGTACACGTCACTCTGGAACTCAAGAATTGAAACGTCCAGAGTATCTCCCACCATCACAGGATAACGGTAGGTGAAGATCTTCACCAAATTGGTATCAGGATTGTTCAGTTCTTTAATTTCAGAAACAATGGGATGAACATTCTTATAAGAAATTTCGTCATAGTTCACAGGAACAACTTCTTCTTCCTGGCAACCAGTCATAACCGCACCCACTGCAGCCAAAAGCAGCAGGGAACCGAAATGAAGAAATTTTCCAATCTTATTCATACGCATTGAATTTAGAATATATTCAGAAGCTTATCGACCATGACGTTCCGCATAACTGCAATATTCGTACAAAGGACATGTTTTGCAATGATCTGTCACTTTCCAACAAATGTAGTCATCCTTTCCCTGTTCCAAAAAGAACTGCAAAGCATGGGAAGCGAAGTAGGGATTTTCTGGATTCAAGGCGATAAACATTTCATTTGCCATTTTCTGCTTTGCAGTACTATCCAATGACGCAAAATCACCTTCAGCCGCAGGTCCAAGAATCGCTAAAAATCGACGGGCCCCCATGGTCATAGGCAATGAAGGCATCTTTATTTTTTCATTTGGATTCTGAGGGCGAGCAGTTTCAAGACCAAGACCCACTGGAGCCGCGGAAATCAATCGGTAAATTGCAGCACAAGCCTTGGGCCTAGGATTTCCCTTCCCCATGAAATATATTTCCCCCAAGTCGCGCCAAACCTCGGCGGGAGTTCTTGAATTCAACCAGCCCAGCAGATCTTCATGACGGCGGACAAAATGCCCCACACTCCAGAAAATACCCGAAGTGTGTTCAGCCATACTCCAACTGCGGTTTCCCCAAACCTGCGAAATACATTCCGCGATCTCGGATTCCTTGGGGACCGGGAGGGCCCATAGTTTTTCATTGGGAAACTTTTCGTACAACGCGTTAAGTAGGGCGGAAATTTCAGAATACGAACAATTCTGGAACAGAGCTGTGCCAAGCAAAGTCCAAGCGATTTTTCCATTGATGGAGTCCGCCTTGCGTGCCACCTGTAGAACAGGGTCCGGAACTGTAGAGAACATTTCCACAAACGCCGCCGCTGCCTTGAACAACTTCGGTTGGCTGCTTATGTATCTTTTGACAGAAACTACAGACACAAGCCTTCGATTACGGTTTGCGTTAAAGGGCTTCGCCCACCTTCACGGCCTGGCCAACGCGATTCTTGAACAGGTCCGGGTTGCGATCGCGAATCTTCTTGTCCACCACAAGAATCACGGTGCTGCCCATTTCAAAGCGACCCAATTCACCACCCTTTTCCACCATGATGGTTTCAGACGGTTGCCAATCGTAGCGCTTGCAATTCTTCGGAAGTTTACCAGCATTGGTCAGCAAGTCATCGGTGTAGGCAACGCCGATGCGGCCCACATTAGTTGCACCAACTTTCACCACCAGCATTTCAGATCCATCTTCCAAGCGAATGTGACTGGTAAGACGTTCGTTAATGCAGAACAGCCCTTCTACGCGTTCAACACTGCCAACATTCACCGGCCAAAGGGTACCGGGGCAATAGCTGGCATCCAGAACTTGACCCTTTACAGGGCTGTGAATGCGATGGTAATTAAAGGGAGCCAAATAGATGGTGGCAAAAGCGCCACCTTCAAAACGTTTGGCCATTTCTTCGTCACGCAGAAGTTCCGGCAAAGTATAAGTTTTACCCTTGGCCTGAATCAATTCCTGCTTATCATCAAATGTTGCAGTCTGCGAAAGAACTCCATCCACAGGGCTTACCACTTCGGAATCTGCAATCGGACGCATTCCCGGTTTTAAACGACGGATGAACAATTCGCCGATATTGGCGTAGTGTTCCAGAGGATACTCTGATTCGTCCATATTCAGCTTATAGTAGCTGCAGAACAGGTTGCGAGCCAACTTGGAAATACCCGGCAAACGAAGGCGAGTCACAGCACCGAAGGCACGGCTAGCGGCATTCTTCGGCAAAAGCTTCATAAAGACATAAAATGCAGTATTCATAAGGTCAAAGATAGTTAAAGGTTTTAGGGAACTGGATTGAAGTTCCTAACTCGAGGTTTAAACTGGAGGTTCGCGACTTAATGGGCTTCCAGCTTACTGAAATCTACAGTAAACATCTTGTAAAGTCTTGCAGCAAAGGGTTCAGCCCATTCCTTTTCTGGAGCAACACGACTTGTGGTAGATGCAGTAAATTCAGAGTAAGTCAAGAACACTAATTCACCATAACGCGCATCCCACAAAGTCCAAAGACTCTTCCAAGTAAAACCACCGCTCTTTCCCAAATCAGGATCCATCTTCACGGAAATTTTCACCGGAATCGAAAGGTAGCGTAGACCATAACGACTTGCAATATCGTTCAAGGTATTCTTCAACTTGGCGGGGACCTCGCGAGTATAGTCCTGTTCAATGCCGTCTCGTTCAATCCAGGGAGTGCAATTTCCAAGAGCCACATCATCAGCAAATTTCATAGAGAGCATAACTGCAGCAAGGCTATCAATGTAAGTAGAATCGCTGTCGGGAACTTTCATACCAGGCAGCATCAGGTCACGCTGCATCTTTGGGAAAGCTTTCACAAACAAGGAATCTTCCACACGTGCCAAGTCAAAGTCCACGGCGTCTTCGCTAAAGCTATGACAGAAACGACATTGTTCCGGTCGCTTAGCTTCCACTTTAAGAGCGGGGAACACACCTACCACGGCGTTAGAATCAATACGATTATAGGCAGCTTGATTCCACTCACGATAGAACACTTCGTCGGTGATTTTAAGTTCAATATCACCGCGTTTGCCACACTCTTCGCAAGGCGTATCCATCATTCCTGAATCACCACCAGAGCCTCCTCCACGAACATCATCGTGAAGGCCAGCACAGGATGTCAACAAAACAAGACTAAACGTTAATGATAAAAAAAGTTTTTTCATATGCACCAAATATAAAATAACAAAGGTTTAATCAAGCATAATGGTAAAGGGACCATCGTTGACAAGGCTTACCTGCATATCCGCTCCAAAACGACCTGTTTGTACAATTTCGATTTCTTTACGGCATTGTTCAATAACATATTCATAAAGTTCATTTGCTAAAGCAGGATTGCCTGCGTTGTTAAACGTAGGGCGGTTGCCCTTATGGCAATCTGCGTACAAAGTGAACTGCGAGACTAAAAGCAGGCTTCCGCCAACATCCTTAATGGAGAGATTGGTTTTGCCATTTTCATCAGCGAAAATTCTAAGTGCAAGCATCTTACGAATAAGGCGGTCCGCGATTTCACGGGTATCACCTTCGCCCACCCCGATTAAAACCATAAACCCTTTTTCAATTTTACCTACGGTCTCACCGTCAATATCCACCTGGGCTTTTGTAACACGCTGGATCAAAAACTTCATTGTCAACTCCTAGAGATATATTACGCTCTATCAAAAATCTTGCGAAGTTTCGTAGGATTTTTTGTTTGAGTCAAAGCTAGGCGCAAAAGAATTGCGGCCTTTTGGGGAGGCAAAGTCCCAGAAGCAATACGGGCAACACCTTCAGGGCCCTGTACCAAAGTTTGATTCAAGGTTACGGTTCCATGATTAACGCGAGTACTTACGACCACAGGAATATCTACGCGAGAAAGTGTTTCAGACCAATGCAAACTAAATTCACCGGCTCCTGCTCCTGCAATAACGAGACCTTCAGAAACGGCCGCAGCATACTCAAGAATCTTTGGATTCGCATCCACGTTAAAATAGACCACATTGACCTGGGGTAAATCCTGTAAACCAGCTATATCAAAAAATAACGGATCACGAGGTAGTTCTTCGTCGTCAGACGCCATAGGTTGCAATAAACTTGCGTTGCACTTTTGGACTCGTCGAGCATCAAAAAGCTCATCACCAAAATAAACCCACACATTCATATCGGGTTTTACATCATCCACGACAAAACCTACTGTTGCCATTACAGCCCCCAGTAGATTAGCAGGGCCATCAGGTTCTTTTGCTGTGGCAGGACGCATGGAACCGGTAACAACAACAGGTTTTTCCGTACAAAGAGCAAGGCTTAAAAAATACGCGGTTTCATCCATGGTGTCCGTACCATGAGTGATTACAAAGCCATCTATTCTCTTGAGACCATCTTCCGCAACAAAACCATTTTCTGCAATTTCATCTATGCGCTTTGTCAACTTCAGCCAAAGTTCTGCGGTCATATCGTCAGAGTTCACATTGCAAACTTGTTCCACAAAAACATTGGCGTAGTCTGCCATTTCGGGCACTGCAGCCACAAGGTCTACACCAGAAAGTTGTCCAGATGTGTAGCCTAAGTTTTCGCCAGGTTTGCCAACACCAGCAATGGTACCACCGGTAGCTAGAATCATAATGTTTTTTTTAGAACCCATAGCAAACCTCATCTAACTTCATTGAGCAGCTGTTCTGCAGAAATAGAATAGAAATTCACCAACGCCTTTTCAACGCCCAAACTATGAATACCCTGAATAAAATTTCTAAAATGAGTAAAGTCGCCGTTTCTATCCAAAAGGCCTCGAACCATTTTTTCAGAATACCAATAAAGCTTTACTGCATTTTCGGTTCGGGTTTCATTTACAAAAGGTTCCGTCAGTTCCTTCAAACTCGGAACAGATCCTTCCGGGCGAGATAAATCTTTACGGGATGCATCAACAACTTGCGCAATTCCTTCGTTCACCCACAAAGGAACTTTCGCACGACTCATTGCTCGGACAAAGGAGTGTGTCAATTCGTGAAACAACATAGGGCGATACACTTCTGGGAACTGCATCACATTTACAGGAACCCTAAGTTTACCATCAAATACAGCCCCAACCCATTCAGGACGAGGTCCAATCCCTTGGTACGTCGCAGTTTCATGCAACACAACGCTCATCTTATTTTCGGGATAAAAATCAAAAAGCCTGCACAAAGAATCGTAGGCAACCTCAAGAACACTTAGTGCCTCTAGCACATGGTTTCTAGAAGGTCTACCCTCAAACTCCAAGCGAAAATGAGCAGACCGTTCCAATTCCAAAGACACCATTTCCTGTAACAAGGCTTGGGACTTTTTCTTCAAGAAGGCAAAGTCTTCATCTGCGTAATTTAAAGAGTCAACATATTTGATGCAGTCTTCGTAGCGTTCCTGCTCAAAAATGATTCCGGCTAGGTGCAACTGCAAATTTTTATCATGGGGTGTTTCGTGCAGAAGAGCGCGAACATTCCGTTCTGCACAAAGCCACTGGCCAGCCTCAAGGCATTCATTCGTCTCCACAATCAAAGCTTCGTGTTTTTCAAAATTCTCTTTTTCTGTCTGTTTTATTTTGAATAAGTGAAAACACACCCCAAGAAACACAAGGATGACTGCGATTTTAACTATGAAGCCTGCGGATTTCATTATATTTAAACGGCTTTGTTTTTTTTAAGTTAAAGTAGTAAAAAAATGTCGCATCTTTTTCGACAACTTCTTGATTTATTCGCGCTGGGTTATGGAGCAGAAGGCGTTGCTGCTGTCAGCGGAATTTTGACTGTCGCTGCAGTTCTTTCCGTTATTTTGGTTGGCAGCATCATGAATGGAATCGAAAAACTACAAATCAACTTACTCGAAAAGATTTTCGGGTTAAAGGCGGCCCTATTCATCACCAATTACGTCACCATTGCAGGAACGATTATCCACGAATGTTCCCACGCTCTTTTTGCAATATGCTCTGGCGCAAAAGTTACAGAAATTAGTTTTTTAGATACAAAGGGTGATTCCCTGGGACACATTTGTTATATAACCCGCGGCCCCGCATTTATGAGAGCCATCCAAGATTCCATGTGCGCTTGCGCCCCTGTATTTACAGGGTTATTCTGCGAAGCTATTGTCATAGGGCAAATTAGAACTGGAAGCTATCCTATCGGGGGAACAATTTTACTTTGGTATCTGGCAGTTTCAATCATAGACCACATGTCTATGAGTCCTATTGATATCAAGCATTATTTTCAAGGGATTTGGGCGGTTATACCCATCGTGTTTGCAGCAATTTTCTTCTACGGATATTTTATAGTAACGTAACCCGTAACAATGCTTTTACCTGCGGCTCGGCTATGCGCAAGGTGCTAGCGCACTTTGCCCGCAGCGCTCGCCTTTTTGAACTTTGTCGCCTACGGCGATTCGTTCTGCGGCTCGGCTATGTGCAAGGTGCTAGCGCACTTTGCCCGCAGCGCTCGCCTTTTTGAACTTTTCACGGATAAGTTGAAGGTCGTGCTGGTAGGGGTTGCGCTTAAAATCTTCAAATGCCCAGGATGTCGGATGGAAAACACCCTTGGCATAAGTAAGCAGCATATCTAACCAAACACCATTACCTGCATAGAGTTTATACGGTCCACGCTTATAGCTTGGCAAAACAACTTTGTCCAAATCCATGTAGCCAATGTCCACATTCACGTGACGATGATCTGGGTTATCGCTAGTTGCAGTCGTCAATTCTAAGGCATTGCTCCGTTCTTTTTCCTGAGCAATTGTCTCAGGGGAAACGGTTTTTTCAAAGGACAACACCCCACGATATAAGCCACTCCCCATTTCTGGAGTATAATAGTCAGTTTGATCAAAAGCAAAAAGTTTACCCTTGTGGCGAATGGGGCCCCAAGTTTTCTCTAACATTTCAATAACAGTAGGATCCCACTGTTCACCTTTTTGAAGAACGAATGCAATTAGCTGAGCCTGTTCAGAAAATTGAGAAGCTTTCATCTTTGAACCATTAGTGAGGGAAAATCATTAAGGATGCACGAAGCAAGCCAAGCTGTTCTTCCGAAAATCCTTCATAATCAACATTTGAGCTAGCAGGGAACATAATGTTACTTGCATCAGGACACTCTGCCAAATGGAATTCATTTTCCTTTGTCGCAGAGATTGCTCTAATTCTAGGAGCAAATAGTAAGTCTGTACTCATCATGGCGCGATGCTTCATATATCCACTTTTCAAAAGTCTTTCACAATAGGGAGTATCTTCGAAACCATCTTCATAGTTGGAATTATCAGCAAAAGCACTCATATCAGCCCTCGTAGAGGTTGTATGGCGCAAGCCAAAGAAATGCCCTGTTTCATGAACCGCGGTTTCAACAATTTCATTAATGGTGAGGGAATCATGATAGTCGGCCCCCTTTACAGTGGAGGATATAACCACAGTGCTCCCTTCTCCGTCCTCCATATTACCACTATACAAGTTTGAATAACCCATGACGCCATCAATACCTATTCGATAAACAAGTACTATGTCTAGAGCATTCTTTACCGGCCAACCACCTAACTCGCTTAAAAAAACATCATCAGAGGAGACCCCTGCAATCCATGATTTGTTAGATGCATATTTTTCTCCTAGCTTTGGATGGCTATCAGCATAATTCAAGTACAAGGTATCAATAACGATTGATGTATAATACCTACGGAAATCATTCAACAGTTTTGTAGCTAGTTCCTGAATAGAGCCATCTTTAATATGTAAATCGGCGTTTCCAACTACAATCAGGTTCAAATCCATATGGTCAGAGAAAGCTCCTTCGCCCTTGAATCTCACATTGGAAGTTGACCCCTCATAGAACTTTCTATTCTGCTCTAAAGTTAGAGCATACCGAGCACTATTAGTTCCTTCGTATTCAAATCTATAAACAAATCTATCGCCAATCCTTTCACCCTTAAGATTTTTAATCTTGACGATCCTAGAGGTTTCCGTAAAGACCTCAAAGAGGTGCAAGGTCGGTGCCTTAGAAAAATTTGAATCTACATCAAAGGACAATTCATAAGAAGCCTTTGGATGAACAATAAGAGAGACTCCGTGAGATAATTTTTCAGAAGCAGAATCATTTTTCGCAACATCGTTGGGATACAAAATGTAACCAACACCATTGTCAGGAAACAAGGTAAAGCTAGGTTCTTCGGGATCAAATATACAGCCAGACAACACTATTGTAACAAAGGCCGCTAACGCCATCACTGAATTTTTACAAAAAAATTTCATATTCAATCCTTCCAACCGTTAGAAAAAAACGTGTATACCAAGCACACTCTTAATATAGGTTTAAAATGTTCTTTCAAAAACTTGGTGTTTCAAATTTTTTCTCAAATTTAGAGGATTTAGTCAAGCCCTTATCGGGAAAACCCGCGCTTTTAAGCGTAATCATCCTCTCCGCAACTTTTGCAAGTCTCGATGCGCCAAACTTCGCTTACTCACTATTAATTCCTATCATCATAATAAACCATGTACTTTCACGTTATCTTCAATGGGTCGTCTTTTTATCACTGTCAATCGGAATCATTTGCCATGAAGCCACGCCATTTTGGTTCAACACAACAAGGCCCCATACACAGCAAGACATTTCATTGCCAAATAGCGGGTGCGGAACAATAGAAAGCACCCAAATAAAGCCTAACGGCACTGTCGTCATAATAAAAGTATCTCCTGAAAAAAACGATAATCCTTACAGAGTCAGACTTACTGAAAAACGAGATTTGCCAATACTTCCCTTGCCAGGAGACTCCATTTGCTACGAAGCCTCATGGTACCCCGTCAATCCACCAACAGTTCCAGGAGCCATTGACACTAAAAGTTGGTTAATATCCCAAGGCTTTGTGGGTTACGGCAAGTTCGTGCACTGGACCGTATATAAGCACCATTGGATTCCCGAACGAAGTTTCTTCAAATTTCGGAAATGGATCGGCCGACGTTTTTCGGAATTTTTACCTGCGGCAGAAACTGGTTTACTCCTAGGATTACTAGCAGGAGATCGAGCCGGAATTCCTGACGCTCTACGCAGTGATTTCCAAAGATCAGGGCTCGTTCATGTTCTTGCCATCAGCGGTTTTCACGTTGTTCTTTTGGCAGGAATGCTCATGATATTTCTTAAAGCAACCGGGTTGCCCCACAGTATCGTAAGAATTATCGCCGTCATCCTCCTCGTAATTTACATTCCCGTTACGGGAGGCTCCCCTGCAGTTCGACGTGCCGTATTGATGTTCTCCGTTCCACAAATTGGTCTTTTATTTCAAAGGCAAGCAAACACTTTAAACAGTCTTGGAGTAGCATTAATCTTCATTATGCTGCCAGAGCCCAACGTCATATGGAATCCCGGATTTCAATTATCCGTTGCAGCAACTTTAGGTATACTCATTAGCAACCCCATGAACCCCCTAAAAAAATTTCCAGAGGCATTACAAAAGAACAAGGTCTGGTCGAAATTTCAAAATTTTGTGTTGGAACCAACCTACGTCACCCTTTGCGCAACCATTTCTACGGCCCCTTTTCTAGTTCATCACTTTAAAACCTTATCCCCTTTTGCATGGCTGGGAAACATTGTTGTAGTCCCCTCTATTTCAATGGGCATGCAAGCAGGTCTATTCGCACTTATTTCCCCATTAGACTTCCTACGTGAACATTTCTGTTACGCAGCCATGTTCTTTCTTAGGCTTGCAACTTTACTCACAAATAAACTTTCAGATTCTTCTCAGGCGTCAATAACTGTAGGTCCTTTCGGACCGAGCATTCTTTTACTTTTCGGTGTTCTTGTCGCACTGCTGCCTTTTTACAAAAAAAATCAACTTGTCCAAAAATATGGACTTCTGTGCATTATTCTTTTCTCTTTCTTTTTTTGTTACGAAGGCTTTCACAAAGCAGACAATCCCTATTGGAAGTTGACCACCATAGACGTGGGACAGGGAGACAGCCACCTGATTACAACACCATCTGGCAAGCACATTCTCGTGGATGCTGGAGACTCCGAATTCTTAGGCGGCAAGGGCAAGAAGGATTCTGGAAAGGACATAATTGTCCCTTTTTTACACCATACAGGGGTTTCGTCACTGCAGGCTTTGGTCATCACCCATCCAGATTTAGATCACTATGGAGGCGCTTTAAATATCATAAAGACATTTCCCGTCAAAGAACTTTGGATTAGCGACTGCGCCCGCATTGAAGACAAGAAAAGTTGGCAACGAGTCATTTCAGAATCATACAAAAGGGGAATTATCATTCGCGATATCACACCAGGTTTTATCTGGAAAGAAAATTTCTTTGAGATGACAGCACTCCACCCCGACACAAGGCGATGTATTGACGTAAACACCCAAAGTGTAACCTTTCGAATCAAAGGCCTTGGACATTCCGCTATTTTAACAGGAGACCTTACCATAGCAGGAGAAAAAGAAATCCTAAGGAAAAAAGTCTATCTAAAAAGCGATGTCCTAAAACTAGGACATCATGGATCAAAAACTTCAAGTAGCAAAGATTTTTTACAAGCAGTAGATCCTAAACTTGCCATAATTTCAAGTGGCCGAAGAAATCGTTTTCGTCACCCAAGTAAAAAGGTAATCCAGCGACTGGATTCCCTTTCACTTCCCTACTTGAACACAGCAACGTCGGGAACGATATCGATTGAATTTAGCAGAGACAGTCTGCAAGTACGCACTATGCTAGACTAGAAAGCCTGAAGCACATACAAGGTAATATTCTTCTGGTTATTGTTATTTTCCTTGAGAATACCAATGTCAAATTCTAGGCGAATTCTTGTACCGCCAACAGAAATTTCAGCCTTAGGAATAATATCTGTCATAAAATCTCTAATAACATGTCCAACAGTGGTAGAGGCGTTGATTTCAATCATAAACAAGAATGCACTTCCAAAACGTAAGGTAGGAATTGTTCCTACAGCCAATTTTGCCCAGCCACCATCACCGGCAGCGCCATCCAAAACGCCAACACGTCCTTCGTAGTAGTTAGAGAAATTCTTGGCGATGTAATGCTCCTTACCATAGGTAACAACAATGGCGCTTCGTTCACTTCGATTCAATCCGATATAGCCATCGACTTCAACAAAGCTTGAGTTTCCTAAGCGGTAACGAGCACCCACATCCAAGGCTGCATCTACATTGTCAAACTGGTTAAACGTCCATAAATCCAGCTTAGCACCGATATCCCATTCCTTGGCAATTTGGGCTTCAACATTAAGGGGAAATAAAATAGTGCTGCCAAAATTGGACTGAATGCCTAAACCACCAGCAATCTTAGGTGCAGGGCGAGCATCAGGGCCGTAAGTGTATCGCATGTGCCAAATGCGGTCTACAGCAAAGACATTTGAAGCTACAAAGCAAATTACTAGGCAAATGACAGACAAAAATGATAGGGAATTCTTTCTCATACGCCTTAAAGTTAGTTAAATTTGTTCCGTAAAAAAAGAGGTTATCATGATTGAACCGCGTCCAGAATTATCCAAACTTTCTGATTACGTTCCTGGCAAGTCCATGGACGAAATTCGTGCCAAGTACGGCCTTACCGATGTGGTAAAGCTGGCATCCAACGAAAATCCCCTCGGCCCCTCCCCCAAGGCCAAGGAAGCCTACCTGAAGATCGTGGACACCTTGCATCTGTATCCTCGCGGCGATGCTCCCACCTTGATTAACGCCTTGGCCGATTTCTATAAGGTGAACACCAACCAGCTGGTGCTTGGAAACGGCTCCGACGAAATCATTGACATGGTGGGCAAGGCATTTATCCGTCAGGGCGACAACTGCGTGGGCATCACTCCCACATTCAGCGTCTATAAGTTTACCACCCTCTCCAACGGTGCCGATTTCATTGGCGTTGGTGAAGGAGACCAGAAGACCGACTTGAACAAGCTGGCCGAAGCCATCAACGAAAAGACCCGCGTGGCCTTTATCTGCAGCCCCAACAACCCTACCGGCGTTTACTACACGGGCGCAGAACTCGAAGAATTTTTGAGCAAGGTTCCCTCCAACGTGATGGTGTTCCTGGACGAAGCTTACGCAGAATTCGCCACCGCAGGCGATTATCCTCGCATGTCCGAAATGATCGCAAAGTACCCCAACCTGCTTATCAACCGCACCTTCAGTAAGATCTACGGTCTGGCAGGCATCCGCCTGGGTTACGCCATTTCCAGCGAACAGGTCATCAAGGCCATGTGGAAGATCAAGCCGCCTTTCGACATCAACCTGGCCGCCCAGGCAGCAGCAATTGCAGCACTTGGCGACAAGGAACATGTGGAACGTACCCGCCAGCTGAACGCCGACGGCATCAAGGTGCTAAAGCCCTTCTTTGAAAACCTGGGATTCAAGGTGCTCCCCACCCAGGGCAACTTCATCTGCGTCCACATCGGCCCGAAGGCTAAGGAAATGGTGCAGTTCCTGGAAGAACGGGGCATGATTATCCGCGGCCTCACCAGTTTTGGCCTGCCGGAACACGTTCGCATTACCTTGGGCAAGCCTGAAGAAAACCAGTTCTTGATGGACCTGGTTGAAAAGTGGGTGAAGGGCTAACATCCCTATTCCCCGTAATGATGTTATATGCAATATAGAACATCATGCGGGGAGGAGGCCCGGCTCAGAGTTGGGCAAAGCCCCAACGCGCAAGCATGAATAAAACGTTACTGCATATAAAAACATCCTTTTAAATTGATTTTTGAATTTATTATGACTGCAACTGCTGAAAATCTTGATTTTTTGAAAATTGCCTTGAAGGCTGCGGAACTGGCTCAGGAAAATATCCTGAAGTATTTCCAGCAGGACGTGGGCGTAGAATGGAAGGCAGACAAGACTCCCGTCACCATCGCCGACAAGAAGACCGAAGAACTTTGCCGCGAATTCTGGGCCAAGGAAACTCCGGGCTTTGGCGTCATTGGCGAAGAGTTCGGAATCGAAAGCCCTGATGCAGAATACCAGTGGGTCATCGATCCCATCGATGGCACCAAGGCATTCATCCACGGCGTTCCCCTGTTCGGCACCTTGATTGCCTTGTACCGCAAGGGCGCTCCCATCGCAAGCCTTATCCGCATTCCTGCCATGAACACCGCCGTTTGGGCAGTGAAAGATGGCGGAGCCTTCCTGGACGGTCACCCGGTTTCTTGCTCCAAGGTGGAAAAGCTTTCTGACGCATTGGTTCTGAGCGGAACCGTCAACACCATGGAAACCGCAGGCTATGGCGAGCAGTACGCCTCCGTACGTCGTGCCGCACGCCTCCACCGCGGTTGGGGCGACTGCTATGGTTACTACCTGGTAGCCGCAGGTCGCGCCGAACTGATGATCGACCCCATCGTATCCCTCTGGGACATCGCACCGTACCCGCTGCTGTTCTCTGAAGCGGGCGGCAAGTTCAGCCTGCTGAACGGTCAAACCTCATTGTTCGACGCAAACGGCAAGCCCATCGCCCCCATTTACGAAGGCTACACCAGCTTTGCTTCTAACGGTCTCATCCACGACGAAGTGGCCGGGTATTTCAAGAAGTAATCTTTCACGAAATTTAAATTATAACACCTTGGTGCAAACTGAGGTGTTTTTTTGAATTTCAAAAGATTAAAACTTTTATTTACACCTAAATCAACGTTCAATAAACTATATTGAAAACAAAAGAGAAAGAGGGTTTTTATGAAGGCTAAACTTTTTTCGAAATCAACGATTTTTTCCGCGGCATTCGTGACTACCACGGCATTAATTATTACAGCATGCGGTAATGATTCAAACCCGCAAACATCCACAGAAAATAATTCCCCTATTTCGTCTAGCAGTTCAGTTCAACCCCTCTCTTCCGGTATCGTAATCGAAGCATGCGATTCACTTAGCCTAGAATGCGGTTACACTGAAGCGGAACTTTGTGCCGTGGGCATAACTCAGTACTGCAACGACACTCAGGATCCTAATGCCCAGCAGCCCTCCGTAGACTACACTATGGACACCCCATGCGCCACAGGTGTTACTCCTACACCCGTCGAATTTCCTCAGGACACCTGGACCGACATAGGTGAAGTCTACAAGAACATTCAGTGCAACGAAAAGGTAGTCTTCATCGTCCGTCACGCACAACGTAGTGACCAGACCGGAATAGAATCCCCCCTCACTCACGATGGGTTGGAGGCCGCAGTTGAAGCTGGCAAACAATTGATCGGACCCGAAAAATTCCGATTCGTAAACTCGGGTTTCCTAAGAACTTTCCAGACTGTTTACTACATGGCAATCGGTCGTGGACAGTATCAGCCCTCCCCGGCATTCTACGATTCCTTAGCCACATGGAAGGTCATTTCTGATTTGGAAGAAGGTTTCGTTCCTGCCGCTGATTTTCCCACAGACACAATCACTCAGATTACCGACGGCTGGTTCCTTAAGGACAAAGATCTTCGCGATCAGTATGCAAAACGAGATTCCATCAGCAATGTAAACGAGATGTATTCCAAATGGATTTACGAAGGATTGTACGAAGACGTCTACTACAACCTCGACGAACGTTGCAATGAAATTCTCAAAAGCCATCTAGTCAAAGAATACAGTAAAATGCCCAAGTTCACATTGATGGGGTCTCATGACCAATTCTTGATGCCATTGATTAGCTGGGCTACCGACAAAAAAATCAACTTGATTTTCCGCGATCGCGTTAATAACAAATGGAAATGGGTCGGCTTCCTATCGGGGCTTGCCATCATTATCAACGATAAGAACGAAATTCGCTACGCCCCCATCAAAGGCATGGATGAAGGATACGGAAGATAGATTCTTATAATAGCATATGAAAAAAAACAGTCTCGGAGAAATCCGAGGCTGTTCTTTTTTTTGGAGGTTAGGAGGAAAGGTTGGTGAGCCTGTCGAGCCCTCACTTCACAGCAAATGCGCCGTTCACGTAGTCCACTACAGCGGGCTTTGCTGCGCTGATGTCGCCTGCGAGAATGGCGTGGCTCAGCACACGTTCCACGTTGCGTTCGATGAAACGCTGAATAGGACGGGCCCCGAATTCCGGCTGGTAGGCGCCATCGGCAATGGCGTCCAGGGCAGCGTCAGACAAGGAAAGTTCCAGGCCCTGGCGGGCGGCGCGCTTTGCAAGGCCTGCAAACTTCAGCTTCACGATTTCTCGGATCTGAGACTTTGTCAGGCTCTGGAACACCAGGGTTTCATCCAGACGGTTCAGGAATTCCGGACGGAAGAAAGCATGAAGGTTGGCGTCGATTTCATCCAAGGTTACTGGCGCCGTATTACCAGAGGCAAGACGTTCCCGGAACTTTTCAGAGCCCAAGTTAGAGGTCATCAAGATTAGGGTGTTCTTGAAGTTCACCGTACGGCCCTTGCCATCAGTCAAACGACCATCGTCAAGAACCTGGAGCAAAGTGTTGAACACATCCGGATGAGCCTTCTCGATTTCGTCCAGCAGGATGACGCAATAGGGCTTGGTACGTACGGCTTCCGTCAGCTGGCCACCTTCTTCGTAGCCCACGTATCCCGGAGGCGCACCGATCAAACGGCTCACCGTATGCTTTTCCATGTATTCGCTCATGTCGATGCGGACCAGGGCGTTCTCGTCATCGAAAAGTTCCTCGGCCAAAGCCTTGGCCAGTTCCGTCTTACCAACGCCAGTGGGTCCCAAGAACAGGAAACTTCCGATGGGAGCGTTTTCGCGACTCAAGCCGCTTCTATTTCTTAAAATAGCTTCAGACACCGCTTCCACAGCATCATCCTGACCGATAACGCGGGCATGAAGGCGTTCATCCAAATGAAGCAACTTAGCCTTCTCCCCTTCGCAGAGTTTCGTTACCGGAACTCCAGTCCAGCGGCTTACCACCATGGCGATGGTATCTTCCGTCACCTCTTCAGTCAAATCACCTTCGCCAGCGGCAGCCGTAACAGCCGCCGTCTTTTCGGCAATTTCCTTTTCCAGGTTCACAATCTTATTGTACTTCAGTTCTGCGGCGCGGTTCAAGTCGTAGCGGGCTTCTGCCTGTTCCATTTCGGTGCGGGCATCCGCCAAAGACTTCTTCAAGTCGCGAATTTCCGCGAAGGCCGCACGACGGTCCTGCCAGCGTTCCTGCATTGCCTTTACCGCAGCCGCAGTCACCGCCAAGTCCTCGCGAAGTTCCTTCAGGCGGCGTACAGAATTATCATCCGTTTCCTTCGCCAGAGCCTGCTCCTCGATCTTCATCTGCAATTCCTTACGCTGCAAAGTATCCAAAGCTTCCGGCACCGTGTCCATCTGAGTTTTCACAAGGCTTGCGGCCTCATCAATCAAGTCGATAGCCTTGTCCGGTAAGAAACGGTCACTGATGTAGCGGTTAGAAAGTTTCACCGCAGCCACCAAGGCATTGTCATGCAGACGAACCCCATGATGGGCGTCAAAGCCATCCTTAATACCACGCAAAATGGAGATAGCCTCCTCTTCCGTCGGTTCCGTCACCTGCACCGGCTGGAAACGGCGTTCCAACGCGGAATCCTTTTCGATGTACTTACGGTATTCCTGGGTGGTGGTAGCGCCAATGCAGTGCAACTCGCCACGAGCCAGCTTCGGCTTCAGCATGTTACCCAAGTCCATGGAGCCCTCGGTCTTGCCGGCGCCCACGATGGTATGGATTTCATCAATGAACAGAAGAGTATTTCCGTCTTCTTCCAGGGCGTCCAAAACAGATTTCAGACGTTCCTCGAAGTCGCCGCGGTACTTTGCGCCAGCCATCAAGGCGGACAAATCCAAGGCGAAAAGTTTCTTGCCCTTCAAGGCGTCAGGCACATCACCGCGATAGATTCGCTCGGCCAGCCCTTCGACGATAGCGGTCTTACCCACGCCAGGTTCACCAACGAGGCAGGGGTTGTTTTTCGTCTTTCGGCTAAGGATCAAGATAACACGACGGATTTCCTCTTCACGGCCAATCACCGGCGAAAGCCTGCCATCGGCAGCCATTTCCACCAGTTCACGACCATACAATTTCAGCGGGGACTGTTCCTCGGCATTGGCAGCACCGGCGAAAGGATCGGAGAGCCAAGTCTCCACCACTTCCACAGAGCCCAGGGCGTCCTCGAACACCTTAGCAAGGCCACGGTCCCCCGCAAACTTCATCAGGGCCACCAGCATGTCGCCGGGAGTCACCATACGGTTCACCTGGCGGGCAGCCTGCACAGCGGCACGCAAAACACGATTCAAGTCGCTATCGGGGCCCACATCCGGGTTTGCACCTTCTGTACGGGGCACCTTCTGCACAAAAGGCTCCAGACGACCACGCAAGTCCTGAGTCTTCGCATTCTTGGACTTGTACAGCTTTTTCAAGGTGGCGTCAGGACCTTCCACCAAGCCAACGGCCAAATGGGCACATCCCAAGTAGGAATGGGAATTACGGTCCATCAAACTCTGGGCCTTGGCCAAAACCTTTTCTGCATCGTTATTAAAATCAGACATATTTGCCTCTTTTGGCGCCCGGGGGCGCGCTTTCCTTTTATTTATCGCTCCTTCTTATGCAATTGTCATGCCAAACCCACGAAAAAAGCACTTTTTAGTACAATTCGCCATAAAAAAACGCATTTTTTATAAAAATGTGGTTTTTAGCTCAAAAACGACAATTTTATCGTTTAAAACAGGAACTTCTCCCTTCTCAAAATAAATCGATTTACTGCTCCATTTTGCAACAAGTCAAACCTGTAGAAGCAAGTAAATTTATTGTTTGCTGTTGTAAAACACAACAACGGAATATGGTCTTGGAGTATACCTCTTTGGAGGCTACAAATCTATCTTATAGACACAAAACCAAACATCCCATACACCAAAAAACGGTTCCCCCTCAAGGGAGCCGTTTTTTTTGCTTTTGAGTGTGGCGCAAGCTTATTTTGTCGCGGCGCTCGGTCGGGTGAGACACTCGCCTTGTAGGGTGTGGCACTAGCTTCGCTAGTGCACACCCCATCACCTCGGCCATGCCCCAAAACAAGTTTTGGGTCGCAGCGCTCGGTTCAGGGGTGTTGTAAAGTCATACAACACTTTGTCATCTTGGAGTATTCCACCTTGGAGGAGGAATATGTAATTTATGGATACAAAACCAAACATCCCATACACCAAAAAACGATCTCTCCTTCTCGGAGGGATCGTTTTTTTTGATATTTGAGCAAAATAGGACTTATTTTTAATCAAAAACGCATTTTACCAGGCTCAAAAAAGCCCCTGCCAACGGCAGATGCTTCTTGTGATTTAGCTAATCTTTAAGGCACCTGACTACGGCGTCCGATGATTTTCTGACTTTTTGAATCTTTGCATTGGAATCGGAATAATACATACCCATTATAGCTGCATACGACAAATCGTTTTCGGTACTAGACCAAATACTTGAAGCCATTCCCGGAGTGTCATAATAACTGTCTCCACTCTTGTTGCCGTTTGGCATTACAGAGAAACCATAGGAATCTGATCCATTTCCGTTACTACTCCATCCACTTGTAGACTTCAGTTTTGTACCGGCCGTACTTGCCCCGCCAACAGCACTCAACAAGGTGTTCCATTCACCACTATTCGGCAGGTGCCATCCTGCAGGGCATGCGCCACGAACTAGTTCTACCGGATTGCACTGCTTTGCCAGGCCACATCCCTTCCCTGCAGTACTAAACAATCCTGCAGAATCCATGGCGGCACTCCAAGTGTAAAGTCGACCATATTTTAGGCAGTTCTCATCCTTACTTCCGTAACACTTACTTGTTGCCGATCCCATGCTATAACTGTATCTTAGGCCCTCCGCCATCCAGGTTTGGCTTCCGATAACAACGGTTTTGTAGACTATGCCATCTCGAAGATCTTTTAAAGTTTTTGCTTTATAATCGTAAATGCTGCCTGTGGTGTTATCACCTGTTTGTACCGCTGTCGCGGAGGAACTGCTGGCTACACTAGATGAATATTTGAAAGAACTGGAGGATAATTCAGAGCTGGAGGAACTTTCGGAGCTTGAGGACAATTCGGAACTGGAGGATTCTATCACAAAGTCTTTTCCATCGGAACCGTCTTTACCATCCTTCCCGTTCCAAATGGTACCAATGCGTTTATCACCACAATCAATGTTGTACCCAGCCAATCCATCGGTATCTGTTGTATCAGATGCTGTGCAGGAACTCCCATCCTTGCCATCGGAGCCGTCTTTGCCATCAGCACCATCTTTACCATTGGCGCCGTCTTTACCATCAACACCGTCCTTGCCTCCAATAGGCATCCATTCGCCGGAATAGCAGTAGTAAACAGCAGAAGAATCTGCGATATAGTACATTCTGCCTTCGCTTACATCATTGCAATTCGGCAAAGCTTCCATGGTTTCAACGGGTTTTACGGAATTGTCGTAGGTGACATAGGTAACATCGTCGCTACAAGCGAATAATCCGAATAAAGAAAGAGGCGCTAAAAGCACGCATTTTTTTAACATTGATACACCAACCTATTTTTGTAAACGGAAATATACATTATTTCCAGCAAATACAGGATAGTTTCTATGTTTTCAGATAGTTTTGTTTATGCACCAGCTCGATATCTTGTATAAACGTATTCGTAGATGGTCTGGCGGTATTGAGAAATCGAGACTTCGTCATACTTTTCGGGAAGTTCTGCCCACAGGGTATCGCGAATCAGATTATCAACGATGGCCTTGGTTTCTTGCTTATCGGTCCAATGGTCAAGTTCTGCAATTTTGGACTTGAGCTTGGCGAGCAAATCAACTGCAGCTTCTTTCAGTTTCTTGATTTCATTCTTGCTTAAATCATCGCGGAAAAGCATGTCGTAAAGGGAAAGTTCTTCATCGCTGCTGAAGCCTTCCTTTACATAGCGCTTTTGTTCCTGATCCATGCTGGCGGCCAAATCCATCAAATCCATAAACGTTTTTTCGATGGTGGCACGATTTTGCTCATTATTGTATTCTTCGATAATCTGCAAGTAGCGTTCGTAATAATCTACGCGTTCCTTGTTCGGATTTACAAAGAGCATATCTTCCAGGCGTTTACGGATGAGTTCATCAAGATCGTTGATTACAAGATTCTTGTGCTTATTCTTCTTGAATTCGCGTGCAAGCAAATCAAAATCAATTTTACTGAGATCAAAGCGCTTTGATTCGGCAACAACCTTCACTTTGGCGAGTTCTTCCACTCTTACATGTTCACTGATGATTTCGTTGATTCGAACACTCAGATCTGTATAGGGAACATGTTTCTTTTTCTTTTGCAAAGAATCGTAAATAGCGATAATCGCTTCTTTGTTATAGCGAACTTCGTCTTCGATATCTTCACGATTTGCAAACTTGCAAAGGCGTTTTAATTCCTGGCCCATTACACAGAAAGCCTTACGATGTTCCGCAGAATCGCTAACGGCATTCTTAGCATCTTCAATGAGAGCTAATCGTTCAAAGCCAACAACATCGTATTTCGTACATTCAACGAGTTTCAATAAATCAAAGCCTCGTTCCTTCAAGAATGCGCCAGACTTTGCAATGGTCTTCTTGATTTCGGCAATCAGAACATCTTTGTCAATGGTCGGGTCAACCCCACTCTTGCTGCCGGTATTGGAAGTGTAATCAGCCAAGGCCTTGCGCAGAGCCTTGACGATATTCACATAGTCAATAATCAGGCCATTGCTCTTACCTTCGGAAACTCGGTTCGCACGGGCGATGGTCTGCATCAAGGTATGAGCCTTCAGGGGTTTATCCAAATACAAACAAGCAAGGCTCTTTACATCAAAGCCAGTCAGCCACATGGCGCATACAAATACGATGCGCAGCTTGTTTTTGGAATCCTTATACTCCTTGTCCAGCTCACGCTTTTCCATTTTTTTGCGGTGCGGAAGAATGTCTAGGCCCCATTTCTTGAATGTTTGGACTTCGTTCTGCTCCTGGCTAATGACAACAGCCATTTCAGTTTCTTCCATCCAGGAAATTTTCTTGCCCAGTTCCAGAGATTCTTGCTGGGTGGCAGTCTTCAGCTGCTTTTTAAGGGATTCAATTTCCTTCTGCCATTCTTCCTGGACAAAATTATACATGCGAACGCAGGTAACCTTATTGAGGCAAACAAACATTGCCTTGCCACTGGTCCACAAGTCGCTATAATGCTTTACAAAATCGCTGGCAATAAACTTTAAGCGAGGTTCTCCGGTAAGAACATGGATTTCATTTTCAAATTCATGTTCCAGTTTTTCCTGTTGAGTTTCATCCAGGTCAGCATCTTCGATAGCCTGTAGAATCTGCTCGGTAATTGCAGGATTTTCCAACTTCAATTTTTCAGCGCGGTTCTCATAATAGAGAGGCACGGTAGCGCCGTCATCTACAGCTCGCTTAAAATCGTAAATGGAAACATAGGAACCGAAGGTTCTTTCGGTAATGTTGTCGCTGCTTAAAAGGGGAGTTCCTGTAAAGCCGATTCTCGATGCCGTTGGCAAAACGTTCATCATGTTGTCGGCAAAAATACCGTACTGGCTACGATGAGCTTCATCGGACATGATGATGATATCATGATCCGGGATAATGGGCTTTGCACCAGGATTGTTGAATTTCTGAATAAGCGTAAAGATAAAGCTGGTGTTGGACGGCAGCTTATTTTCCAGCAAATCCTTGCTGCTTTTGGCGATGAACTGGGAAGCCTTTGACTTGCCCAACAATCCGCAGTTTTCAAAAGTGTCGCTAATCTGCTTATTCAGTTCGTCGCGATCCGTAAGAATCACGAATGTAGGGGAACCGGCAAACTTGCGACGAATCTTTTGGGCAAGGAAAACCATGGAATAACTTTTTCCACTTCCCTGGGTATGCCAGAACACGCCAAGTTTACCCTTTTTCAATTCACGGCTGGCATAAGCCTTTGCGGCTTCATTTACGCCCAGATACTGATGGTTTCTGGCGAGAATCTTTACCGTGTTTCCGTCGGAATGATCATAGAGAATAAAATTCTCCAGCAAGTCCAAGAAATTCTCTTTCTTGCAAATACCGAGAAGCATGGTTTCAAGAGCCACGCTCCCCTCTTCTTCTTCTTTCAAACGCTTCCATTCATGGAAGAACTCATACTTACTACCAAGTGTGCCGACTTTCGCCTCTACACCATTAGATAGCATCAGGAACGCATTGTAGTAGAACAGCTGAGGAATAGTGTCCAGATAATCGGTATAATTATCGGTGTAGGCGTTTTCTACATCAACCGTATTCTTTTTCAGTTCCACAAAGAGCAGAGGAATTCCATTTACGAAACCAACGATGTCCGTGCGACGGCGATGGATTTCACCATGGATTTTCATTTCTTTAACAGCCAGAAATTCGTTCTTGGAGGCATCTACAAAATTGATAATTGCAGCCTTACGCTCCTCAGTTTTTCCGCCCGGCTTTTTCACTGAAACAGGAATGCCGTCACGAAGCATCTGGTACTTTTCTTCGTTAATCTGCAATAGCGAAGATGTCGAAAGGTGAGCCTCAAATTTACGCTGAGCTTCCTCAATCTGCTCCTGGGTAATCCAATCGTTCAGACGCATCAATGCCGCCTGAAAATACCGCTTCAAAAGGATTTCTTTATATGACTTACGACCGAAGGTTCCATTTTCGCCCAGAACTTCAGTATTATGGGCGAAAACAACATCCCAGCCGAGCTTGTCACTCAGCACCTTGCCTGCAGATTCTTGGACCAGGATGTTTTCGGAATAATCGTAAGACATATCTTAAAGCAGTTTGCCGGCCCTGAAGGATTCCTCCAGGTAGCTGGGATTTTGGTAATAGCAGTCGGAATTGAAATTGGAGATGTAGTCGCTAATGACCGAAGAAAAAATTTGGATTGCTGTTTTAATTTCTTCGCCAGGGCGCGCACAATCCTGGACCATGATGCTGTAAAGGCGTCCGATGTCGGTATAGGAAGGAACGGAGTATTTGCAGTTTTCTACAGTTTCAAAGGAGCCTGCAGGTATGCCGTAGCGTTCGACAACTTCTTCGCCCACTTGTTCAAAGCTAAGGCTGTGGTTGACTCCAGCGTCTTTCAGTTCCTTCGCAAAGCCGGCCTCTCCCAGCCTGTTTGCGATCACCCCGCGCTTATTCTTTGTTACGCGGGCGACATACTCAATCAGGGAACATACATAAAAGAAATCATCTTTCCGAGATTCAGTCATGAACGACCTCGCACTTGACAAATTTTAAGCATTGCAAAGCAGCCTCTGTATGGAAGCTGATCTGATGGGTCGGATGCTTGAATTCCGCCAAGACCCAGAACTGCTTTCTGTTGATGGTCCCTGCCAAGAAGTCATTTACGAAATTCCAGACCGTATCATCAGCCATGGGGCCTTCCACAATATCAAAATCATGAGCCTTCCCGCTACGGCATGCAGCAATGAAATCCAGCCATTCATCCGTCATTTTCTCGAATGTGAGAATTTTCAGCGACTGATCCGGCGTGTACTCGAAATGATTGACCCGGGGTTCACCATCACCACGGTTTGCCCACCGGACAGCCTGTGCAAAGTTGTTGGTACAATAAAAGCCCCAGGAAAAGTCCTTGGTGAACCGAGTCTTGCGAACCTCGGGTACTTCTACAATTTCTTTGCTAGCGTGATAGATGAGCATAGGGACAATATAAGATTTTTCGAACCATTTGTTGCCGGATAAGTTACATATACGTCTTTAAAAATTCCCAGACGCATTAATTATTCCATGAGCGTCAACATTTTTTTATAATACTCATAAGCCGAGCCATATTGCACACTAGTGTTTTTTATGGAACCTGACGCATAGCTTTCAAAAATCACCCCAAGATAATCGTACAACGGATCGCTAGGTAATAATTTCAACTTTTCAATATCCTTTTGCAATCTTATAATCACTGAAGGATGCCCATTATCAACGTTCTCTTTTGGAAAATCATCACGTTTTTCGAGAAAATATAAGGTCATCAATGCCGTAGCAATTCCTGCAGCAAAAGTTTCCTTTTCTTGTAAATTCTCTAATGAAGCGTATTTTTCAAGAGAAGTTGCATCAGCAAACAATTCATTTTTTTGAGATTCTTCATCGTCAAACTGCGCATAAAGATCTCCATAATAGAAATGGTGATACTCGTGTCCCAAGATAAATGCTACAGCATAACAATAAACACCATTTGCTTTTGAAATATAAAATTCGCGATTTTCTTCATAATTAAATGGATTTGGCAATAAAGCTGTAGATTGGGGGTAAAACATCCAAGAATTTCTCGTTGTTCCACGAACAATTTGGTTATCAGCATGTTGTTTAACTAATACAGCACCTATTAGCATATCATTTGTTGGCGCATTGGCTGTTGGATTTTGGCCAGAAAGAACTCTATGATACTCCAATATGTAATCATGTAAAACCAACATAAAATACGAATATGACCACATAAATGCGTAAAAACTATCTAATAGAACAATTTCTTGTTGTTTCGATTCCTCTATTTTAGAGGTATTTTTAAAAAACACTCCAGAAAAAGCTTCGCTAAATATGTTTATGCCTTCTTTCACATACTGACTCAAATCACCATTTTCCATGCTAGACTTTATGTAGTCATAGGATTCCCAATTTGATGAAATATCATCTACTTTTTTTTTCAACAAATCCCATTCAAGAAAATCGCGATAGGAGAAACTCTTTTTATATTCCTTGTATTTTACTTGCTGCATTGCATCCTCCTATATGTTTTCAATCTGAACTTGTTCCCAAAAATCAAGTTTACCTTTGTTATTCTTTATCTCGGTTCTAATCTCATGTTCTTCAAGATCGGAAACACCTTTAAATAACGAATTACTCAAAGATATAGCTACTTCTCTAGCAACATTCATTTCAATAATCTTCTTTGTTATTGGACGATAAGCTCCGCATTCTATAGATTGTAAAATCATTGAATTTGGACATATGATATCATAAAATGGTTTAAAAAACATTGCTAAGCCAAATGCAACTTTATTCTGTAAAAAAGACAAGGTATCGTCAATATTAGACGAATCTTCGAAATATTTAGACCTTAATATTTCCGAGAGAGGCCGTTCCCTCATCCAAGCAACAATAGACTCAATTTTTCTTTCAAATACTACATTGTTATCTATATTTACAAAATACTTTTCGTAATAGTATGGATAATCATGTCGCAGTTTTTTTATCAGCTTGCTCATCTTCGATTTTAAATTGCTATCAAAGACGTTGACAGGCAAATCATAATGTTCTTTATTTCTATAAATTCGGTCTAAAACAAAAGGATCCCAATACCTATTTTTCTTGCATATTTCCTTAGGAACAGATAAAGAGTTCATTAAAGCACTCAACTGGTTTACTTCATTAATTGTTAGCGTAATTCCAACAGAATTCAATCGATTTAAAGAGCTTCGTCCATATACATATACATTATGTCTTATATACGTAACTAAAAAATGTTCCTTACCACCACAAACTTCATTAGAGCTTAACAATATTTCTTTTAGAGAATCTCGATTTTCTTCATAAATAGATTCATAACCAGGTTTTAAATGTTTCTCCGTTTCTTGAAAAAGTTCTGTTTGTTCAGTTTCTTTTTCAAATTGTTCTTCAGCCAAAACAAAAGTTCTCCCGATAAAATCGCGCATAAGTCGACCTGCTCGACCTCTCAAATTCGCTATTTCATAATTTGTCAACTGAGTTTTTTCTCCGTCTTTTGCTTTAACGCACAAAAAAGGATTTCTCATGATAACATTTTTGGCTGGTAGATTAACACCTTGCATTAAAGTTGTTGTACAAACAACATTTCCAATATAACCAGCTTTTATCGCGTATTCAACAACACATCTAACATGCATCGGCATTTTCCCATGGTGATATACAATACCATGCAAGACACAGTCTGCCAATGCGTAATTTTTTCTCACGGTTTTTCTAATATAGGAAGCCAAAGCATTCACTTCAGTCGTTATATATTCATCTTTTTTTCCGGCAATAAATTTGGAAACATTTTCCGCTGTTTTAGAAGTCGGTACAAAAATCACATTACCAAAATCATCAATTCTATCAAAAAAAGAATAAAAATGTTCTAAATATCTTGAAGTATATTGCGATCCATCAAAACGAGGGAGCTTTCGAGGGGTTATATCTATTTTTTGAGGATGAGTAGATAAATCGGAATACTGTTTAAAGTAACGATGGTCTCCATCTACTTCCATGGAATACGTAAAACCGACAACTGGAGAATTTTTTGTTTCTATACCTTCAGCATTTTCACAACAAAAAATTTCAACTCCCAAATTCTTAATATTTTCAATTCTAGGACCTGAAATGACAATCTGCTTCGGGCAACAATCATGTTTAAAATTTATTAGGATGTCGTATAAAACACGAGCTCTATTCTCATTCTCCGAATCACTTCGTTCAATATTCTGAATTTCATCAACAACTAACAACAATACATCAGAGAATAAGCAAGGTTCCTGAGAAAAAGCATTAATAGCTTTTTCTTGAGTCAATACATAGACTCTCTTTTTATCATCTTTTTTTTCATTGCAGTTTGTGTAAACGGGACAATCAACTACACCCGTATATTCCAACTTTTTCTTTACATCAACACAAACTTGAGAAACCAAACTTAATGTAGGAACAATATATACAACGGCACCATCATTTCTGGATAAAAGATCTGCAATTTTTAATGATAAAACAAAAGATTTTCCTGCAGATGTTGGAGCAGAAATTCCTATTATTTCATTTGTTTCAAACGCATTCCAAACATCACACTGAAAATCCGTTAACAAAAAGAAAGAACCTGCAACGTTCACCTCGTATTTTAATTGATTATACAAAAATTCCAATTCAGCCTGAGCACTTTGCATTCTAGAAAACAGAGCGTGATTTTGATCATATTCTTCATCTATCATTATGGACGATGGAGCGCACCCAATTCTTGCTAATATTAAGGAAAGATAATCTCTCAAACCAGACCACTGTTTGTCCTTATATGTCCATAATAACGCTGATATAGTGACGATGGTTTTCTTATCTTTATCAGAAAGATTTTTTTTAGACAATCGTTCAATATATCCTAAAGATTTTAACAATAAAGGATAATCAAGTCGTTTTGAAATTGAATCAATAAGTCCTAATTTAAAAGCAATGTGTTGATGTTCAACTTTTAATAAATCATCTAGTATTCTCATAATTTTTCAAAATCTGTTAATATAGATTCCAAATTATTTATCGGAAAGAAAACATAATGCAGTTTTTGCAAAACACTTGATTTTACACTTGAAAATTTATCTTTCTTAAATGAGGCTGTTTTCTTCTCAATTGATTTTTTTATAGACTCTTCTATTTCTTCTTGATTCTTACCTTCGAATTCTTTCTCATCATAAACAAGAATACACACCAACTCAAAACAAACATTTTTCAATTCATTATTTTTATAGTCCTCAGCAATCTTTTGAAGTGATGGTGTAATAAAATCGTCATAGACATACAAATCCAATTCTGCATTAAAATTGTTAAATGTGGTTTCGATACTGGACAACGCTTTTTCTAATGCCGCATTAAAACCAGTTTTATAACTTTTTGCTTCGCCTAAATAGAAAATATTGTTTTCATTAGCATCTGTTCCGTAATGTAAAGCATCAACACCAAATCGTTCTAAAGAAGTAGATGTTGTAATTGACATTTTTCTCAATAAAGGAGGAGCCTTAAAAAAATACTGTATAAAATTAAATAAGAGCAGCTCTCCAAACTGTCCTGCCGGAAAACCTGATCGAAATTTTGACTTTGCTAACTGATCAACAAATGCCATTGAATTTCCAAAATCAGAAGTTTCCCTATATCTTTTTTCAAATAAATCTTTCGCTTTTTGTTGAGAAAACACCCACGAAATTACAGTATTACGTAATTCTTTTAAAAACTCATTCGTCCTTGGCATAATGTCCGAGTAAGCAATGCTTGCACCAACATGTATTACGCCCTTGGGTTCGATGTCAAATATTTGTTCAAAATAATAAATCTGTTTAAATAATTTCTCAGTATTTGATAAAAGTTGATTTAGTTCTTCTTGCGTCATAAGCCCTCGCCATCTCATTCATTACAATAATATATTTTGTCAAAAACCGAACCTTCACACATTAGTTTGGGGAGCAGGCGGTCACGAGCTTCTTTTGATTTTTCGATAATGTTTTGGCACAGGCCAATTTTATCAAAAAAAGGTTTCACTCTTTTTTCGAACTTAACAAGTAGTTTACTTGGCGGGCAAAGTAATTTTAGAGCATTAATGTCCTTTGCATATACATGCGGTTGGGCAGCACCTTTTTGCAGACTATCCAAAGACTTTTTGTGTTCCTTTAAGAAAGAATATGCGAAATAAATGAAATCGGTAGAAGACGAATCTACGTAGGAGCAATCGGAAGCCCAAATTTTTTGGAAATACATTTTTGCAAAACCAGCATTGGCCCCCGATCCAGACACTGTTATAACAGGAGATTCTGTAAAGGATTCATTGTGATAATACGCTGGTTCTAAGCCACCTGCAACTACAGGAACATTTCCTTCAATAACATCACCTTTTGTAATTACTTTTCCTCTAACAAACTTTGCGATGTTACCTAATTGAGTTTCAATCCAGTCGGTTGGGATTCCATCTACGATTTTGGTGGTTTCGTGGCCGGGGAAGCGGAGGTCGATGAACCATTCTTTGTAGAGGCGCTGGGCGGCTTCTTCCAAAAGCTTGATTTGCTTTTGGTTATTTTCAATTAGGTTGTCGTACGCAGAAATAATTTCTCCAATTTTTTTCTGAATCTTCAAATCAGGAATTTCTATTGGAAGATTTCGAATAATGGGCAAATTTACATGCGCTACAGTAGCTCCATTTGCAGATCCAAGCAAAGAATACTGTTGTTGTGGAGCCAGTAAATAGTATGTTAAAAAAGAAGCATCAATCAAATCTGCTTTGGGACGAATTAAAACGGTTCTTTGACCAAGGCAAACTTTTTGACCTTTAGTGATTAGCGCAACATTTCCAGCAGGCGCTTCGCGTGCAAAAATCAAATCACCTTCTTGTGGGGTTCCTCGAGCATTTCGTTTTTGATACACATCTTCTGAAACTCTGTGAACACCTTCAAGAATCAATCGGCCTTTCCCAATATTAGGGGTCCTTATTAAAGGATAACCAGCACCTTCATCATTCGCGGTAGAATGAGGACAATCTATAATAAACTCGCAAACATCGCTTAATATCATCATCATCCTCAAAAGAATTTTACTTGATTGGAGACCCCTCTCTCGTCTCTCGTCTTTCGTCTCTCGTCTAACCTCACAGTCCCATCTCCTTCATGTTCTTGGAAATGGTCTTCATCAGGTTATTTGATTCTGCCTGCAATTCGAGAAGTTCCTGGTGGATTTCGGCCATGCGTTCTTCGAAGTTTACGCCATCATCTTCTACGGGAGCTACGCCGACATAAGCGCCCGGCGTAAGAGAAGCGCCCTTTTCGTTAAGGACCACTTCCCTATTTTCAATCTTGCAGAGGCCAAGAATATCTTGATATTCGCCTTCACCGAACTTTTCGTAAAGCCATACGGCTTCCTTGGCAATGGCTAGGGTTTCTTCCAATGTTGCGATTTCTTCGTCAAAGCGGGCCTGCACCGATTTCTTTTCTTTGCGGTCGGCATTTTCGACAGCAATCTTGGCTTCATCGCGTTTCTGCTTTAGCAAGTTTTCGATATCAGCCTTGCACTTTTCAAAAGTCTGCTTGCCGTTCAAGCCAAGAGCCGTTCTATATTCCTGCAGCAGGGCCTTGTATTTTTGCTTTTCACCACGATAGAGCCAAACGATGGCATTCAGGTTCTTGAGCTGCCATTCGGTCCATTCGTTCAAGGTTTTGTCAACAACGGTGTAGTAGTTTCGGGCGTCAATGAACAGAATCTTGTCCAGCAACTTTTTTTGTTTGCCCTTGTCAAAGAACCAAATGGAGCAAGGCAAACTTCTGGTATAGAAGAAGTTGTTACCTACGCTGACCATTACATCTACATGGCCTGTCTGGATTAGCTTTTCACGGATATCCTTATCCTTGCCCTGGCTATCCGTTGCCGAGGCGGCCATTACAAAGCCTGCGCGCCCCTTTTCGTTAAGGTAGGAGTAGAAATAAGAAATCCAAAGGTAGTTTCCGTTGCCGATTTCCTTTTCCTTGTTTACGCCAGGCAAGCCAAAAGGCAAACGGCCCGCACTTGCGGCAGATTCCGACTTTACCTTATCGACGTTAAAGGGAGGGTTAGCCATGATGTAATCACAGCAGCCATCAAGGTTATGGGCATCGTGATAGAAAGAGTTGGCTTCGTCACCGGATTTCACAACACCAGCAAGGCCGTGCACAGCCATGTTCATCATACAAAGCTGGGCGTTGTATTCAACCTTTTCTTGGCCATAGAATGTCATGGCGCTATTGGCCTGCATGCCGGCCGCATTCACAAAATCGCCGGTCTGCACAAACATGCCGCCACTACCACAGGCAGGGTCCAAAAGTACACCGCTCTTTGGCTCCAGCACATTCACGATCATTTTCACCAAGGGCTTGGGCGTAAAGAAAACGCCATCGTCAGAGGCGATGTTCTTTGCAAACTTGTTCAAGAAATATTCATAGATACGGCCAATAACATCACCGCCCACCTTGTCCAGGGCGTCGTTATTGAAAATGCGAATGAGTTCACCCAAAAGGTCATCGGGGAAATCGGTGTAGGTCTTGGGCAAAATTCCCTTGAGCTGTTCGCTCTGCTGCTCCATCAACTCCATGGCGTTATTCACCACTTCGCCCAGGCTGTTCATGGTATGACCATTCACGGATTTTAACTTCTGGGAAGAAACATTGGCAGGGAGATCCACCAGATAAGAATACTGGGCTTCCTTGGGCAAGAACAGTGCACTTTTGCTGGCGAAGTCGCTTGCCTCAACAGGCATGACGCGGCCACCGCGGGAAGGGCGGTTCTTGAGGAGTTCTTCTTCGACCTTCTTGAATCGGCTATAGGCATATCGCAAAAAGAGAAGGCCAAGAACAGGCATGCAATACTGATTAGAAGTAAGCTTGGAACCGGAGCGCAGCAAGTCTGCGGATTCCCATAAATCGGCCTCTAACTTCTTGATATTAACAGCAGTCGCCATGTATAAAAAACTCCATGTAGGGGGTAAGGTATTTTAGGGAAATATAGATTAAAAGCGACATCAAAAAAAAGAACCGTCCAGCACATTTGTACCAGACGGTCTTTTTGGGGGTTAGGTTTATTTATTCGGCCTTGGGTTCTTCAGTCGAGGCGTCGACGCTCACGGACGGCGTTTCGGCGGGGGCGCTCGCTTCGGAATCCTCGGCGTCCACAGATTCTTCTTCGCTCTTGACGGTCTTCTTGGTGCTCTTGGCAGCCTTGGAGGCCTTGACGCTTTCGATGAAGGAATTCACGTGGTTGATGAAGGTCGGATCGAAGTCCTTGTTTTCGCCCTCGATTTCGGCAATGGCGTTCACGCGCTTCACCAGGGCCTTGTAGGCGTTCTCGCAGTTGAGCTTGGCGGTCCTGATATCAGTACCGATCTTGGTTGCGCCAGCCTCCATCCTGTTGTGGACGGCTTCTACGAAAGCTTCCTGGGCGGATTCAAGTTCCTGGAACCAGGGCGTAAAACCAGCCTGCTTGTGTACGGACTTGTCCAGGGCAGAGATATCCTCGATCAAGTTGCCAAGAATACCGGATTCGGTATTGTTGTTTGCCTTGCGGATATCCGGGAACTTGTCGTACACCGCCTTGATGGTCAATGCGGCCTCGGCAACTTCTTCCGTGGAGCTCTTGACCATGGCATTCAGGTAGGCAATGCCGTTTGCATAGGCCTCGTCGCGGCGCTTGTCTGCCGCCTTCACCAGTTCGTCCATGGTAAGGTCGCCTTGGTTGTTCTTCAGAAGAACCTTGAGCTTTTCCGCTGCGGAACGGTATTCCGCAAGAAGCTTGCCGGTGGTTGCCTCGGGCAACACAGAAGTTTCACCGAGAATGTGACTGTGGAAACCAAGAGCCTCATTTGCAGAGAACAGATGGGTGCTATACTGAGTGATTTCGTAACTCATATTTATCTCCTAACAAATTTGCCGCTAAATAATTTTCACCCCATGACACCGTAGCGGCAGTCACCTCGAAAGAGGGACATCAAAAGAAATACGAATTTCAAGTATGCCAGACCATAAATCTTGTTATAAATTTCAAAAAAGTTGAATCTTGCGTAAATTTATAGATTACGAAGTACGCTCAAGATGAAATTTTTGCGAACGAAAGTCGCCAAAAGTACATCAAAAATGAAAATTCCATATGATCAACTTGCTAAAAGTTCATTGAAAATGAAAAATCAACGAACGAAACACGCCAAAAATACACCCAAGATGTATTTTCTGCGTTCGCAACTTGTCAAATGTTCATCAAATATGTCGGTTTAGCGGCCGCCAACAAGGATCTGGTCCACCTTGATGGAGGGCTGGCCCACAGTCACGGGAACGTGGCCGGAGCTTGCGCCGCAAACGCCTGCAGCAAGTTCCCAGTCATTGCCCACCATGCTAATGCGGGGCATGATTTCGTGGCCCTTTCCGATGAGAGCAGCACCGCGGACCGGTTCGCAAATCTTGCCATCGCGAATCACGTAGCCTTCATCCACGGCAAAGTTGAATTCACCGGTAGCCGGGTTCACGGAACCACCAGCCATACGGGCGGCATAGAGGCCGTAATCCACGCTAGAAATCATGTCGTCCAAGGTATCCTTGCCCGGGGCGATAAAGGTATTGCGCATACGGCTTACAGGAGCGTACTTGTAGCTTTCGCGGCGAGCGCTTCCAGTGCGGGCAATACCCACTTCCTGGGCGCCAACACGGTCAGACATGTAAGTCTTCAGCACGCCGTTTTCAATCAACACGGTGCGTTCCGTGGGAGTTCCTTCGTCATCCACCTTCAGGCTTCCCCAGACACCGTCCAAGGTACCGTCGTCGATCGCAGTAAGGCAGGGCTGGCCGATGGTCTCCCCAAGCTTCCCGCAGAAGGGGCTTGCGTTACGACGCACAGATTCCGTTTCCAGCGGATGGCCGCAGGCTTCGTGGAAAATCACGCCGCCAAAACCGTTACCCATGACCACAGGCATCTGCCCACCGTTGATGTAGCCTGCAGTCAGCATGCGGAGCACGCGTTCACCTGCAGATGTGGCCATCTCTTCGGGAGAATAATTTGCCAAAAGTTCGTAACCGCCAATGGCGCCCGGACGTTCCGCAGAAGTCAAACGTTCCGTTCCATCCGTAGCCGTCACACTGACGCTCAAGCGCAAATGGGAACGGTCCATTTCGATATTCAGGCCTTCACTGTTCAACAAATGAATATGAGTGCAGTCATCAGCAACACTAACTGCCACCTGTGCAATCTTGTCGGACATGGCACGTGCCGTCTTGTCAGCACGGAACAAAAAATCCTGCTTTACAGCCTGGCCCAAAACCCTCGGGTCCTTAAAGGCCGCGGCATTATAGTCGCAAACACGCTTTGCAGGAGCAAATTCAAAAGGCTTTGCAGCGGAGCCTACCCCACCGTTCATGGCGGCAATACGGCCAAAAGCCAAAGTCTTCACCAAGTTCACCAAAGCTTCTTCAGACTCGTCGCTGGTAAAGCCGTAAAGCACCTCGGTACCATAGAGCAAACGAATGCCGATACCGTAATCGGTACCAGCCGTAGCCGATTCGATCTGGCTAGACTTCAGGCCCAGGGAGGAACTGCGAGTTTCCTCTTCAAAAATTTCCACAAAGTCAGCACCGGCATTGCGACCGGCTTCAAAAATCTTGACTGCAACAGACGGATTCATCGACTAAACCTCGCGAGTAGCCACGCCGCCCTTGCGCATAGCGTCCTTGATTTCAGGAATAGTGTAATCGCCAAAGTGAACCATGGAAGCCACCAAGGCAGCATCTGCGGAAGTCTTGTTGAACAAGTCCACAATATGATCCGGAGTACCGGCACCACCGCTGGCAATCACCGGAATCTTCACGGCGCGGGCCACCTGGTCCGTAATGTTCAGTTCGTAACCATTCTTCACGCCGTCGGTATCAATGGCGTTCAGGCAAATTTCGCCAACACCCAGTTCCTCGGCTTTCTTGGCCCATTCCACGGCATCCAGACCCATAGCCTGACGACCGCCGCGAATATAAACTTCATAACCGCTGGGGAACTTCTCGGAAACGCCAACGAACTTGGCATCCATACCAAGCACGATGCACTGGCGACCAAAAGCCTTGGCACCTTCCGCAATAATTTCCGGATGAAGAACAGCCAAACTGTTCACACTCACCTTTTCGGCACCGGCAAGCAAGGCCTGGTGCATGTCATCAAGATTGCGGATACCGCCGCCAACAGCAAAGGGAATAAAAACACGCTTTGCAATCTGACGGATCATCTCCATGTCACAGGGGCGATTTTCGGCACTGGCGGTAATATCATAGAACACCAGTTCATCAACGCCTTCATCGCTATAGCGGGCACCCATCTCCACCGGATCGCCGATATCGATATTACCCTTGAACTTAACACCCTTCGTCACCTTGCGGTCACGGACATCCAAGCACACAATCAAACGTTTAGTAAGCATAACGCAAATTTAGAAAAACCTGAATCCAAATCAAAAGGAGGATTCCGAAGAATCCTCCAAAAGTCTTTTTCCGTAGACCAGGAATTACAGGTTACGGTCGATAACGGTCTTCACAGTGTTCTTGGGAACTGCGCCAACCACATTACCCACTTCCACGCCGTTACGAAACAGCTTCATATTGGGAATGTTGGTGATACCGAAGCGAGCGCAGATATCGCTAACACCCGGATCATCCACGTTGATCTTTGCGATGATAGCCTTGCCATCGTATTCGGCGGCCAATTCTTCAACAACCGGGCCCATCATCATGCAAGGGCGGCACCAAGTAGCCCAGAAGTCAACGAAAACCAGTTGACCAGAGCTAATCACTTCATCAAAATTCTGTGCGGTAAGATTCAAAGCAGCCATTTAAAACTCCATTTTTACAGCAGTAATTATACAAAATTAAATGAGACCAAAGAATACCAAAATATTAGTTTAGGCGAAATTGTGATAAATTTCATCAATTTCGCCTATTTTCTCAAGGAAAACTAGTAGATGAGGCGCATTTCATCTACGATAAGAGTAGCACCAACAACACCCTTATAATGCTGGCCATCACCACTAGAGGCAAACACCATTCGGATGTGGGTTACGGGCTCCTCACCAGTTCCCTGAACCATATGATTATCAATAGCCTTCGTTTGTTTGGACGCCAACTGTTCTACAAGCGCAGACGAATTATAAATCGGAGAATTTTCAAGAGGCGTACCATACTGGAGTTTCATCCGAACTCGAGTCATTCCGTTCTCTGCAGAAGAAATAGAAACCACATCCGGATTCGGACGACCGGTATTATCCATAGATGTAGACCTATACCAAGCGGACGCCACCAATTTGTTCACATCATCAGCCGTACGGTTTACATTCTTATCACCGGTTCTATTTTCAAGAACAATGTAGATATCACAACTATCACCCTTACCATCATAGGAGGCCAAGAATTCTACGTACTGCGGACGAGCGTTAAACTTCTTGCCAAAATCAATCAATTCGTTTCCATCAGGCCAATCAGAAAAACTTGCTAAGCTCAATGCGGATACATTGTTTGGATTGAAATCGGCAGTATAAATAGAACCACTAGCAATCTTACTAGCCTTCTCATCTGTTTTTAAACGAACTCCTTTACCAGATCCTATTGCAACAGATTCAGCAGTAATAACATTAATCGTAAAAACGATTTTGATCGTTTGGTTTGCATTATTCCAAACATCCGGATACGAAATCGCACTAAAATCACTATTGGGCAACTGATAACCAGCTCTAATCTCATATTCCAAAGACTCGCCAGCACTATTAGTCACAGTCACTTTACGACCATAAGACAGGTCATAGCTGTCATTTTCAGAAACGCCTTCAATAGTTGCACCGGCACTTAGATCGATATCACTTACAGCAACATTAGACAAATCAGCCAAGAAGGGCAAATCATCGCAGTGAACCCAATGGAACCACTTGCCATCTTCTTCTACGCTATCAACAACCGCAGTCTGGCCTGCAATTTTCATGGACTTGATTCGCGGAGCCGGCGGTTCGATTTGAATCACTTCAACATTCCAAGTAACATCAGTGCCATTTTCTGCAGTCACCACAATTTCACCCTTCAAGCTAGAAAGATCCAGAACATCTTCTGCAGGGCTCTTCTTCACTGCTTCCGGAGAATATCTAGCCTTGAAGGCAACTTGGCTCAAATCAGTTCCTCGAACCACTTCAAATGTAATTTTGTGAGCAGATGAATCAACGACATAGTTCTGAGCACTTACTCCAGACAAGCGGAAATAAATATCAGCAGCGTTGGAAGCGACTTCAACATTCGCCTTCACAGTCCATTCCACAACTGTGCCATCTTCAGCTTCAACCGGAATAACAGCAGAAGCGGCATAGCCGTCTACAGATTCGACACCGGTCAGTTTCAAGGGCGATGTTACAGAAGACTTTGCACGATCGGAATAGACCGCATCAAAAACCAGAGACTCGAGATTCTTGCGGAACTTGTAGGCCACGTCAAAGGTCACCATATGAGCATCAGCATCGATAACAACATCCGCCTCGAAACCGTTGTCATTCACATCCAAGGTGAACTTGTCGATATTTGCTTCAGAAGACTTCACGTAATCCGCAGAAACAGTCCAAGTATCACAGGAAACACCATCTTCTGCAGTAATCGTAAATTCCACAGGGCTTCTCAAGTCAACACTTTCCTGCAAGGTGGAAGAAGCCTTTTCCGAAATTTCAAGAGTCAATTCAACTCTTGACATTTCTTCTTCCTTTTGCATGTGGATTACAATAGTCTTTGCTTCAGCATCAATTGTTGCGTCTTCAATCTGGTTCCTTGCAGAAATAGAAATCAGTTCATGTTCTGTAGAAGCAGGTTCTTCTTCAGGATCAGCAATGGTCAAAACAACGATCCAATTCTTTTCTGTACCGTTTTCTGCAGTCACCTTGAAGGTCTGCTCCGCTGCCCACTTCGTGGAATCCGGATTGGGAGAAACTGTAGCACCTTCAGAAACCTTAACACTATCCAGTTTTACATCTTCCAGGGTCTGGTCAGAATTCAGCTTGACTGCGATGGTATCGTTCTTGGTCACGGCGCTATGCTGGTTAGCAAACCACAATTGCAAAAGTGCGGCATCGTTCAAGATGCGTTTAACAATAACAGTCCAGGTCTGAGTCTTGCCACTTTCGGCAGTCACTACAAACTTCCTCGGTTCAGTCCAATCCTTTACAGATGCTGGATCTACATCAACAGAAGACTTACGATAGACATAGTCCTTCTTGGTAGAATCAAGGGCTACCGTAGAAAGATCCGTATTCTTCGGGAAGGTGACGAATACGGTATCATTACTGATTTCCGGTTCAAAGCCCCCGTCAAAATAAACGATGAAGGACACATTGGAATCCAACACAACTTCTACACTGCTGGAAGATTCATCTTCAAAATCATCTTCACTAGAAGAACTGGATTCAACATTTTCTTCGCTGCTGGAGGAACTTTCAGCATCGTCTGCGTCAGAAGAACTGCTTTCTTCCTTTTCCACGCCAGGAATAGTAAATTCAACCTTCCAGATGGACGGATCACCATTTTCCGCAACCAACATCAAGTAAATCACCTGGCTCTTGGGAATGCGGATCTTGTCACCAGTTTGAAGGCTCTTCTTGACATAGGAGACTTCCTGAGCCAAGGAATCCAGGCCAGCGGAATCACCGGGGAATTCCCTGAATTTGCCATCCACCAAATGCAGCGTAGCCAAGTTGCTGGCACTGATGTAACCGATGGTCAAAGAATCCCAAGTTTCCAGGGATTCAGCCGGAGCCACCGTGGTAATCTTAATAATGTGTTCGCTTTCCGAGAAGGATGCTTCACCATCCTGTTCTTCAAAGGCAATATTCTTGAAAACCTTATAGTGGGAGGATTCAAAGGTATCGTAGTCTGCGGTGCAGGCAAAAAATGCCAGCACAGCAAACATCAAAGACAACAATGCAATAATACGTTTCATAACCTTCCCCCTCTTAATAATTCAGCTTGAAGTTATCAAGAATCAACTGAGCGCCTTTACCACCACGGTAGTTCGCCTCATAAGTCTTTTCAGAATCGTTAGGTCCGCCTTCCACCACATAGGCATAGGCAGAAGATGCAAACATCACATAGATGGTGGCCACTTCTTCAGAACCGGTTCCAAGAGTCAAACCCTCAGGAATCAGGAATTCAGATTCAAGCAATCCATTGTCGGAACCATAATTCAGTTCCACATTCTTTGTTGTAGATTCAACGTTTTCCTTGTCGGAAATTACACCAGAAGCGACAATCTGGTTGTCGGCGCTAGCCAGGATGACATAGATCAAGTCCTGCTGGGGGTAATCTTCTCGTGTATTAGCTACGTGAGAATAAGAGTACGTTACATCAAAGGATGTGGGGCGGCCTGTGAAAGGCTTTCCGAAAGTCATGTCCGGTCTCAGGTCAGAGGCATATTCATCATCGGCATTGCCGGATTCATATTCGCGCTGGTAAACATCCAAAGCGTTAGCACCAGCATAGGAACCTGCAAAGTAGAAGCCTCCTGCCAACTTGCGACCGTGATATGTCGAAATAGACAAATTCAGGAATCCCATAGTAACATGATTCACTTCGCGAGACGTCAATGTTGCTTTACTGCTTCCGAAAGTCACATTAGCAGAGGAAGTCACCCTACGACCAGACACTGTCCTATTGGTGTTCATGGCAGAACTTGTTGTACCCCAGAAACTTGCTACACGAGATGCAAAATCAGTGCCCGGCAACTGCATTTCTGCAACCACCGTGTAAGTACTTACCACGCCGTGATCAGCAAAATCCTTTTCAATAGGCATGGTCAAGTCGAAAGTTTCTTCCAGCGGATTAATGGTGACACTCTTAAAATCAAAGGCCTCGCTGTAAGCAACGTTAATGCGAATCAAATTGTCTTCAACGGAAATCGTCGCATTGTCAACAGACAACTGGCTTACGTTCACATAACCCGGAACTTCAATTTCCGCTTCACTGCTGGAGCTTTCTTCAATAGGTTCTTCAGAGGAACTGGATTCAGGGACAACCTCTTCAGAACTACTGGATTCAGGGACAACCTCTTCAGAACTACTGGATTCTACGACTTCCTCAGAGCTGGAACTTTCTGCAACAACTTCGCTGCTAGAACTTTCTGCAGATTCTTCTTCGCTAGAACTAGATTCACCTTCGGCGTCGCTAGAACTGGAGACATCTTCAACATCACTGCTGGAAGATTCTGCATCAGCGCTGGATTCCGGATCAGATTCTCCAGAACTGCTGGATTCTACGATTTCTTCAGAGCTAGAACTTTCTGCAGCAACTTCACTACTGGAGCTTTCTGCCGTTTCTTCTTCGCTAGAACTGGATTCACCTTCGGCGTCGCTAGAACTGGAGACATCTTCAACATCACTGCTGCTAGAGCTTTCCGCAGTCTCTTCTTCAGCACTGGAGCTAGATTCTTCTGCAGCACTGGAACTGGACTTCAGCAGTTCTGCGGGGAACGAGATGGACCAAACCGCAACAACGCGATACTTGTCGTCCATGGCCACCACACGAACCTCGTTAGAGCCCGCAAAGGAAATAACGGACCCTTCAGTCAGTTCGTTATCCCAGTCAATTTCAGGATCATAAGGATCGTCATCCAGGGCAATAAAGTACTTGGAACCACCAAAGACGCCCAGGGAACCCACTTCAAGGGAATCTACAGCCTCATCCAACACCACGGAGTGTTCTTTGACATCGACTGTAACATCATCTTCGTTTTCAAAAAGGCCTGAACCAAGATCCGTATCATCGGGTTTCACAGGTTTTGTATCGTCACATCCAACGACCATTCCCAGAGCGGCCAACAAAAAGCCACCAGCAAGCCATTTTTTCAATAGTCTACGTTGCATGATTTACCCCGTTAGAAGAATGTGACCAGAGAGAAGTTCAAGGCCAAAAGGTTAATGGTAAAGTTCACAACGTTACCCACAACGCGGCTCTTCTTCTCGCCATTTTCTTCAATGTCCATGACACTGGTGCTCAAGCCCAAAAGACCAACCGAGGTTTCAAAGGCAAATCGATCCAGGACCATAATGCAAATACCAGGATTCAGGCCAACTTCAATGGACCAGGAATTGTTTCTGGATTTATCCAGATCTTCTCCGTTATCAGACTGAGAAATACCGTAGGAATATCCTACAGAAATAGAGGTTTCATTAAAGAAGTAGAAGTTTCGAGAATCCAAAACCTTGAAGTAATTCTTCAAAATAGGCTGGATAAAGAACCCGTTGCTTACATACTTGCGATGCTGCTTCATATCCAGCAAATCTTCAAGCATGGCAAAGTCCACGTCAAACCAGGTACGAGAGTAACCTACGCGAAGTCCAAGAGCCATGGCATCCTTTATAAAATAGCCACCAAAAGCTTCCAGGGTAAATGTATAACCGTAAGCTTCGTACACATCTCCAATCAAAATATTCAAGGCGTCGTCTTCAGTATTCCCCTGAAGCAAGGACAAGGAAAGACCTCCGTAAATGCGGCCCTTGGCAATGGCTTCGTCGGGGTCTACAGGATAAAGAGAAGCCAACAGGCCGCCCTTCTTGGTGCTGGAGGAGCTTTTCGCCTCAGAGTTGGAGGAACTTTCCATCTCAGAGCTAGAAGAACTCTGTATTTCTACAGCAGTTTGTTCTATACTTGAAGATTCCGGTTGTACCGGTTCTACAGCAGTTTCAAAAGGTGAAGCAGCTTCGTTTGCGGAATCCGGAACCAAAGCTACTGAGGAATCCTGTGCGTCTTGCGCAAAGGTAAAAGATAGCCCTAACGAAAGGGCAAAAAATGCAACTAACCCGAATTTATTTTTCATGCAGCCAAATATAGAAAAACAATACTTTGTATGTCCAAAGTCCGTCCAAAATCATTTCTGAAACAAGCGTTATATCAGATAAAAAGATGAAAAGTCCCTCTACTCACTGGACTTTTTTTTGAATCTGAAGAAAAGGCCTTCCACTTCTGAACGAAATGACTTAAAAAGAGTCAAGCCCTGAAGACCATCATTAAAAAACTCAACTTCCAATTCGTCAGGAGCCTCGACATCAGCATTTTCCATATCCGCAGTAATCTGGATATAGTTTGACAAATCAGAAACTACAGCAACAAGCATTGTATAATCACGATCGGCGGGAACAGCAAAAGCCACATCAAATTCCAAGGTCAATCGATGGTTTTCAAAAGTTGACTTAAAATTTTTAATCTCTATCGCCCTTAAAAATTCAGTATTCAGCGCCACATAGTTGTAGTAATTCTGACGAGCAAGAGGGTCTAGAATAATTTGTTTTAGACGTTCGTTTTCTGAACCGGTAATTTTTCCATCTTTATTGTCATCCACAGAAGAAACCATGGCGACGCTATAGATTTCATCGAAGACCCAGCGGTTTTTCAACCCAACAAAGCCGTTCTTGTCAAAATTTGCGACCACCGTGGCATCAACGAAAACGTGAGGATGTGCAAAAGCCGTCCCGCACGCAACACATAACAGCAACGCACAAAGAACGGCTCTTAGCATAAAATTTCTAAAGAAGGTTAAAAAGCAAGGATGAAACCCGCAGTCAAGAGGCCTATACCCAGGACTCCAAGACCAGCAGCAGCACCAAATTTTTTATCACCGCTATCATTCAGACGATGGTTATCCTTGAGCATTTTTCGAGTATCGTCACTGTCAAATGCAGCCAACTTATCGTAGGCATACTTTTTATCCGCGGCCTTGCTCCAGTCACGTTCGGCAAGGAACCACAAGACACCGCTTGCCACCACAGGAGCAATGGAACTCCATAGCAGGCCACGTCCGATACGATGGTTGCTACGGCGACGATCATAAGCCTTCTGAGTCTGGATAAAATCTACATCCAGCACGGGAGTCATTTCCACATGAACAAGGTTGGGCATGTAGGGTCTAATTTCCACAGTCAAAGACGTATCGCGGTAGCCGACCTTGCGCAGATAAACCTTTGCATCAACCTGAGGCTTTACATCCTCAACAATCACGTCGGTGACAAAATGAGGCATTACGTATTCCGAAGGTTCTTCATTCACAAAGACTTCTACCACTTCAGGGTCTGTATTCACAGTCAAGCGGGTTGCAGGCTTTTGAACAGGAATTGAAATCCTATTCAAACTATCCGCATTAATACGAATAACCGCAGTCCCCCACAGTTCCACATCCTTGATAACCTGCATCACGGAAATGGTGTACTTACCCGGCTTAATATTCTTAATAGTATCCGGAGCAACCTGCTTCAGGGGAATGCCGTTTACAAACAAGGAGCATGCGGCCGGGACAGATTCAACAAAAAGATTTGCCTTTCCAGGAGGATAAAGTTCAATTTTTTCTTCTTCTTCGACAATTTCAGGAACAACGTAATCGGAAAGGGAAAGGTCTATCATGACCTCATCTTCCATATTGTAGAGTCGTTTCAGGTCAAGACGATAAATTTTGATAAAGGGATTCGCGGCTTCCTCTGCGATACTATCCTGTATTTCGCGTTGACGGATTTCCTCTTCAACCTTTGCAATTTCTTCCATTTTCTTACGGTCGTCTTCCTTGGCCATGGCGGTTTCAAGGTCGTCGTCAGCACCATCATCTTCAACAGAAGCTTCGGAAACAGTTTCTGACTGGGCAGCCACAGATTCTTTAACCGCGTCGGTCATGATAACTTCTGCTACAGGCTTTACAATATCTTCTTCCTCTTCATCATCTTCGATTTCTTCAACCTGCTGGCCATTACTGCGCTGAAGTTCAGCATTAGCCTCTTCTGCAAGTCGAGCAAAGCGTTTCAATTGCTTTTCTGTGGGTCTCTTGAGAAAAACCGTATCCTTCTCAATTTTGACGAAGAAGGCTTCCTGTTCAACGGAATCCCCCTGGATCCAATAACGAGCAGCAACTTTCCTAATTTTAGGGGCTGCAGGAGCAGCAACTTCGGCAGGTACGGCCTGTTTTGCAGAATCACCAGCAACCGATGCGTTGGCAGCAGAAGCATCTACTACAGATGATTCCTCAGCAAAAGAATCCTGCTCAGCAGGATTCTGCTGAGTCCAGTCATCGCCTTCTTGCGCAAAGGCGACTGCACCCAAGAAAACAAACGAGAAAAAGAACTTCCTTAACATGTAAAGAAAGATAAATAAAAAAAGGGGCGTAAGCCCCCTAAAACATTAAGTTTTCACCATTTTTGCACAATAGATGGGTCCACGGCCTTCTGAATGATCCGGCAATATATGTACACCAAATTCTGTACGGTCAGCTCCAGGCAAAAGACTTTCAATTTCAACAGTCCGCATGGACGGGCGTTTTTTCAGGATTTTTTTAACAACGTCGTCATTTTCCATGGGAGAAAGAGCACAAGTGCCATAAACCAGCACTCCGCCAGGCCTCAAAGCATCCACCGCAGAAGCCAACAACGCACCCTGTTCCACAGAAAGACGCTTCACACGTTTACTGGACCATTCCGCTAAATGGGTCGGAGACGCAAGGACATGCCTGTCCGAGGAGCAAGGGGCATCCAGCAAAATACGGTCGTAGGACTCCTTCTTGTGAAGCCCAAACTTCATGCCATCATAACCGGTTACATTGATTATACTACGCCAGGATTCAGGCAGGGTCTCATCAACAACCCGTAGCAAACGCATCCTACGATCCGGAGAACGGTCATTGCTCTGCAGCGATCCCTCCCCCTTCAATCTAGACGCAATCACCAGGGTCTTTCCACCGGGGGCTGCACACATATCCAAGACATCCATACCTGGTTCTACACCAAGGGCTTCAGCCGCAAAAACAGAAGCCTCATCCAAAAAATAAGGTTCCAAATCTTCCGCGAACTGCAATTTCGTAGCCCGGCCCTCGCCCTTTAGGGCGTCCAACAATCCAGGCCAACGTTCCCCATACAGTTTTTCGTAGTAATCAAAAAATTCCATCAGTTACAAAACTAGCAAAAATGGTCAAGTCTCTGTTTTCGCCGCAACAGCAAAGCCCATAAACGAAAAAGTCCCTCGTTTCCGAGAGACTTTTTCATTGAGTTACCAGGATTCGAACCTAGACAAACAGAGTCAGAATCTGTTGTGCTACCGTTACACCATAACTCATCGTTGTGAAGCCAAATTTAGTAATACTATTTCGTTTCGGCAAGGGGTCGTGGGAAATATTTTTCCGTTGGAGGAGAATAAGTCATCCATTGTACCTGCTGAGTGGCCTGTTCTGGTAGAGAAACGTTGGTTTCACTCACATAATACATCATGGGAACTTCATTTTTCTTCAAAACAGAAATAATTTTCGGATCCCCAGAGTAGAGGACAATTTCCTGGTTACCGGCAGGTATGTCCTTGATTTCCAACAAGTTACAGGTAACTTCACGGATAAAGTGAGACGTTCCCTTAATACCAACAACTACGCTGTTCATCATACAATCGCTAGACTGGGTGGAATCATCCTTATCTACAACAAGGCTAACTCCGCTCATCAATCCAGAAGTACGAGCCAGGGTGTCACGTCCCAAGAACAAGGTATCTTCCAGGTTTTCAACTTCGGAAGCCTTCACATACCTAGACGTTCCCGCCTGAGCCACATCACCGTCTGAAGACAGCAAGCGATATTCTACACGGAAACTGTCATCGGGAACTTCCGCAGGAACAGGAAGCCACCAGTTACCCACGCTATCGGTTACTGTAGACACCTTGAACTCCAGGGAATCACCGTCAAACTTGAAGCCATACAAATCAGTGATTAAAGAGACTTCGACATTATCACAGGGTCGACCGCTTCTGCACAACACCGTACCCGAGATTCGGGAACTCACTTCAGCTTCCTTGATCAGGGAATCGATGCTTGTAGTTGTACTCCACAGGAAAGGACCTACATTCAAAGTGTCGCCGGCATTCAACTTAGAACCCATGTTCCAAGCGCGATATATTGCGGAATCAGCCACACCAGATTCCTGCAGCTTTGCAACAATCTGCGGATCCCCGGGGAACACATCCATCCACCAGTCGTCTCCCGGTGGAATCAGGATTTCAAAAGTATCTCCGGCAAACACGCTTTGATGGAAGGGAGTACCTTCAACGTAGACCATAAAGTGTGACCCGACCTGAACAGCAGGTTCTGCCACATCTTCATACACCAGGGAACTCTTGAAAACAGCCGCTTTGGAAAGGGTAATCTTTTCATATTCCTTAGAAGACTTCTGTGTTGTACGAGACAGATAGAAAATCTCAGCAACTGAAGGATCAATAACAGCCAGCTGGAAAGTGTCCTGGTAAGCTGAATCGATTTCAAACGCTCCCGTAGAATCAGTCAGCACTTCCCTCTGTTCAGGCATGCCAACACCATCCTTGACTCGCATGCGAGCCATGCGGACAATTGCGTCCGCAGCAACACTACCGTCGGCGCGATGAACAACGCCAGCAATCGTATTGCCCGTGTCGGTAACTGTACCAGAAGTTTCACGGAAATCGCAACCAAGGAAACAAGCCACAAGCACAAGGGCAAAGAACAAAGAAGATGTTTTCAAAACAATCTTACTCATTTTTCATCCTCCTCGACTTCAGGTGGCAGTTCAATTTTTTCTTTGCTCAAGGGGAAGAACTGAATATTCATCTGGCAAACCATAGTTTCACCCTCGTCGGAACGGATGATATCCACCACTTCCTTGCGGAACAAATCAATTTTACTAATGATGCGTTCCAGCCCCTCGGCAGAAACACTCATCGTCATACAAGATACATTTCTGCGTTCGGTACTATAATGATCCAGGGCATTTTTGCCCAAATCAATCATTTGCTTCTGGAACTCGTGAACAAATAAAGGAGCAATTTCAGAACCGCTAAAGATGGCCTTGTTCACGGAATGGTAGCACCCATCTTCACCAATTTCAATCAAGCCCAAATTTTTAAGCAGCTGTATAGCCTGCTTTGCCTGAGGCAGAGAAATCTTGGGATTCAGGAACAGAGCTAATTCTTGGATATTCTTGTCGTTTACACGAAGAACAGAGAGCGCCTCACGCGCAGCCACATAATACCACTTGCTGTAGTATTCCTGTTGGCTCTTAGTCAAAGACTTGATTGCATTGGGCAAAAGAGCCGACATCTGTTCAAAGATAGCCTGCTTCGATGCTGCCGTTGTTGCATGGGTGAAGTCCACCATCAAGGCGAAATAACGACCTTCCTTTTCATTAAGGCCCAAAGCCGCAATAAACTTCGGCAGCATCTGGGGAGTCAGGGACTTTCGTCCACGAATCAGATCCAAATAGAATCCAGACGAGGAATACCCCGCCTTTTTGGCAAAAGATCTGTACGAGAAATACCTCTGAACGGACTTTCGGTAGTCGTAGTAGTCCTGCAGGTACTTTCGATAGTTGTAGTAAGCGTATACGTTCATCACCAGTAAAGATAAATTTTTTAACGATTTTTGGGAACACTTATTTTTCAAAAAAACACCGTTTTTGAGATACAGCACACCGCGAACACTAATGTTCTCGGTAAAAAAGAACACTTAGAGAACACTTTCGCAAAAATTTCTTATTTCGCCCTATACCACACAGCAAATTTTTTGTTTAAATTTAGGGAACACCCAATCCCATCCCTCGGACTTCCGCTTCACTCCAAGCGGAAGTCCTTTTTTTTTGATTATCAACCTCCTTTTTTCTATTTTTTGAACCATGATTCAGAAAAAGTTGAAAATCGTCCAAAAAACGAAGGAACTCGCATTTCGAACCCTGCGCCTTGTAGGTGTTTTCGCAATAATTTACGTCAGTATGGTGTTCTATTTGGCACTCACCGAGCGCCAAAGGGCTTTTCCCAGGGCGATCACCCACAAAGAAGCCAGCGCAGCAATCCAAGGCAAAGCCAAAACGCTCACTTGCACCCTAGAAGACGGCCTCGTTCTTAACGGCTGGCGAATCGGCAACGAAAACGACCCTATTTTGCTTTATTATCCCGACGCTGAAGAGGACGCCGCCCAATTTTTAGCAGAAATCGAGGAAATTCCAGGAATTCAACTTGTATCTTTCAATTACCGTGGCAGCGGAGAGAACAAGGGAAAACCGTCCCAGGAAAACTTCGAAAACGACGGAAAACAAATTTTTGAGTGTTCCAGCCAGATCAATGGTCAAATTCCCGCCGTGCTCTCAGCTCGCGGCACAGGATCCATCTTGGCGGCCCAGCAAGTCATCCATAACCCCCTCACAAAAAAATTTCAACTTTTACTTATCGACCCCCTATTCAACATAGCCGACGCTGTATCACAGAAATATCGCAAACTGTATCCAAGATTCTTAGTAAGAACAGATGTCGGTGTATCACAAGAGGCTCTCAATCAGATTCAAAACGAACTAAAAATCATCATCGACCGCCAACAATACAAGCAAAGAACTAACGACATAATTTGTCACATAAAAAACAAGACAATCGTTTCTCGCGACGAAAAGAATCTAAAAGAGACAATCATCCAATCCCTTATTTTAAGCGGGTTGCAGAGCGACGACTCGTTAACAAAGTAATATTTTCTGTATACAGAGTATTCGTTTATTATAAAAAACTTTTTTTCAAAAAAAGTATTGCCAGTTCCCCATTTTTTTTATTAACTTACACGAAAAAAGTAATACGAAAAAAAGGAAGAATTGTTTATGGAAAATGTTGTAGTAAAAATGGACATTCGCGGATTCCTTCGCTTTCCCGCAGAAGCAGTCAAGTCTATGAAGTTGGACAAGATGGCTAAAGTTGAAACAAACAAGAAAGGCGAAGTTTCGGAAATCGGTCCTTTTGCAGACATCGAAGTAGACCCTGTAGGCAAGCGCATCGCCGTCACCCCCATCAAGGAACCTAAGTCCACATCTTTCCGTTTTATCCTGGGAGTCAACGGTTCCAAGTCTAAGCTCCTCTATTTCAAGGGCGCCCTGAATGCCATCGGCGAAAAAATCGCCACCGGCGCATACATTCTCGAAAAAGATGGCAATAGATACGTTTTCACCAGCAAATCCGCCCCCAAGAAGAAGGGTGAATGGCAGACCATCGCCTGCCGAAATGCAGTTGCAAACAAGACCATGTTGTCCATTGACTCCCGTGGTACCATTATTTTCGATAGAAATTCCAAAAATGCGGTAAACACGGTCGTAAATAATACTATGATTGCAGAGTACGACGCTGCAAAGAAGAACTTCACCCTGACATTCAGCAAGAAGGGCTTCATCAACGTCCGCACCATTGCAAGTCATGCAAACGCATCCTTCATGGGCACTCTTTCTTCCCAGGGCATCGCCCTGCCCAAGAAAAGCTTCCGCACCGAATGCAAGATTGACGGCAAGGTGTTAACCTTCAATATTGCTGCTCTTGTTGCTGAACAGAAGGCTTCTGCAAAGACCAGCAAGAAGTAGTCGAACAAAGCAACGAGGTTCAACATGTTTGATGTCCTTAAGATCTTTTACCAGACCCACTACAACTTCGCAGCCCTTAGTGTGCTGCTGTTGATGCTGTTCATCTTCCTCTTGACCAAGAAGAACATTCGCATGGGAATCGTCATTCTCGCAGCGCTCATTGCATTCAATGTGTTCCTGTACAAGAGAACTGACGGAAAGTCTTGGACCATCACCATCGACCCTCCTGCAAACACAAACGATCCTTATGGTATTGCACCAGAGCCCATCACCATGACCTTCTCCGTCCACAAGCACTGGACCATCAAGGATGAACAAGGCAACGTCCACCATTGGTGCTGGGTTGATGCCGCATGGGATCAGTTTGCAAACACCGACATCGTTGCAAAGATCTGGGGAGAAAACTCCGCCAAGAAATTGACGAAGTCCACGGAATCTCGCACCGGTGGAATCGAATAAGATTCTCTAAAAATTTTCTACGGAAATTTCACCTGCTTCCATTTGGAGGTAGGTGAGTTTTTTTATCCAATCTCCAGCAGAGGCCACAACTCCATTTTCCACATTCCATTTCCCAAAAATATGATGATGGCCTAGAACGCAGATATCACAGCCCTTTTTAGCCATATTGGCATTTGCCCAATTAAGATACTCGTCCATCTTAATCACTCGGGATTCGCCATACTTGCGGCTGTTGCGGCCTACGAATTTCGCAAGTCCCATACCCCAGTCCGGATGCAGCTGTTTAAACAACCAGCGATTCAAGGGGAAATCCAAAATTTTCCGGAAGATTCGGTATCCAAAATCTGACTTGGCAACACCGTCTCCATGTCGACAAAGAACCTTCTTCCCTTGAATTTCAAGAACTAATTCTTTATGGACTTGAACCCCCAAAGCCTTTGGGAAAAAATCACCATACGCGAAGTCATGGTTTCCTTGCAACAAATGCACCTGTGTACCAGACTCCACCAGTGCAGACATTACCGAAAAAAGCTTAAAATGGTCACGGCTAACGTAGTAGGAATATTCGTACCAGAATTCAAACAGGTCACCGACTACCACCAAGTGAGAGGCATTACCTACGAGAGACTTGAGAAATTCCACCAATCGATCTTCGCGGTTCGGTACACAGCCCTGAGGATCCACGCCAAGGTGAGCATCATTGATAAAATAAGCTTTCCTGTCCATGCAAATAATTTAGATAATACTATCTTTAAAGCATGAAACTCATGTCCTTTTTTACCAAGATTTTCAGACTTAGCCTTATCGCCACATTGACTGCATGTTCAGTGAACCTGACAAAGGCGAATCTAGAAGGCATACCTCTGACCACGGAAAAATACAGTCTCTTCGGAAACATCCCAATGGTTCTTGGAAACGACACTTTGCAACTGAGTCAAAATCTACTTCGTGCCTATACCGCTGCGGCAAACCCAGAAATGTATCCTAGAGAGCAGTGCCGAGGTTCCGCCACCATCAAAGCAACTGTAGTCCAAAACCAAACCGGAAGTGCTGCAGCCCTTGGTCTAGCCGTCATTCCATTCTGGCCAATCATGCCCGTAGACGAAACCTGGGCATACAATCTAAAAGCAGGAATCTACTGCAACGGGACCTTGGTAAAACAAGTGGAATTTACCGAAGAAGATCGAGTAAAGGCAACCATTTACGGAAGGCTCCGTAGCGGCCTCCTCAACAAAGCTTCCGAAGAAATGCATCGCAAATTGGTACAACGCCTGACATACGAATTGGGCATGAACCGACCAGCCGACCAGAACTCCGCCAGTGATTTTTAACCCCATTCTTCGAAGATCTTTATGTCCCATACCTTGTATATTGTCGCAACACCTATTGGCAACATGGAAGACATCACCTACCGTGCCGTTCGAATCCTCAAGGAAGTTCCCTTGGTTCTCGCCGAAGACACTAGGCACTCCCGTGTACTTTTCGACGCCTACAACATCGGCACCCCTATGGAAGCCTATCACGACTTCAACAAGGAAAAAGTCACCCCAAAATATGTTGAATTCCTGAAAAACGAGGGGGACATCGCTCTTATTAGCGACGCAGGAACTCCCGGCGTTGCCGACCCAGCCTTTAATCTGGTTCGTGAATGCGTCCGCGAAGGTATTGATGTTCGAGCCGTTCCGGGCCCATGCGCAATGATTACAGCACTAGTATCCAGCGGCATGCCTACAGACCACTTCACCTTCCAATATTTTTCTCCCAAGAAAAGTGCTCAACGAATCCACCTTCTGGAGAAGTTGAAAGATGAAGAATCCACCCAGATTTTCTATGCCAGTCCCCATAACATTGATAAATTCGTAGAAGAAATCAAGCAAGTTTTTGGCGACATCAAAATTGCACTGATGCGAGAACTGACAAAGAAATTCGAGGAGCACCTAATTGGCACGCCCACCGAGATATCCGCTCATTTCAAGTCACACCCACCAAAGGGTGAATTCGTTCTGATTTTTAATCCTCAAGACAAAAGCGGTTTATAGCCTAGCATATAACGCAAAGATTAAACACCAAAAGAGTTTAAGAAATGATGTTGCAAAGATTAAAGGAAAAACTTAAAGATCAGCCTCGAATCTACTGGTTTTTCATAGTAGCGATTTTGATGACAGAAATTGCATCCTTCATCATGCGACCTGATGAACCCGGCCTATACGTCAGTTTTGCACAAATCACGCCTTTTGCAGCAGCACTTCCGTTCCTTATAGCCAACAAAATTCGAAAGTCATTCACTCGTTGGATATACAGCTACAGCATTTTTGCCTTTCTGTACTTGATTTTTGACTACTACACAGCAGACTACAACGGAGCTGGTCACGCAGGGCTCATTCAAATAGCCCTGACATTTCTTCCCGTAGGATTATTCTGGATAGCCCTCTTTATACGATGGAATTTCAGGCGTGTCAAGGAAAAGGACTCCAGAACAGCCCTTATACTTTCCGCAATCGCCTGGGGACTATACGCCCTTGCCTTCCCGCCTCTCCCCCTGGGCCCCATGGTATTGCTGCTTCTCGTACCTTGGTTCATGGCAATGAACAAGTACAAGCGTCCACAAGTAATTTTCGCCACTTTCTGGTCGGGCATGCTTTACAACAGCATCAACTATTACTGGATTTACAATGTGATGCACGTAGAAACTGCTCCCTCTGGGCTCATCCTTTTCGGACTGTTTTTACTGATAGCCTACTTCAGCGCCTATAACGTTTTGGCTGCTTTCGTCTACACTTTGGTGAAAGACATCAAAATCAAGGGACTGCGTATTTTACTATGGATTTATCCAGTCTTTTACGCAGGTCTTGAAATGACCCGTACCCGCGGCGATTTCAGTTTTCCATGGAGTCACTTGGGCTATGCCTTTGGAGACCACCTGGAACTCATTCAAATGCTTCCTTGGATAGGTATTTTCGGCTACACAATCCTAATCGTATTCTCTAACCAGTACATGGCATACTATCTCGGGAAAGCCTCTGTAATAAACGCTAAGAACATAAAAGAAAAACTCATTAAACTGCATCCTGCAATTTGCATTTCAGCAGGTATTTTTCTCATTTTATTTGGTCAGGGATATTCTGCCCTCCATACTCCAGAAGCAGCCCCCTTCTACAACGCAGACAGCGAGGAAAATCCCAAAATTGCATTGATCCAGCCAAGCATAGAACAAGGCGCCAAGTGGAGCAAGGATCGTTTTGACTCCATCGTAAACAAAACCTTAGGCATGGCCAACGACAGCGTAGATCAAGATGCCAATTTGATTATTCTTGCAGAAACTGCAGTTCCCGACTACATGCGCAGGCAACCCCAAGTCATGAATCGCTTGATTAAGCTTGCGAAAAGCAAGAACGCAGGGATTCTCACCGGTGCCCTGGACTACCAAAGAAATCCTCCTCAATCTATCCGCAAATACGACATCTACAACGCGGCATTCTTATTCTCGCCGGAAACTCCCAGCTATCAGCGCTACATCAAAAAACATTTGGTTCCTTTCAGCGAGCGCATTCCCTTTGACGATATCTTCCCCATTTTAAATTACGTGGACCTTGGAGAAGGAGACTTCGTTCCCGGCAAGGACACGCCCGTGTACTCTCCCTACCATTGGACACCGTACATCTGTTATGACGCCATCTTCGGCGACCTGGTTCGCGAAGCTGTTCGTGCAGGATCGCGTCTAATGATCAATATTACTAACGATGGCTGGTTCGGAAGAAGTACCGCCCCGTACCAGCACCTGAATTTAGTTCGCTACCGAGCCATCGAAAACGGCATGCCCGTGGCTCGTCTCGCAAACTCAGGCATTTCCGTATTCATCGACCAATACGGGCACACCGATATGAATACCGAGCTGTACACCAACAGAGTCATACAAAGAAAAGTGCCTCTCAAAACGAGAAACACTCTGTACAGTAAAATCGGTGATTCTGTAGAAACAGCCTTGTTGTGGTTCTTCCTGGCCTACTTGATTGCCAGCTTGGCTATTTCCAAGTTCAACAACCATAGCAAAGCCCAAACAAACTAGAGTAACAACATGGGTGGCCAGTGACCCGCCTTGGGGCGTTCCTTAAATTCAACGCCGGCAAGGTATGGTTTTAAGGATAGGGTCATTTCAGGCTTTACAGCTTCATCCAAGCGGCCATACAAGACTCTGGTTTCACCTTCTACAGGGAGAGCCCGTTCAATTCTGTTCTTTGCCAAAAAGCTTAAGCCATCACAAAGAGATTGAGAATTCATTTTTTCAGCAGCCTTACGCCAATCATCCTGCCATTCTCCAAATTCATTTTCATATAATTCCATAAACGCATTCAAAGAAGGGTCCTTGGTCGTCAAAGTTTGGCGAGCCATGAACAAGAGATTTTCTTCTGTCCAATACCCCTCTTCAGCGCAAAAATCGGAGAAAGGCGAAAGGAGAATCCACTTTTGGTCTTTCGGACGATTCGCCACGTTCTTCAAAAGAACAAGAGCACCCAGTCCCCAACCAACAATTGTAGAAGCCTGCGAAAGACCTGGCAAATCATAGATATGATCCAGTCGAGCGGCCATTTCTTCGTAGGGAACAAACCTATGATCCGCAGATGATTCCACGGTCATCAGATCGTCCTCCCAAAGACTCAAATCAGCAGCCCAGTCCGGCAACCAATACCATTTTTCACTCATAAAGCACCTCTATCGAAAGCACTATATAAACCACAATCTTACTTTTAATATACTGCGATTTTAACCGAAGTTCTTTTTGCAACGAAAAAATATTTTCGGTTGACCACGCCCTAATGATTAAATAACTTTATGTCTGTAAATGCAGTCAAGTTTTTTTCTTTAAAATCAATTTTTGTGATGTATATCGCAAAAAATGATGCAAAACAGGCCTAAATAGAAAAAAGCCATTTTTTTTGATCATGTTCAACAAGTTTCGATTATCTTTTCGTGTATTTGCGGCTTTATGCATCTGCATTCTATTTTCATCAGTCGCATCGGCACAGAAACTGCCCCCAAGCCCCCGCAACAGTTACATCTACGATGAAAATCGTTTAATGTCAGCACAGGAAGTCCGACAGTTCAATATCCTTGCAGAGGAATTGTACAGAAAAACCGGCGTTGGCATGGCTTGCGCCCTAATGAACGACATCGGCAAATACAACTACCGAGATTTCGCCCTAAAAACAGCAGAAAAATGGGGCGTAGGCGGAAAGACAAATGAGGGCATCTTAATCTTCGTCGATTTAAAACAGCGCCGTCGTAGCGTTGAAATCGGATATGGTGCGGAGGGATATCTTCCTGACGTTCTTGTTGAACGACTCCAGCAAAAAACATTGGTACCAGCCTTTAGACAGCAAAAATATGGTCAAGGAATCATTAGCCTTGCATGGCAATTGGCTCAGGTCACAGCCAAGGAAAAAGGCGTCACATTGGAACTTGATCAAACCCAATATGCAGAAAAGGAGCAAGAAGCCCCTCCACGCATGATTCTTTTCATCCTGTTTATTTTGTTCCTTCTGATTATGTCAAAGTCTAGCGGCGGTCGTGGAAACGGCTGTCTATGGTTTTTCATCGGAAATGCACTAGGTTCTTCAGGACGTCATCATCACGGCGGTTTTGGAGGCGGTTTTGGAGGAAGCCACGGCGGATTCGGCGGAGGTTTTGGAGGCGGCCACTTTGGAGGAGGCGGCTCTGGAGGAAGTTGGTAGGAGAATATTTCAGCACAGGTTTTTCTATGAAAAAGAATTTAAGTGTTCTAGAACTGCAAAACTCAGAATGGCCCGCACAGCTGCAAGAAGCATTGGGAGACAACCTGATTTCTGCATTTGTCCACGGGGACTGTCTTATGGAAGGCTTCAACGCCATGGAAACTCCCTGGACTATCAGTTTTATTGTAAGGGATAATTCAACCCAAAGTTTGGAACCCATACAGAAGTTTTTGCACAAGGCGAAAAAAGAAAATCTGGAATTTCGTTACTTTTTCACCTTGAAAGAAATCCAGACGTCCGCAGATGTTTATCCTCTGGAATTTTTGCACATTGCAAATCGAAACCAGGTTCTCGTAGGTCAGCAACCCCTGCCTAATTTCGTCCCCAATTTGGAATGTCTGCGTTTGGAATGCGAACGAGCCCTACGAGGTTTTTTAATCCATTTGCGACAAGCATTTGTCTATCTAAAGGAAGATCGCAATCCTCTAGGTTTCTTTGTAAGGTCTAGTTCCACCATGTTACCAATCATGTACGGGGTATACTATCTTAACCACAGAACCTATCCTGAAAACCACCAGCAGATTTTCGATGAATTTCCCGCACTAAAAACACCCATTAGCAGTCGAAACCAAAGCCTGTTCTTGGAAAGCGTAAATAACTACATTAACACCATCACTGAGATAGTCAACTATGTTGACTCCATGGAGGTCGTATGAAAAAAGTCCTTATCGCCACATTAATCGTCGTCATCTTACTAGGCGTAATCATCGTCGGCAAGAGCATTAGTGTTTACAACAGCATCATCAGTCTAGATGAGGGTGTTAAAGCACAATGGGCTCAGGTAGAAAACACCTATCAGCGCCGTTTTGACCTTATTCCAAACATCGTTGCCACTGTACAAGGTGAAGCCGACTTTGAGAAAAGTACTTTGAGTGCTGTAGTAGAAGCACGCAGCCATATGGGCGGCGTGGTAAAAGTCGACGAAAACATGCTCAGTGACGAAGTCGCCATGAAACGCTTCCAAGAATCTCAGGCAACCTTGGGTGGAGCACTCCAGCGCCTTATGGCTGTGAGCGAAAACTACCCCAACCTCAAGAGCAACGCTGCCTTCCAGGATCTACGTGTACAACTTGAAGGTTCCGAAAATCGCATTGCCACAGAACGCATGCGCTATAACGATGCCGTCAAGGAATACAATACAGCCATCAGGCAGTTTCCCAATAATTTGATCGCTGGTTTTGCAGGTGCCGCACCTAAGGTTCCCTTTGCTGCAGACGCCTCCGCAAGCACAGCTCCTGTGGTTAAATTCGACACAAAGTAACAACTATAGCGATTGAATAAAATCTACCTTCAACTATGCAAAAAAAGGATTCCCACTGCGGGAATCCTTTTTCTTGTTAAAATTTGAGATCGTTTTTTCTCAGAGATATCTCTCAAAGGCTTTATTTTCTCTTTGTAGTTTATGTTTAACGTCTTCTAGAAGCCCCGGATGAACGATGGCTATCTGATTGACTATTGTTACTACGTGCCGAGGTACCGGAGTTGCTGCGATGAGATTCGCTTCTGCGGCTTTCCCAGCGGTCATCGTTGTTGGAAGACGTGGCCCTTCTTGTAGATTCATGTTTCTGAGAAGTTTCACGCTTTGCTTCGCTGCGAGCACTTTCGTGTTTCTGCGGTGCAGAATAAGACTCAGCCTTCTGGGAGCGGCGAGACGTATCGGAACTCTTAATCACAGAAACGTTATGGTTCTTTGCAGAAGCAGCCTGAGAACGAACATCTCTAGATGTTTCTACACGATGATTGGGTCGAGAGGACTCTACACGAGCTGACTTGTGAATTTCCCCGCTACGGCGATCAGACAAGCCCTTTCTCAAAGAGGTTTCATGATGGCGAGGAGGTTCGGTGCGGCTGTGACGCGGAGGTTCCGGACGGTAGTGGTGATGACGGCGAGGAGGCGGATTGTAACGGCGAGGATGGTGAGGAATAGGACGATGCGGATACCAGCGGTAATCACGAACATAGATGTAGTGAGCATGCCAGTCAAACCAGCAAGAACCCCAGCCCCATTCACCATACCAAGTACCAAGCCAAGCATGATGGTGATAGCGAACGGCCGGATGGTAGCGGTCTGCATATACATAATAGACAACACGAGGGCTGTATACCGGAACATAAACATATTCTGTACGAGTCGGTTCAATGATAATGCGGTCACCCTTAGTAACAACTACCTGGTCATCGGTCTTCAAATGGCCATAGTTATAGGCAACCTGGCGCATGCGCTGGATTGCATCCAGAACTTGATCCTTCTGAAAAGAGACTGCATCACCCAACTGGTCAGACCATGTACGATAGGTTGCCATAGTGGCAAGAACCGTGGGGAACGGAATCAAGGCCTGAACGCTGGGATCAAAGGTAAGATTCGCATTTTCCATAGCCGTAGCAAGCGCTTCACCATTCAAATGCTTGTGGGACTGAGCCCATGCACTAGCTGCAGGAATCTGATCACCATAAGTAGCTGCTGTCAGCACATGAACCAGAAGGGGATCTGGATACAAGGCTATGGTAGATACCAATGTGTCAAGTTCTTTATTGGTGAACCCTTCAGCAGCCTTTGCTGTCGTGGGGAGGAATACGAACGCGGCCAGCACCAACCAGAGCCACATTGTTTTTTTACAAGTCTTCAGCATAACGACCTCCATCATTCAAGATACACAATTTTGGTGTCCGAGAATATCGATTGGTTGCAAAACCTAATACTTTTTTTTAGAAAAGTTTACTTTGCACGGATTTTAAACACTTATTATCGTGTAAACTGAATTTAACTAGGGAGTTTAACTGCGGTTAGCTTAGATTAAGGGCTGTGTTTTGGAGGATAATATGGCAGCTCATCATAAAGCCATCGCACCTATAGCGTTAATTGCCAGTGCATTAACAATCAATGCAGCGGCACAGACCATCGACCTTCCTGCTATTTTTGTGGACACCAAACAAAAATGCCTAGACAACAAGGTCTCCCAAAAAATCCCGGCAACCATGAGAGTCCTGGATGAAAAAACAAATTCCATCGCAGATAGTGCCAAGGGAAAGCTCTATGACATTGGCATCAAGGTGAGAGGACAGTCATCGGCCATGTTCCCTAAGCCAGGCTACAGCGTGGAAGTTCGAGACGCCGCCGGAGAAGGCATCGATGTAAGCATGCTGGGGCTTCCTCCTGCAGACGACTGGGTTTTCCACGGTCCTTATGTGGACAAATCCATGATGCGAAATTCCCTCGCCCACTGGCTCTTTAGACAGGCCGGTCGCTACAGCCCCCGCACCATGCATTTTGACCTGTACATCAACGGTGTGTACCGCGGCGTTTATGTGCTCATTGAAAAAATCAAGCGTGGCAAGTACCGCGTAGATGTAAGCAAACTCAAGGAAGAAGATATTAGCGGCGACGATGTTACCGGCGGTTACATTTGGGCCTTCGACAAGACGGGAACAAATACTGGTGGTGCCGGCAGCGGCAGCGTCAACAACGAAGGATTCGGAACCTCCGATGGTCTAAACGTCATTCTTCATTATCCTAAAAAAGAAAACATTAAGCCGCAACAAGAAGAATATCTGAAGAAGTACTTGAACGACCTTGAAGGCTTGTTCAAGAACGGAAAGAATGGAGCTGGCTACGAAAACTACGTAGACGTGGGCTCAGCTGTGGATTACGTACTTCACCAGGAAGTGACCAACAACGCTGACTCCTACTGGTGCAGTTTCTTTTTGCATAAGCCCAAGGACAGCAAGGGCGGTAAGGTTACCCTAGGCCCTCCCTGGGACTTTAACCTAGCCATGAGCAACGGCAGCCAGCCCGAAGGTCAAAACAACAACGGCGGCTGGGGCGGCGGCTTTGGAGGATTCGGCGGCATGGGTGGTGGTTTTGGAAGTTCTGGGACCACAGGCTGGCAGATTGAGAATAGCAGCAAGCAAATCGCCGATGGAAACGGAGGCGGTTGGGGCGGTGGCTTCGGCTTCGGAGGAAGTTCCCTAAAAGCTCCTCGCTGGCTTACCAGCATGTGGAAGGATCAAGGCTATCAATCTGAATTGAAGAAGCGCTGGGCAGAGCTTCGCAGCGGCGTATGGCACACCAAGACCCTGGACACCTACTTGGACTCCATGAAAGTCTATCTAAAGAACGCTGCCGACAGAAACTTTAAGCGCTGGCCTAATCTGGGTAAGGCAAGTGGTCAGAACGAAGCAGACCCGCAGCCCATGAAATACTGCAACCAATCCGGTGGCGGCGGCATGAGCATGGCCATGGGTGGTTATAACGCAACAACTTGGGACGGCGAAGTGGAACATCTTCGCAAGAAGATGAAGGAGCGCATGGCCTGGATGGACGAACAACTGGGATTTAAGGAACCCGCAAATCCCATTGTGACTGAGCCTGTGATTCATATTCCTACCATCGAAGAAAAAAAGGATACAACCGCGACTCAACCTCCAATTATGACCTTGGATTATAGCAGGCTTTCTCCCACCAACTACTTTGTTGTTGATGGGAATAGACTTGAAATTCAAACAGACATTGGCGGAACATTCGCCATTGTCGACCTTAAGGGTTCAACCCTATTCAAGACGAAAATCAAGACTGGCACAACGTCTATGCAGATTCCAGACAAGGCAAAGAACACCCACTGGATTGCAACACTCAACGGAAAAATGCTAAGCCGATAAAGATTCCCCTACAAAACACCAAAAAAGACCTCGTCGAAAGACGAGGCCTTTTTATATCTAGCTAGTCGCGAACGATTCGCGCGACTTACTTCGCAGGATTAAAGGAATCCTTCAGGCCCACGGTGCGGTTGAACACCAGCTTGCCCGGCTTGGAATCGTCGGAATCCAGGCAGAAGTAACCGAGACGCAGGAACTGGAAGCGGTCTTCCATCTTGGCGTCGGCCAGGCTGGGTTCCAGCTTGGCCTGCTTAACGACCATGGATTCGGGGTTCAGGTAGTTGTGCCAATCTTCGCCTTCGGGAACATCGGACGGATCTTCCAGTGTGAACAAATTATCGATGAGGCGGACTTCAGCATCCACAGCGTGAGCGGCGCTCACCCAGTGGATGGTGCCCTTCACCTTGCGACCATCAGGAGATTCACCGCCCTTGGAAGCAGGATCGTATTCGCAGTGGATTACGGTCACCTTGCCGTCGGCATCCTTTTCGACGCTCTTGCAGGTAACGAAGTAGGCGCCCTTCAAGCGAACTTCGCCTTCCGGCTTCAGACGGAAGTACTTCTTGGGAGGTTCTTCCATAAAGTCTTCGGCTTCGATGTACAGTTCCTTGGAGAACGGAACCATGCGGGTGCCTGCGTTAGGATCATTGGGGTTGTTTTCCACTTCCACCATTTCAACCTTGCCGTCTTCCCAGTTGTCGATGACAACCTTCACCGGGTCGATGACTGCCATGGCACGCTTGGCGCTCTGGTTCAATTCTTCGCGGATGCAGAAGTAAAGCAGGTTCACGTCCACCATGGATTCAGCCTTGGAAACGCCGATGCGGCTGCAGAATTCGCGGATGGAGCTGGGAGTAAAGCCACGACGACGGAAACCGCAGACCGTGGGCATACGGGGGTCGTTCCAGCCAAGGACAGCCTTGGTTTCCACCAGTTCCAAGAGCTTACGCTTACTCATCATGGTGTAGGTCAAGTTCAGGCGGGAGAATTCAATCTGCTGGGGGCGGTTCTCCAAACCAAGTTCAATGAGGAACCAGTCGTACAGAGGACGGTGGGCTTCAAACTCAAGAGTACAGATGGAGTGGGTAATGCCTTCGATCCAGTCGCTAATGGGATGAGCGAAGTCGTACATGGGATAGATGCACCACTTGTCGCCAGTGCGGTGGTGAGTGCAATGCTTGGTACGATAAATCACCGGGTCGCGCATGTTCATGTTGGGGCTAGCCAAATCAACCTTTGCACGGAGGCACTTTTCGCCATCGGCATACTTGCCGTCACGCATTTCGCGGAACAGCTTCATATTTTCTTCAACGCTACGGTCGCGGTAGGGAGACGGCTTGGAAGGCTTACCGGCGTCGTTGCCGCGGTATTCCTGCATTTCGTCGCGGGTCAGGTCTTCAACGTAGGCCTTGCCCATTTCGATCATCTTTTCAGCGAATGCATAAATCTGATCGTAGTAGTCAGAAGCAAAGAATTCTTCCTTCCATTCAAAGCCCAGCCACTTCACGTCTTCGCGGATGGAATCCACGTATTCCACGTCTTCCTTGGTGGGGTTGGTGTCATCGAAGCGGAGGTTAGTGAAACCGCCAAACTTCTGGGCGGTACCAAAGTTCAGGCAAATGGACTTTGCATGACCAATGTGGATGTAGCCGTTGGGTTCCGGTGGGAATCGGGTCAACACCTTGTTGCGCTTGCCGGTCTGCAAGTCGTTTACGATAATGTCTTGAATAAAATTCGAAGATTCAGGAATATCCATTTTTTAGCCTTTGGTTTTTAAACCATGTTTTTACATCAAGAATGTAGAAAATAGACACCGAACTAGAGCTAAAATCCCCTTGAAATCAGTCTTTTTTTCACAAAAAAACAGCGCACCCACTTTTACATACAACATAACAAAACATGTATTTTCAACCTATTTCAGGATTTCACACCTTAAAATGAGTGTTTTTACTCAAAAAAACAGTCTTTGCCCACCAAAAATTTTACAGAAACATTTTCGAAACCTTTAAATAAGCTACATTGGTGGGGAATAGTTAGAGGAAACTTTCTATGGAAGACGCAAGAAAGATAATCAACCAGTTTCTAAAAAACAGCTACACAGAAAAGGAACTCAAGTCTGAGCTCTATAAGGCAGGTGTCGCCGCCATGGAAGACGGCTGGACCTTCATGGACGCAAGTTTCCAGCTGGGTGGTAAAGCACGCGATGAGGGCATGGATTCCGATGAAGTGGAACAAACCCTACGTCGTGCATTCTCCGCAGAAAAGAGATCCTCAGAAAGAAAACCAGAGCCAGTTCAGTCCACTAGCCACGAGCAGTCACAAGCAAACCAAGCAAATCAGGACATGGTGCCCCCCACCATCTCCATGCCAATCATCAACCCGCTCTCCGCAGGAATGATTTCCATGGAACAGATGATGGCCTTGGGTCTCGACACCCAGTCTCTTGAACTTTTACAAAACTTCAAGATTGACCCGGAAGCTCTTTCCATTCCTTGGCCTGCCGCTGACTGGCGTAAAGACTTGGCAAAACTTCTGGAAGCAACCTTTGAACCCGATGAAACCATCGAATTCAAAGTTTCCAACACGCCTTCCAGTACCGAAGAAATCGTATCCAATATCGTTGGCCAGGATGACTCCATCAAGAAGATCATGAAAAGCCTGGATAGCGCAGAAGGCGCCCTGCTTTGCATCAACGCCACCAAGGGCGGCGAAGAAGCAACCGACGAAAGCTGGCATTATCGTTACGTAGTCGTGGACAATCCCAAGATGTCCTTGGCCAAGCAGTTGGCTTACTACAAGGCCTTGAACCTCCCCTGCGCAGCCTTGGTGAATACAGGCGCCAACTCCGTGCAAGCCTGGGTCAAGATTCTCGCTAGCGACGAAGAAGAATATAACGAACGCGTAGACTTCCTTTTCAAGACCTTGGATTCTCAGGGCTTTAAGGTAGACCCCTCCAACCGTAACCCCCATATGATGGTTCGTATGCCGGGTGTGCTCCGCGGTGGTAAACAGCAGTATTTGATTGGCTTGGAACAGGGTGCCAAGAACTTCAAGGAATGGCAGGAATGGGTAGAATACTCCCTAGACGGCAAGCCCTTGATTGAGTTGGCTAGTGATAGCGAAGAAGCACCCAAAAAAGACCAAACCATTGTGGAAAACATGCTGCGTACTGGGGAATTTTTCTTGTTCACAGCACCTCCGAAAAGTGGTAAGTCTTTAGCACTTATGGACTTAGGTCTTTCCATCTGCTATGGCGAAGACTGGTTTGGCAACACGACCTCTTCTAACGACGTTCTATTCATCAACTTTGAACTGACAAAGTCCGTGTTCTTGAACCGTCTGTACCTCCTGGGAGCCAAGAGAGATCTTAACGCAAGTACCCCCAAGTTCGGTTTCTTGAACCTTCGCGGTACAGCACTCTCTCCCATCGAAACCGCACAGCTCATCGCTAAGCGTATCCAGGGTGCCAAGAGACTAGAAAATCATGACTACCGCGTAGTAGTCATTGACCCCATTTCCGCAGTGCTCCACAATCCCAAGTCCACCCGACTGAATGGTGCACCCCACCAAATCCTGATGCAAATGATCGATACCATCATCGCCCTCACCGGCTGTGCCGTTGTATCCTCTTGCAACCTGGATGAATTCCCCTACCTGGAAGCACGTGCTGACAGCGTCATGAAACTGACTCCGGTAGAAGGAAGTCTGAACCAGTATCAGATTAACGGCAGCTTCCGCGAATTCCCCAAGATGCTGGCTCGCGAATGCTCTTGGATCTATCCCAGATTCCTGGTATAAAATTTCGGCTTAACAAAGAACTTATATGTACAAACAGCCTAAGAAAAACTTTTCCAACCGCCCCGTTAAATACGAAAGGGTAAATAGTAGCCGAGGCAGCGATCGCCGAGGTATTTCTCGTGCAAGCGGCGAGAAACTCGTTGATATACAAAGAGATAGCGCAGTCCAACCTACACCCGCAGTACGAGCTAAATTGACCTTCGAAGATATAAAGCAACAGCTCGTAGCATGGACCTCTACAGAAAAGATTCCTGGAAAAGTTCAAGCTTGGTACACAGCCGAAGCTCACGCAGACAATGCAGACTGGCGCATTCTCAAAACCGTCCAAGGTGAACACGAAAAGTTGACCATAGAAGCTCCCAGCCATGAAATGGAAGCACCAGAATTGGTCAAGCGTGTTATGGAACAACTGAAGAAGGATCACCTCCGTATTTTCAACAAGGCTCTTCGTCAGATTTGGTTCCGCGCCGCAGGCAACGGCAACTACGCCCTGCTTGTACAAGTAAACTTGAAGGGCCGCAACTCCGCTCACGGCTACAAGACTTTTGTCGACTTCCTAGAACGAAGCTGTCCCGAAGTTTGCAGTTGTCATCACATCCAATGCCTGCCGGACTACCTATTCGACCCCGCTGGTACCCAGGCAATGAAAGTTGAAGCCAAAGCAGCTTTTGGCAACGACTTCATCTCCATAGGAAACACAGGATCCTACATGCATGTGTTGGACTGGGCTCCACGCATTCGCGATGCCTGGGAAGGCTTGCCCCTTCGCATAGAAAGCGCAATCCATCCCAATCCCGAAGACAGTTTCTTTGAATTCTACTCCGGAAGTAGTCTAGTCAGTTCTGTTCTGGCAAACCAATTCAAACGTGTAGACGCCATGGATTGCCGCGAAAACGCCATGCTTTCTTCTCGCAAGAACGCCCGTAACGTCATTAGCGAAAACATGCATTTCCATCGCGGTCACGTGGAAGCAGAATTCTTCGGCAAGTTCTTCAACAAGAAAGAAAACGAAGGACGTTGGACCTACTACTTCAATCTTCCCGGCGATGAATCTTTGCCCACAGGAGTAGAACAGGCTGCAGCCCAGTCTCGACCGGAGCGAATTCTTCTACAGACCTCCAACCTGGAAGTGGCAGCAAAAGAAATCAAGCGTTTCCGCAGAGAAAGCTACATGTTGCGCAAAAGCATTCCCCTGTACCTAGAACCGGGAAGCAACAAATTCGACATGCTCTTCGTTTTTGTGCCCGATCGCGCAGGGATTTTGGGTCAAAATCCAGCCATGAATGCAAAATCTCGCCATGTTCAGCGCCCACAAGAACGAGTTTACCGTTCAAACCGCCCTGAACAACCTCATTTTGCCACGGAAGTGCCCACATTTAAGCAAAGAAAAGGTTAAATTTTTTACGAATTAGCCTGTAAGGATTAATATGAGACTTTTCAAATGTGCATCCATCTGTCTCGGTATGGCAGCATTGTTGGCATCCGCCTATGTTGTCAAGGAAGGTGACACCCTTTGGGATTTGAGTGACGAATACCTCAAAGATCCCTTTGCATGGCCGGACCTTTGGGAAAACAACCGTCATATTAAGGATCCTCACTGGATTTATCCGGGTGACTCCATCTACATCAACGAAAGCGTTCCCCACGAACGTGAAGCTGTGTTGCAAGTAGATCCCTCTAGAAAAAAATTTCCCTGCGATGCTGCAGTGGCAGATTCCAACCTGCCCAAAGGTATTACCGCTGCAGGCTGTGACGACGACTCTCGTGGTGATGAATTCGAGTCTATGCTAGGAGACCTTCGCAGCAAGGACAAGAAGGGTCCCAAGAAAAAGCGAGAAGCCGATAAGTACAATTACTCCCAGCGTTCCGCTCCCAAGATCTTCAACGGCTATTACCAAGCACTGGCCCCGGAAATCTACGTTCTAGATTCTCTTAAAAACGACTCCAATTTTGTGTCCATCCGATCCGCTGAAAAAAAGCAGCCGATTATCCACATGCCGGAACACGAAATCCTTGTTGGCCTTGGTAAAAAGACACACGAAAACTTGAAGAAGGGTGACCTTATTGAAATTCTCGATGCGAAGGCAATTGAAGCACCTTCCGCCCAAGGAGGCAGTTTCGACAAGTTCGCCTTGTTGCGCCTTTCTGGCATTGCAAAGATTACCGCTATCGGCGACACCCTTTCTCGCGCCCAAATCGTCCAGAGTTTCCGAGAAATTAAGATCCAGCAGTCCAAAGCTCGCGTAAAAATGCCTTTGAACGCACTGAACGTTTCTGGATACACTCCTGAAAAAGCAGTGATGATGGATTCATTGGCCATGATTCGTTATGCCATGGACCCCATGCTGATTATCGGAGCTTATTCCTACGTTCTTATCGACAAAGGTTTACAGCAAGGGTATGCAACTGGCGATGCCATTGCCATTTGGGAAGAAGACAAGTCTGACGCGACAATCCCCCCCCATCTTTTGGGTCGCGGCGTTATCGCTCGTGCAGCCGACAACGAAGCTGCAGTTCTTATCAGAGAAGTCTACTCTAGCAACCGCCGTATTGAGACTGGCCATAGGGTATCAATCACCCATCGCGCCAACATAGTTCAGTAATGGCTAATAATTCCCCGTTATAAAGGATAAACTATGCAGGTTTCAAGAAACAATCTGCTGTTTATTCTTTTGTTTGCGGGGGGTATTATTTTGCCAACTGCAATCTTATCGTACCTCAGTTTCAGAAACATTCAAAATGAAGTTTTCCTAGCACAGAAAAACTTCGACGAGAACATTGCGGCATTCCAGTCGGAATTTGAAGAAGCGATTTCCAAGGAGCAAAACAAGATTTTCCAGGAGACAAAAGGCGCCTCCCTGTTTCTGTACGAACAGCCCCGTGGTCTTTTGGATTTTGGAAACGCCACCGAGTTCAAGTCCGTTGATGGTATCGAAGCAATTTTCTTGTTTAACAACGGTGCGTTGATCTATCCCGACATTTCTTCAAGACATTTTTTCAAGTCACAGGATTTTTCCACCGTTGTAGCTTCCAACGTAGAAAAGCGTTTGTACCAAGAAGAACTGGCCAGCTATGATAACGGCAAAAGAGTCTATCAGAGCAGACTTTCAAGGTCCACATTCCTTCCCAACATCATTTTCGATTCAAGAGACGACCAAGTTCAAAACATACTGGGCTTAATCCGCTACAACTATCAAAACAAGTTCTATGATGAAGCGTTGGAGCTTCTAGATATTCTAGAAAGACAGCCTCACCAACAAGGTTATCTCCACGCAGACTTGACTAGGTCAGTGAACCTATTGCACTTTGAAATACTCGTAGCACAAAAGAAGCACCAAGAAGCACAGGATTACTGTTTGAAGGTTCTGACCCAGTTCCTTGACGACAACAACATCAAGGATCTTTCTTCTGCAAAGTTTTTCTTTGAAACCGCATTTACTCAAATTCTTTCCTTCGAGAAGCTTACCCAAGAAAAGCGAGAAGCGTTCTGGAATCTCCGTGAGAACTTCAATCGACAGCTAGGTTACATGGATATTCTCTTCCGTTACAGGGACACCTTCCAGGAACTTCTCGATGAAGAAAACACCCAAGACGGAATCATCTTCAAACAAAACGACGACATCACCCTTTTCAAGATGTCTTATCCCTATTTGTCCGGAGACCAAGTTGTCATAGCGAAAATCGACACCAAGGCCTACAAGGACCGTCTACTCGGTAAAATGAAAATGGTGGCTCAAAGTTGGAAGAACATTCCCTACTCTGTCACAGATCAAAATGAAATGGTCGTTCTTGGCAGCATTCCAGATAGTTCCACGGTCATAAATCAGTCACCATTGGTCGACGCTATGAACTGGAAGTTCACCTTATACGAAAAAGACATGCAAGCAATAAAAAAAGAATCTCGCAAGCGCATGTCCCTCATGTACGGTCTAATGCTATTCGCGCTAATTTCCGTGATTTTTGGTTCTTTCTTCATGCTACGTTTTATCACCCAGGAAAGAAAGCTCCTATCCATGAAGGCGAACTTTTTGTCTAGCGTATCACACGAATTGAAAACACCCTTAACTTCAATCAAAATGTTCGCAGAAATGATGGCAAGAGGCCGCGTACAAAAAGTCGAAAAAGTTCAGGAGTATTCCAACCTTATCGGCAAGGAAGCCTCACGCTTGGAAAATCTCATAGGAGCCATATTGAACTACACCCGCATGGAACATGGTACGGGCGCTTTTAAGTGGGAAAAACTGGACTTTGCCGTTTGTGCAGGAAAGGTATTTGATGCGGTTGAAGACATTGGCATTGAAAAAGGTCTTGATTTCCGAACCCACTTTGAACCCAACACCTATGTAATGGGAGACTATACAGCCCTTTACAGTTTAACACAGAACCTTATTGAGAACGCAATTAAGTACACCAACGCACCCGGAGAAATCACCATTAACGTGCACAATGAAGACAACCATGTGGTATTTTCCGTTACAGACACCGGCGTTGGCATTCCTTCTTCTGAGCAAAAAAATATATTTAACGATTTTTATAGAGTCGGAGACGAAATGACCCGAAGCACAAAAGGTTCTGGCCTAGGTCTTGCCATCGTAAAGCGCGTCGCCAAGACCCACAGAGCCACAATTTCCTTAATCAGCAAACCAGGCAAGGGTTCCACCTTCACCGTAAAGTTTAAAAGGGCAGACTAGCATGGCAGAGAACTACAAAATAATGATCGTTGAAGATGAAGAAATCATCCGTTTCGGTTTGCAGGATAATTTCGAAATGGAAGGTTACATCGTCGAAACTGCAGAAGACGGTGAAGAAGCCATCGAAAAGGCCGACTCCTTTGAGCCTCATTTGATTCTTTTGGATTTAATGATCCCCAAGAAGAGCGGATTTGAAGTATGCCGCTATATTCGTAAGAAGCATCCAGAATGTTTTATCATTATGCTTACAGCAAAGACCGAAGAAACTAGTAAAGTGGCAGGTCTTGAAATGGGAGCAGATGACTACGTCACAAAGCCTTTTTCCATTCTAGAGCTTTTGGCTCGCGTCAAAGCATTTCTGCGTCGCCTTACACCGGTACAAAAACCAACCGATATTCAGCAAGGTCCCGAATGTATTGATATTTTAGACATTCATATTGACTTCAAGAAATTCCAGGCAACTAAGGGCGACGAACCACTGGACTTAACGACACGCGAATTCCAGATTATCAAGTACTTCTGGCTTCACAGGGGCGAAGTAATTCTCCGCGAAGATATTCTCAAGGAAATCTGGGGATACACCGACGAAAACATGCCCTCCACTAGAACCATCGACAACCACATCGTGGCCTTACGTAAAAAGATTGAAGACGAGCAGACCCCCGCCAGACTATTCGTTTCCGTACGTGGAGTAGGATACAAGTTTGATGTGTAATTCCGCAAACATTAGCAAGAATATCATTTCCATTATCGCAATGGTATTTTTCTGCGTGTCCGCAGTGTTTGCTGAGCTTATGGAATCTTCAATTCAAGAAGCCATTTACCTGTTCGAAATGAAGGGAGAAAAGGCTGAAGCCATTCGTCTTCTGGAAAACATAGCAAACAATGGTGATAAAGACGATAAGGAACAAGCCTATTTCTACCTAGGAAAAATTCAAGAGCTTGCCGGAAACAAGACTTCATCAAACTTCTATTACCAACAAAGTCTATCGAGAACAACAGAAACAGCAAAGGCCTATTGGCTTTCTGAACGAGACGCTGGAACGAATTTAAAACCCGAAAGTTTACAAAAAACGGCAATTCCACTTAGAAGTTCCATTCAGGCGATTTACAATAGTAACCCAGCCTACCTTTACTTCAAAGACGGCAGCATTAAGAAAATCGAGGATAATAAACTTGTCCAGGTTCCTGTGGATATAGCTCAGAGTTCTTTGATTCTAAACATAAACTCCAAAGGTATTTGGTACCTTAACGAATATAAAGACACTTTATTTTTCAAATCCATTTTTTCAGGAAAAGATCTTCGCAGTTTCGCAACTACAGAAATTCTGAATTTTGCAGATAATGGAGATGAAGCAATCGCCATTACTAAAGAAAATCTTTACATCATAAATAAGCGTAATACAAAAATTCAAATCCCCGAGAAATACGAACATTGTCAAATTGAAGGTTACTTCAAACCCACGGGAGAATTCATCCTCAACTGTACCGACAACGCACTTCACTTTATTTCCACGGAAGATGGAACCGAAGGTAAAGTCATTTCTCAGTTTGACATCATCAAAAAAACTTTAATTATAAACAACTATCTTTTGCTCACTTCTGCAAACTTTTTGTATTGTTATCTACCAAAACAAAGCAGCAGTCCAATCTGGAAAATTCCAGCAAACAACGTAGAATCCTTTCTCTCCTTTGAAAAGGATGTCGTTGTCTTGGAAGCTTCTGGACGTGTAGCACTTATTGACAAAGCTACTGGTTTTACCAAAGCGACAATCCGTAGTGACGCATCATCAATTCATCCACTCGCACAGGGTACCTTAGGCTTGTTTACCAGCGAAGGCGCAATTACTACGGTGGATACCCTGCTTAGACCCATTTGGAATTTCAACTTTGCAAAGCCCATTGAACAACCGCCCATCCATACAGATGGGAACATTTATCTCTACTTTGGCGAACGAAAGCTGAGAGCAATAGCTCCTCACTACTATGGTAAAAAAAGACTTTTGTCAGATGTAATGGTAAAAAAAGTCGCCCAGCTCATTGACGATGAGCAATGGGAGGAGTTACCCATGCAACTGGATTCCCTACTCAGTCTAGAACCCGGCAATGCCGAAGCTTGGTTGTTCAAGGCCGTCTATTTGGAAAAGAACAACGGATCTCCAAAGGAAAAACAAAAAGCATGGTCTGAAGCCGTACGACTTTCCGTTAGCAACCCACAGGCAACCCAATATATTCTCGGTCGATATGGTAAAACTATCGGAGCAAAATTTGTCAGTCTTTTACCCTTATCTCCCCAAACCCGCTACCCCCAGTTTTTTGGTAACAAAAAGAACCTGTACACCATTGACCCTGCAGCAAACAAACTACACTGCATAAACATGGAAAACGGTGATTTACGCTGGTCCAAAAACATTGGTATTCTTGATGAGAGTCCTGTCATTGCACACAATGAAAACACCTTGGCAATCGCCTCAGGCTACAACCTGTCCATATTCGACTTGAATCACGAAAGTAATCCCACAAATATCCAGCTTCCTGGTAAAGCTTTTGAAGCAATCACTTCCGACAATGGAATCTACGTTTCAACCTGGAATGGGTTCCTTTTGAAAATCATAGGTACTGACAACAAGTTAGCTTGGTCTAGAAAGATTTTTTCAGTTCCCTTCTTGATGACAAAGAATAAAAACCTTATTCACGTCAGCAACCTGGAAGGTGAAATTGTAGATCTAGATGACGAAGTGGGCCAATCCAAGGAAGGTTCTACAAGAAAAGTTCCGGGACCGGTTACCCACATAGCCTGCTCTGATTCCATCTTACTGACTGCAACTGGCTCAAATAAATTGTATTTATTCAACATTAACGAGAATGACCTCCCCCCTATTCAAATTCTCCTAGAAGCCCCAATAACCTCCCTATCCACAATCAATGATAGAGGAGAACAAAAATTTATTATCGGTCAAGCAGACCAATCCATATTACTTTACTCAACAAATGGAGCGCCTCTATGGAGATTCCAGGGTAAAAACTCCATCTTCACAAAACCTTTTGTCAAAAACGACGAGGCTTGGATCGATCAAGGCAATGAAGTGGTGTCCTTATCGCTAAAAGATGGTCAGATTGCGCGAAAATTCAGTACACCTGGCGGTGCTGGCACGCCATTTGTCACTAACCACACCTTATTCAGTGCGTCTTCCAAAAGGCTTCTTTACGGATTTTCTTTGTAATATTATAAATACACCCTATTTTTTCGCCTTTTTTCGTGAAGTGTAAAAAAAAATTGGTGGTTTTTTCAAAAAAAACTCACTAAATTTCTTATAAAAATATATATGGTAATATGATGAGCTTTACCAATTTTATAAGAATGTTTTCTGTGGGCTCCGTAGCGTTGAGCGCCTTTTGCTTCGTTGCTTGCAACGAGGAATCCAAGGACGTTGCATCCAACGAAGATTCCGAATATCCTCGCAATGAAACTTTATACATCGGAGGATTTGACTGGGCACCCCCCTCTAGTTTCAATCCCCTGGATTACGACCCAAATTTCCCTACCGACGGAAACTGCCGACTGAGCTACGAAGCCCTATTGGCCTACAACCAGCTTTCCGGCGAATTGGAACCTATGCTGGCAGATAGCTACACCATGAGCGATTCTGCAATTTCTGTACACCTTGACCCCCGCGCCAAATGGAACAACGGACAGCCGGTTTCTGTAGACGACGTAATCTACACCTTTAAAATTGACTCCTTGCTACCCACATCCCGTCACGGGAACTGGAACTTCCTCAGCAAGATTACATCCGACAACAACAATAATGTGACTTTCCACTACGGCGCAATCAAGAACCCGCTCATCATCTTGAACGCCATTGCCGAAACCTCCATTTTGCCTAAGGCTGTATTCGAGCCCCTGGTCCAGTCCGCCAAGGCCGGCAAGTCCTATGATATGGGCAAGATTACACAATTTAAGAACGACTCCCTACCGGTTGTGTCTGGTCCTTACAACTTGAAGACCTACTCTCCAGAACAGATCGTACTGGAACGCAACGACAACTACTGGGGTAATGCTAAGTACAACGGCCAAAAACCGGCTCCTAAGTACATTATTCATTCCCTCTACAACGGAAACAACCATTTCAACAGCGCGATGACCAAGGGAAATCTTGACATTTCCGCTGTGTTCCTCCCCCGCATTTGGGACAAGGCCAGGGATAGCATCCGCGCCTGGAGCCGTAACGAGCCCTACCATCAGCCAGGTTCTATTGTCACTCTTTTCGTCCAACACGAGAGAGAGCCTTTCAAGGACGTAGCAATTCGCCGCGCCATGATGCACTCCATCAATTTTGAAAAGATCAAGTCCCGTGCCGTTTCTAACTACACTCCTGCTATTCAGTCTGGATTTATCCTCCCCTTCGGTACGGAATCCAAGTACTTCGTCAAGGAAGATGCAGATACCTTCGGCTACAGCTATGATCCTGAAAAAGGTAAGGCTATTTTGGCCGAGGCAGGTTACAGCTGGAATGCAGACGGAAAGTTGCTCGACAAGAACGGCAAACCTGTTCGTAGTTTCACCATCGAATGTCCCCAAGGCTGGAATGACTGGGAAGACGTGATTAAAGTCGTCATTGAATCTTTCCGTGAAATCGGTCTTACTGCAGAGGAACTTTTCGTGGATTATGGAGTGTGGGATAAGAACCTCCGCCATGGCACCTTTGATCTTGCTATGAAGACTCAAACCGCAGAAATTTCTGCCGCAACTCCGTGGAACCGCTTTGAACAGGTTATGGGAAGTAGTTCCTACAAGCCTGTTGGTGAAGAAACCTTCTCCAACCAAGGTCGTTACAAGAATGCAGAAGCAAACAAGCTGATTCTTAAGATTCCGAGTTTGACCAACGAAAAGGAACTGGCAGAGGCCTATCGTCAGCTGAACAAGATCTTTATGGAAACAATTCCTGTACTGCCGGTGATGTATCGACCCACCCAGTACTATCAGTTCTCTACCAAGCATTGGACAAACTTCCCCACTGAAGAAAACCCTTACGCTCCGCCCCAGATTCTGGTTGTTGCAGCAGGAGTCAAGGCCCTTTGGGGAATCAAGCCTGCAAAGTAGTGAAATTTTATACATTCCTTGAAAAAAAACGCTTCAAAAGGGCGTTTTTTTTTTGTTTTTCAGCTGTAAAAAATCTATCTTTCTCGCAGCACTATTTATAGTGGAGGATTTGAATGGGTAAGACACGTTTTATTCTGCCGAATGCGTTTACCAGCATGAATTTTTTGCTGGGTGTATTTGCGATTTGCTGGGTAACCGGAGCTTTTAGTTCGTTCACTACTGCAGACCCCATTCGCATGGGCGCCTATTTTATCGTTCTTTGCGTTCTGCTAGATAAACTAGACGGTTTTGCAGCACGTTTGGTACACGCAAGTTCTGAATTCGGAGCTCAATTTGATAGCCTTGCCGACTTGATTGCTTTCGGTGTTGCACCTGCATTCACTGTGTTCTTCACCTACAAGACTGTAGCTCCCGAAAGCTGGTTCCAGACCAACTCTGTACTTTTGATCGTAGTGTTCTCCATCTACGTACTCTGCGCAGCCATGCGCCTTGCAAAGTACAACGCATGCGATTCAGACACCTACCATCATCACTTCTCAGGACTTCCCTCGACCTTTGCCGGCGCTATCAACGCGGTGCTGGTTGTTTACCTTAAGTCCAAAGGCATATTCGCAGATGCAAACAGCGCACTGATTTTCGTGCCCATCTTCGTAATGCTCGTTACAGGACTCCTTATGGTGAGCCCCCTGTTCTTGCCCAAGCTCCAGCCCCGTAAGAATGCAGCATTCAACACCTTCCAGGCTGTGATGATTGTTATTACCTATATCTGCGGATTCACTTTCGTTTCCGAAGGAATTCCTTTCGTGACCGAATATATTCTGCTATTGATGGCAAGCTACATCATCATTGGTTTTGGCATTGGCCTTGCTAAGCGCAAGCAGATTATCGAAGAAGCCGAAGCAGAGGCTGTTCAAAAGAAATAATTCACAATAAAATTGAATTTCAAAAAAGTTCCAGGTCTATACCGGGAACTTTTTTCGTTCAAACATCTCACGGAGCTACGCGGATTACAGGTTTTGTAGTACATCCGCAAAGCTAGCCCCGTAGCGTTCGAACAACATCTCCAAGGACATTCTAGGCAGTTCTAGAGTCACGCACTCCAGGGAATGTTCCTTACACCATGTACCCAAGCTACCTGGCGTTGGATAGCCTATATCAGCCAGCCACGGCAGGTTGAAGCATTGGCATAGGGAATCTACTAGAGTCGATCTAGCAGGGGCATCTACGCAAGCGATGGGCGCATGCATAGACAAGATGCTTTGAGGGTTTAACTGTTGTACCAATCTCAAGATAGCTTGAATTTCAGGTTCACTTCCACCGACTGTGCCCGGAGACAACAAGGTATCTCTCGGAGCCTCAAGAATAGATCTAGATCCAACCATCTCCGCAGTCCAATTTGACGTTGGGAAATTACGATTGAGATCAACCCCATTGGCGTTACCGCGAGTTCCCAAAGTCATTCCATCGGGATTGGCACACAAAACGAAGGCCACATTTTCAAGGGGTGTTTCAAAAAAACGAAGGACTCTACTAAGGAGAAACGTTGTCTCGGGTTCTTCTCCATGAATGCCAGCCACCACAAGGACCTTACAGGATCCTTGGCACGGGACGTAATTTAGAGCATTGCCTAAGACAGAACGGCCATACTCCCTAAAGGGCAAACGCAATATTCCACGAGTTTCTGGAGTAAACGGCATAATAAACTCTAAATAAAGTAAGGATAGATGTAATCTTCTGCAAGTTTATCCAGGTTGTCCAACAGCGCCGACTTGCAAGCAATATCCGTTCGTTCGTAAATGCGGCGAAGTTCTTTAAGAGAAAATTTTTCTAGGCGGCGTCGAGAAGTGGGCAAATGAGCTATATGCCACTGCTCCGGCTGAATTCTTCCACGGCCGGGAATGAACACACGGCTAAAACCAAAAGCTTCGTCAGCATCCATCAAATCAGTCAATTTTTTGTGAAATGGAGCGAACATGCCATCGCATTCCGCAGGAGTCAGCTGCACTTCGTATCCCTCAGGACAAGCCTTACCGTCCACTACATCCAAGTCTGAACCAAGGTGGTGTCGACTAGCCCCGGGAAGAGCGGACCATGTCAAGATTGCATACATCAGTTCTTCTTCATCAGACGGACGTTCCATCGGATTACCGGAAGCATCTAGAAGCTTCAACTCGCCAGAGGCCTTGCGGTTCCATATACTCAACTGACGTTCAAAAGGTCTATACCCTGATTCAAGGCGAAGTTCAAATCCTTCAAGAGCCAATCGCTCTGTTAATTTATTAAAAAATGGAAGAACTTCTTTATCAACAAAGTAACCATTGATATTTTTAAATTCCAAGGAATCTACACTACGAAAGCCGTAACAGTCTATCATTGAATGGTTCCTCCCATTTTTTCGATCAAATCCATCCACTGCTTAGTCGTAGCCTTTTTCCTACGGGAAACCGGGCTGGATTTTTTCTTTGCCGCTCCGGACGATCCCACCAGAGCATTCGCTAAAGGTGCTGGATTAGCATGGGTAAGGGCGATAGCCAATGCATCGGAAGCATCAAGCGGAAGATCCCCCCTCTCTATACCCAAACGGGCAAAAACCATATTCGCCACCATTTCTTTTGAAGCGCTACCCTTACCTGTTATGGACTGTTTTACCACCGTCGGCGGATATTCGCTATAGGTCATGCCTCGACGTCGGCACGCCACTAGAACCGCTCCACGAATATGACCAAGCACCAGCGCACTCTTGGGATTTTTGTAAAAGAAAACACCTTCCATGCTTAAAGCATGAGGATGGTATTTGTCCAATAATTTTTCCAGTTCCGTAATAATGTGGAGCAATCGGTCCTCTAAAGCTTTGGTTTCAGAAGCATGAAGAACTCCATATTCCAAAACTTTAGGACATTTTCCGTCCGTATCTAAAAAAGCATACCCAGTTGTTATGGAACCAGGGTCAATCCCAAGGATAATCATACCCCGAAAAATAAAAAATATGTAGATTTCTAAGAGTAAGAAAAGGAATCCGTTATGCTTATAGATCAAGAACATGCCGGTATCATCATGCGTGCAAAGACCCACCCGCGCCAATTGGGCATTCCCCTGAGCCGCTGGGGTCGAAACCTTATCGCATGTTGCCCCTTCCATTCTCCCGAAGAAACATCTTTGTTCTTCTACGATGCATTAGGCTATTGGCGTTACCGCTGTCTTCAGTGCGGTAGCGAAGGTGATTTAGTCGAATTCGTCATGCGTAGCCGTTTCAACGGTTTAGATGAGCATGCTGCACGAGCAGAAGCTTTGGATTTCCTTGGCACCTTAGAACAAGAGCACGAACCTAAACAGGAAGAACATCCCTGGATAAAGGAAATCGGCGGCGAAAAATCCAAGGTACTTGAGAACTTTGTTCGTTACTGCCACTGGGCCGCTTGCAAAAGTCCTTCCTCTGCAGAATTTTTGCAGTCCCGAGGCTGGAGCATTGGACAGGCCCAGCTCTATGGTATCGGCTACTACAGCGGCGATCCGGAGCCCTTTGTAAGCTACTGCATGCTTTCTGGCATTGAACGCCACCAAATCAGTTTTTATCTGGATAACTTGGAAGCATACCGCGAACCAAGAATCACCATTCCAGCACGCAACTCCAAGGGATTGATCCATTCCGTATATGGCCGCGTATTGGACGATTCCGACAGCAGCCACACTTACGTATCCTACGCATCTGGCCCAAGTGACATCCCCTTCAACATCCAGGCTGAAAACAGCAAGCCTATTATTGTGGAAGGATTCTTCGATGCATTAACAGCTGACTTGGCTGGTATTCCTGGTGTGGTCTCCACCATGTACCAGGAACTGAGCCAAAGTCACCTCTATAAACTCAAGGCCTGCGGTGCCGATTCCGTCACAGTCATTTTGCGTCGCGAACAAGACCGACGCGAGCAGGAATACCGCATTCAAAAATACCTGAAAATGGCTGAGGAACTAGACTTAAAGTTTAAGTCCATCGTATTGCCTAAGGATGAAACTGTGGACCTGGTGGTTCGCAAGAATGGCGCTGATCAGTTACTGAGCCTCATTGCCCAGACTGAAGAGGACACCGTCCACACCCATCGCCGTTCCATGCTCTTGCAGGACATTAAGGAAAATTTTGACACAGCCATGGGTTGCCCTCCAGATGTTCGCGTAGGTTATTCTCTGAACACTTTCCCCAAGCTGACTAAAACCATCGACGGCATCCAGTCGGGTTGTTTCTATGTATCTTCCAAGCCCTTCGGTTTGAAGACAACCTTGCTTTCCAGCATTTCTCTGGATCTACTTCAAAGCAATCCCAACCTAAAGCTGATTTACATCGCCTTGGAAACTCCTCGACGTCAAATCTTCGACCGTCTGGTGGCAATGCTTATCGGAGAATCCGTGCTCACGGTTCGCAAGCAAAGCGAAGACGAAGCTATGAACCAAAAGATTTTGGAAGCAACCCGCGAGCTGATGGGATTTGTCCGCAGCAATCGTCTTGAAATTTGGGACGATCAACCAGACTTTGACAATAGAGAATTGATCGAAACTTTGAAGGAAGAAGCCAAGGAGCATCCCAACCTCGTGGTAGTTATCGACGGCATTGACCACTTGAAGATCACCGATTACTTTGAATTGTCCGATATTCACGAACGTCGTTCTTCAGTGATTCTAGATCTGTACAAGGCATTAGACATTCCGCTGTTCCTTGGCGGCGAACTCGTCGATTCGGAATACGGACTCATAGGTCCTCGCGCCTACCTTCGCGATTCCGACGCCATCTACTGGCTGGAATCCAAGGGTGGCAACTTGTTCTTGACTGTAGACTCAAAGCGTCTTGGCAGCAACCAACTGTACCAGGGTAACTTGTCCATTGACCCGCTTTCTAACAGAATGCAGGAAGAAGCCTAACCTACTCGCTAGATTCTGAAATGTTCACCATCGTTGATTTCAATAATTTCTGGAGTCCCTCTGGCGGCGGAGTCCGTAGATACCATTTGCAAAAAATGGCATTCTACCAGCAGCAAGGCGAGGTTCTTTCTGTATTCGTCATGCCCGATTCCAAAAGCTTCACCGAAAAAAAAAGTGATGGATTGATTATTGAGCATGTGGAAGCATTTAGATTTCCAGGCAACTGGGAGTATCGTTTTATTTGGAAGCAATCCCAAATACGCCCCATTTTGCAGAAGTACATGCCTGACGTAATCGAAGTGGGATCTCCCTACATTCTACCCTCTGTAGTTCGACACGCTGCAAAAAAGATTTGTCCTAACGCCGCCCTTCTCAGTTTCTGGCATGCAGATTTCCCCATTACCTATGTGGAACGTCCTGTAGCAAACAAACTAGGAACCGTACTTGGCAAGTTAGGACGCAAGATCGCCTTTTGGTATGCTCGTCAAGAATTTCACAATTACGATGGCGTTCAAGTTTCTTGTAAGGAAGTCATGGACCGTTTGGATGCAAACAACTTGCCCAAGTCCCACTGGATTCCTCTGGGGTGCGACATCCAAATGTTCTCACCGGAAAAACGTGACGACGAACTGGTGAAAAATCTGAAAGACGGAGACCCCAACCGTTTGACAATTTTCTTCCCCCACCGTTTTTGCGAAGAAAAAGGCATTGAGCTTTTGCTTGGTGCTTACGACATTATCACAAGCAAATTAAATTGCGAACCTGCATTGGTCCTTGCTGGTACAGGTCCCTACTTACCCCAAGTGCAAGAGGCGGTAAAAACGCACCCTCGAATTCAGTACGCAGGTTTCATCAAGTCTATAGACGAAATGGCAAGGTACTACGCCAGCGCAGATATGGGTTTGGCCCTTTCTGGCTGGGAAACCTTCGGGCTTTCTATTCTCGAAAGCATGGCCTGCGGGAACGCCCAGATCGGTGCAAGCACTGGCGCTGCGGCAGAACATGTTCGCGAATCCGATGCAGGCATGATTCTTGAAGCCCGTACTTCCGAAGCGCTGGCAGAAGCCATCGTGAATTTGTACAATTCCGACTTGAGACAAAAAAAATTGAACGCCCGCAGGTATGCGGAAAAATTCAGCTGGAACGATTGTTTCAAGCGCCAACTTGATCTTTATAAAGAAATTTCACAGAAAAAAAGGAAACACTCATGATTAGACATATTGTTTGGTGGAAGCTGAAGGCCGAAGCTGAAGGCGCAACCGCAAAAGAAAACGGAGAAAAGCTCGTCGCTGCATTCCACGCCCTAGAAGGCAAGATTCCTGGTCTTGTCAGCATTGAATCCGGTTTGAACTTCAACAAGTCCGAACTTGGCAATGGCGACATCGAATACGATATTGCATTGGACACAACCTTCCGCACCAAGGAAGCTCTGGATTTTTACCAAGGTCATCCAGATCACCAGGCAATCGTGGGCTTCGTGAAAAAGGTCGTGGTAGAACGTCGCGCCGTAGATTTCGAATATTAAGCCACGTCTATCAAATCTGAACAACGTTCTTTCTATTTAAAAAAAGACTTCCCCGAAAGGAAGTCTTTTTTCAATTTCAACAAATCGCTTATTTCTTTTTGAGCCATGTACTGCAAAGGAACATGGAGAAAATAACACTTGCCACCAGGAACACTGAAATTCCAATACAAGCAAGATCTCCAATGCCTTTCAAACCGCGATGACTAGTAAAGAGGAAGCCAACAAACCCAGCCACTGTTGTCAAGGAGCTGGCAATCACATTACGCCCAGTAGTGTCCATCAACTGACGAAGTGTCATATTACCATTGGAAGACCAAGAGGTAATAAAGTGAATTGTCGCATCGATACCTATACCTAGGGTCATGGGAATCACAATCACATTGTAAATGCTGATTTTTCCATATTCAAAGAAATGAGTCAAGAATCCTAGCAAGCCAAGAGTCATGAGAGTTCCCATACCGAAGGCAATACATCCGCTAATAAAGAGTTTTGGCTTACGGAAGGAAATCGCCAAGGTTGCAAAAATCACGAGGATAATGGCGAGAGCTAATCTAAAACTATCCTGCTTCACAGATTCAATCACATCAGAAAGAATGAATTGTGAAGAGAATGTTCTAAGATTTTCACCATCAAAATTCCAGTGACCGTAACGTTCCTGGAAGTTATGAAGGGCGTTCGCATCCCAGCTGGGGAAGCTACCGTATATAAAGCCAATCTTTCCGTAGGAGCCATCCTTTTCACGAAGAATATCCAAAGTCCAGCTGGGAATATCTTCTGCGCTGAAGGTATTTTCCACTGCAGACATCTGACGAAGATTTGCGATATTGGTAGAGTCTTCCCCTTCTGCACGATCAAAAACGCGCGCTTCTACTAATTCACGGATTTCTTCAATCACTTCAAGACGTTGTTTTTGGGAATCCTCAGGAGGCACAAAGCTTCTCAAAGTAAGGAAACTTCCAAGCAAAGAGTCTTTTTCTACATTAAGACGATAGACCAAGGTGTCGTACAATTTATCCAACTGTTCAGGCTTTGAGCCCATAACCGCAGCCGGCGTCGATGTTACAGCCTTATAGCTTTCACGAGTGACCTTCGTAGAAATTTTGTTTTTCTGGTTTGTCACCACTGTAGAAACACGGCGAAGATTTTTGAGATTGTGTTCGAAGTCTACGTGAGGGGCAAAATAAAGCGAAACCAAACCCAAAGCCAAACCGACCAAAGCAGCCTTTTTGAAGAACTTGGCAATTCGAACTTCGTCCCACGACTTCGGGAAGAAACTATTCTGGGGAGCCGCCGGAATACCACCCATGCACTTGATAAGTACCGGTAAGAAAAGGACCGACGTCATCATACTGAACAAGACACCTATAGAAGCCACCACACCAAACTCATAGAAGCCCTTAAAGTGTGCAGCAAGCAATGTCAAGAAGGCGGCAATCGTTGTGAAACTAGCCAAAATAAAGGGCTTGAGCATTTTCTTCTGAGCTTCCTCTAGAACGTCCTCGAGGGTAGCATACTTGTTCAACATCTTCTGGGCAGTGCCCAAAATATGGATAGAGTAGTCAATGCCTATACCAAGAATAATGGATGCAACAAAGACCGTAAAGGGACTCAACTTACCATAGAAAATGGCAGTAAACGCAAAAGTAGGAATGCAAGCATAGAGCACAGAGCAAGTTACCAAAATGGGACCCTTGACACTGCGGAAGAAGAAACTGGTCAAGAAGAAAATCAACACTAAACTGATAGCAAAAGAGAAAATACTGTCGTTAGCGACTTCATCAACTTCCTTCAACCCTTCATAGGTACCTTCAACGCTAAAGCGCGTTGGAACGGGATACGTTTTTGCACGATAATGTTCTAGCAAAGCTTCGGTCTTTGCCAAGATGCCAGAAACAAATTCATAATCCGTGGAAGGTTTAATCAATTTGGCATTCACAACCCCATTGAAATAAATCTTACCAGTACTGTCTGGTTTCGGACAACCAATCAAACGTGTCCTCAAATGTGCAGGAACAAGTTCCTTGGGGCGCCAATCATCAACAGGCTTTTCTGCCTGGGTAGAATCCTTCGGCTTCTTCAAGAAGGATGCAAATGCACCGATAGCTTCATCAGGCAAACCCAATTCCTGAGGAAGATTTGCGTCAAACCAAATACGTTCCTTCTTTTCTTCTGCAGCAGATTCTTCACCAAGCAAGTCGACAACAAGAGGACCATTCTTGCGACCAATCTCAAGTTGCAAATCTTCAAGATTATCTCGGATTCGTTCTAGATGGGTCACCGGCAAATAGAGCAGGGCATTATCCTTAAAGAATTGGTTATTGTCGTCTATCTGGATAGAAACAAAATCACCTTGCCAATTATTGCGAATGTAGGAGCTGATGGAATCCTGCATTTCAGCAACAACTTCGGCAGATTCGCTCTGGATTGCAATGGTAAACTTATCGGCACTACCAAAACGAGTGTATGATTCCTGGAGTGCTATAACACTGGGCGTTTCTTCAGGAAGCAGGTGAGACAGGTCCGCATCAAGTTTCAAACCCGGTTTCACTAAAATCGGATAAGCACATAGCAAGGCGAGAACCAGATAAAAGGCTAAAGCCTTGTATTTATGTTTACAAATCAGTGGAATATACCACTTGGAAAAACGTTCTTGTAAGGATTGTTTGGACATACGTCAAATATACAAATATCGACGAAGGACTAACAACCTAGAATAAAGTCAACAGCCTTTTCTAAATCTTCCTTTTGACGGCGACTTACCTGCGTATATCGAATCAAAGCGCGATCCGAATAGCTGTTGTAAATGGTCTCATCGAAAAGTTGGATAATACGATTCTTAATCTCGCTTACGGAATAAGGGTCGAAGTATAAAGCAGCATTTTCACAAACCTCAGGAACAGAAGTCGTTCCGCTTGCTGCCACAGGAACACCATAACGCATACTTTGCACAGGTGGATAGCCGAAGCCTTCATTTAAAGACGGGAAAATAAAGGCATAGGCATTCTTATGTAAGAATTCTAATTCTTCAGAATCCACATATCCCAACATCACAAAATTGCCTTTATGCTTTATGTTCCTCAAATATACACCAGGATTCGTCACTCCCGTAATAACCATTTTATATTCGAAACCAGCATCACTTGTTTTCATTTCAGAAAGCAGCTGATCAAAAGCCATCGCAGCGCGGAGATTGTTTTTTTCCCAGCGAGCTCCACTGGTAAGCAAAAAATATTTCTTTGCAGCCACCCCTTCAGGTAAACATCCCTTGGGTTCATAGTCGGTCATTGGGCTATAATAAACTGGAATTTTCACATCGCAGAGCTCCGGAAAGAAACCCTTGATAGAAGCCTTACTGTGTTCACTTACAGTAATAGCCTGGGTCTGGCCAGAGGCAATTCGCGCAGCAAGCTTTCGATACTTTGGCTTATAGAAAAATTTTTTCCAAACTTCACGATAACGAATCAAGGCCTCTGCCTTTTGGCCAAACTTTTGTGCAAAAGAAATTCCCAGATAGCTATACTGCATTTCCAAAGCACGAGCCCCATGCCACGTGAGCACAAAACGATTCACTTTGATATCCCACTTTTTTTCAAGAGAATAGAGTGGGGTATAAAATGTATCGAAATCATTTTCATCAATGATTTGTTGGGGAAGTTTTTCACTAATGTCAAAAAGTGGAATCTCACGAATCTTGCAAGCTTCGACTATATTAGGAGCCAAGTACTTACGGCTATCATACACACAGCCAAACTTTGTTCCACGTTTTACCAACGCCCAAAAGACAACCTCACCATAGGAACCTCCCCCATGGAACTTGGCACTATGAATAGGCTGAACCGCTACTAGATTGAAAAGCAAATTCATCGCAGACTCCGCTATAAAATCTTTCCGATGAAAGAAAGCAGGGGCAATACAAAGGGCATTTTTTTATACACATAGCCCAATGATTTTGCAAAAGCATAAGAGCGGATGATATCGGCTCCAAAAGTTCCCGCATGCTTCGTCTGATAAAGGAACGCGTCCTTAACATGGGCAATCACGTCGTCATAATATTCATTGATGGTAATGCTCTTGTCCGCGTTAACTTTTACAGGAATTTCCTTTAAGTTTGTATAAAAGTCCTTGCGTAAAATCTTAGGCAGGAAAACATTCATACTTTCGGGAACTTTACGACCGCAGGTATTAATTATACGAGAGCCAAAGAAATGATACACCTTGCCATTAGGAATAAATTCCTTAGCATAAGCCATTTGGCAATTCCATTCACCGCCAGCCTTCTGGGTAATGTAGCCAAATTTGAAATTGGCTTCAGCAAGACTCGCCATATCGTAGGGAAAATTCTTTGTAACGCAATACTGCCAAAGTTCATGCCACGTCTTAAAGAACTCTCTAGCCTTAGGAGTGTCCTTGGCATACATTACACCGCCGTTGAAGATTTCGTCATTCAAGATCGGTGAAAAGCCTAGCATCTTGGCATTGTTTAAAATTTTCTTTCGGTTTATCGCCTTGGAAAGATTTGTGTGGAAATCCAAGACAGCGTAAATATCACCAGTCCATTCTGCAGGAATACTCAGGTCCCCCACAATGGCAATATCCGAATCCATATAAAGGAAATCACCATCGATAACATTACGCATCACGGTCTTAAGATAACGAGAGCGCAGCATGGGAGATAGTTCTTCCGGCAAATCAAGGACCTTCAATTCATCTACAGCATCCTTGAGGGCGGCGCGGTTTCCAGTCAAAGTCGCTGCAGTTCGGTCATCGGTCAGCACTGTAACGAAAGCGCCCGGATTATGAACACGCAAGGAGGCAATCGCCACTAGAGTTTGTTCGCAGAAGAAATCCTTAGGCGAGCTGGTCAAAACAAAAAGATACTTTGTCATGGCAATCCTTAATCCTTCCACCAGGCTTCAAACGCATGGGTCACTTGTTTTTCAACAGGCGGAAGTTTCATGTAATCTCCGTACATTCGTTTCAGATAGTAATCATATTCAGCGTAGCCCTCGTACTTACGATCTTCAAAGACATATTCCGCTACGTGCAATAGTTTTTCCTTATCCATCATGGAACGAGTTCCGTTGTTGGTAAAGAGATTTGCAATGTACTTAGACTCACTGGCTTTATAACGTTTAAAGATTCTCTCATGAATACGACAAACGCGTTTCACACCGACAATATGGGCCAACATATAGAATAGGCGCTTATAGAACCAGTCAAAACCAATTTTCATCTTTGCAAAATTTGCATCCATGGCAAGGACCACAACTCTCATAAAGGCACAAAGAGACATATGGAACTTGGACATCATGGGAGATTCAGTCACGCCATCTAAAGGAAAAATATCGATCCAGATTCCATGCTTATTGGTGTGGCGTTCCATGTCCACTTCAGTTCTATTGTCAACCACCTTTGCAAAAGGATAGAAATATCCATCGGACTTGTTGTCAATAAAATCCAGATGTTTGTATTGGTCTCCGGCTCCTGCCTTCATGATTTCCACGAACTTTTCGTATTCATCACGAACCATGCAAATGTCAATATCATCATCCCAGGGAATGTATCCCTTATGACGAACAGCCCCTAAAAGAGAGCCAAAAGCCAAGTAATACTGAAGACCATGTTCCTTGCAAATGCGGGCTACATCGTCCAAAATATCCATTTGCACCTTACGGCATTCATCTTGGGTCATCAGCCTCATTTTGCAACCCCTTCACCCTTCATTTTATCCTTGAGGTCGGAAGTAGACACACCCTTAGTATAGGGCAGATACTCAATACTTACGCCCAATTCGGCAAACTGTTTTTCGGTACGGTTGTAACGTTCAGAGCCTTTCCAGTCGTCACCGGAAAAAAGGACATCAAAGTGAAACCTCTTGAGGGCAAGCATTTTGTCATCAATTTCTTCCAAGGTGATGGAAGAAACCTCGTCAACGCATTTAAGGGCGCCTACAATACGCATTCTATCATTCTCGGGAACAACAGGAATCTTGTGTTTTACCTGAGTCACATAGTCATCGCCACATACAGCAACAATCAAATGTTCGCACTGGGCCTTGCAACGTTCCAGCAAGTTCAAATGTCCCACATGGAACAAATCGAAAACACCGGTAGTAAAACCAACTTTATATTTCTTCATAATTTCCTCTTCTATAAAAATAGACAATTTTTACAGAAGAAAACAATTATGATTTACGTTTAGAGGCGTTCTTATCGTTTTCCAGACGTTTTTTCTGCGTAAGAAACTGAACTCCAAGAGCAACAAGAATAACTAAGTAGGCAACAATCTTTTGCGGGAGATTTAATGTAAACAGTCCCATATTCAGCAAGATATAAAAGCCGATCAGGCCAAGCATCCAGATAATTTGGGAAATCAATTTAATAGAGTAAGGCCAAAGCTTAAGGTGAGCCAAGTAAGCATTGTTCCAAATCATTCCAACCATGTTATGAATCAGCATAGACATTGCGGCCCCAACTAGACCATAGGCTGGCACTAAGATGTAGCAAGAAATCAACGCCACAGCCAGCGTGAGAATATTCATCTTCAACGTATAAAGACTCTTACCGATACCGTTCATAATCGTTGCAGTAAGTCCAAAGAAACCATTGAGCAAATGAACAAACAACAAGATTCCAAGAGCTTCCGGCTGAACAATAAAATCACTACCAGCAATGCTCAGGATTTCTGCAGGGAAAAGCACGATAAAGAAACCAATAACCAACTGGATCAAGGTGATCATGGAAACGCAGTACGTAAAAACCGGTTTCAAATCAGTCTGCAATCGATCTTTGTTCATGCCGGCAATAACCGGAGTAAGGATAGGATTGAAGCCCACTCGAATCGTCTGCAATGCATTAGAGACCGTCACCATGATGCCGTAGACGCCGGCCATTTCTGGCCCATGGAAATACATAACCATCCAAAGACCTGTACGAATCAAGAAGGATACTACAAATTCATTAAAGCCAAGAGGCAACGAATACAAGAACAATTCCCTAGAAACCTTGCGAATGGGCCACAGAGGCATTTTATCAAACTGTTTACGAACAAGTTTAAAATGCAGCATAAAGCCAGCAAACTGGCCAATCAAAAGACCCATGGGCAACGCATGAGGAACGCCCAACAGATGCATAACAATGGAAGAAAGAGGTGAAAGAACTGCAACAAAGAAGGAATTAATAAACACTGCATTCTGAGGTTTACGATTTCCCTCGGAAGTGTTACTTAGAACAAAGGATCCAGCATAAAACACAAGAGACACTGCATACCAGGGTAGCTCCTCTGAAATAAGGGGGGTCAAAGAGCCAACAAAGATAAACACCGTACAAAGTAACGAAATAATAACCGTAATCCACAAGGATTCCATAATGCCATCATAAGCAGGCCTACCCTTCAGCTTATTCTGAGGCAAATACCAATAGAGCCCCTTATCCAAGCCCAATGTTGCGGAATGAGAAATCGTCAATATCAAAGCCTGAGTTGACATGTACACGCCAAATTCGCCTGCACCAAAAACTCGGGCCATTACAATGGTCAGTAACGGACCGCAAACCTTAAGAACGGTCCCAATGATATTTATGATTACACTTTTCTTTAAAAACTTGCTATCGGCTTCTAATTCGTTCATACTTATTCAATTACATCTATTGGGGCACTAAAAATAGTTTTTATTGGGAATCATTTTTAGAGAAATAAAACTAAAAATATGATGTAAATCACTTCTCTCAATTTATTTTTACTAGATTTACAGCAACATGGTACAATTGAGTCAAACATCGTGGCAAGAATATTCCCTTCCTAACGTAATGGAAACCTTGCAGTATGCCCCGATGAATATCCAAATCGGCAAGAGCCCTATTTTACACTACACCTTTCCCAAGGAAATGGTGCCGGGTTCTAGCGTAAACTACACTATCCAGTGTGGTTTTAAATCCATCAAGTGGACTGGCATCATCAGTTCGGTGAACGACAACAAAGTCACCGTTCGTCTTGGCAATGGTCCCTTCCGTGGTTTTACCGCAAGCCATCAATTTGTATCCGAAGATTCCATGACTGCCTGCTATGACGAATTCTCCTTCCAGGGTTTTACAACCATTCCTGAGGAAACATTTGCGGCAATCATCAGCAAGACCAGCGTAACTTACAGCATCAACGCTCGTAAGGATGCCCGCAACATCATTATGGCAATCGAAAGCCAAAAGAAGACGCAGGCATTCGAAGCCCTGGACCAATCAGCCACTGCCGGTTAAACAGCGGGGGCAAGCAATGTACACGAACCTCGAACAGGCCCTGCTGGATTTAGAAAAGGCAGGTATGTTAAAACGCATCCAGCGTGAGGTAGATCCAAAGCTGGAAATGGCCGAAATTGCCCGGCAGACCTTTGAAGCTGGCGGACCGGCGTTATTGTTCGAACGCGTCAAGGGAAGTCCTTTTCGAGCAGCATGCAACATTTTCGGTACAGAGGAACGATTACAATTCCTATTCCGCAAAACCCTAGATAAGACCCAGATTGCGGTTCAATTCAAGTCCAATCCCATAAATTTCTTCAAGAAGTTTCAGCCTTTTACATGGTTGAAGGCTGCAGGGGCTGGCATCAACGCTTTACCTCAAAGATCCGGCAGTATCCATGATTTTAAGGAATGCTCATTGCAAGATCTTCCTCAACTGGTAAGTTGGCCCAATGACGGAGGCGCATTTATCACCTTGCCACAGGTGGCCACCCGGCCGAGTGAAGACGCCAGTATAATGACAACCAACGTGGGAATGTACCGAGTTCAAATTTCAGGAAACGAGTACAAACTTGGCGAAGAATGCGGTTTGCACTATCAGATTAAGCGCGATATTGCAAGTCACCATAGAAAGGCCATTGAAGAAGGTCGTCCTTTAAAAGTCAGCATTTTTATGGGCGGTCCTCCTGCACACACGGTCGCAGCAGTTATGCCCATGCCAGAAAACCTTTCCGAACTGGTTTTCGCAGGTATGCTTGGCGGAAAACGTTTCCGTTACTTTATTCATGACGGATACCTAGTTTCAAGCGACGCTGACTTTTGCATCCTTGGCGAGATGGAACCGGACCTAAAACCAGAAGGTCCTTTTGGAGACCACATTGGTTACTATTCCGACAAACATGATTTTCCCTGTCTCAAGGTAAAGAAAGTTCTCTGCAAGAAAAATGCAATTTACCCGTTCACTGTCGTAGGCCGCCCCCCTCAAGAAGATACTTTGTTCGGAAAATTCATCCATCAGGTAACAAAACCTATGGTTCCCGCATCAGTTCCGGGGCTTCATGCAATCCACGCCGTTGATGCAGCAGGCGTTCATCCGTTGTGCCTTGCCCTTGCAAGCGAAAGGTTCCTTCCCTACGTCAAGCCCGAAGACCGCGAACCCTTGGAATTATTAAAGACGGCAAGTGCATTGCTCGGATTTAACCAAGCAAGTCTCAGCAAGTATCTTCTAATTGCCGCTAAAGAAGACGAAAAAGAAAAAGGTTCTGCCATTGACGTGAACGATGTCCCAGGATTTTTCGCACACATCCTTGAACGAATTGATTTTAAACGGGACCTTCACTTTCAAACAGCAACGACCATCGATACGCTTGACTACACCGGATCCAGTTTAAATCACGGATCCAAGTTGGTAATGGCTGCCGCAGGCATAAAACGCCGCGAGTTGCGAAATAACGCTGAAGACATAAACAGTCTTAACTTGCCGCAGATTTTTGATAAATCCACAATCAAGATTCCCATGGCAGGAGTACTTGTAATTCAATCGCCAGCCTACACCAAGGACGGAGAATACAGCGGCGCTGAAATCGCCAAACTCTTGGAATGTTCCCTTGAAGAATGGCCTTATCGCGAGAACTATCCTTGGATTAGCCTTATTGATTTTGACAACGAACTGAACGGAGAGAAGCTCAACGATTTCCTTTGGCTCTCCTTTACCCGTTCCGACCCCGCACAGGACCTGTTCGGATTCCATTCTGAAATTATCCATAAGCATTGGGGTTGCGAAGCGCCTATTATTGTTGACGCACGCGTTAAGCCGCATCATCAAAAACCATTGAAGGTTTCAGAAGTTGTCAGAAACCGAGCTACTCAAATTCTAAACAGTGAAGGCATTTTCTTTTAATGGGGGGAGGGATGATGTCTAGGCTAGTTGTTCCCTGTTTAATTTTTTTACTAAGCGCAAGCGGTCTCTTTGCCGCAGGTCATTGCGGCACAGCAAAGCTTATTGAAGAAAGACGCGCACACCCGTCTGCATTTAAATTAAGCGCTCTTACTAGAATCCAAGACGCAGGTTCTTGCACAATCAGCGATTACTACGACAGTGTTTACACAAGGAAAACAGAGCACTTCCAAATTTTTTACACTCTGACAGGTCCCCACAAAACCACAACAGCCTACATAGACTCCTTGACTATTTACGCTGAAAAAGCTTGGAAATTTCACACGACTAAAATGGAAATGAAGGCCCCCCTGGGAGCGGGAATGGCATACCATTTTCAGCAAGCTGTGGAAGACAAACTGTACCCTATCGAAGTGGTAGACATTGACCTCATGTGCAAAACTACAGGCATTTTTAGAGGCCGTATGTGTCATGGATGTTTTGGTCTAACCGTTTCCGACGATAACGTTCCAGGAGCTAGCGAACTTTTCCTCGACAACGATTTCAAATACACTCCATTTAACGCAACACAAGAAACCATTGAAGTAAACGGCAAACAGTGTTCCTACCCAATAGCCTCAGAAGAACTGGACAATACACAGCACGAATACTCCTACTTTGATCGCTGGGACTTGGCACTTAGAGTTACTACAATTCATGAACTCTATCATGCGGTACAACTTCGATATTTGGACATGAGCTATTGGACGCTTTGGTTCGAAGCATCTGCCTCGGGCATTGAAGAAATCGCAGAACCCGACATCGACGATTACTACGCCTACCTTCCAGGATTGTTTTCCTCAATGGGAACATCCTTTAATGACCTGCAAGAAGAATACGGTATCGGAATCTTTTTTATTTATCTGTATAATCACATCGACAAAAAGACGGACAAATTTATTTGGGAGAATTTCGCAAAGTATCCCGACCAGCCCTTCGAAAAACAACTTCACGATTTTACAGTAAAGAAAAAGATTTCTGCGGACTCTTTGTTCCACGATTTTGCCACCCGCCTAGCCTTCGCCGGCAAAAAATCTTCCTTTGTTGATTCTTCATACTGGATTACCAGCGATCAAAAAACGTGGCCAGATTTTAAATTCATCAACAATGAAAAAGACGAATATTTTGACCCCTCTATAGAAAAATTCTCCTACAAGTTCTATACAAGAGGTGAGCCGAACCTTGAAAACTTTAAAGGAATGGTCAGCGCAGTACTTTTCAGTGAACAAGATGCCAGTATTTATAGATTGAAAAACATAAATGAAGCAAATAGCATTCTTATGATAAAAGATAGCGGGATTGGCTCCGTTGCATGGGTTTTCAGTCGTTTCACAACCAATTCCGCAATCCCTGCACAAATTACGGATTCAAAAATTCATGCCTACCCCACGCCATGGCGTCAAGGAAGGTTGTGTTTCACACCTTTGCCTCCAAACAAGAAATACATGGAAATTCGAAATCGCCGTGGCGACTTAATTGTAAGAGAGCCCTATGAAGGACACACCCACTGTATGGAAGAGGAAAAGGTTAGAAGCCTCATGCTCCCAGGCGTTTATCAATTCAGAGCAGGAAACACAGGAAAGGCAAAACCATTCCTAATTGTTTACTAAAGAGACTCCACAAGACTAAAGCCAACTGAAAATATTGTTGGCTTTTTCCAACTGTGGCAAGATAGAATTGGCAGCAGGTTTATCTGAATTGCGAAGTACGGACTTACAGGCTTCCGCAAAAAGAGCATGGCCATTATTGTAATGGTCATCCAAACGACGACGTGCGTAACCATCGGCAGAGTGATTGTGAATCATAAAGGCCCAGTCCGAAGCCTGGAACAACATAAGTTCACGCTCCATTTGCTTAATGTAACGAGCTACGAGCTTAACAGCCTTTGTAGTTTCCGGATCCATGCGTTCCAAAATGGTTTTCAAGTGCTGAATCATGGCTCGAAGTCGATATGACTGGGGATAATACTTATCCGTTTCGCCATTGATCCAAACAGATCCAAAACCGCCTTCGCCCCAGCTGGAGAAGGTCGGCTCATGAACTTCAGGGTCAGCGGATTCTACCATGACCTGGTCTGCGCCAGCAAATTCTATTACAGAAGAAGACGCAGCATATTCCAGCATGGATTCCAGGAATAGCGGGCCTTCAAACCACCAGTGTCCAAAAAGCTCTGCATCGTAGGGGCAAAGCAAAGCTGCCTTGTTGCCGTCCATATTGACTAGCAATTCGGAAATTGTAGTCTCGCGATTCACAACGAACAAACGTGCATGATCGCCAGCCAATCGCATGGCGTTCCAAGGGCGATAAAGTTCCTTCTGTTCCGTACCGGTAATGCGATTGTACTTGAATCCAGAATCAATAGGCGTTTCACCAGAGAAGAAGTATTCACCCAGATAGTCGCGAGGGCGTTCTGAAGAAATATCCTTAAAGAATTCACGGTATTCAGGATGGCCCGGATAACCTGTGCGGCGGCTCCAAACCTCCATGGAGCTTTTCTGTTCGCGGCCCATAAAGAGCAACCCACTCTTTGTACGCAACGGGGTAAAAACACCATACTTAGGCGGCGGAGACGCCAACAACGCCCCGTGGGTTTCCAGGAAGAAATACTGTATTCCGAACTCGGCCAAATACGAATCCAAACCCGGGAAGAATCCACATTCCGGCAACCACACGCCCTTAGGCTTACGGCCGAAAGTTCGTTCAAAGCAGCGGACAGTCACGTCCAGTTGCATGCGAATGGATTCCGGATCGCTCTGATAAGCAGGCAAGAACGGATGGGTACCCACACACGTCAGCAAATTCAATTTGCCAGCCTGTTCCAGGCGAAGGAATTCAGCAAGCAAGTTACGATGAATCCTGTTTTCCCAAGTATCAATGAGAGTACGCTGACGTTCCAGATAGAACTTAGAAAGGGATTCCAAAGGAGTTCCCGCATTGCGCTGGACTTCCTTTTCAATCAGTTCCAGTTGGCGGGTCAAATGGGTGGAGAACTTCTGAAGCAGAAGTTCATCCGAAAGCATTTCAATAAGAGGAGCAGAGACGCTCAGATTCAAAGTACCTGGGACACCCTTTTCGAGGAGACGCTGCATAGCCTGTACCAAAGGCAGGTAAGTTTCTGCAATAGCTTCAAACAGCCAATTCTCTTCGAAAAAGCGTTCATGATCCGGATGACGCACAAAAGGTAAATGTGCGTGCATCAGGAAAACAATTTTGCCAGGATTTGCCATCTAGCGAAATTACTCAGTGCGCTTCACAACGATAGGAACGATTGTCGTGGGGAAATCGCCATCCTTATCGGTTGCGAACACAGGAATAACCTTGGTGCAATCCGGGAGGTCTTCTTCGAAACTGAAAGTGCCATCGGGATTCAGCGGGAAATCTTCACCGCGAACCTGGAGATGAGCGTCAGGACGGGTGCCACCGTAAACGATGAGACGAGTCTTTACCCACAGGAAGAAATCCTTACCGTAGTTCACGGAATCCTTGGAAGCGGCAGCAAGTGCAGCATTGCTCTGGAGAGCAGCGCTAGAAAGTGCGCCAGAGAACATAGATTCGGAAGAGCTACCGAAGTTTTCGCTCAAGGACTTGAGCCAAGATTCAGCAGTCTGGCTGGAGAAACCGGAACTCATGAAGTTGCCCAGAGTGTTGCCACCCAAGGATGCCTTTGCAAAAGCATCATCGGAAGCCGGAGCTGCTGCGGATTTGTCAAAAATAGCTACAGGAGCAGATTCAACAATGGGCATAAATTCCTTACCCTTTACGGAGCCAAGGACTGCAACAACAGCCTGACCAGCGGTATTTTCGACATACCAGCTACGAGCATCTGCGGGGACCTCTACATCACGGAACTTACGTTTCTTGCTACGCTTTACAGTAAGGTCAGATGCAATATCGAACAAGCGAAGAACCAACTTTCCCTTGCCCTTCTTAGCCTGTTCAATGCGCTTTTCAGAAACTTCCCAGAAGGCATGCATCCAGTTGGGATCCTTCTGCATCAAAACCAAGTATTCAGCATCAAAGGACTGAGCAAGAGTAGCAACGCTTGCATCCTTCTTAGAAGTTTTTGCTTCTGCCTTGACTTCTTCAACCTTTTCAGCAACCTTAGCGGCGACCTTGGAAGCAGCCTTTGTTACAGACTTAGCAGTTGTCTTAGCAGCAGTCTTTGCAGAGGCAGCCTTGGTTGTCACTTTTTCAGCAGCCTTTTTCACGGCGGTTTTGGTAGCAGTCTTTGCGGCCTTAACCTTAGCCACAGCCTTTTCAGCCTTAGCTTCGGCATCCTTCAATGTGTTCAAAGTCGCTGCAACGGTTTTCTTTGTTGCAGCCTTCTTGGTTGCAACAGCTGTATCCACAGCTTTAGAGGCAGTCTTTGTTGCAGCCTTGGCCTTCTTGACAGTTTCGGTCGTCTTTTCTGCAACAGTCTTTGCAGCAGCCTTCACTTTGGACTTTACATCCGTTTCTTTCTTAGTAGCCATTTTCAGCTCTCCTTCATAAACACACTATCTGCGACTCTGGCCCCAGGTTCCGATACCGGTCAAGCCAATTCGCAAAGCAATAAAAGCTTCGTCCCATTCTGTTTTTGAATCAGAAAAACGTTTGCCACCCTGAACAGCCACATCCACAGTGGTACCCTTCCTGCCCATGGGGAAACCCGCTCCTATTGAGCCGCCAATTTCATATACATCCTTTACGTACCAGTTCCTATACCAAGCTCCGGCACGGTAATTGATTCGCTTCAAGAAGTTTTCATAGAAGATATTGCTTCCATCATACTGATAACCGATGGATGCCATGAAATCAGTTTGTGTTTCGGTAAATTCCGGCATATCCCAGCTACCAGAAACATTTTCAACATGATCCGTCCAAGGACGCCACTGTAAATCCAGCATCACATTATGACGTTTAAAAAGACGATAGTTCACGCCAGTAGCAATCATAGCTGGGACGTCAATTTCACGTGTATAGGAAGTGGGGACCAATGTATCGCCTTCACTAAATCTGAAATCGTAATTGATATCATTCTTCAGTGTATAACCTGTAGTGAAAGAAAGGAAGTAAGAAGCCTGTCGTCCACGGTACTGCAAAGCGAAGGAATAGTAAGCCGGATGATTCTTGATTTCCCAAGTACCATCTACAAATTCCGATACGGTGCGGCGACTTGCCCCCCAACGATCTTCTTCTTCTATGTCATCCATATTGGGGGCCAAAGTCAAATTACGAGACATGCTTCCCAGTACCACGTGAGCAGAAGCACCTAACGAAATTGCTCGAATATAGGGCAAACGAATTGCATAGGTAGGCACTAACTCGTAGGTGCTTCCTCGATATTCAATGGAAGACGATACAGAATCCTTACCGGAATTAAAATTTTCCTTCATGCTGGTTGCATAATGTTGCCACAAGGAAACACCGAAAGCACCGAAGTCACCCATGGGGAACGAAAGATTAAAAGACGGCAAAGAAAGGGTTCCTGAATTCACTGAAGAACCTTTCTTAGAAGCATCTTCCAATCCCAGCAGGAAGTTTACGTTAAAGGCGACTTTGTTGTCAAAGGCAAGGCGTGCCGGATTGACAACAGAAACGCCTTCAGCATCGCCGGTTTTTGCATTGCCAGCAAAGCCACGGCCAGCAGCACTAGCCGACCCGCCCGCAACATGTTCCTCACCAAGAGCATCAATACCAATTATTGAACCGAATGAAAATCCGGCGGCAACACAAAGTAAAGCTACAAGTTTTTTCATTTTTCACCTCCACGCTTAGAGGCCATCCAAAGTTTCAATCTCATGGGATTTTCTACGGCCGCAGAGAAATCGTAGCGAGCATAATCGAACTGGGTAAAGAAGGTTTTGTTGGTTGTATCGCCTTCAGCAACGGCTGTTGCCGTATATGCAGAGTCTTTTGCGTTCAATAGGGGGAAACCCATTTTCATCATAATTTTAAGAGAGCCCTCAGCATCACCCTTATTCACCAGTTCTTTTACACCCTGAGACACCTGCAACGTCAAAGAATCCCCGTCGGTGAAAACCAGATTTTTATGGCCTTCAGCGTAGATGAAATCTTTATTCAAACGATAGCTTTCCATATGACGTATACTTGTATCCGCACTGTCAAGATAGGATCCAACCACTACCTGGATAGGCAGTCCAAATTCATTATTACCCTTAGCATCATCACGAGCCATAGTCAGCTCTGCCAAAACAATTGTTTGCCGAACATCCATGCCGTTGCCCTTTACAGCCAAGGTATCTCCGCTATAAAAATCATACACTGCATTGAGAATCGGCTCAGCAGGAATTTCCAAAACCAGAGAATCTCTCACACCGCCATGAAGAACAGGACAATCCTCACACTCTTCTTTATTGGAAATTAGATTTGCCATACGGAAAGACGCGTAAATTCGGCTTCTTCCGCTTAAACTTGTATAGACTCCCAAGCTTGGCGGACGGGTAATTTTATCTTTTCCTTGCATAAAGGAACCATAGCTTTGAATACGAAGGAGGTTCTTTGCGTTGGGAGCAGACAAACGAAGTTGCATATGCGTCACATGCTTCATTTTCTTCAAAGCCTCCATCAACGCAGAAGGAAGCGGGAAAACCATTACTGAATCAGCATGAACAAGAGACACGCTAAAAGTGGTGTCTCCAGATGCATCAGGAGTCCAATCATTAGACAAGGAATCAACCCACTTCAATGGATTGCTCTTTATGATGTTATCAATGAGCTTTTCCTTGTCACTGAGCTCCAATTTCCAGCTAACAGTCACATCCATCTCTTCCTTAATAGGAAGAGAATCTTTCGGGAAACTTTTGGAGGAATAAAGCGTTCTGTCCCCATAGAGCAGCAAGGAACAAGCCGTAGAATCTGAAGCGTTCAAAGTATCACTGATGTATGATTTTCTTTCTGCAAAAACAAAATCAAAAACAACATCATGGACAACATTGGACTTTCGTCCAAAGTTTGCATATATGGAATCAGAAACAAGCCTAGGCTTTCCATACCAATTACTACTTACATTCTCAGCTTTCAAATTTTCGATGGTGATAACCTGAACCTTATAGGAATCAGGCATTCCATGGGAAGAAAGCCAGTTGCTAACCCCAGATTCATCGGAATCAAATGCGCACGAAGTGAACAAGGCGGCAGCAGCGATCAAAAGACCTAATTTTTTCACTAAAAACTCCAAAATACAACTAATTAAATTTCTCAGCAAAATATAGAAAGTTTCACTGGAGTAAAACAAATACAAACTGAAATCCCACGATTGTTGCAGCAGACGCAAACTGCACAGAAAAGCACTCTTTTTTCTTATAAAAACGGGTTTGTTAGCCGCCAAAAAAAAATCAGATTTCAGTTTCATTTCATTTTTTCTAACTTTACGCCGTAAAAATTTTAGAGGATATCATGACTCAGTTTAACGCTCATTTCAGAAATATCAACGGCGACGATACCTACCCGGTAACCGACGTCATTTACCGTTCCAAGGTCGATAACAGCTTGCTGGAAGTGGAACACGACCGCAAGGCCCTGGCCGAACGCAGCCCGGAAGAATGGAAGAAGCTCTTTGCCGAACGCCGCATGAGCTTTGAACCCGCCGACCAGAGCGGTATCTGGAGCAAGCGCGAAATGGTCCTCCCCGACATGCCAGTCGAAGACATTGTCACCATGCGTGAAGGCTGGAGCCCGCTGTTTGACGCAGCTCCCATCGCCAAGGAACTGGGCATTAAGAGCCTCAAGGTGAAGCTTTGCGGCAACTCTCACACCGGTTCCTTCAAGGATCTCGGCATGACCGTTCTCGTAAGCCAGGTGAACCACATCATCAAGAAGAGCATCCACCCCATCGACGCTGTGGCCTGTGCTTCTACCGGTGACACCTCCGCCGCCCTTTCCGCCTACTGCGCCAAGGCAGGCATTCCTTCTATCGTGTTCCTGCCCGCAGGCAAGACCAGCGTTGCCCAGCTGATTCAGCCCATCTCCAACGGCAGCATCGTGCTGGCTCTCGACACCGACTTCGACGGTTGCATGAAGATCGTTCAGGAAGTCACCAAGGACAACCGCATTTACCTCGCCAACTCCATGAACAGCCTACGCGTGGAAGGTCAGAAGACCATCTCTCCGGAAATCTGTCAAGAACTGGGTTGGAAGGTTCCCGACACCGTGATCATTCCGGGCGGCAACCTGGGTAACGTTTCCGCTCTGGCCAAGGGTTTCGAAGACTGCAAGGCCATGGGTCTCATCGACCGCATTCCTCGCATTATCGTAGCTCAGGCCGAAAACGCAAACCCCTTCTACCAGGCCTACGAACGCGGCTTCGACCAGCTGGTCCCCATGCAGGCTAAGAAGACTCTCGCTTCCGCCATCCAGATCGGTAACCCCGTCAGCTACCCCAAGGCTGTTCGCGCCATCCAGAAGACAAACGGCATGGTGGTCAGCGTCTCCGAAGAAGAACTGGCAAACGCAGCACACCGCGGCGACCGTATCGGTCTCTACTGCTGCCCCCACACTGGTGTGGCTCTTGGCGCTCTTGAAAAGCTCTGCGCCGCAGGCAAGATCGACAAGGACGAAGACGTGGTCGTCATCAGCACTGCACACGGCTTGAAGTTCACCGAATTCAAGGTGGGCTACCACGAACAGAAGCTGGAAGGCATCCAGAGCAAGTACGCCAACCCCATCTTCAAGGCTCCCGCCGAAATCGGCCCCGTCATGGATATCCTGAAAAAAGAGATGGCTGCTCGCAAGCGCTAATTAACACTGCTCAAGTCGCGGGTAAAAACCGCGTAGACATAATTAAAGAGCCTCGGGAAAACCCGGGGCTTTTTTTTTCATAAAAATGCGAGAATTTCACAATCACTTTCCGTTATACTGAACATGAAGATGTTCCGCGTCCTTTCCCGGAGACTCTAAAAGAACAACATAACGTTTATCCAACTTTGTTCTAACCTTATCAGCAATTTGCTTGCGCTGGACCATGGAAATCTTGAAATCCTTCGTCCTAAAATCCAAGGCTGAATTTTTGTAATGTTTTGAATTGTATTTGTGACCAGCGTAATCATTACCACTAGTAACCACAGGAACATAATCATTCCCTAAGACCTCCCAGTAAACACCAACTACAGTAACCAGAGCCGAATCCATCTGGGGCTTGAGACGCTTCACATTAACGCTTTTATCTTTCAATTTCACTTGAGATAAAGCCTCTTTATGAAGTTCTGTGGTATTAATCATGTCGTATTCGGTAAGTTTCGCTCCATTTAGAACAATAAATCGTTTGACCTGTTCTGCTGACTCACCCATCAAGGACTTTACCTTTTGTGTTACAGCAGGCGAGTTCTCCTTTACAGCTGCGGCAACACCACCCACAGCATCTACACCGGACTGTATGAGTTTTTCTGCCGCAGGGGACATATTCACTTCGTTCCGCCAATTAGGGTAAACAAAATACAGCGCTCCCACTGTCATGAAAACCCCTAATAGCAACACAAATAAAAACTTCATAACCCAATGATACTAAAAAATCAATGACAAAACGCGACACAACTATTTTATCCGTTAAATTGACCAAACAGAAGAGTTAGCTTTTTTCGAGGGCATACGAGCCCTCGAAAAAAAGAAAGGGCCCTCATCGAGGACCCTTTCCTAAGAAGGAGAAAATATGAGCGGCACCGAGTATCCAGAACTTATCAGGAGGGGAGCTACGATAAAGCATTCAAGGAACTACCCTGCCACCGATCACGTATTGTAATATACCCTATCTTTCTCTAAGTGAAACTACCATTTTACTTACTTTTTTGTGCAAAGTAACGGACAAATAGTAGAATTACTCTTCTCTAAAGATAATCTTACATTTAGGCACAAAACGGAAGCCACCACGGCGATGTCTTTCAATTTCAAAAAACTTTTTCACGCCTTCCGTAGGATGCGCTGCATCATCGGAGCCATTGATATGGGCAATCACTCGATTTAAGCGGCTTTCAAAATTGGGGCGTAACGGATCCATGCAAATTGCCGGATCGCGCTTAAATTCACGGTTTTCATATTCTTCACGACCAGTGGCGGTGTATTCACGAAGCAAATTGCGAAGAATACGAGCCGGAACATTACGCATCAAGTGTTTATTGTTCACAGAAATCGAGTCGTCACTCTTATAATAGACGATGGTGACAGAATCGTTCATGGCTTCCAGCAGCTGTTCCTGAGCCTTCTGAATAGGAGCCCAAGAATCAAATTCCTGCTTAACCACAGCACTCATCAACTTATTGAAAGGTTCCTGAGCAACGATATTTGCCTTATAGTCAAAGTAGACTATACTTGCCGGTGCGCCGTAGTAGCAACCCTTATGAACCAAGGTTGCGCCAGTTTTTTCATCAACTACGTCTTCAATAGCTTTAACGCAAACCATTTTCTTTTCGGCATCCACATCCCAAGACAAGCCTGCTTCCTGCATACATTCTTCAAAGTTGGCGTATACTGCCACCTTGCGTCCGTTAACATAAATGCATTCGTCGTCACGCTTTTCAGCGGTAGCCCTATTTTCAAGAGCTTCCACAAACGAAGTTTGTGCAGCAACAAACTCCATAAACTCATAAGGAGGTGTATTCAAAAGGATGGGTCCAATCTGAACCAAGCCCTTGAACCAGCGCATGGGGTTCGTTACCAAAGCACCCGGGGTGTCAAAACGGAAGGAGAAATATTCCTTACGATTTCCATCCACCAGTTCTCGACGAAGGAATTTGGAATCCTTCAGCAAAGGATAACGCTTGGGGATAATGTCCAAACAAAGCTGACGTACATCTTCTGTTGCATAGAACTGAGAAATGTAAGGCAGATAAGAACGGAGAACACTTCGTGCTGGAATAGCCTCAAAGGTTGCACAGCGTTCAATAATACGCTGCATAAAGGCGTCCGGATTTTCGCCACGATCGTATAGCCAAGCAACTACATTGTTCATCATCAAACGATGAGAACTTTCGTCCACAAATGAATCTTCAAAATAGATGTCATTCAACATCTTAACGTCAATTCGAGAATCGCGCTTTACCAAGGTCAAGATATCCTTGATAGGGTACGAAATCAGCAACTCGATGTGGGTCAATTGAAGAAATAAATTTGATAACACGTTTTTACCTCACGTTTAACGACCAATGGCTTTTTTAAAGCCATCGCCCCGCAACAACCTAAATTTAGTAAAATACACCTTGTGGCAACTGCTTTTGTCTATATTTTACCCATGAAATCGGCAAAAATCCACTTACTTTCCGACGAAATCATCAATAAAATCGCCGCTGGTGAGGTTATTGAGCGTCCAGCCTCTGCTGTTAAGGAACTTGTAGAAAACGCCATTGACGCAGGAGCAACAAGAATCCAGGTGTCCATTGAACAAGGTGGCAAGAAAAAAATCCAAGTTACTGACAACGGAAAGGGCATGAACGCCGAAGATTTGGACTTATGCTATCTAAGGCATACCACGTCCAAATTATTTAATGCCGACGACCTTTTTCATCTTCAAACCAATGGTTTTCGCGGCGAAGCCGTAGCATCGATCGCCGCCGTTTCCAAACTTACTATCACCAGCGCCACCGACGAAGGGGATAGCGGACGCATTATTCTCAGCGGTGGCAACGTTGTAGAAAAACAGGATGTACAGGCAAGCCGCGGTACCACGTTCTTGGTGGAGGATTTATTCTTCAACACACCGGTACGTCGCACCTTCCTAAGCAGCGAAACCGCTGAAGGTACTCGTATTTTTGAAGTAGTTTTGAAAACTGCAATAGCCCATCCAGAAATTCGTTTTGACTACAAGGTTGGAGATAAAACCGTTTTCACCGGCGTTCCCGGAGAACTGCGCAGCCGCATTGCCGAAGCTATCGGTTCTAAAATCGCAAAGGCTTTGCTTCCTGTAGACTACACTGAAGCAGGCATTCACGTCTGGGGATTCGTCTCCCCCACAACAGAAACCAACGGCAAACGCAATCACAACTTCTTGTTCATCCGCAATCGTCCTATCGAAAGCAAAATGGTCAGCAAGGCCGTAACTCAAGCTTACGAACCTTATGGAGCTCAGTGCAAACCTGTTTCCGTCTTGTTCTTGGACATGCCGGACATGGAATTCGATGTTAATGTTCATCCCGCAAAAAGAGAAGTGCGATTCGCCAACGGCAACCTAGTTTTCCTAGTAGTGTCCCACGCCATTCGTGAAACTTTCAAACAGGAAGTGGAAGCAAGTTCTCCATTCATTGACCTCTCTGATGAAATTGATAAAAAGCAAGAAGTGGTTCCCACATGGCTGAGCGAAGCCAAACCATCTCAACCCTACGGTTTCTCAGAACCGGTGACCACAGAGCCTCTACAGCCTCAACCTGCTGTTTCTACTCCTAGAGAATCGACATTTGTTCAATCTCGCGAGTTCGCAACTCAGCCCACAAATTTTGAAGAAAAACGGCAGGCATACACTGCAGTAAAAAGCAAGTCTGCTAGTGATGTGGCCCAAGATTTGTTTAGCCAGCCCGAAGCAGGTAAAATAATCTCTTTGGAAAGCGAACAAAAGCCAAAGCCAAAGCAGACTCCAGTCTGGCTACCACCCGCATTTTTTCAAATTGCAAATACCTACATCGCAGGCGAAGACACAAACGGTTTGCTGATTATAGACCAGCATGCAGCCCACTCTAGAGTCTTATACGAACAGGCCTTGGGCACCCTACGTAATGGATCTAGCCTTGATAGTCAAGAGCTCTTATTTCCCGAACTTTTAGATCTTTCAAAGATTGAGGTCGAAGTTCTTAAATCCGTAGAAGATCAATTCAAGAAACTGGGTTTTTACATAGAACATTTCGGCGGAGAAACCTACCAAATCCGAGCTATTCCAAGTGCTCTTCCCTTATCTAGAGCCATCAAAGCTGTCAAAGATTTTTTGGAAAGTATCGGTGAACGAAACGACGGTAACGGAGATATGGTAAAAGTTCAAGACATTATCGCCAAAGCTTGGGCAAAAACCAACGCCTATCAAGCAGGTGATAAATTGTCACCAGAGGAAATGGTCGCCTTGGTAAGCCAGCTAATGACCGTCGAAGAGCCATTGAAATCCCCTTACGGCACACCAACCCTAATGCGCTTAACATTAGAAGAACTGAGCAAAAAATTCAGACATTAGAGTTTCTGATTTCTTTTCAGTTTGCAACTTTCGCAAAAGCATCTTTTGAAATGGCGGCGGATTCGTCGTCATTTTATTTATGGCTTCTGCAATTTTTTCAGCAACGAAACAACATCTTTTCTCTAGAATGAATTCTGGAAAAACTTCGCTGTCCAAAATTAAATTAGGCAACGCAAAATACTTTGTTTTCACAGAAAGCTTTGCAAAGCAAGCTGTCAAAAAATCAGGCTTTGTGCACACAACTGAAGGACAACCTGCCAGAGCCAATTCCAACGTTGCTGTTCCCGGCGCAGAAACTGCCACAAAAGAAGAACCATAAAAAAGACCGCGAGACTCAGCGTCCCTCGGCGAGGTCATTACAGAAACTTCGAAATCTATTTTTTTTGTAAACATCCATAAGTCAACAGATTTCTCAAATTCAGGAATCAAAGAATCTCTTGCAGCAAGAACCACAACCTTCTTATTTTGAAAAACATTCTTTTCCACACATTTTTTCACAACATCTAGGAAAACTGGAATGTTTCTAAGGGCCTGACTTTTACGACTTCCCGGAAGCAACAAAATTTTATCAGCATAGCCTTCTCCTTGATATTTAAGGAACGCACAGCCACAGTTGTTCACCATCTCAGCATAGGGATGAGACACCTTTACCACATCACATCCTGCCTTACGGTATGCCTCTGCTTCAAAATCAAAAAACACTGCCAATTGAATTTTATCATAGCCAACAAACATTTTTGCACGATGGCTTTTCCAAGCCCAAATCTGAGGTGGAGCCACATAATAAATTGGTTTACCCAATTTTTTTGCGACTCCCACTAATTTCATATTAAAGCCAGGATAATCAATGGCGACAAGGCCCACGCAATCTTTGGAGTGCAAGGCTTTTTCCAAAATCTTAAAACTCTTACGCAGACGCCTATATTTAGGCAATACATCTCCAAAACCTGAAACAGGAAGATCTTCAAAATCCACAAGGGGGACTAAACCAGCGTTCTGCATGCGAACTCCCCCAGAACCAATGGAATAAAATTGCTTTACAAGATTCTCGCCAATACAATCGCCGGAATCCTCACCTGCACAAAAAAGAACGTACGGTTTACCGTTTTGCACGGTTAGAAACCCACACCTTTAAGGCGCCCAAATCTTTACGGAGATACTGGAACAATTCCGGTTCATATACAACTTTATTCTTTTTCAAAGAAAGAACATGCATATAGCCAGATTCCGATTCCACATGGCAGACAATTTCGCAAGCATGCTCACTTTCATCAAAGGGAGCGTAGCGATCCATGATGGACTGCAACTTTTCAATAAATTCATCGGTAACCATAGAAGAACTAATGGACATATGGATATGGCTGACCATGGTTGAACGTACACGATCCAACTGATGGACTTCTTCTACCACAACCTGAATTTCATCGCTACCGCGGGATTGTTCCAAGGTTCCCTTCACAAGAACGCGATCATCCAAAGCAACCGTATCACGCATCTGTTCCCAGGTATCCTTTTTAAAGAAAATACCCACATCGCCATGGAAATCTTGAATCTTACCAGCGCCAAGCGTATCGCCACGCTTAGTTTCAAAAGACTTCAAATTGATAATTACACCGCCAACGATAACGGTACTTCCAACACGTCCAGAAAGTTCTTCCTCCGCCAAGGAATTGGTGGTAAAACCCTGAAGTTCAGGGCGAAATTCATCTAAAGGATGGCCAGAAAGGAACAATCCTAGAACATCTCGTTCCTTGTTCAGCATTTCCATGGCAGTCCATTCTTCTGCTTCTTCAAGAACTTCAGCAGAGCTATCCATGGCAGGAGCTGCACCCCCTAGATCAAACAAGGAAATCTGACCGCGATCGCGATCTTCCTGGCAACGAGCCGCAACTTCCAACGCTCTATCCACAGAAGCCATCAAAACTGCGCGGCTACCAGGGAACTCATCCAAGGCACCAGCCATAATCAGGCTTTCCACGAAGCGTTTGTTCATGGGAGCACGCTTCTCTTTCTGCTCACCTTGATATTCCGCCACACGTTTGGTGAAGTCAAATAAATCCTTGAATTTTCCACGACGTTCACGCTCTGCAATAATGTCTTCAACAACCCCAAGACCAACACCTCTGATACCGGCAAGTCCGAATAGAATCTGCTTTTCCTTGTTTGCAACAAACACACCCATGGAAGCATTGATGTTGGGAGACACCACCTGAATATCCAAGCGCTTACATTCCAAGATGATGGTCACAATATCTTCGGTCTTGCCCATCTTGGAGGTCATGGAAGCAGCCATATATTCAGGACCGTAATGAGTCTTGAGATAAGCCGTCTGGTACGCCACATAAGCATAAGCTGCTGCATGACTTTTGTTAAATGCGTATCCGCAGAACGGAAGCACTGCATCCCAGACCTTCTGGATCACCGCATGGTCATAACCGCGAGCCTCGCACTTGGCAAAGAATTCCGGAGTCAGCTTTTCCATCTTTTCCGGCATCTTCTTGGCCATAATACGGCGGATGTTATCAGCACCACCCAGGGAGTAACCGCCCAGAATCTGGGCCAGTTTCATCACCTGTTCCTGGTACACAATGACGCCATATGTTTCACCCAGCACTTCTTCCAAATCCGGATGATAACAGTCAATTTCTTCCTGTCCAAGCTTACGGGCAATAAAGTGAGGAATTTGATCAATAGGGCCCGGACGGTACAGGGCGTTCATAGCGATCAAGTCACCGATACGGTTGGGCTTCAGTTCACGCAAGTACTTCTGCATACCTGGAGATTCAAACTGGAATACCGTGGTGGTCATGCCCTTACTCAAGAGACCGAATGTTTCTTCGTCATCCAGAGGAATATGGGCCATGTCCACTTCGATACCACGGTTCTTCTTCACCATGTTTACGGTATCTTGAATGATGGACAAGTTGATAAGGCCTAAGAAGTCCATCTTCAAAAGTCCGATATCTTCTGCGTAATGCTTATCGTACATCACCACCGGAGTATCTTCGGGGGCCGCACGATAAAGGGGCGCCAAGTTATAAATCGGAGTCGGGGTAATCACCACACCGCAGGCATGCACACCAGTCTGACGGGGCAAATCTTCCAAAGTCAAAGCCACGTCCCAAAGGTTCTGGTAAGAGGCACGACTGTTGATCATCGCCTGCAAAGGTTCCGGACTATAGCCATCTTCCAGATTGTTACCCTTCTTGTCCTTACCGGTCCAGGCCTGCTTCAAGCTGAAGTTCAGCGTGCGTTGGGGGAACAGCTTGGTAATCATCTTGGCTTCCTGAGGAGGCAAGCCTAGAACGCGAGCTACATCCGTAATCACAGCCTTGGACTTCAGCATGCCGTAGGTAATAATCTGGCCAACGCATTCCTTGCCGTACTTCTGGGTCACGTAATCGATCACACGACCGCGGTCACGGTCAGCGAAGTCCGTATCGATATCAGGCATGGACACACGTTCCGGATTCAAGAAACGTTCGAAGAGCAAGTCAAACTTTAGCGGGTCAATGTCCGTAATACCGATGATATAAGTAACAAGAGAACCTGCAGCAGATCCACGTCCTGGTCCCACAGGAATACCATTGTTACGAGCCCAGTTAATGAAGTCCCACACAATGAGCAGGTAGCCCGCCACGTTCATGTTACGGATACAGTTCAGTTCCTTGTACATGCGCTTGCCCACATCGGTCTCATGTTCAGGGAACTTAAAGTTCTCTTCGGGGAAACGCCATTTTAGGAAGTCATTACAAAGATGGATGATGTAAATATCGGAATCAGAACCCGGCTTGCACCAACGATGGACCGCCTTGTTCCAAGCCTTCTGATCTTCTTCGGTGAAAAAATCCGGCTGGGAAAGGCGATTGATTTCTTCCTTGTCCTCATCGGTTAAGGCATCAGGTTCAACCCCCTTTTCTGCACAATACTGTTCCTGGACTTTCTTTTTCTTGTCCTTGATGACGCCGGGCAGTTCTCGTTCACGAATCACCGGATATTCAGCATCGTATTCGGCCTTCATGATGGCCTTGATATTCTGGTATTCCTCACTCGCCAAGAATTCATCAGGAATCTTAAAGCGAGGCCAGAATTCATCACCAATACCCGTCTTAACAGTATAGCTGCATCGTTCCGCAATCTTCACCGTATTCTCAATGGCGCCAGGGATGTGGCCAAACAGTTCTCGCATTTCCGCTTCGGTTCTAAAGTAGAACTGGTCCGTAGGGAAACGCTTGTCGGTGAAGTTATTCAAGGTTTCCTTAATGGCAATGCAACGAAGAATCTTATGGGACTGGGCATCGGACTTCTTGATGTAATGGACATCTGCCGTCGCTACAATTTCACGTCCCAGTTCATTAGCAATTTGAACATTAAAATCATTGAGCAATTTTTGCTGAGGAACACCGTTATCGCAAATGGAAATGTACAAGTGGTCGTGGTCAAAAATTTTATCCAGTTGCTCCATATACTCACGAGCAACTGAATTACGACCTGCAGCAACACTCTGTCCATACTTACTGAAGAAATCACCGGCAATGGCAATAATGCCTTCCTTAAATTCAGCCACACGTTCCAAAGGAACGGAAGGAATTTCAGCCCAGCGATCCCCATCTTCATAACGGTAACTTACAATACGAAGCAGGTTATAGTAACCTTTTTCGTTTTCCACCAGCAACGTCAGACGTTCATAGGTCATAGGGTCCTTATTGGACGCACTGGACGTATCCACATAAATGTGGCAGCCATAAACGGATTTGATGGGAGGAAGCCCCTTCTCCTTGCGTTTTTTGTTCAAGCCCTGACAACGAGTCTGAAATTCCAGAATGCCAAACATGGCACCATGGTCAGTAAGTGCAATTGCAGGTGCTTCATTTTCTGCTGCGGCAGCCAAGATGTCATCAAGACGGGCGGAAGCCTGAAGAACAGAGAATTCGGAGTGGGTCTGTAAGTGAACAAAAGCCATAACCGCAATTTAAAAAAAAAGACCTCCTGAAACAGGAAATCTTTCATCATTTAGTTAGATTCCATCAATCTTCGCAAAATTAGTGGATTACGACAAAATTGTTTCCAGCAGGAACTCTTAGGGAATCATCTTCTGCACCCTTAGAGTCCTCCACATCTTCTCCAGGAAGTGTCTCGGAATTATCGTAACGCAACTTCCTTGAAATTCGAACCTGGTCATAAGCGCCGGAAGTTGTCATAGATTCGTATTGGCCGGTAGCCTCCATGCAGCAATGGGATTTATAACCAATCACCAATAGATTACCGAAAGGCTTATCTCGTAAAGATGGTGCGTAACCCATGGTATGAGCCTTACGAGCAACCAAAGAGTCATTAAGCCAAAGGCTCATGTAGCCATCGCCCCATTGACCAGCAATCTTATTCCAGCCTGAATTGAGTTTAACATTCCCTTCCACAAAGAAATGCCGATCCGCATGATTCTTCTGGAAAATCAACATTCCATCTTTCATAAAGAAATGCAAACGAGATTCGTCATTGCCAAGCAAAGTGCGGGCGGACTTATCGTAGAAATCATTCCCAGGGCGGAACCAGAATTCTACAGTACCCTGAGGAATAGAATCCTTCAATTCAATACCCAAGGGTGCCACCTGGCCATCCTTAAGATTCAAAGCCTTGCCGCAGACTCCCTTCACAAGGAAACCTTCCTGGAAAATGTTTTCCAATTCATCAAATCGTTCCGTAAGCCCATCCATAGCCAAAGCAGGAAAGCGACACTTAAGGTCATCTACAGAGTAGGTATTTATGGGAGACGAACCAATCTCATTCTGTAGAGAATCAAAATAATCGGACACACCCATCTTATTCCAGCTGCGCCAAAGTCCAACACTTGCAGAACCGGAGACTGCAACTTCGCCACCAACATTTTCAACGTTAGTGGTGCCATCATTCGAAATGTTGTCGGTTTGAGAACATGCCATAAAATTCATGCTTATCAGGCATGTTCCCGCAATGATTGCTACAAGAAGCTTCTTTTTATCAAAAGAATTCATAAAACCCCTTAAAATTTTCGATTCCGTACAAACATTAATATAATCATTTTTTACCTTTTGTAAAAGCAAAATGCAGTATTCGCCCCATGCAGGATGTTAAGAGCACTATCATCGTCTAGAAGGAACAATCAAAACCATGAATCAACACCCAAATATTGCGATTGACGCTCGAATGGTGCACAAATCCGGTATTGGGACCTGCATTCAGCACTGGCTGAGGAACGTGGGCTACAATATCATCATGGGCGACCCAAAGGACTTGGAAGAATACAAGGACCTATGTTCCAATCAGGTTCCTTTCACCTGCGAAATCTACGGCTACAAGGAACAATTAAAATTTCCATACAGAAAACTCAGGAAACAAAAGCCCGACATACTGCACATCCCTCATTGCAACATTCCTTTATTCTACCGCGGGAAAATGATGGCAACAGTCCACGACTTGACCCATCTTGTCTATCCAGAATTTCTGCCACTTAAGCTAGCACACATCTATTTTAAATTCATTTTTTGGATTGTCTGCAAACGAGCAAACCACATTATGGTTGTTTCTGAAAGTACTAAGAGGGATTTGCTTCGTTTTTACAAAGTTGACGAAAGTAAGATAACAGTCGTACCCCTTGGGGTTGGCTCCGAATTTCAACGTAAAACGAAAACGGATATCGACTATCTCTACGAAAAATACAACATTCCCCGCGATAAAAAAATCATTCTCTACGTAGGGAATTTACTCCCCCATAAAAATCTCAACGGCCTTCTGGAGGGATTTGCAAAAATGCACGGCAAAGAAGATTGCCGTTTGATTTTAGTAGGCAAAGCCTTCGAAAGCCGCACCGAAGAGACCAAGGAAACAGAGTTTGGAGTTCAAGATTTAACAATTCACGCAGGAATGGTAAGTCAGGATGATCTCGTCAGTTTGTACAATCTTGCAGACTTATTCGTTCTTCCGTCCTTGTACGAAGGATTTGGACTTCCCATACTGGAAGCGATGGCTTGCGGTACACCTGTCGCATGCTCAAATACATCGTCCATGCCGGAAGTAGGCGGCCCACTAGCAACCTACTTTGACCCAAAGAATTCCGCAAGCATCGCAAGCGCCCTTGAAGCATCCATTGACACCAAGGGGATTCACGACAATGAAATCAAAAAATGGGTCAGCAAATTCTCTTGGGAAAACAGCGCAAAGCAAATCCAACAAATCGCAAAAAAAATTGCAGATCAGTAGACAATGGACCAACGTATAAAAAAAAGTCTTTCCACCATCTTAAAAATCACCATTAGCATTGGTGGATTAGCCTACATTTTTTGGAAGGTTCCTTTTGGTGACGTCAGCAGTCATTGGACGACGCAAGCTCTTCCTTGGGTTGGACTAATCCTTCTTTGCACAATTTTCAGCATGCGCATTCAAGCACTTCGATGGAAAGGATTGCTCTTGGATGAAGGCAAGAAGATTTCATTCCGAACCTTTTACTCTTATATTGCCCTAGGTTACTTCTTTAACAATCTTTTACCCAGTGGTTTTGGAGGAGATGCCGTTAAGACCATAGCCTTTGGAAAAAAATTCGGCAATACAGCAAATTCTGTGGCTGCCGTTGCCATTTCCAGAGTAATGGGTCTGCTGGCAATGTTCATCTGTTTCTTCGCCACCATACCCTTTGTCATATCCCGATATGAAATCCCCCTAGTTTATACAGGAGCTGTAGCCGCAGTAGCACTTCTTTGTACGTTTGTCATTATAGGAGGATTGTTTTCCGATAAAATCAAGATTCCATCATCTCTTGCAAGGAAACTTCCTTTCCTTCTGAAGCTTCAAAACGCCTTTTCTATTTACCGTAGTTATAAGGCTGCTTTTTTTAAATCCGGCATAGATTCAATCTGGTTGCAAGTTTCGTCTATCTTGATCCATTATTCATACTTTCAAGCTGTAGGAGTTCCTGTAGATCTAGCTACTATTACGGTTTTCATGACCATCACAATCACAATCACCATGCTTCCAATTTCCATTAACGGCATCGGCTTGCGTGAAAGTGTGAATGTTACATTATTCACTGGCCTTCTAGGAATCCCCGCAGACATAGTGTTGGCAGCAGCTCTAATCGGTTATATCCCTATGCTATTCCAAGCGATTCAGGGAGCCATCGTTTTCGCCTTACTCAAGGGCAATAAATAACAGATACAGTTCCCTGCATTGAATCTTAAAAAAAAGCCCACCCCAATGGGGTGGACTTTTGCATTACAGTCAAAAAATGATTAGTCCCAGACTTCAGCCTTCAGGTCACGGCCCCACAGAGCGGACTTGACTTCATTAATATCCAGACCTTCGAAGAGCAAAGCGTGAACTGCGCTAACGAGAGGCATTTCAACACCAAGCTTTTCAGCAAGAGCCTTAGTGCTACGGCAGGTGGGAACACCTTCGGCAATCATCTTCATACCAGCCAAAATGTCCTGGATCTTTTCGCCACGGCCAATATGTTCACCCACATAGCGGTTGCGGCTATGCTGGCTAAGGCAAGTAACAATCAAGTCGCCCATGCCGGCAAGACCTGCGAAGGTTTCGGGGTTTGCACCCAGAGCCTTCCCCAAGCGACACATTTCTGCCTGACCACGAGTAAGAACTGCAGCACGAGTATTGTCACCTGCATTTAAGCCACCAGCTTCCAAGCCATAAACAATACCAGAAGCAATAGCAATGACGTTTTTTACAGAACCGCAGAGTTCAACACCAATAATATCAGTAGAGGTGTAAACACGCAGGTAGGAGCAACTCATAACCTTCTGAACAAACTTCGCAGAATCTTCGTTCGTACAGGCGGCGACAATAGCGGTTAGAATATGACGGCTAACTTCTTCAGCATGAGAAGGGCCACTGAAAGCAACCATCTTGTCGTCGGTGAGCCAAGGAACGTGTTCCAAAAGGACTTCACTCATGAGCTGGTTGGTACCTTCAAGAATACCCTTAGTTGCACAAACCACTACAGGTTCCTTGCCCTTTTCGGGAGTCCAAGAACCAAGATTTTTGGCAACACCAGCCATGAACTGAGACGGAACCACAATGAGAACCATTTCCGCACCCTGAAGCGCGGCATGCATGTCGGTGGTGTACTTAAAGTCAGCCGGGAAAATCACACCAGGGAGCTTATCCTTGTACTGATGTTCCGTAGAAAGCAAGTCTACTTCAGCCTGCGAGTTAGTCCAAAAAGTAACATCATGCTTGTTTTCATAAACAACCTGGCCAAGGGAAAGACCCCAGCCACCGGTACCCAAAACTGTAACTTTCATAATAAAACCTCTTTTTTTAAACTTACAAAAAATGAAAGACGAAAGATGAAAAATTAATAATGATTTTCAACTTGGCATCATCATCCGTTTAATGACACGCCAAAGGCGCATTTTTCACACTTCATTTTTCGCTATTCACTTTTTGCGCTTGCTGCCAAAACCGTTTTCGGTGCCGTTCATCAGGCGCTTAATGTTACCACGATGCTTGACGATAATGAATATACCAATCAAGGAGGTGACGATTGCCAAGGGAAGGGTAAACTGGTCGTACACGGGATAGGGTGCACCGCAGTAGCCCATCACAGACAAAACCACCAGCATGACACAAGCACCAATGCTACCGACAGAAACATACTTTGTCGAAACCGTGAGAACGATCCACACGGCAAATGCGGTAAGAGCCGTCACCGGGCACAGGCAAAGGAACACGCCAAGTGCAGCCAGCACGCCCTTGCCACCGCGGAAACCAGCAAAGCAAGTGTAGCTATGGCCAAGGATTACCAGAAGACCTGCAACCAGAGGAACCCAGTAAGAATAGTCAGCGCCACCGGCAGCAACTTGCGCTGCGCACATCTTCATGGCAATGAAAGGACCAAAGAAACCCTTCAACAAATCCATAAAGACAACGGGAAGCGCAGGCTTCCAGCCCAAGACGCGGAATGTATTTGTCAGACCTGCGTTCTTGGAACCGTAGTCACGAATATCAAACTCTTTTCCTTTCGCGAGTTTTGCGATCCAGATTGCGCTGGGGATCGCCCCCAACACGTACGCTATTGGAAGACTCAGTAAACTGTTCAAGTTCTTCATCCTTTCTGAGGGTTAACTTCATATCGAAATTCAAGCGGAGGGGTGCACCCTGCAACTGGAATTCTTCGTAAAACTTTTTCATCAAGTAACGCTTGTAAGATTCGGCCACCAAATCCGGAGTACGGGTTTCGATAGCGATTACAGGCGGTTCCACCATGATCTGGCAGGCGCGGGTCAACTGCACCGTACGAGCATTCTGGCTAGGCACCGGATTTTCTTCGATGAACTTAGCGAAAGCCTGGGCAACATTATCGCGGCCAAGAACTCGGCGGCAGTTGGCGTACACGGTCTGAATGGCCTGAACCACACGACCGACACGCTGACCTTCCTTTGCACTGATGGAAAGGATGGGAACGTATTCCAGCATAGGTTCGCGTTCCAGCATTTCCTTAACCATGTGGTCAAAGGACTTGTCGTTCTTGTTGGGAAGAATATCCCACTTGTTCAAAACCAGCACAAGACCCTTACCGGCCTTGCGGATATCGGTAATAATGCGGAAGTCCTGGACTTCGAGACCGCGAGTGCAGTCCACCATCAGCACGGACACGTCGGAACGACGGATGCTTTCCAGAGTACGCATGTTACTGAAGATTTCAACTTCGTCCTCGACACGAGCCTTTTTGCGAAGGCCTGCGGTATCGGTCACCACGAACTTTTTGCCATCAACCACAAAGTCACAGTCGATGGAGTCGCGGGTGGTACCCGGAATGTCGCTGACCACGGCGCGGTCTTCGTTCAGCAGGCGGTTGAGCAAGGTGCTCTTACCGGCGTTAGGACGACCGAGAATTGCAAACTTGATGGGGCGTTCTTCCTTACGTTCGCCACGCACTGGAGTAGGAAGAACAGTAATGACTTCTTCAAGCAGGCTGAGGCAGGCGTAGCCTGTAAGTGCACTGATGGTGCGGGGCTGCCCAAAACCAAGTTTCAGAAATTCGTAGCTCTCCTGACGGTCCTGGCCGTTTTCGCTCTTGTTTGCAACAAGGATTACCTTCTTGTCCAGCTTGCGGACTAGGCGTGCAAACTGCTGGTCCAGCTTGGTAATGCCCACGCGGACATCTACCATGAAGAGGACCAGGTCCGATTCCTGCACGGCGTTGAAAATCTGGGTACGGACGCTGTCGGCGAGAACGTCGATGGAATCGTCCGGCAAAAATCCGCCGGTATCCACGACGGTAAACTCATGACCCTTGAAACTCGCAGTCTGGTAATGACGGTCACGGGTAACGCCGTCGCGGTCACTGACCACGGCGGCACGACGGCCCAGAATGCGGTTGAACAGGGAGGACTTTCCTACGTTGGGGCGTCCGATAATACATACAATAGGTAACTTCATTGGCTTCAAATATAGAAAAAGGCGCTGATTTCAACCAACCAACGCCTTTATTCTACAGCCATTACGCGTTACCGACAACAGCCATCAGCAGTACGACAACTAAGCCGACACCAATTAGCACTTCGGAACTGTTCATACAGACCTCCTTGTTACCGGCTATATGGCAAATTTACCTGAGCAGAACAAGGGGATCTCAAAGACAATTTAAAATGTCATTATTTGTCACAACAACAAATGTATCTTTGTAGAGGACAAATACAAGGAGCACACTATGATAACCACATTTCTGATTGTTTTGGGAATCCTAGCGTTGTTTGGCGTTGGCGGTGCAGGCGACGCCTGTCTCATTGTGATTCTGCTAAAAATCCTGCCAATTTTGCTGATTCTGGCAGGAATCTTGTCACTAATGATGTGCAGTCATTAAGCCTGCATCACGTTCAATACATTCCACGACAGCGATATCTGCGGGGAGCCAATCTACGTCGCGAAGTTCCGAGGCATAGAGCCAACGGGAAGACTCGTGTTCCAGCAGAGTCAATTCCCCGGAAACGACCTTGCAATAGTAGCAGTGCATGGTAATGTGCCGTTCAGGATAGTCGTACTCCACCGTGGTAATGAATTCCCCCACTTCCACATCGACAGTCAACTCTTCCTTTAATTCACGAGCCAAGGCCTGTTCTGGGCTTTCGCCAGGTTCAGTCTTACCACCAGGAAATTCCCAACCGCCTTTCCATTCCCCGTAACCACGTTGGGTCGCCAGGAACTGGGTTGTACCCTGGGAATCTTTACGGCAAATAACTCCTGCCACAACTTCTATGTATTTCATGAGAGAAAATTTAGAAATTTACCTAGACTCAAAAAAGAATTCTCTTAAACAAATCTACTACGAGGAAAACAACAAAGAAGATTCCTGAAAGAACAAAACAGAACTTCAAAAAATCTTGTAATTCCTTTGGTTTCCTACGGAGGGTTTCTATATGTTTTCCCCTTTCAATATTGTACTTGGACTCGTAAATCGGCGTTGGCGCACCATACTTGGGAAGGCCGTAACCGTTAATTTTCACATCCTTATGTCGTTCGTGGATTTCATCGACATACTTTTTAACTTCTTCAAGTTCTTCTGCAGTCAATCCACCTTTTCGATGAATATTTCTATCCGTTTGAGATTCATCTCCTTGATGCAACTCATTACTCTGCTGCAGTCCATCAATCTGCTGATAATCCTCCGCCAGCTGGCTTAATTTTTTCAGCTGATTTTCTTCAAAAATTGAAAGTCCATTCGAATTCTTATGTTTACAATCAAGTTCACGAATTCGTTTATTTACAATATCAATTCGTTCCGGGGTTTTGTCTTTTTTGATGATATCCAACACTTCGTACAACTCATCTAACGGGAACTTTCTAATCTGGCTCTCATAATCCTTGAGGTACATTGGGTCTTTCAAATCTATTTCGTTGAACATTGATATACATTTTAGCAAAATTCGTCTTGTTTAGGCAGAAAACAGCGCTGTTCTAAAATGGATTTTTTACATAATTTCTCAACTTTTCTAAATTTTCGGCCATAAAATTTTTTGTGAAAATATCGAAGGATAATTATGGAATCTCGTTATAATTCTTCAGAAGTTGAAGCCCGCTGGCACCAGACCTGGGCTGACAAAAATAGCTTTGCACCTAGCGGTAAGGGCGAACCGTTCTCTGTCGTCATTCCGCCTCCTAACGTGACCGGCGCCCTGCACCTGGGCCACGCCTTGAACGACACCCTTCAGGATATTTTGGTACGCTACCGCCGTAAGACTGGCCGCGACACTTTGTGGATTCCGGGTACGGACCACGCCGGTATCGCAACCCAGGCTGTTGTGGAAAAGCGCCTGTTCCAGGACGAACACAAGACCCGTCACGACATTGGCCGTGACGCTCTGGTGGAACGCATCTGGAAGTGGAAGGAAGAATATGAAGCCCGCATTACCAAGCAGTTGAAGAGCTTGGGTGTGAGCTGCGACTGGAGCCGTCAGCGCTTCACCTTGGACCCCATCTGCGCCAAGGCTGTTCGCCACGCCTTCTTCAATCTGTTCAAGAAGGGCCTGATCTACCGCGGTAAGCGTCTGGTGAACTGGGACACCAAGCTCCAGACTGCCGTTGCCGACGACGAAATCTATTACGAACATGTGAAGGGTCACTTCTGGACCTTCAAGTATCCTCTGGCCGATGGTTCGGGCTTCATTCCCGTTTCCACCACCCGTCCGGAAACCATCATGGGCGATACCGCTCTTGCCGTGCACCCCAGCGACGAACGCTATGCACAGTTCATCGGCAAGATGCTGAAGGTTCCCTTCGTTGATCGCGAAATTCCAGTGATTGCAGACGCCATCCTCGTGGACAAGGACTTCGGTACCGGTTCCGTGAAGGTGACTCCGGCACACGACCCTAACGACTATGCTACCGGTCTCCGTCACAAGCTCCCCATGATCAACATCATGAACGACGACGGCTCCCTGAATGAAAACGCCGGCAAGTTCCAGGGTCTTAAGGGCCAGGCTGCCCGCGACGCCGTTGTGGCAGGCCTGGTCGAACTGGGCCTCCTGATCAAGGTGGAAGACCACGAAATGGACGTGGGCCACTCCGACCGTAGTAAGACTGTTATTGAACCGTACCTCAGCGACCAGTGGTTCGTGAAAATGGACGTTCTTGCCGAAAACGCAATGAACGCCGTGAAGTCCGGTGAAATCAAGATTATCCCCGAACGTTACGCCAACAAGTACCTGGACTGGCTGGGCGAAAAGCGCGACTGGTGCATTAGCCGTCAGCTCTGGTGGGGCCACCGCATTCCTATCTGGCACACCGACGCAAGCGAAGAAGAACTGAAGGCTGTATTCGGCAACCGTGAAGACATCTTCTTCTACAAGGCAGAAAACGGCGGCTACCTGGTCTGCTCTCAGGAAGAAAACCTTGCAGAAGACGCAGTTCCGGGTCACGTCCTCAAGCAGGAAGACGACGTTCTGGACACCTGGTTCTCCAGTGGTCTCTGGCCCCACTCTACCATGGGTTGGCCGGAAAACACCGACACTCTTAAGAAGTACTACCCCACTTCCGTGCTGGTGACCAGCCGCGACATCATCACCCTCTGGGTGGCTCGCATGGTGCTGTTCTCCCAGGAAAACATGGGTACGATCCCGTTCCACACCGTTTACATCCACCCGAAGATCCTGGACGGCAATGGCATGACCATGAGTAAGTCCAAGGGTAACGGCGTGGACCCCATGGACATCGAACGCAAGTACGGTACCGACGCTCTCCGTTTCGTGATGGCAAGCCTCTGCACCGACAACCAGGACGTTCGTCTGCCGGTGAAGAAGGAAAAGCAGGAAGACGGTACCGAAATCAACACTTCCGAAAAGTTCGAAATCGGCCGTAACTTCAGTAACAAGATCTGGAACGCATGCCGTTTCCTTTATCCGCAGCTGGAACAGGCAGGTGCTCTCACCGCAGAGCTTCCCATGGACAAAGCCCTCTTCACTCTCGAAGACAAGTGGATCCTTTCTCGCCTGCAGACCACCATCAAGGATGCTACCCGCATGCTGGAAGAATACCACTTCGCAGAACTTGCAGGTTTCCTCTACCGCTTCGTGTGGGACGATGTTTGCAGCCAGTATCTTGAAATCAAGAAGGCTGTGATCAACAGCGAAACTTTGACCGCAGAAAAGAAGAACGCTATGGCAATCCTCAGCTACGTGCTGAAGAATGTGCTTGACCTTCTCCACCCGGTTATGCCCTTCATCACTGAAGAACTGAACAGCATCCTGTTCCAGGGTTCCGAAATGGTGATCAGCCGTCCGTGGCCCACTGCTGATGAATCTCTCATCAACAAGGACATCGAAGTTGCATTCGACCAGGCATTCGCCGTGGTGGAAGCCGTTCGCGGTGTCCGCGGCCGTTACAGTGTTTCCCCAGCTACCAAGCTGAAGGCTGTTGTGAGCGTTGACGACGCTGCTACCGAAAAGTCCGTGAATGCATGCCTCGCCATCATTACCGAACTTGGCGGCATCGAAAGCATTACCGTTGGCGTTAAGGCAGACAAGCCCAAGTTCAGCGCATCCGCCGTTGTTCCTGGTGGCGAACTCTACATTCCGCTGGAAGGTATCCTTGACCCGGCTGCAGAAATTGCACGCCTTGAAAAGGAAATCGAAAAGGCCAAGAGCTTCGCTGCAAGCATTGAAAAGAAACTCTCCAATGAGAAGTTCGTTTCTGGTGCTCCGGAAGCCGTCGTCAACGCAGAACGTGTCAAGCTGGCAACCCAAAGGGAAATTATCGCCAAGAACGAAACCGCACTGAAGGACTTGCGATAATTTCTCAGCAAGACAAATGCGTAGGCGCGAGTGTCGCGGCCATGCTTGCATGGACACCTGTCCTCGCTTGACGGGGATGACCGAGGCCAGCATTTGGTACTTTCGTGAAACGAAAGTACCCATCATTGCTAAGAACGAAAAGGCTCTAGCTGAATTGAAGTAGGCGTTAGACTTAGCTGATGAAAGTCGGCAAAAAACCGTCTAAAAGTTCACAAGTCTAAAATCAAAAAAAGGAAGTCCAATTGGACTTCCTTTTTTTACACCAAAACTAACGAATTACCAGGCTCACCGGCAGTAGTCATTTTTACTGAACCAAAACTTTTTTACCAAAGCTCTGAGAACCTACACGAACGTTCAAAACGTAAAGACCTCGTTCTGGAGCCTGCATGGAAATCACATTCATTCCACCTTCAGCCGTAGTTTTTACAGAGGTTGCAACCTTACCCAAGACGCTAACCAATTCTACCTTCACGTTAGATCCTGCAATAGACTTTGCTGCGCTAAATTCAACATTCACAGAACCACCCAATTGAGTCAGGTGAAGATTATCAATGCTCTTGCCTATTACAGGCTTTCCATTGGCAGTCACGGAAACAATCGCAGTCTTCGAAGACTTAGTCAAGGCTACCTTCAAAGATTCGTTGGACTTAGCTTCTACAGTCTTACCATCAATGGTGACGTATACCTTTTTGCCCAAGGCATTCACCTGATCAATACCATCTATTTTCAGGAATCCATCTCGATCTGTTGTTGCTGACAATTTCAGAGTCCAAGACATTTCTTCAGCATCAACTTTAAGACTCTTCGCCAAATTGCGATTTCCATCGATAATAGACAGGTTGACCAAATCACCCATACCAGCAGGCGGTTCAGGAGTAAGGACTTCTTCGGAATTAGAGCCAATGATATTCCAAGAATCCACCCTCCCTCGTTTATCAGAAAGACTCATAGTCATAGACCACTCGCTTGCCGCGACCAAAGACTTCATGGCAACATTCTTCTTCAGAGTCTTTGCAGAAGGTTTATCACCCTTGATATTCAACGTAACAGCGGAGGACACGTGAATCCAAGCAGCTTCATAAGGTTTTAAAACATAAGTCGGTTGGTAAAGGGAATCATACGTCCAGTGCAGAAGCACCAAACTATCCAACAATTCTTCCTTGGAAATTTCAATGGACCAACCATAGGGATTCGCCACCATATTCCAACCACTGTAAGTACTATCCAATTTCCACAGGAAACTACGTTCGACAACATTGTCCCTAATAGGAACTAGTTCAACACCATCGTCGCTCCAAAGCCAATATCCCTTAGTAGCTTCACCAACATCAGCAGAATCAAAACTCTTATACTGCCAGTAACTACCAAAAGAATCATTCTCATCCCACCAGTAAGAGATATCTTTTGTCCCAAGCTTTACATTTCGAGATAGCAAGCCCTTAATAGAAACCATATTCCAGGATTTTGAACGAGCAACCTTATAAGGGATTGCAGGAATACTCGAAGAAGACTCAGCTTCGCCTGAGGAAGAAGGTTTAGACACACTTGAAGAGGAGGAGGTCTCTTCACCGGAGGAGGAAGGCTTAGACACACTTGAAGAGGAGGATTTTTCCTCACCGGAGGAGGAAGGCTTGAGTGCCTCTGCGCTAGAAGAGCTGCTCTTATCTTCTTGTTCCGGATTCTCAGCCAAAGGATTCACTAAATAAGGCAGACCACCATATTTGCCTTCATCATATTGCCAGACATTTTCACTACCGCTAGCTTTGTTCAAGCGATCAGCCATATTCTGGGTCATCATAGCTGTAGAAATTTCCAAGCCATTGCCATAGTCATCCAATTCAGATTTCACACCATTACGAACATTGCTCTGCATATTCCAGCAAAACTGCTGAGATTTTCCATCAAAGCACATCCTATTTTTTTCTGTTAAGGTATTCCAAGGGTCGACATCGTAATCGGATCCACCTTTAAAGTATCCAAAACTATGCCAATCGTCTAGACCATAGTGGTAATTGGACAAAAGCATGTTTTGAACACCACTCTTGTTAGAGGTAAAGCTACCAACCAAGTAACCGACCTTTACACCATTAGCCAAACCAGACTTTGCCACATCCAGTTTTCCCGTATGGAAGTTATTTTTCATAACAAAAGGCACATCGGAACTGATAGACGCATCACCAATCATACCTCCGACAAACAGCGAATCACCAAAAAATCCCGTTGTTACAACATCGGCACGGACACTAACATTTTCAACTAGCGACGATGTGACACACTTACCGCAAACTCCTCCGACAAAAGATTTCTTGCCCGAAGTTCCGCTCGGTACGGTTCCATTAACCGAGATAGTCGTTTTATCACTAACATCAACATTCTTGAATGCAATGTACGTTCCCGTTACACCACGAGAGAAATAGCCCACACCAGCGGAGACATAACCAGCACCAGCATTTTCTTTCACACTAATATTTCCGCTATAAGCAAAATCTTGAACATAAAGACCTTTATCCGCATTATACAAGAAAACACCAGCCGTACCAGCAAAACCGCCAACCATCACAGAATCAGACGTTTTCACATCTACAGAAATATCGGCGCTAACCTTATTTCCTGTAATGCTACCATTCCCAACAGATAAACACGCAAAACCAGCAAGGCCACCAGCATCAATTATCGCATTTTTCACGTTTGAATTTTCACCGGTGTAGAGATCAATATTGCCCGACACCTTAGAATCCGTAAAAGAAACAACCTGATCCAAGCCCGAATTTGAATTACATCCAACAAAACCAACCACACCGCCAGCATAGTACCAATTCTTTTGACCTTTATCTGTCAAATCATCGTTCAAATTGATTTCTGCTTCACAATTTTGGCACGATACTGCATAGGAGTGATTTGCCACGTCATGGGGAATTCTTCCAAACATGCCTCCAACAAAAACAGTGTCACCAGTAGACTTTTCCAAGTTGCCCTTATAAAAGGCTTTAGATACTTTGACATTCAAACTAGCAGACTTATCACTGTAATAGGGGCCAATTTCGCCAATCAGGCCGCCCATGGCTCGGCCACCCCAAATAGAACTGCCTTCAGTTCCTGCGACCTTCACATTAGTTATTTCCAGGGGATTATCTAAATCAATGTCAATACCACTGGGGGCATCAGAAATCGCCAAACGGCCTATGACGCCACCCAAAGCGGCGGAAGTACCTTCAATCTTATGATCAAGTTCAACTTGAATATCGATGTCAGAGAGATTAGGGTTCACCGCATAGCCAACAACACCACCAAGGAACACTGAGAATTTACCACCCTTGGAGATATAGTCCGGAGAACTGGTCATCGCTGTGCTATTCTTGAGAACAACACGGTCTTCACTGCGGATATTATCAAAAGTAGAGCTGATCGAAGCACCAACCACGCCACCTACTGCAGGGCCTGAAATCTTAATTCCGGCAAGAGTTACATTGGCAACCTTGGAATCATTGATTCGAGCAGCCAAAGCACCCATGGGCTTGTAGTTTTTATAGTCTTCTCGCCCCACTTGGGAATGGCCCACATCTTGAACGTCAAATTGAACTGTTTCGAAATTTAGGTCTTTAACATCAACACCATTGAGTTCACCAAAGAACCCCATATCTTTCATTCTTGTGGGGGCGCCATTAGAATAGTCAACCTTGTGAGAATAGCACAGGTTCTTGACGGTATGATTTCCGCCGTTCAGTGTACCACTTTCTGGCTTAAAGGTGAAAGGCGTGTGATTTATACGACAATCGCCATTCACACCAACCTGGCCCAAATCCAAATCTGTTTTCAAGGTAAAAGAGCCACTTTCTGCAGCAGCCCAATCTTTATTTAAAATGGAGTCCAGGACAAAAGCTGTAGAATCAAGTTGTGCGATTTTACGGGTCACACAATTTGTAGCAGATGCACAAGTATTTTTTTCATCTTGAGAAACAGAAACGTGTGCTTTAGATTCATCGAAAGAAACATTCAAGTACACGGGAGACTGAGCCACCGCTGCGGTGGACACAAACAATCCCAAAAGCACAAAAAATTTAGTATTCGATTTCATAGACACACACTTTATCAACACATGTAAAAAGATATTTTTTTTAAGCAAAACTTGCAAATACTCCAAGTTAGAAGTGTGCTCTAGTGCACGTTTTTTGCTAGCTTTCTCCCCATGTTACTGCGAATTCCTGATTTCTACGACAAATTCACTTGCATTGCAGACCGATGTACAGACACCTGCTGCGTCGGGTGGGAAATAGACGTAGACAGCACCACCTTATCCAAATACAGCAAACTCGTTGACAGCCAACAAGTTAGCTTAGACAAGCGAGAATTTGCACGCCATATTATGGCAAACATTGACGAAAGTCACATTAAATTAGCACCAGGCGACCGATGCCCCTTTTTGAAGGAAAACGGACTGTGCGACATGATTTGCCACCTAGGTTGTAACGGCACGGACAAGGATGAAAATGGAGAAAACGTCCTTTGCGATATTTGCCGCGAGCACCCGCGATTCGTTGAAGTCTACGGCGACATTATGGAAAAAGGCGTTGGCCTTTGCTGTGAAGAAGCCGTGAGACTGTTGCTTACCTACGACATCTCCTTTGTAGAGCGCGAAATCGACGATGAGCCCGACGAAATGCCAGAGGGCGCAGAAGAAGCCCGTGACGCCATCTTTGAAGAACGAGAAGCAATCTTTGCCATTTTAAACGACAGCAGCATACCTCTCAACCAGAGGCTTATCGAAGTTCTTGATTTCGCAGAAGCAACATCTGGCAACGAGATCCCCATCAACGAGGATTTTTCAGATGACAGCGAGAATCGTTTCGAAGACTCTCCCTCATGTCATTCTGAACGAAGTGAAGAACCCTGTCACTCCGAACAGGCAATTTACCAGACTTGGATTGAAATTCTCAGCAAGGGCGAAAGCTACGGCCCCGCCTGGGACAAAGCCTACAAGCACATGATTCGCAAGGGCTGGCAACAGCCACAGCCCCTATTCTCTGACGAGGACGGTGCCCGCATTATTGCCTACATGATTTTCCGCTACTATGCCAAAAGCCTTTTTGATGGAGACAGCCTTACCAAGGTGCAGTTCGCCATTTATTTCTGGATAATGCTGAAACATTTTGGCGAAGAACTGGCTGCAGACTCCCCCGCAGGCGCCACCGATTTAACTCGTAAAATCAATGCGATCAAGCTGTTAAGCAAGCAGACAGAATACTCCGAAGAAATCATGGAAATCCTCGCCGACAATTTCTTCGCGAATCCCGCTTTTAGCGTAGAACAGTTCCGCAAGCACCTATAAAATCAGCCTCATTTGTAAACACGGAAATTATAAGTCAAGCCAAGGGAAAACATATTCGTTTCGCCAAAATTTTCTCCAATGGTTGTTTCGTACCGAGCATGCAATACCAATCGATGGCTTTTAGAACCCACCAGGGTATAACCGGCATTTAAGCCAAGCTTCCATCCGCTTTGGTTATACGATTCGTTACGGATGTTATCGTAAAAATTCACGGCGCCCCAACCCCAAAGTATATCTAGCATCGCTCCTTTTTTTTGAGCAAAACGGTGAAGAGAATACAACCCAACGCTAAAGTTATCAGAGGTCTGAGCATAGGTTATGTCAACGCCCCAACCATGGTAATCCGTAAAACCAAAAATAAAATCAAAGCTTCCACCTGCGCCCCACTGGCCATCTATATTCGTTCCAAAAAGGTTCACGTCTAGCCCAACATAATCGCTTGCGGAATAAAGGATCGAGAAAATAACAGCCATGAATACTTCTCCCGCAGATTCAGCGCCCTCAAAGAAATCCGGATCATTACTGTCCGACGATTGATCTTTGTATTGTTCATAAGACTCAGAGTCGGGGTTTGGAAATGGTGAATCTATAAAATCTTCAAGGACATCATATACTATATCTTCAATCTCTTCTCTGTATATAAAATAATGTTCGTCAGAGGTGGCAGTTCGAGATCCCAATGTTTTTTCAAAATACATCAAGCAGCCCACGGAATCCTTGACGATTGTGTACTTCAACTTCAGTTTACCATCAGCAGAAACCTGATGGCCCAATCGAGACAATTCACGATTAACTTCTCGTTCTGCTTCAACTGCTACAGAATCAGAGATGCCAACCAATTTAGGAGTCAATATCTGAAGGCTCCTTGCCGAAGCGAGAACACTTAGGCAAAGCAATAAAAAAACAACAGTTTTAATTTTAAATTTCTGACAAAACATAAAATAAATGTACAAAACAGCCCCCCAGCAAAGCCCCTAATTTCTGTTTGCAATTATTCTAAAGAGAAATAAATCGACGTACGCTTGCCACAATGGCGGCTGAGCAAATCAAAAAGCTTACCAAGAGAATCCCCGTCGCAAGCCATACGCTACTTAACAAGGCCTCATAACAGAACTGTACCACAAGCAGCAAAGGAATTATAACGAACAACGTTCCTTGCGTAGCTGCACGTACAGTTTTTGCTCGCAATGAAAGGACCAGCGAAAAGCCATTGACCAAGAGACTTGCGGCTACAGCACAAAGCATTGCACAAATGGCTTCGCTAGAAGCAACTGTACTTGTATGAGCTACCCAGTAAAGCACTTGAGCTAAAAGAGCAAAACACAAGGGGAACGGAACTACAGCAAGCAATTTTCCCCAGAATAAATGGGCAGGTTTTACGGGAGAAAGCTGCAACAGTTCCAGAGAATTTCGTTCACGTTCACCAGCGAAACTATCGGCTGCAAGAGGCGCCCCCATAGGAGCCATAAGGCAACCCAGCAAAAGCATCATGTAGCCTTCCATACCTTGCATAATAGTCCCGCCGTAGCGACTCACAGCAATCCCCTGGGACGCCGCCAACAGTACCGGCGGAATAATGAAGGGAATCCAGAAGCGGGGCTCCCGGAAAATCAACCGCAGTTCATGCTTAAGAACGTGAAAAATCATGCAAATTGCTACGCAATTTAATTACGAATTATGAATTACAAAGTACGAAATACAACATTCCGCGACTTTCTCATAATTCATAACTCGTAATTCGTAATTCACGAAACAAGTTTCCTAAGGAAACTAGTTTCGTGTGAGAGTCTTGTACTTGATGGGCTTGGGGTTTTCGGCATCTTCGCCCAGACGCTTGCGTCGATCGGCTTCGTATTCGCTCCAGTTACCTTCGAACCAAACCACCTTGGAGTCGCCTTCGTATGCAAGGATGTGGGTTGCGATGCGGTCCAGGAACCAGCGGTCATGGGAGATGATCACGGCGCAGCCTGCGAACTTCAGGATAGCCTGTTCCAGAGCCTGGAGGGTTTCGATATCCAAGTCGTTGGTCGGTTCGTCCAGGAACAACAGGTTACCAGGCTGTTGCAGGTTCTTGGCCATGAGCACACGGTTACGTTCACCACCAGAAAGGGTGTTCAGCTTCTTCTGCTGGGCGGCGCCAGTGAAGTTGAAGAGACCGCAGTAGGCGCGGCCATTCATCTTGCGGTCGCCCACCATGATTTCGTCGTTGCCGCCAGTAATGGTTTCCCAAACGGTCTTGCTATCATCCAGAGATTCGCGGCCCTGTTCCATACTGATGATCTGGACAGTTTCGCCAATCTTCAGAGTACCGCCATCGGGCTTTTCAGAACCGGTAATCATCTTGAAGAGTGTAGTCTTACCAGCGCCGTTGGGGCCGATAATGCCCACAATACCGGAGCGGGGCAAGCTGAAGTTCAGATCATCGAAGAGCACCTTTTCACCAAAGGCCTTCTGCAGGTGTTCAGCCTGAATAACGATGTCACCCAGACGGTTACCGTTAGCAATGTGGATCTGAGCCACATTGATCTTTTCCTTGGAATCTTCAGCCAGCAATTCTTCGTAAGCCTTAAGACGAGCCTTGTTCTTGGCCTGGCGAGCCTTGGGACTCTGTTTGACCCATTCCTGTTCGCGAGCTAGGCGCTTCTGACGGTCAGATTCGCCCTTTTCTTCGTTCTTCATGCGATCAAGCTTCTGGTCCAGCCACTGAGCGTAATTACCTTCCCAAGGAATGCCGCGGCCGCGGTCGATTTCAAGAATCCAGCCGGTAACGTTATCCAGGAAGTAACGGTCATGGGTCACGAGGATCACGGAGCCCTTATATTCACGAAGGTGACGTTCCAGCCATGCAACGGTTTCTGCATCCAGATGGTTGGTAGGTTCGTCCAAAAGCAACAGATCCGGTTCTTCCAGAAGCAGGCGGCACAAAGCCACACGGCGCTTTTCACCACCGGAAAGGTTAGTCACCGGCCAATCGCCCGGCGGGCAGCGCAGGGCATCCATAGCAATTTCAATATTGCGGTCCAGGCTCCACAGGTCCTGAGAGTCGATGATATCCTGAAGCTTGGCCTGTTCGTCCAGGAGCTTGTTCATTTCATCATCTTCCATGGGTTCTGCGAACTTCATGGAGATTTCGTTGTAGCGGTCCAGAATAGCCTGCTTCTTGGCCACAGCCTGCATCACGTTTTCCTTGACAGTGAGGTTGGGGTCCAGCTGAGGTTCCTGAGGCAGGTAGCCTGCGGTGCGGCCCGGTTCAATCCAGGCTTCGCCCTGGAATTCCTTATCGATACCGGCCATAATACGCAAAAGCGTAGACTTACCAGCACCATTCTGACCGATAATACCAATCTTAGCGCCATAGTAGAAGCTAAGGGAGATGTCCTTCAGAACTTCCTTGTTGGGATAGCTCTTGCACATCTTATACATGTAGAATACAAACTTTTCTGCTTTATTGTCGGCCATATTGGTCTCACTTCGTTCGGATTATTACTTAATATCTTTGCAATCACTTATTCAGATAGTCAAGAACTTTCTGAGTCAAATCATTTTCTTTCTTCCAGAAAAGGACCGCACCGGTAGCACGATCCACTACCATGTCGTAGCCTTCCTGCAGGGCAATTTCGTTAACAGCCTTACGAATCAGTTGAATGATAGGAGCACTAACTTTTTCATTTTCAGAAATAAGTTCACCCTTTCGACCGTAAACACGATCAATAAAGTTCTTCAGTTCCGCATCCTTCTTGGCATAATCGGCTTCAAGTTCGCGCTTCTTTTCATCGGAAAGCATTAGAACTTGCTTATCCAACTTTTCCTTGATTGCAGAAAGTTCTTTCTGCAGCAAGTTGGCTTGCTGTTCCCATTTAGCCACCTGGCGGTCATATTCTTCCTGAGCCTTTTTGGTGCCCTTATAACCGTCAAAAATAAGTTTGGAATCTACGTGAGCAACACGAAGGCCATCTTCCGCAAATGCAGAAGCTGTCATCAGAGCCACAGACATTACAAACAAAATAAACAGCCGTTTCATACAAGCTCCTTAGAAACCTTGGCTAAGCATGAAGTTAAATTCCATGTTGCCAACATCAGTTTTCTGCATACCTGAGTAGGTTTCACCAACATCCAAAGGCCAAGCAAAATCAAAGCCAATAATACCAAGCATGGGAACCACAACGCGGAATCCAAAGCCAATATCTTTCTTGAGGCTTGCTGGATCCCATTCACTAAGCGGATTACGGCTAGGCTTGGCAACCTTAGAATTGGGATCATAGCGATCACCGAACACATTACCAGCGTCGAAGAAGAAAGGCAACAGGTAGAAGGTCTGAGGAACAAGTCCCAACTGGAGTTCAGCACCAATGTACTGGTAGCTACGACCGAGGCGACGGTTACCAATAGAACCGTTGCTATAGCCACGCATAGAGCCTTCGTAACCATAACCACCACCCATACGATACAATGTGCGATGCTGCAAGTGATCGCCAAAGATTACACCATATTCGTTAGTCAGGGCCAAAGTCAAGCGATCACGGAACAGGGGGAACCACCACTTAATAGTAAGGTCGGTCTTAACGAATTCGAAGTCGCTGAACAAAACCCCATCAGCGAACTGAACATCCAAGACATAGCGAGATCCTTCGGTGGGGAACTGCGGCAAGTTCTTATCGTCACGGATAATTCGCAAGTTAAAGGCAGATTCAACACCCGTGTTCACCACGTAGCTACCAGGGATATTCGTGCCCTGTTTGTTCATGAGCCAGCCGTAACCGATTTGTGCATAGAAGTAGTCATCGGGCCACTTGAGTCGCTTACCCACATACACATTACCACCATAACGGGTAATATTCGGTTCTTCATACTGATCCATATTCCACCAGGAGTAGCTAATACTTGCGCCCAGGGTAATAGGTTTATCAAAGAGCCAAGGTTCCTGGAAGCTAAGGACGGCACTCTTCTTGTCCTTACCATATTCCACGTTGAAGCTTGCAGCTTGGCCATCACCCATACAACAGTTGGGAATGGAAACAGCAGCAGTTCCAACGAGACCATCTGTTTCGCTGTAGGAAACACCCACGCTAAACTGTCCGGTACCAGCTTCCTTTTCCTGAACAGCAAAATCAAGATCTACTTCCTGTTCCCCTACGACCTTGATGTCAGGCATGACCATGTCGAAGTAATTTAGCTGCATGATATCGCGGAAGCTTCGTTCCAAGGCGGACTGGCGGTAGGTGTCGCCCGGGTAGAGACGAACTTCACGACGGATTACCTTTTCATTTGTCTTGGTATTGCCGTGGATATGGACCTTGTGAATCTGGGCAGGAAGGCCTTCCACCATCTTGTACGAAAGATTTACAATGGAGTCGTTGGTAAAGGAGCGTTCCTCTTCGTAATTGGCAAAGAGGTAACCATCTTCACGGTATGCATCGATCAAGGCCTTACGGGAGGCTTCATACAGATACTGGTCAAACACTTCACCGCTATCCAGACGGTAGACGTACTTCAGCATCTGGTCGTTCAACACTTCATTTCCGGAGAAATGTAAGCCACCCATGTAGTAGCGGCGGCCTTCGTTCATATGAATATGAACAAGCATCGCACTGGAAGTCTTAATTTGATCGTACTTGTTCAACACAGGGAAAACATCTTCCAACATATAGCGAACCAGAAGTTTTTCCTGGTAGAGATTTCGCTTTTTGATTTGGAGAAGGGAATCAATCTTAGCGTTATTCCACTTCTGATCCTTTACGAGAGAAAGCCATTCTCTTCGGGCATCTTCGTAGCGGATAATGTCATTGAGCATCTTCCAGGCATCTTCTTCAGACTTAACCTTGGGAAGGGGACGTGTGACCCAGTACTTTTCTCCCACAGCACGGTGATTGCGGAAAAAATGCGTCACCTGTTTTGTGGGCTTTCCGGCCATCTGACTAATGGCAGTAGATCCATCAGCCAAAGCCTCATTCATGTTTTCATAAAGCTTTTCCAATTTTTCGCCCATAGGAACCATGCGTCCCATATAGAACAAGCAGGAAGAATCGGGCAGATATTCAGCACTATATTCAGTCAACTCTGCATCCAAGAAACCAAAATGACGGATTGCATTCAGCACGGAATCTCGGTCTGCGGCAAAGACATCTTCCTTGAATTCGCCACCACCCCACCACTGGTCCATCTTGGTGAGCATGTGATCCATAATGTCTTCACGTGGAACGTTGTCGTTACCCTGAATATCAAATTCACGAACCTTGACCTTACCGCCTTCACGGATAATGAAGGTCACCTGGTTCTTATTTTCATCAGTTTCAGATTCGCGATAGCCAACTTCAGCCAGAAGATAGCCTTCTGAGCGGTAATGATCCAAAAGGGCCTGACGGTCACGTTCCAACTGGCTCTTGCTGTAAACCTGTCCGGGAATCATACGCAGCTTAAGACGCAGATCTTCTTCGGAAACATCATCACAGCCTTCAAAAACTGTGGTATCCAGGGCAGGAAGTTCCTTGACCTTAAAAATCAGCTCAACATCGGTACCTTCACCTACATAGTCGATCCAAGCAGTTACATCGTCAAAAAGGCCCGATTCATACAGGGAAGACACCGAAGACTGGACTTTTTCGGTTAGAGCGTTAGGAGAATAGCTCTGGCCATCTCTAATACCTACTCGGCTCAATACTGCACGAGGATCCATGTGGACAGTACCTTCGACCTTGACTTTATTAATCTTATTCTCTACGGTGTAGCTATCGGACATTTCGGACATGTCCAAAAGCTGGGCCTGCGCATAGCCCACCAACAAAACAACTGCAAACAACAAACGGAAAAGCAGAATAAACCTACCTATAATAAAAATCTAATTCCGACCAAAAATACAAAAGTTACAAGTCTGAAATTAGGCGAGATTTCCGTTTTTCATGAAAAAAAAGCGATTTTTTAAGGAATAGCAAAAAACTCCCCTTTTCTGGGGAGTTTTTTCAGTCAATTTATACCACGACTACTTGATGACAACGGAGCGAACAAGGCTATTGGACCCGTCACTGACTCGGACCACGTAATAGCCCTTGGCCACAGAAGCAAGGCTTACGGCACCTTCTACATTCTTAGCGGAAAAAATCGGACGCCCCTGCATGTCAAAAACATCAACCTGAACAGGCTTTCCCGCAGAAACCAGCAAATTCTTTTCAGACAAAGTAATGTTCGTGCTTGACTTTGCAAAAGGCTGAACAATACCCATGTTTATATCGCCATCTGGACAACCCACAGCTTCAATCTTTGCGATGTACATTGCAGAAGTATTGCTACTGTTGAATGTCAACTGAGTTGGTTTCACCCCAGCATCACGAACAGCCTGCAAGTCTACCGTCATGCCGGCCCAAACCTTTGCACTGAGGGGACGACCATTCTGCAAAGTCATCTTAGGATCATTAACGCCAATATTCACATAGGCCGTACTACCTGTAGGACCATAGGCTGTAAACACCAAAGCTTCGCATTTGCCCAAGAAATTGGAATCCACAACATCTTGGGGTAGCGTGTAAATGGCATGCTGGTAGCCGCAATAGTCAGCATTTTGATCGCAACCAGCAAGAGGAACATTCATGTAGCCTTTCTTGCCCGCAAGATCACTAGACTCAAACTCGCCGTTTCCATTCTTTACATCGCCGGACCACTCTCCACGAGATTCTGCACCAGCCTGGCTATAATCCACAATGACATAGGATGCTTTTCCAAAAGGAGACGTATTTTCCCAAACCAAAGGCTTTACGTCGGAAACTTTCGTCACCTTGTCGGCGCCATGAGCCTTAAAGCTTGCCACCAAACTATCGTAGGCAGGTTTCTTAGCAAAACTGGAATCGTATATGAGACCATTGTACTTGTACAAATCAGCAAGCCAGCTGTACTTATCGGAGAATCCCCAAATGACAAATGCTTCCATATTGGGAGATTCCAGGAACACATCCATAAACTGACGGTATAAGCTACCTTGGGCTTCGAAATCGGCCTTGGAAACATCCTTCTTATCAAAACCGATATCCAGTTCCGTAATCTGCAATGTCAAACCCTCGGCCTCCAGAGCCTGGGCCAGAGCCTTTACGTTAGGCGGAGTCGTCACATGATAATCGGAAATATGAGTCTGGGTACCAATGCCTGTGATATAAATACCAGCAGCCTTCAAGCGCTTGGCTACGGAATCCACGGCGAAACGGCCCTTGGCCCCTGCACCAATACCCCATTCCAAAGAGTAGTCGTTGTAATAAAGCCTTGCATCCGGATCAACCTGATGGGCCCACACAAAAGCGGAATCGATAAATTCACGACCGATGTACTTGTACCAAACAGAAGTGGCGCCGTCGCGCCATGCCGCAGGAGTTCCATCCGCAATGGCCTCGTTTACCACATCCCATTCGCGGACCTTTCCCTTGTAGTGCCCCACCACATTTTCAATATGATTCTTTAGGACAGCAAGCAAGGTATCTTTGGCGGAACCACCTTCTCTTTCAACCTTTGCAGCCAAATCGGGAACCCATTGAGGTACCTGACTGTGCCAGGCTAGGGCATGACCGCGAACCTGCATTCCATTGGCAGCAGCGTAGGCCAGCATTTTGTCGCCATTCTTGAAATTGAAAGTATTGCGAGCCGGTTCCGTAGCATCGAACTTCATTTCATTTTCAGACACCACAATATTGAACTGGGACTTGTGGGTATTCTCGTAAACTTCAGCATCGTCTCCAAGACCATAGCTAAACCAGTTGGAGTTCAAAATGGAACCAAAAAAACGGCCGCGAGCTTCTGCCAATTGACGAAGAGTACTATCCGTCTGCGCAAACAAATATGAATTAAGAGTTACGACTGCGGCGCACACCATAGCGACGCGGCCAGCAAAAGACTTTTTCATTATGCCTAATCCTTATATCCTAATAGAGTTTAAAACCCAAAATCCCGGTATAAAGATACTTTCTGATGATCATTTTTCAGTATTACAAATAGAAAAAGCGTTGCAAAGCATTACAACGCCTTAAAAACAAAATTGTGCTAAATTTTTAGAATTTCGGCCAAATTTCGTCTGGATTCTGGTTCATGTAGAGAGTCTTGATCCAGTTTTCTGAATGGGGGCCATCGCTAAAGACCAGTTCATCGATAGCTCCGTTAAAGGAACGACCAAGGACCAGAAGCGAGGTCTCGTAACGTGCATGACTGGAGGTCACCTTCGTCTTTTCTTGGGGAATGAGTTTTCCGTTGACGTAAAAACTCTGTTTGCCCGAACGATTCAAGAAATAGATATGATTCCATGCGCCTTCCACAATGAGGCTATCGCCACTGCGGAATGTGTGGGCATAACTAGTATCGCCACTTTTTTCACGATATCCTGCAATAAAGCCTGCAGTAGGATCATAGACCAAACTGTACTGGCCATCCTTGGAGAAAATCATGCTGGAGTCCTTAATATCATCCAAGCGAACCCAAACACTATAGCTCAAGGTATCTGCCGGGAAATTCAATTCCCCAGATGCGGATTTTTCAATTACTACAGAAGAATTCACCGCGCCACTAAAGTGATAGGCCTTGCCCACGGCACCGTCAATTTCCTCTACATTGTAGGGAGTACCCACGGAAACTTCGTCATCTTCGGCAGCATCTTCCAAAGATTGGATTCCAGCATCAAAGTGCCACACCGTACGGAAATGGCCTAGGGTCCTGAATACATCCGTAGCATAGACGGCCGGTTTAATAGAGTTAAATTCAATCAGGAGAGTGTCGGTAAAATTCAAGGAATCTACGCGAACCCAGAAAACAGCTTCCTTAGCGGCAGTATCCATTCGGCTAATGCTAATAGGAAGAGAAGCAGAGTGTTTTCCATCCACATTGATTCGATAAGCTTCAAATCGGCCCTTACCCCTGGCAGCAAGTCCATCAAAACCATCAACAGAGCCGTCTAGACGCAATGCTATAGGAATATCGGTTATTGCAACGTAAGTAGAATCAAACTCATCACCCTTGGGCAAGGCAAGAGGTGCCTTGAAGGTTCTGATAACAGCCTCAGGAATGGTGTCTACAATTGTATCGCCGGCAGTCACATTCAATTCGCGGAACGCAGCACCCAGAGTATCCTTACCAAAGAGATGGATAACAAGATCTTGTTCACCTGCCGGCAAGGAGTCAATTTGGACAACCCCCTTCTTAACCTTAACAGGCTGCAAGAATGTGGATCCCACAATGGTAGCCTCACCATCCATGCCGTCCACATCGTCTTCCAGAACATTTTCCACATTGAGTAGAGCAGTACCCGGATCCAACAGGGAGTCGTTAACGACCAAGCTGTCTTCCTTGACCAGGTTGTGAACCAGCAATCGCTTTCCTGATTCTTCGTGGAAAGCTTCCAAGGAGAAGGATCTCATGCCCGGCATGGAATCTACTGCATAAGCACCATTGGAATCAGCAACGACTTCGATAACGTCGCTCAAGTCATCGCCACGATAGTAGTCAAAGCTGGAGCCCACCACTCGAACACGGGCGTAGCTTGCAGGGTCACCGTTATCCAAGAAAAGGACACCGGCCAATTCGGGAGAGCCTGTTTCAGCACTATTACCAGCAACATTGTCGAAACAGCCTGCAACAAGCAGGCTGACTATACAGATAGCAGCGAACCCAATTCCCAGTTTAAACTTCATAATTGTCTCTATAAATATAAATACAAGAATCGCCTTTGAGGAACAAGTAGATATAAAGATGTTGCCCCTAGACAACGATAAAAATCACAGATTTTACTTAAAAAAGGCATTTTTTACGAAAAATCACCACTTTTAGCCATTCATTGTTCTCTCTCCAAATTTTTTGTATATGTTCATGGTATGCAACCGCAAGCCTTAAGACTCTCTGAGATTACTATCGCGAATCTGCGCTCTATCCAGCGTCAGACGTTTCCTCTCAGTAGCTTTACTGCCCTGATTGGGTACAATAATGCGGGTAAAACAAACATTTTGATGGGAATCCGCTGGCTACTTTCCCACTTTTCTCTAGATGTTTCCTATTTCGACAATCCTAACGAACCTGTAGAAGTCGAAGGCATTTTTGACGGGATTTCAGACTTAGTATTGAATCGTTTGGGCGAAGAGGGAGCCGAGGCTGTCCGCCCCTTTTTGCAGTTCATCGCCCCTCGAAAGGGTTCCAGCAAGGAACAAGAGGTCCAGACTGCAGCCAGGCTTCGTGTCAAGAAAATCCAGCGCGTCCCTGGTGGAAATTCCGAAAGTGTGGAGATGTTCGTATTTGTCCCCACCAACAAGCGTAACGGAGAAAACAGAAAGGAATGGGTTCGCGCCAGCGATGAGTTCTTGGCTGCATTCACCCGCATGTTCCCTGAAAGCATAGCCATTTGGGATTTTGAAGGGAATCAGGCATTTACCAAACTGCTGCACGAAATTTTCAAACCTCTTGAACGCCGTTTTGGAGGTGAAATCAACTTACTGCTGAATAAGTTCAGCGACATTCTTTCTCCAGATAGCGAAAACCGCGCTGAAGAAATGGTCGCCTTTGATAGGGATGTGAATGAAAAACTGCGTCCCTTGTTCCCCAGCGTCAAGGTGGAACTGGATATTCCTGTGCCTACGCTGGAAACCTTCCTGAAGAAGGCTAGCATCAAGGTTATTGACGAAGACGACGGTTTTGAACGCGACATTACCCGCATGGGTGCAGGTTCCAAGCGCGCAATCCAGATGGCATTGATCCGCTACCTGGCAGATATTAAGAAGCACCACAACAACCATTACCTAAGTCGCACCCTGCTGCTCATCGATTCTCCGGAATTGTACCTGCATCCTCAGGCAGTGGAACTGGTTCGTGTGGCTCTGAAGAATTTAAGTAACGAAGGCTATCAGGTGGTGTTCGCCACCCACAGCGCTCAGATGGTTACAAGCGAAGACGTAAGCACGTCCCTTCTGATTCGTAAGAACAAGGAACGGGGCACCTTTATGCGTAAGCGAATGGAAGACGCAGTGCACCAGGTAGTTCAAGATGCTCCAAGCCAATTGCAGATGTTGTTTAGTCTGAGCAACAGTAACGAACTTTTATTTGCCGACTACGTGCTGCTTACCGAAGGTAAAACAGAACTGCGTGTTTTACCCGCTTTGTTCGAACGTATTACCGGCCAAAGTTTTGCATTAATCAAGTGCGCCCTGGTCCGCCAAGGTGGCGTCAGCAACACCCGCAAGAGCATGCAGGTTCTAGACGCCATGGACATGCCGGTGAGAGCCATTGTAGACTTGGACTACGCTTTCACCACGGCAACCCACGACGGATTCCTGGATTACAACGACCCTGATCTAAAATACTGCCTCAGTCTCTTCAGAGAACTGGCCTTCCATCATCATTTGCGCTTGGTAAACGGACTTCCTGTCAGCAAGCACAGCAATACGACGGCAGCACAAGCTTACGCCATGATGGCAGCCATGCCCGAAGCGGAGCGCCCCATCCGAAGCATCCACGCGAAACTGCGCAGCCAAGGCATTTGGGTTTGGACAAAGGGAGCTATCGAAGAACATCTAGGACTTGCCGCCAAGAACGAAGCCACCTGGAGTAAGTTCATTGAACGCAGCAAATCGCCCAACTTCGTGAAGACTCTTCCCGACTACGCCAGCATCGAGGAACTTTGCCGCTGGATTATCGAAGGAAGTCTATCATAAATCGAGGGAGGATTCTCCCCCCTCGAGCTCCCCGACAGAAACATTACTTCGCAAGTTTCTGGTAGACGATGCAAAAAAGAACCGGAGGTGAATCCGGTTCTTTTTTTCGCGCTCTTTTGCACGAGTGATATTTGTTAGATGCTATCGATGATCTTGTTGAAGGCATCCACAGGGCGCATCCACTTCTTCAGCAGTTCTGCCTTGGGCAGGTAGTAGCCACCGATGTCAACCGGCTGGCCCTGGGCAGCGGTAAGGGCACCCACGATGTCCTTTTCTGCAGCGGTGAGGGCTGCAGCAACAGGAGCGAACTTTGCAGCCAGTTCTGCATCAGCAGTCTGTGCGGCAAGGGCTTCGGCCCAGTACATTGCCAGATAGAAGTGAGAACCGCGGTTGTCCAGGTCACCGATCTTGCGGGCCGGAGTGCGGTTGTTTTCGAGAATGCGACCGTTGGCTTCGTCCAATGTATCTGCCAGGACCTTGGCCTTCTTGTTGCCGGTAGTGGAGGCAATCTGTTCGAAGGACGGAACCAGAGCGAAGTATTCGCCCAGGGAATCCCAGCGCAGGTAGTTTTCTGCGAGGAACTGCTGTACGTGCTTGGGAGCGGAGCCACCTGCGCCAGTTTCGAACATGCCGCCACCAGCCATGAGAGGCACGATGGAGTACATCTTGGCGGAAGTACCCACTTCCAAGATCGGAAACAGGTCGGTGAGGTAGTCACGCATCACGTTACCAGTAACGCTGATGGTGTCAAGGCCAGCCTTGGCGCGGGTCAGAGATTCGGTAATAGCAGACTTGGGGTCCATAATCTTGATGTCGAGGCCGGTGAGGTCGTGATCCTTCAGGTAGAGTTCCACCTTCTTCTGGATTTCGCGGTCATGAGCACGTTCAGGGTCCAGCCAGAAAATAGCGGGAGTGTTGGAAACGCGGGCGCGGTTTACAGCCAGCTTGACCCAGTCCTTGATGGGAGCGTCCTTGGCCTGGCACATACGGAAGATGTCGCCGGCTTCAACGTCCTGGGAAAGGAGAACTTCACCCTTGCTGTTCACGGCACGGATAACGCCCTTGCCCTTGGCAATGAAGGTCTTGTCGTGGGAGCCATACTCTTCGGCGCCCTGAGCCATAAGGCCAACGTTGGAAGTAGAGCCCATGGTGGTGGGGTCGAACGCACCGTTTTTCTTATGGAAATCGATGGTTGCTTCGTAGATGCCAGCGTAGCAGCGGTCCGGAATGCAAGCCTTCACTTCCTGGAGCTTGCCTTCCTTGTTCCACATGCAGCCGGAGTTACGGATCATAGCCGGCATGGAGGCGTCGATAATCACGTCACTGGGAACGTTCAGGTTGGTAATACCCTTGTCGGAATCCACCATGGCGATAGCCGGGCCGTTAGCCAAGGCAGCGTCGATGGCAGCCTTGACTTCAGCTTCCTTCGGATTGCCTTCCAGGCGCTTAAGCAAGTCGCCCAGACCGTTGTTTTCGTTAACGCCGATTTCCTTGAACAGGTCTGCGTACTTGGTGAACACATCCTTGAAGAACACGCGAACGAAAGCGCCGAACATGACGGGGTCGGAAACCTTCATCATGGTAGCCTTCAGATGCACGGAGAAGAGCACGCCCTTTGCCTTGGCGTCGGCCATCTGTTCGGCAATGAACTTTTCCAGAGAAGCCATGCGCATGACGGTTGCATCCAGGATTTCGCCAGCGAGAGTGGGCTTTGCAGCACGAAGTTCTGTGACAGAACCGTCGGCAGCGACAAATTCAATCTTGAAGGAGTCCGCAGTATCGATAGTCACAGACTTTTCATTACCGTAGAAGTCGTCGGCAGTCATGTAGGAAACGTGAGTCTTGCTGTCGGCAGACCAGGCACCCATCTTGTGGGGATTCTTCTTGGCGTAATTCTTAACGGCCTTGGGAGCGCGACGGTCAGAGTTACCCTGACGCAACACCGGGTTCACAGCGGAACCCTTCACCTTGTCGTACTTGGCGCGAATTTCCTTTTCTTCTTCGGTGGACGGTTCATCGGGGTATTCCGGAACATCGTAACCGTTCTTCTGTAGTTCTGCAATAGCAGCCTTCAACTGCGGGAGGGAAGCAGAAATGTTAGGAAGCTTGATGATATTGGCGCTTGCATCCAGAGCCAGCTTGCCCAGGAATCCCAGATCGTCTTCTGCCTTGCCAAACACAGCCAGAATACGGTGGGCAAGAGAAATGTTCTTGGTATCCACATCGATATCGGCGGTCTTTGCAAATGCGCTTACGATGGGCAGGAGGGATTGAGTTGCGAGGAACGGAGCCTCGTCGGTAATGGTGTAGTAGATTTTCGGATTCATAAAGCACCTTAATTAAGACTTTTTCGCCCTCAAAATTAGCAAATTACGTGCCATTTTCAAGAAAAAAGCCCATTTTCAGCACCTAGGTTGGTGCCATTGACAAATTGACAAGGGAAAAGACGTTTTTCCTCAAAAAAACAGCATTTTTGGGTATAGTTTTATGTTTGTGGAGGTGTTGTCCGTGGGCAACACTTCCATGGATTGAGCATAACACCTTTTACAATTTTTGCATAGATTGTATAATGGATGTAATAGGCGTATGCCTATGGGTAAAAAAAAAGGATGTGTGTATGAAAACCCAGTTGAGCCTGGCAATTTTTGCCGGGATTTGCGTATCTAATGTGTTTGGAGCTACCTACGAGCCTCCTTCTACTGCTGTTTCCAAAATTAATAGTTACCGTGGCTACTCCGAATTGACCAATGCCGCCAAGGGAATGGACATTGACCAATACGCCTACAACATGACCACCTGGCAGATTAGCAATGGCGGTTTTTACAAGGCCATGGCCAGCAAGTACGTAAATCCGTATTCCAGTGGTAACAAGTCTGAATGGCGTTCCGCAAGCGGTGGCGACCTGGCCACCATCGACAACGACGCCACCGTACAGGAAATGCGACTGTTGGCAGTCCGCTACAAGGAAACCACCAACGGCACCTACAAGGCCGCTTTCAAAAGCAGCTTTAACAAGGCGGTCAATTTCCTTTTGACTATGCAACGTTCCACCGGCGGCTTGCCCCAGGTCTGGCCCAAGCGCGGTAACTACAGCGACCATATTACGTTAAATGATAACGCCATGATCCGAGCCATGGTGACCATGATGGATATCGCCAACAAGACATCGCCTTTTGACAGCGACATCATCGACGACGCTACCCGCGCCAAGATGGGCGGCGCCATGGACAAGGCGATCAACTATTTGCTGAAGGCTCAGATTATTAACAACGGCGTGCCCACCGTATGGTGCGCCCAGCATGACACTGCAAACTACGCCCCTCGCCCCGGTCGTGCTTACGAACTAGAAAGTAAGTCTGGCAGCGAGTCTGTTGGTGTTGTATGGTTCTTAATGAACTGGCCCAACCAAACTCCAGAAATTCAGCTTGCCGTAAAGAGCGCCATCAACTGGTACAAGAAAACTAAAGTTCCTGGTCTGTACTTCAACAAAAAAGCAGGCACCATGGAAACCCGCAGCGGAAGCACCCAATGGTACCGCTTCTACGAAGTGAACAACGACAACTACTTCTTCTGCGACCGCGACGGCGTAAGTACCAAGACCCAGGACTTCACCAAGATTTCTGAAGAACGTCGCACCGGTTACCAGTGGGCAGGCGAATACGGCACTGCACTGCTCAGTACCGAGGCTGCTTATCTGACGGCCCTTGAAAAAATGAGCGACGATTACGTACCGCCTCCTCCCCCGCCGCCACCGGCAGCTATGTGCGGTAGCGACACCTGCAAGGTCGTTTTGGACGGCGCGAATTCTATTGCCATCAAGGGCATTAAGGCAGAAACCACAAACGCAGGTTTCGTGGGAGAAGGCTACGCCAATGTGGATAATGCGGTGGGCAGCTACGTCACTTACGGCGTTACCGCAACAGAAGCAGGCAAGTACACCCTGTACGTCCGCTATGCAAACGGCGGAAGTACCGCCCGCGGATTCAGCATCTCCGCAAAGACAGCCGAAAAGGACACCGTCATTGCAGAAGGTACTACAGCAGTAACCTTATTGGAAAAGGGCAGCATGGAAAGTACCGGCGGATGGACCACTTATAAAACCGCCGCCTTTGATGTTGAACTTTCTGCCGGCTATACCGAATTGACATTCACCAGCCTCGAAAAGGACGGCATGGCAAACATCGATGTTATCGGATGGATGAACGAAAATCTGAAAGTTGGCAAGGTAAAAGTTACAACTCCCGACAATCCGATTCAACAACCTGACTCCAGCATGGCAATTAGCAATGTCATGCGCAACGGAAAAGTTTCATCCTACAAGGCTTACACAGGCAATTACGGCAAAGGCGCAGGCGTCTACTACATTTTGAATAGTAAAAAGGGCGCTGTCCGCGTCAACGGAAGAAAGTAATGCACAAAACTCGTTTACTGATTGCAGGATTATTGGCCGCAGGTTTTGTTACAGAAGCATTTGGCATCACAAAGAAAAAGTTTGACTTTGTGGTTGGCGTCGACGGCGACTTCAAAGCAGCAATCGCAGCTGCCCCCGGAACAAGTTCCGGTGGACATTTTCTGATTTTCGTACCTAATGGCGAATACAATATCGGTACACTGACCGGAGACAGCAACCAAAAGACTGCATTCGAAAAATCCAACATTTCGCTTATCGGCGAAAGCATGGATAAAACCATAATCTACAACCAATCAATCAACGAGGCCATCGGCACAACTGCAACTCTGTACATTCACGGTAACGACGTCTACTTGCAGGATCTGACCATTCAGAACAAGTCTGGCGGCCCGACCTGTCCCGCAAGCGCCTGCCGCCATGTGGCCGTGCAGCAGCAGGGCGACAAGATGATCTATAAGCAGGTCAAGCTGATTGCGGGCCAAGACACCTACTACACCAAGAGCGGAAAGACCTACTGGGAAGGTGGCGAAATCCAGGGAACCGTAGACTTTATCTGCGGTGGTGGCGACGTATTCTTTGAAGGAACCAACCTGGTGATGCGTCGAAGCGGTGGCTATATTGCAGTTTCTCAGAATCCTGGAGACTGGGGATACGTCTTCAACAATTCCAAGATCAATGTTTCTAACGGCAGCTACAACGGAACGTTCTACTTGGGCCGTTCCTGGGGGCACGCCAAGACCGTATTTTTGAATACCACCATGTACGCCCAGCCAACAGCAGAAGGCTGGGGCCCCGACATGAATTCCGCGCCAGTTGTCTATGGCGAATACAACAGCAAGAACGGCAACGGCGGTGCAGTGGATGTAAGCCGACGCAGGACCTACTTTAACGGTGGCAAGGATGCCTCCTCCGCAACAACATTGAAAACCGTATGGAACGCAAGTGATGCCGCCAAGTATACCCTGGCCAACGTGATGGGCAGCTGGGCTCCCAACAACATCACCAAGCAAGTCGCTGCACCCAAGATTTCTCAGGAAGGAGCCGAGGTTGTCTGGGCTGACGACGAAAACGCATTGAACTGGGTTGTTTTCGTCAACGGCAAATACTACACCAACGTTATCCAGAACAACATCGACGTGGGTAATCTCGCCCTCGGTTCCAAAGTCACCGTTCGTGCAGCCAACTCCATGGGAGGCCTTGGTGCAACCTCCAACGAAATTACCGTGCAGGAAAGTAACGTCACCTACTTTAACGTAAAGCTAACCAACGGTATTGGCGGAACCGTCGAAAGCACCCTCAGCAGTGCAAAGGTCGCCGAAGGCAAAACTGTAACCTTTACCGCAAAGGCAAACGACGGCTGGAAATTCGCAGGTTGGTCGGGAGCTAGTGCAACAGCAATAGACACTTCCAGCGCCACGGTTGAAATCGAGGTCACCAAAGATATTGAACTTTCAGCATCCTTCACCGGAGCTGGCACAGGCGTATTCCAAGCGGAAGACGGTTCCATTGAGAATGCGGTTTACGAAAGCTCCAACGCAGGCTTTGCCGGCAGCGGTTATGTGAACTTTGGCGCAGGTGCAGCCTCCTATGTAAACATTCCTGTCTATGTCAGCGCAGCTGGCGAATACACCATGGAGATGTTCTACGCCAACGGTAGCTCCGCGGCAAGATCCCTATCGTTCAAATGCCTTGGTGACGAATCTGGAAATGGCGATGGAGACGCAACAGAACTTTCGTTCGACAAGACTACAAACTGGACAACCTACCCTTCCAAGGAATCCACCATTACGCTTCCTCGCGGAATAAGCTACATCCAGTTTGCTACAGTAGGCGGCAACGACGGACCCAATTTGGACCAAATTAAACTCACTCCGCTTAACGTCGAAGAAATCCAGGATACCACTTCTGCTATCAGGCCCATAGTTCAACAAAATACGATTCATACAAACAACGTGTCTATCGATTTCTACACCATGCAAGGTAAGCTTGTCAAGGCACAGGGGGGTAAACTTCCTGCAGGCATTTACCTAATGAAGATTACAACACCCGGATTCCAAAAACAACGGGTCGTAAGGATCGAAAAATAAAGATTGCCATTGGTCAAGAGACCGACATCTTTGCTATATTAGGCCCGTATGTTAGGCATCGAGCAAAAAAAAGGCAATGACAATAATTTGTGCGGTCGCATGATCGCGTATGCACGCATATTGCCCGCCCCCGAAGGTGAAAAGAATATTTCACCCTTTGACGATATGATCCGCAACGGGATTTTGACTTTAGAGGGAGATTTTCGCCAGGAAGCTGAAAAGCGCAGCCGCAACGCATTCAATCAAGCCGTAGACGCAAAATTGGATAATTTTTTGGAAGTCATGCAGGAAGAAGGCCGCGAACTGCCTGCCAACATCGATGTAGATGCAATGCGCGAACGTCTCCACGAGCTATCCAATATGGAAGTCATTCCTATCCCTGCTCGTATTGGCAACTTCGAAAACGAAGATGAAATTTTGCGGGAAGATGCAGACATCTACTATATTGGCGAATTTATCGGAGCAAATCAAGCTCATTACTGCCTAACCACACTACCTATCTACTACCAGGCAAAATACCGCGAACAAGCAAAGCGCGATGAAATAGATTTTCTGAACGCAGCATTGCAGCAAATCGAAGCCGGAGACTTTGTTGATACCGATGATTTGCAAAAGGACAATGAGGAATTGTTCCCGGCAGGCATCACCCTGAATAATTTCGTTGGAGACCTGTCAAAACTTTTGAACGTTCGCGTAATCCCCTTTTTGCTAGCTACGGAAAGCGATAGCGATTACGACAAACAGATGAGCAAATTCTTTGAGTTTATGAAGGTCTATCCAGAAACGACCGACATTTTACGCATTGACATGGCTCTTCGAGAACTACGTCACCAAGATTCCAATGTAGCACGCAAACTGTTGGAGCTCAGTTGCCAAAAGGTTTGTGCTGTCTATGACGAAGACAATCGAAGAGCAGCAGAAATCGATAAAGAAATTAAAGATCTGCTTACTTAAGGCAAACATTACCACTGATTCTTTTCTGATTCGTCGCAGGATGCTGGGCGAGTTTTCAGAGTTGCGTGGCGGAACACTTCGGAATGGCCCGTAATCATGCGGGCGTTCATGGAGGTTGAGGTTTCTACCGGATGGCCGGCGGTTTCAGAAATTCCAGAGAATAGTTTGTATGTTGCGTTCATTTTTTCCTCACTACACTTTTAAATTTTTCAGTCGTTCGCTAAGTTCCATGTTGGCGGAATAGTCCACCGGGCATTCGATGATGCAGGGAACATCCTGGGCGAAGGCCTCGCGAAGTATGGGCACGATGTCTTCGGTTCGTTCGATGCGGTAGCCCTTCAGGTGCATGGATTCAGCATACTTTACGAAATCCGGGTTGGAGAATTCGATGGCGTAACTGTCGCCGTAGCGCTCTTCCTGCTTCCACTTGATGAGACCATAGTTTCCGTCGGTGAAGACGAAAGTCACAAAGGGAATGTGCTCGCGGTAGGCTGTTTCCAGTTCCTGGCTGTTCATCATAAAGCCTCCATCACCGGTAACTGCAAGAACCTTCTTTTCGGGGTTCAGCAGTTTTGCTGCAATGGCACCCGGCACCGCAATTCCCATGGTGGCAAAGCCGTTGGAAATAATGCAGGTGTTAGGATGGTAGCAGTGGTACTGTCGAGCGATCCACATCTTGTGCGCACCCACGTCCGAAAGGAGAATGTCGTCTTCGCCCATAACCAGGCGGATATCGTGAAGCACCTTCTGGGGCTTGGGCGGGAAGCTCTTATCCAAGTCATAGCGGGCATGATCTGCGGCCATCTTCTCGCGGATGTACAGAGCCCATTCCGGATCCTTGGTGCTGGGGCAAAGCTTGCTCAGTTTTTCCAAAGATGCAGAAATGTTTCCAATGACTTCTTCTTCGGGCTGGTAGAACTTATTGATGTGGTTAGGCGTTTCATCAATGTGAATAATTCTCTTGTCGCCCTTAGGGTTCCACTTGGCGGGAGCGTATTCCACAACGTCATACCCTACGGCAATAACAAGGTCCGCCTCGTCCATGATGTAGTTCTGGTAATCCTTCTGGGGAATACCGATGCACCACATGGAATAGCGATTGTCGCAGGGGATGACGCCCTTGGCCATCATTGTGCTGACCACAGGAATCTTTGCGGAAGAAGCAAAAGCAGTCAGAGCCTCCGACGCATTGTTACGTACGGCGGAATGCCCCACCAAAATCACAGGGCGCTTGGCCTCGCGAATGGCGGCAGCGGCAGCCTCGATGGCATCGTCACTGGCGTACACCACATTTTCGCGATGATGCTTCAGCGGCGTCTGAGCCACTTCACCAGAAACTTCCATGGCGGCAATATTGCAAGGCAAGTCGATGAGGCAGGCACCGGGCTTTTCCATCTCGGCGTACTTGAAAGCGATTCGAACAATTTCATTCACCGTATCCGGGCGGACCACCTGCTTGCTGCGCTTGGTAATAGGGGTAAACATGTTCACCAGATCCAGATACTGATGGCTGGTCAAGTGCATGCGTTCGGTACCCACCTGACCTGTAATGGCAATGAGGGGTGCTCCGTCGGAATTGGCATCGGCCACACCAGTCACTAAGTTGGTTGCCCCGGGTCCGAGAGTCGAGAGGCAAACGCCCGCCTTACCTGTCAAACGGCCATAGACATCCGCCATAAAGGCCGCCCCCTGCTCGTGACGGACCGTAATAAAACGAATGGAGGAGCGCTTGATAGCCTCCATCAATTCCAGGGTTTCTTCGCCGGGAATTCCAAAAATATACTTGACGCCCTCACTTTCGAGGCAACGGATAAGAACTTCTGCTGTATTCATGTCCCAAGTTTTGCAAAATGCGTGCCATCTTTTTTGGGGGCAATATTGGGGCGCTATAACGCATTTTTTTGCAAAAAGAGAAAGATGTGCCAGGTATTCCCCGCACCTTTACAAACAATTTCTGTAAAACGCACAAAATTTGTATCTACAGAAAACTTACACAAAGTGTTCAATTGCGGATTTCTAAAACGCACCCGAACATAGCAATAAAAGTAGCCTTTTCAATTAATTTATTCCACATTTTTACACATTTTCTGTCAATTTCAAAAATAGATTTGACATTTTAACGTATTTTTCATATATTAAAAGAAAACAAACCGGATTATCTGACCTTCCCTAAAAAAGGTTGACACTTTTGGGGTGTTTTTACTGACCGAGTTGACAGTTTCACTGATATGGTTTACACCTTTCCCTCGGTATCACGGATCTGGTTGACACTATCACCGATATGGTTGTCGTTGTCCAG